>JBEKAQ010000291.1:0-2861 GCA_050015835.1 Bryobacteraceae bacterium | reverse complement strand
GAGGCCGCGGCCCGCTATCGCGGCGAGCCCTATGTGGTGACGGCCGACGTTTATGCCGCGCCCGGCAGAGTGGGACAAAGCGGATGGACCTGGTACACAGGCTCGGCCGGATGGATGTATCGGATCTGGGTGGAGGAAGTGCTCGGCTTCAAACTGCGCGGCGATCGGCTCACGATCGATCCGGCCGTGCCTGACGATTGGCCGGGCTTCGAAATGGCGTACCGCTATGGTTCCACGGTCTACGAGATCAGCGTGCGCCGGGGCGAGGGCGAAAAGGCGGCGGCGTCCACCATTCAATTGGTCGACGATGGCGGCAGCCATGAGATCGCGGTCTGGCTGCCGGCAAAGCCTGTCGAGACTCTGGAAGCGCCAGCCTCCGATGCGGCTCTCGTCGCCTGAGCCGATCAGTTCTTCTCAAGCAGCTTGCGAATCGCCTGTAGTTCACGTTCGCGTTTCGGGGTGGTTTCCGGATATGCCATTTTGAGTTCACCCAGCGAATCGAGGACAATCTGCGAAACGATCAATCTGGCGTCGTCCTTGTCGTCGGCTGGAACCACGTACCATGGCGCATGATGAGTGCTGGTTGCGGTCAGGCATTCCTCATAAGCCGCCATATAGCGCTTCCAGAATTTCCTCTCGTGAATGTCCGCGGCGCTGAATTTCCAGTTCTTCTCGGCGTCGTCGATGCGTTCGAGAAATCGCCGCCGCTGCTCTTCCGGAGAAAGGTGTAAGAACACTTTGACGGTCTGCGTTCCGTTGCGGTGCAGGTGATCTTCCAGGTCCACGATGGAACGATACCGCTCCTCCCAGATGGTCTTTTCATCGCGTAATTCTTCCGGCAGGCCCTGGCCGCGAAGCAGCTCCGGATGCACCCGGACCACCAGCACTTCCTCGTAATAGGAACGGTTGAATATGCCGATTCGCCCGCGCTCGGGAAGCACGCACGTCGTTCGCCAGAGAAAATCGTGTTCCAGTTCGTTGGCGCTGGGCTGTTTGAAACTGAAAACCTGGCAGCCCTGCGGATTGATTCCGGACATGACGTGCCGGATGGCGCCGTCTTTTCCCCCCGCATCCATCCCCTGAAAAATAATCAGCAGGGCATAGCGGTTCGATGCGTAGTGAAGCTGCTGCAGGGCGCTCAATTGCGCCACGTGGTCCTCCTGACTTTTTTCTCCGGCTGCACCCGGTAATCGTTCGTATTAATTTTCATCGCTTTCTCTTTGCAAGGGCTTCAAATCCCGAGACCACATCGAACAGTTCTTCGTCGATCGACTCCTGCCGCGCGCGATGGAACTTGAGAGTCAGATCTTCCAGAATGTCCTTGATATTCTTTTCGGCGCGCTGCATGGCTGCCAGGCGGCTGGCATTCTCGCTGTTCAGCGATTCCGCGCATGCCTGGAACAGCAGCATGAACAGGTACCCGCGGATGAAACCCTTCAGAGTCGCCGCGGCGTCGCCGATCACTTCCGGCCTTGGTTTTCCCGTTACGGATCGGCCCGGCCAGGGAATTTTTGCCACCCTGCCCTGCCACACGCTGTCGAGCGGCAGCAAACGAACGTGGACGGGTTCGTAAACCGCGCCGGGTTTCGGATGGTTATGAAAGACGTGAACATTCACCACCTCGCCCTTCTCGCGCGCCGACTCGATGGCGACCAGAAGGCGGCCCACCAGCGCCGTGATGGCATCGACTGAAGCCGGAACGCCGAATTGATCGACCGGCGCCATCCCCGCGTCCGTCAGCAGCGAGTTCACACGCTCGCCAACCGCCCAGAGCTTGCGGATTTTTCCGGGATGGCTCTTAAGAGTCGCAGTGGCGAGGTCCACCACCACCTCATTGAAACGGCCCACCAGCCCCTGGTCGGACCCGAAGACCACCGCGCCGATCGGTCCGCCGCTGCCCGCGTCCTTCGCCGAACCAGCTTCGCGAAGACACACCGACAAACCGAGCTCGACCGTGCGATAGTAATCGTTCAGCGACGCGACGGCTTTTTCATACTGGCCGATGCTGGAAGCCGCCAGCGCCTTCATGGCGCGCACCACTCCTTCAAGATCGGCCGCGCCGTCGATGCGGTGCTGCAGACTTTGAATCGTCCCGCTCATTTAGGGGGCGCAGCCTTCGGCGGCAGGAATGGAGCCAGCGTCCGCGTGGCAAGATCGAGCACCGCCTTGCGGTCCGCATCGCTCAGGTTATCGGCGGTGGCGAAACGCCCGGCGATTTCTCCCGGGATCTGCGCGGCGGCCTTCTGCAGCGCCCCTTCGGCATCTTTCACCTTTTCGAGCGGCACCGGATCGAACAACCCGGCCGTCAGAGCCAGCAGCACACAAATCTGTTCCACCATCGACCAGGGTTTCGATTCCGCCTGCTTCAGGCACGCCCGGATGCGTTCCCCGTGATCGATGGTCTTACGCGTGGCGTCATCGAGCCGCGTGCCGAACTTAGCGAACGATTCCAGTTCCTCGAATTGCGAATAAGCCAGTTTCAGATGCCCCGCCACCGCTCGATAAGCGGGCCGCTGCGCCGCTCCGCCGACGCGCGAAACCGACTTGCCGACATCGATCGCCGGCAGCACTCCCAGTTCGAACAAAGTCGGCGAAAGATAAATCTGGCCGTCGGTGATCGAGATCAGATTCGTCGGGATGTAAGCCGAGATATCCTGCGCCGTGGTTTCGATAATCGGCAGCGCCGTCAGCGAACCGCCCCCGCGTTCCTTGCTCAGATGTGTCGCTCTTTCGAGCATGCGCGAGTGAATATAGAAAATATCGCCAGGGAACGCCTCACGTCCCGGCGGGCGGCGCAGCAGCAGCGAAAGCTCCCGGTAAGCGCGCGCGTGATGAGTGAGATCGTCGTAAACGATCAGTAC
>JBEKAQ010000290.1:0-3130 GCA_050015835.1 Bryobacteraceae bacterium | reverse complement strand
AACCTTGTAGGAGACTCTGACAGTGGCTTCGAATCCGATTCCAACGAAGTTGTGCTTGCCCTGCGAACCGGCGAATTCATCCCGATCGAGCGGGCCTCGAAACGCGAAATCGCCGACCGGATTCTCGATCAGATCCTGAAGCTGCGACGCTCCGTCATCACTGCATGAGCCCCGAAGAAATCCGCTGGAAGCTGGAGTTCTATCGGGACCTCGGCATCAAAGACATCTATCGCCGGACTTCGCAGCCGTCATCTGAACCCATTGACCTCATGCCGATCACTACGCCGATAGAACTGCCCAGCCTCGCGCCATCGGGAGATACCCTCGAAAGAATCTGCAGCGACATCGGCGATTGCAAGCGTTGCCGCCTCTCGCTCACCCGAAACAAGATCGTATTCGGCGTAGGCAATCCGCAAGCGAAGATTGTATTCGTGGGCGAAGGCCCGGGCGCTGACGAAGACGCCCAGGGGATTCCATTCGTCGGCCGCGCTGGACAACTGCTAACGCAAATGATCGAAGGCACCGCAGCGAAGGAAGGCATTCCGCTGAAGCGAGCGGATATTTACATTTGCAATGTGGTGAAATGCCGTCCGCCGGAGAATCGCACGCCCGAGGCCGATGAAATGGAAATCTGCGGGCAATTCCTCTTCCGCCAGCTCTCTGCGATCAAGCCGATCGCCATCTGCGCGCTCGGATCCACCGCAGCCAAAGCCCTGCTGGGCGGTAAAGACGGCGTTACGAAGCTGCGAGGGAAATGGCTGAAGTGGAATGAGATTCCGCTGATCGTGACCTATCACCCCTCATACCTGCTGCGTCCGTATAATCAGAACGCCAAGCGCGAATCGTGGGAAGATCTGAAGAAGCTCCTGCACTTTGCATTCGACTAAACTCCAAAGGGAACATAAAATGCCAACCGACCAGATCGCAGTACTGACACAAGAGTGGGAGCGCGCGAAGATGGGCGCGGGCGAATTCCTCGACGCCATGCCGGAAGACAAAATCGACTTCCGCCCGTCACCGGATGTCTTCACCTTCGCCGAGCAATTTATCCACATCGGAAATACGAATCATCGGTTCTCCACCGCGCTAAACCCTGCCAACCAGCCACCCGACGCCCCGACCGGACCGCAGACGAAAACCGCCCTGAGAGAGTATGTGTTAGCAGGCTACGACGCCATTCTCAACGGCCTGAAATCTCTCGATCCCGCGACGCTCGATGAGGAAGTCCAGTTCCATAAATGGACAATGTCGCGCCGCGTAATCCTGATGAAAGCACTGGAACATCACGCCCATCACCGCGGCCAGACAGTAATCTACTTCCGCATACAGGGCCTGAAGCCACCAGCCGAACGCCTGTTCTAGCGTTTCATCTATATAGATGAATTTGAGGGACACCGTCCGCCAGCGCGACAAACTGGCTGACATGATTGGCGCGCCCACGGAGATTGTGCGTGGTTCCTTGCTGGAGCGCACCATCCGGCATAAGAAGGGTTGCCGAACCTGCGCCGAGGGTGGCGGCCATTCGGCGTGGATTCTTTCTGTCAACTACCCCGGTGGCCGCAACAAGCAGATCAGCCTCCGGCCCGACCAGAAGGTGCGGGCGGAACGATGGCTGGCGAACTATCACAAGCTGAAGGACAAACTGGAGAGCATTTGCGAACTCAATCACGTTTTGCTGCGGTCTGAGGAGTAAACGCGGGCCGTTTTTTTTACGTTCTCTTATTTTCATCTATATGGAGGAAAATATCATGCCGCCGCAGTCACCCTCTCCCTCCCCAACACTGCTGGAATGCTGGCTCGAAATCGTCCGCCCGTGGAGAGTCGTCTTCGCGCAGCAAAGAACCTTTCTGCGGGCCGTCCGTCAGGGACTCGGCTCTTTGCTCTGCCTCGGCCGCTCGACCCTGTCGCGCATTATCTGGACCACCGGACGCCAACAGAACAGCTGGTCGGGCGAGTACTTTCTTCACTCGCGCGCGCCATGGGACCCGCATGCGTTGTTTGAACCGATGGTGCGCGAAGCCCTGCAATACTGTCCCGGACGTCTGGTGGGCGTGGCTGTCGACGATACTCGTCTGCACAAGACAGGCCGCTCGATTCCGCAAGCGCAGTATCATCGGGATCCGCTCTCACCTCCCTTTCACGTCAATCTGATCCGGGCTCTGCGCTTTTTGCAGGCCTCGGTGCTTTTGCCGCTGCACCGGTCCGGCTCCTGGTCAGCGCGCGGCATCCCGATCCGCTTTGAAGAAGTCTCCCCGGTGAAAAAACCAAGCCGCCGGGCCGGCGAAGAAGCATGGAAAATCTATAAACAGGAAGTGAAGGAGCGCAACCTTTCGCGCCGCTTCGTTCTATCCATGGCGGAACTGCGCCAAACCTTCGACCGTGCCGGGGCACAGAAGAAAGTGCTCGTCATCGTGGGCGACGGCAGTTTCTGCAATCGAACCGTCCTGTCCGGCATCCCGGATCGGGTGGTGCTGATTGCGCGCACCCGCAAAGATGCCAGCCTGTGCTTCCGCGCGCCCGAAGGAGATCGCCGCTTCTATTCCAAAGACAAGTTCACTCCCGATCAGATGCGCCTCGACGAAAACATTCCCGGGCAAACCACGAAGATCTTCTATGGTGGCAAGCGCCGCAGGGTCCGTTATAAAGAAGTGACCGGCGTACTTTGGCAGGGCGGCGCGCGCAAACGTCTCTTACGTCTGTTTGTGCTTTGGCGTCGGCACCAATCTCGGCGATCACCTGTTGTGCCGAGTCCACTCCGAACCCGGGCACTTCCGCCAGTCGGGTCACCGAGTCGGCATGTTTCTCCAATGCACCAGCCGCCAACTTCAGCCGTTGCATCGATAGTTTGAGGATCTCCCGGTGTATCGGTTCGCTGCGCCCCGAGAGGGCATCGACCAGCGTTTCCCGCCCGCATTTGAGGCGGTCATCGCCCAGGTCGGCCAGTTTCTCCGGATCGGTTTCTCCTTCCGCCAGAGCCTCCAGTATCCGCCGCCCGCTTAATCCGTACAGGTTGCTCACCACCGACCATTGGCGCAGCCGCGCTTCGGTCTGATTCTGCAACCGCACCCGGTTGACCACGGGCGAATATGGCTGGTCACCCTTGTCCAGGACAAGGACGGCATTTCGTCTG
>JBEKAQ010000289.1:0-3002 GCA_050015835.1 Bryobacteraceae bacterium | reverse complement strand
CGAACCTGTTGGCTCGACCCGCAAGGTCAATCCGTCGATCCCGGTAATGCGCACCGGTTCGCTTGCCGCCACGTGCCCCGAAGCCACTGCCTTCCAATATTCGCCCCGGACCAGAACCATACCGGAAGGATTCAATTCATCCACGGCAATCGCGGATTGCCCCAACATTCCTTCAACACCGGTCGTCACTTTATTCTGCCGCGCGCGCCATGCAATCGAAAAAAGGAAACTCGTGATCAACGCGAACGGGATCGTGATGCCGAGAGCCGTGCTCAGCCGAATGCGCATCTCCGGCGCAGTCGTATTGATCAGCATCAAAGCGCCGAACACCATAGCCAGTGCGCCTCCCAGGGTGAGAATGCCGTGCGTCGTGAACTTGGCTTCGGCGATGAAAAACACCAGCGCGAGCACCATCAGGCCCGCTCCCAGCCAGTCGATCGGAAACACCGACAGCGCCGTGAGCCCGAGCAGTACAAAGACCGCTCCGATCACTCCGGGCGCCACCAAACCCGGCGAGGAAAACTCGACGTAGATTCCGAGCGCACCCAAAACGAGCAACAGCAGCGCGATATTGGGATCGGCGATCGCCAGCAGGATGCGATCGCGCAGTGAAGGCTGAAAGGCTTCGATCGTTGCGTCCGAAAAGTGCAGGGTCTGCTTTCGCCCGTCGAACCGCGTGATTTCGTGCCCGTCGAGTTGTTTGAGCAGCGCCTGCGGATCGGACGCAATCAGATCGATCAGATGCAGATCCAGCGCCTCATGCTCGGTATACGATACGCTCTCACGAACGGCTTTTTCGGCGGCCTGCACATTCCGTCCGCGCTGATTCGCGATGGTGCGCATCAGTGCCGCGGCATCGTTCTCAAGCTTCTGCTTCATCACCGGATCCAATTCGCCGCCGCCTTCCACCACGGGATGCGACGCGCCCGTATTGGTGCCTGGCGCCATCGCCGCCACATCCCCCGCTTCCAGCAGGAAGAACCCCGCGGATGCCGCACGCGCGCCCGAAGGGCCCGTCCACAGGATCACGGGAACCGGGGAATGAAAAATCTCTTCCACGATCTCGCGCGTCGCATCCATGAAACCACCGGGAGTGCTGAGGCGTATCAATAAAGCATCGGCGTGTTCGCTTTGCGCCTGTGCGATGGCGGAGCGAATGACGCCCACGGTCACCGGATGAACAATACCCGTAATATCGGCCTCTACCACCCGCGCCTGGGCGTGGGCAAACAAGTAAAACTCACCCCTGAAAAAGCGGCGGCTCCCGCGGCGCCTGCTAAATCCCGAACGCCCCGTGTCACGGCATCAAAACACAGCAAGGCAGCGGCAATCGTCGAATCGCCCGTTGCACAACCGGAACCTACCCATGAAGCGATTGCCGGCATCGCTTACGGATACTGGGAATCGCGTGGTTATCAGGGCGGCGACGCACTGGACGACTGGCTCCGCGCCGAAACCGAACTCAAGCGCGTAACGATTCACTAATACTTTCGCAGGACTGCCAGCAGTCGACCCTGAATCTGTACATCCTGAGCCGGAACCCTGATCGGACTCATCGTTGCGTTCGCCGGCTGCAGCCGGATGATGTTTCCCGGTTCGCGGTATAAGCGTTTCAGCGTGGTCTCGCTCTCACCCACCAGCGCCACTACGATGTCGCCGTCGCGCGCCTCCACGGTGTTTTCGACGAGGATCATATCGCCTTCGCAGATATGGTCCTCAATCATCGAATTGCCGCGCACTTTGAGGGCGTACGTGTCTTTCTGGCCGAGGAAATCGGAGAAGCTGAGGCTGGCCTTGTCCGTATAGCTCTCGACCGGTTGACCCGCCGCGATCGATCCCAGCACGGGAACGGTTAACGACGCTTCCACGCGGTTGCGCCGCTGTTCCTGCAAATAGCGCGGTGCCACTTCGACGGATCGGCTCTGATTGTGATTGCGGTGCAGATAATTTTTCGTCTGCAGGGCCGAGATGTGTTTATGAACGGTGGCGATGGACGCGAGGTCGAGGCCGCGCGCGATCTCCTCGTAACTGGGGCTGTAGCCGTTCTCCACCTGATACGCCGCGATGAAATCCAGGACTTCTTTCTGCCTGCGAGTCAGTGCCATTTGCACTTATCTTAGGCGAAGAAAAGGGGAAAATCAAGGAACATTCGAACTTTATTTCGCTGGTCTGCCCACGATCCACGCGCTGCTGAGCACGTTAACTGCTAGTCCCGCGAAGGCGCCACTCATATGAAGAGCTCAGCCGAAACATGGAACAGTTCGCCGAGCCGTTTGGCCTTGTCTTTGCTGATCCCTCGTTTTCCACCCGGCACTTCCGAGGTGATCCCCTTTGATCCGAAGACGGGCCATAGATCCTTCGCAGTCATATCGCGCGCGCGCATGAGCTCCGCCAGCGTTTCCGCGGGCGCTCCATTCCCAAGCGAATAGTGCGACTGTTCAAAGTGCTCGATCAGAATCGCCAGCAGCTTCAGAAGCGTCTTCTCGGCTACCGATAAACGCTGCCGGCGCATCAATTCCGCGACTACCGCTAATGCGCGCTCGTTTTCCGCCTCCGTCTCAATCGCTCTGGGCCGGAACTCCGAAAGGAGAGTCCCATAGTCTCGCTTAGCAGCCGCAGGAGATCTTCCACCTCGCATACTTTGTTCTCTCCTGTTGTCAGTCTCTATCCAACATCGATAATAGACCTTCACGTCCACACCCGAACCAAGTGGCAGAAATCGGCGCAGCCTCATCTCTCAAAGACCGCTTGCTCACGCGCGCGGCTCAGAATTTGTTTCCGAGCCTTGACCCTGCGGGGAGCACGTGCTAACCGATGTCCCGCATTCTCCTCGTTGCCGCCACTACCGGGTATCAGACGCGCTCCTTCGCCGAGGCAGCGCGCCGACACGGCATCGCCGTCACCCTCGCCACCGACCGCTGCCATATTCTCGAAGACCCGTGGCGCGACAATGCTATTCCCGTCCGCTTTGAAGAACCACGCGAATCCGCCGATGCCCTCGC
>JBEKAQ010000288.1:0-2772 GCA_050015835.1 Bryobacteraceae bacterium | reverse complement strand
TCCGGACGCACGGCCGATGCCCCGTTCGCCAGGACGATGATCGTGTCGTTCGTCGAAGTGTCGCCATCCACCGAGATGCGGTTGTAGCTGAGCTCGGTGGCGCGCAGCAGCATACGCCGCAGCAGCGTTTGCGGAATCACCGCATCCGTCATCACGAAGCCGAGCGTGGTCGCCATGCGCGGATGGATCATCCCAGACCCTTTGGTGACGCCCGCGATACGCACGATGCCGCGCCGCAGCGTCACTTCGCGCGAAGCCGCCTTGGGCTGCAGATCGGTGGTGCAAATGGCCCTCGCGACATCGGGCAGCGCCGTATCGGAGAGTTTCTCCACCAGTTCGGGTAACTTAGACAGAATCAGCTGCTCATCCAGTTCGACGCCAATCACTCCGGTGGAAGCGGGCAGAACCTGATTCGGCTGCAGCTTCAGAAGTTTGGCCAGAGCGCGCGTCGAATTGATCGCGACTTTGTCTCCGGTCTTCGTGGCGCAGTTGGCATTCCCGGAGTTGACCAGTACAGCCCCGAAGATCGTCTTTCGGATCTTTGCGAATGCCAGCGTACGTGGTGGCGTATTTAAATCCAAGCGGTAAGTCGAGAGGTCTCATTCTCCAAGCCGATCTATGCTAGTCAGACGATGGCCGTTGGCGAATATTTCCGCCTGCATTTTTTTACGGCCTTCGAGTTGTAATTCGAGTAATTCGAGAGCTGCGCCGTCTCCGCCAATGGCGAAAACGCCCTGCTCATGTACCAGCGCTCCGGGCGGCAGATTCCAGCGGCGTGGAACCAGACGCGAGCGCCAAAGGTGAAGCGATTGGCCCCGGAACGATGTATACGCTCCTGGCCAGGGTTGAAAACCGCGAATCAGGTCGTGAACCTGTTGTGCCGGACGCGTCCAGTCGATGCGCCCGTCCTCCTTCTTCAAAACCGGCGCCCAGGTGGCGCGTGCATTGTCCTGCGGCTCCGGCCGGATGCTCCCCGCGCCCAAACCGGCGAGCGAACCAGCAGATCCGCCCCCGCTTCCGCCATCCGCTTTGAAAGCTCCGGAGCCGTCTCGTCCGGTCCGATGCAGGTTTCCCAGCGCAAGAGCATCTCTCCCGTGTCGAGCCCCGCATCGATGCGCATTGTGGTGACCCCCGTCTTCCGGCACCCGCGCGCAATCGACCACTGGACCGGCGCAGCCCCCCGCAGTTCCGGCAGCAGCGAGGCGTGGGCATTGACGATGCCGAGCGGCGCGATATCGATCGCGCTCTGCGGAATGATCTGTCCATACCCAACCACCACCATGGCTTCGGGCGCGAGTTCGCGCAGCTTCTCCACCGCCTCGGCATGCCGAATACGCTCGGGCTGATAGACGCGCAGACCATGCCGCAGCGCCGCGATCTTCACCGGCGACGGAGTCAATTCCCGCTTCCGCCCTTTCGGACGATCCGGCTGCGTGACGACCAGAGCCACTTCGTGGCCGGCGGCGACGAGCCGGTCCAGCGCGGGTACGGCGAACTCGGGCGTGCCCAGAAATATTAAGCGCAATCTGTTACTCCCACTCTCCCGCTTTTTGAAGCTTGCGGATTTTGCGCTTGATCAGATCGCGTTTCAAAGCGCTCAGGTGGTTGATAAACAGAATGCCGTTCAAATGATCGATCTCGTGCTGGAAGACGCGCGCGACCAAGTCCTCTCCCGAAATCTCGAACCACTCGCCGCGCACGTCCTGCGCGCGCACCGCGACAAACTTAGCACGGCTCACCGGCTCGCGGAATCCTGGAATACTGAGACATCCTTCTTCGCCCGTCTGTTTGCCTTCCTTCGCCAGCACCGCGGGGTTGATCAACACGATCTTTTCCGGCGCTTTCCCTTCTTCTTCGTCAGCTCCCGCCACATCGATCACCGTGATCCTCTTGCCCACTTCGATCTGGGGACCCGCCAGGCCAATGCCGTGCGACGCGTACATGGTTTCGAACATGTCGTCGATGAGCGTCTGAAGCTCCGGCGTATCGAATGCAGTCACCGGATCGGCGGGCCGTTCGAGGATAGGGTTGTTGAGGTATCGCACCACCTTATGCAACATCAGAAATTTCGGACCTGCTCCATATAACCATTGAAATTGCGCTTCATTTCGTCGACTGAATCGCCACCGAACTTTTCGATCATCGCGCCGCTGAGCACGATCGCCGTCATGGCTTCGCCCGCTACTCCCGCCGCTGGCACCACGCAGACATCGGACCGTTCATAAGCCGCCTTTGCCGGTTCACGCGTTTCCAGATCAACAGATTCCAGCGGACGGCGCAAGGTGGAAATCGGCTTGAGAAACCCGCGGACGCGCAATTCCTGACCGTTCGTCATGCCCGTTCCAATCCGCCTTCGTGGTAACGATGGCCGATCTTGCGGATCGCCTGCGCCGTCAGCGGCACCATGCCTGCAATCTTCGGAGCGCTCACGCCTTCGGCAAGCTGCAAAAGCGCCACCGCCCGCAGCACAACCCGCACCTGCTGAACCCCGCCGCTCAGCAGGCTGCGCAATTCCTTTTTGTCTTTGGTTGTGACCTCAATGCGTAATGCCGCACGCGCCATACCTCAAGTATGAAGCAAAACATTTCAGGATGGAATTGTTTTATTAGAAATTCTTCAGGCGGTCACAGACCTACTTCGATCGCTGGGTCCGGAATTCGGATGACGAGCACCGCGTCATCCGCTATATCGAACACAACCCCGTCAAAGCCGGACTATGCAATGAACCCGCAGCGTGGCCCTGGAATTGCTGGACATGCGGCTACCAGCCGC
>JBEKAQ010000287.1:0-2635 GCA_050015835.1 Bryobacteraceae bacterium | reverse complement strand
CTCATGCTCGAATGCGAGTACCAATAGCGTGCCGGGACTGGGTCTGCGCTGTGATCGGGCCCGAACGCGCAAGAAATTGCCCGAGCCTGGGTGCAGTCAAGGCGGTCGATCGTCAGCAAGGGTGAATTGGTTTCGTTGGTCTGCCGGAAAGCCCCTTCGGCGAGAAACCTAGCTAGCCCAACCTTGACTACTGTCGGCAGGCTACATTGACTCGAACGGCGTTCTGGGAGATCACTCCCGTGAAGTCGCGGTCACGTCAACTTGACGAATAACGCGCATCCCGGAAAATGAAGATCCACCGATGTCCGAGCAGAACTTGCCGGGATACAGTTGTGAAGTGAGCCGCTGGCAAGAGCACCTGGGCAGCGATCCCGCCATCTGCGGGGGCGATCTCTGCGCTCGAGGTGCCCGAATTGCCGTGACGGTGATCCTGGATAATCTTGCAGAAGGCTCATCAAAAGACGAGATTCTGCGAAGCTACCCGTCGCTCCGGCGTGAACATATCGAGGCGGCCCTTGCCTATGCTGCCGAGCTGGCGCATGAAGAGAAGTTGATTCCTCTGCAACTTCGGTGAAGTTCAAACTCGACGAAAACCTGCCGGTCGATCTCGTCTCAGACTTGCGTCAGGCTGGCCACGACGCGGATTCGGTTCCGGACGAGGGCCTGACAGGCGCCCCCCGATCCCATGGTTGTGGCTGCAGCACTCCGGGAACGCCGTATCCCGTTGACACTCGATAAAGGGATTGCGAATCACGATCCAGCACCCTGCGCATACGCATACGGGAGTGGTTTTGTTCCGACCCGCAACGTCTGGCCGAGTGGAGTGTTCGAACACGAGCCGGTCCGGGGGGTCCGCCCGGGGTCCGCCACACACAATATGAGTGGGGTTGGCGATCACCCCGAGAGCTTCGGCGTAATCATCCAGCGAAGAATCCCGTGAGGCGTGGCGGCGCGGATACTGTCCACATCCACGCGCACCAGAGCGGATTTCTTCATTTCAATGCGCAACGCCGGCGTCGCCAGAAGATATGCCACCAGATGTCCGAGCAGCGGTTCGTGTCCCGCCAGCAGGATCGCCGTTTCGTCCCGGTATTCGCGTAACTCGTTCCAGACCGTCTCCGGCGAATGATGGGGAACCAGCGCCTCGATCTGAACAATAGAGCCTTTATAACCGAATTCGGCGGCGGCAATACGGGCCGTCTGCAACGCGCGCGCATACGGGCTCGACATGATCAGCGACGGCGAGACACCGGCACGCACCGCTGTTTTGAGGACGGCAGCGGTCTTCTTGCGGCCATCGTCGGTCAGCTCGCGCTCGGAGTCGGATCGTCCCGGGCGGCCATCCTCGGCGATGCCGTGACGGAAAATGTAGAGTTCCATCAGCGCGCAGCCTTTCCGGCGGTCTTTGCGCCATTCACCTTCATGAGGTCGAGCGAGACAATGCGGCTCTGCAACTCCTGGAAGATGGCGTCGGGCGTCTGGCGCGCATCGATATCGACAAAACTGTAACGCCTGGCCATGCTGTCCAGCGTTTGAATGAGCCGCGTCTGATATTTAACGAAGCTCTCGTACATATCGTCGCCGAAGTGGCAATCCATGCCGCTTTCCCAGTAGTCGAAAGCGCCGCGGCCCAGCACAACGCGCGAAACGAGATCCTTGACCTTCGCGCGCAGGTAGTAAATCGAGTGCGGCACGAGGCCGAAGCCGCAGACTTTTTCGATCCACGCGGGGTCTTCGCCGCGCGCGATAGCGCGGGCCATGATCGAGAAAATATAGCGGTCGGTAAGCACGATGAAGCCGGCACGGAGCGGTGACGTAGTAGAGGGTCATCGTGACAGGGCCAAGCGTGTTGCCGTCCTTGGCGCGGGAAATGCCTTTGCCGGCGAGGGCGGAGCGGGCCATGCCGGTGTCGAGCACGGCATGTCCTTCCTGTTCCAGCCATTGCCGAAGCCGCGCAATCTGCGTCGAGCGTCCCACGGCGTCGGGTCCTTCGATGACGATGAGCTTGCCCGAGAGGTTGCTCGTATCGACGCCCGGGAGCGGGTCGATATAAGGAGAGAGCGGCCGCGGCAGGGCGGATTTGCGCCTGACTTTTCTGCCTTCCTTAGGCATGTTTGTCCTGCATGGAGGGCGACGCGACGTCCGGCGGCGGGGCGCGCAGCACGCCTCGCTTGAGACTGCGGCCGAGCTCGGTCATCACGATAGATCGCATCTGCCGCTGCTGATCCTCGATCGACTGGGTGGCGTCGATCACATGAAATCCCATTTCTTCGGTCATGGCCTCGTACTCGGCCAGAATGCGGCCCTGGAAGGTCCGGAAGCTCTCTTCGACATCGCGGCTGAGGCCGAGATCCATACCGGCTTCGTAATACTTCAGGGCGTCCCGGCCACCGAGAATGCGTCCAAGGGCCACTTCCAGCGGCGTACGGAAATAAAACGCGAGGTGGGGACGAATGGCGAAGCTGTAGAGATTACGCACCCATTTCGGGTCGATGCCGCGGGCGACATCGCGGGCGAAAGCGGTATAGGCGTAGCGGTCGGCGCAGACGATGGCTCCAGCCCGCATGAGAGGGAGAATGTAGCGTTCGGTGCGGTCGGCGAAATCCGTCGCGTGGATGAGGCTGAAGGTGGTGGG
>JBEKAQ010000286.1:0-2613 GCA_050015835.1 Bryobacteraceae bacterium | reverse complement strand
CGCTCACGCTCCCGGTCGTACTCAAAATTGCGGAACCAATAGCCGGACGGCTGAACGTGTGCGCCGGAATGGTTCAAATAGAGCGATGGCAGGCCCGCATACGGAGTCAGCTTGACGGAGTTGGCGTCGATGTCGAAGTGTGGGTCCAGCGCGCCGTTCTCATGGGTAAGGCTGTGGTAATCGCGAAACGCGATCAACGGGCGCAACTCGAGCGTGCAGGCCGTGGGGATTGTGCCTGGGGGCGCGCGCAGCTCGTATTGAATGACCGTCGTATTTTCGCCGTGAACCATGAAGACCGACTTTTCGAGTTCGAGTCCTTCGATTTCGAAGACGAAGGCGGGGAAAGGATCATGCCGGAACTTCTTTAGCAGCAGATAGCCCTGCGGGTGAACGACGCCCGGATATCCAGATAGCCCTGCGGGTGAACGACGCCCGGATATCGGTTCGCCGATAGATCGTAACGGCGCCCATCTATGACCAGAGTTTCCTCAAATTTGGACAGGAGCAGCATGCGGCCCACGGGAGGCTGGGTGGCGGCGATCAGCAGGCCGTGATAGCGGCGCGTGTTCAGTCCGGCGATGGTGGATGACGCGAAGCCGCCCAAGCCGTTCGTCTCCAGCCATTCGCTACGAAGTGCCATGTCGAGCATCATAACGAGGCAGCCACAGGTGGGGCGGGCAATCGTGCCCGCAGCCGGCTTTCAGCCGGATCCGGCCGCCTAAAAAGGCGGCTGCGGCCAGGATTGGCCGCCCCACAAGTGCAGTGGCTAAATGCTTTGGCCGTAAGCCGGAATAGCGGCGCCCGTGATGGCGGCTCCCGCGTCGGAAACCAGGAAGGTGGCGATGCCGGCCACTTGCTCCGTTTGTACCCATTTGGACGGGTCCGCGTCCGGGCTGGCCTTGCGATTGGCTTCCGTATTCATGGTGCCGGGCAGGATGGTGTTCGCGGTGATCCCGGCGTCCTCATTTTCAAGCGCCACCGTGCGGATGAGCGCCACCAGCGCGGCTTTCGAAGCATTGTAGGCGCTCGTGTATGCCGCCGGCTCGACGGCCTGGCGGCTCGAAATCGCCACGATGCGCCCCCGTCCGGCCTGGCGCATTTGCGGAATCACGATCCGCAAGATTTGAAACGCCGCCCGCAGGTTCAGGTTCATCATCAGGTCCCAGGTCTCGTCGGTGGTTTCGGGGATGGACATCCCGCCGGCGAATCCGCCCATAACGTGCACCAGCGCGTCGATTTTTCCGAAGCGGCGAATGACGTCGTTCACGAGATAGCCGGCGGACTCCGCGACAGTCAGATCGGCCGGTATGGCGGCGAAGCGGGGATTTGAAAAGTCGCCATCCTGGATGCTCTTCGAAGATCCGGCCACTGTGGCGCCCGCGGCCAGAAATGCCTGCGTGACGGAAGTTCCAAGGCCACCCTTGGCGCCCGTGATCAGGACCACTCGATTGTCAAATTCGTTCAAGGCTTTCCTCCATGTGGAATCGCATACATCGCAGCCCCCCAGACACGGCCGTTACCCGATTCTTGCACGAATGCGACCAAACGGGAACCGGCCAACGCGTTGGCGGCGCGAAGCGGAAGCTGTGTGCGGAACATCGCATGCGTGCCGATGGTCCCAACCTGTTGGATGTCCGCAACGATGGATACGTGATGCAGCCTGCGGCCCTGGTTCTCGCCGCGAAGGACGTCAGACGTGCCGCTGTCCGCGGCGTGTGCCACGTAGATGTTTGCCTTATGGATCTTCCCCGCTGGGAGAGGGTCGACCTCAAGCGTCACGGCCGCGTCTCCGGATGCCGCAGCGAGAATCCGGACGCCCACGATCGGCTCCTCGCTAGATTGCCGGATTGCCGATTCGGCTTTTCGCGCGTCGCTGCCGTTGAACTCCGCGCTGCCATCCACCACCATCTCGGGCGTATAGGGTCCGTTGATACCAAAGCGGCGGGCATACGCTTCCTGCCGCGCGGTGAATGCCGCCGAAGAGAAGGGATCGACCCACCCATCGTGGTTCCAATAATCGACATGCTCGCTGAGAACGATTATTTGGGCGGCGGCGATGGGCTGGTCGCGGTCCAGGTTTTCGAGCAGGGCGTCGGCCGGTGGGCAACTCGAACAGCCCTCCGATGTAAACAGCTCCACCAGCACTGGCCGGCGTTGGTTCGCTGTGTCACTGCCTGGGCCCGCGGCTCCCGGTTCGGCAAGAATGGCCGCGGCCAAGCCGAGCCAGAGTAGCTTCGTTCGCATATGGATCTCGCCCCCCTTCGGTATGGGAATCCAGGTTCCCTAAAATCTATTCCAATTCTCGCGCATTCGGAGCGAAGGGTGCGCGTGGCCGCCAGTTATGGGAGTTGAGAAACACTTCGGACGCTTTGACGGCTTGTACCATGGGCCGGCGCGCAGCCGAAACCGTATCAGGTCAAACAGGTCCGCGCTCGAGACCGTCAAGGAAGCTCGGGGATCCGATTCCAGAGCCGAAAGGCCACCGTTTGCGCATTAAGTTAAAATGACTACCGGAGGGGCTTCGTTTTTCGCTAGTTCTAAACGCATGGGCAGACCGACAACATTGCTCGAAGGGTTATGCGGTCACGCACTGTCACTCGGCGCGCAATCGAT
>JBEKAQ010000285.1:0-3405 GCA_050015835.1 Bryobacteraceae bacterium | reverse complement strand
CGATCAGAGCATAAAAATCCTCCATGAACGTGCTTCGCGCACGCTCCCTTGTGAGGAAGCTCAGGTCCGCTATCTTCAATAAACCCTGTACAAAGCTGTACAAGGCGTCTCCGAAGCGTTCGCCCGGGACTGGCAGGATCAATTCACCATCGCTGTCCTGAATGCCAAATGAAGAAAGGGTATTCGTAATGATTCGCTGCCGGTTTCCCCGCAGGAGGTCGCGCTCGTCGATGTCATATGTGAGGTGCATGAAAGTATGCCCCTCATCGGTAAGCAACCAGTTCCCGGAAACATGCTTCAACGCAATCGCGAGATGGTCTCCGTCGTCAAAATGGAAAGGCGTGAACACCCGATATCTGTTCACACCTTCGCTTTCGACGCGGAGCTTTTCGCAAACTTTCGCCTTGAAGTCCCGTTCAACCTCGCGCGCTTCTACCATGGTTGCGCCTCGAACAACGGCTGCTGCGGGTCTTCTGGCAACTGGAAATTACAGTCGGAAAGCATAAGGGCCAAGGCGCCGTCGAAGTCACCGTACCAATTCGTAACGACTGCGTAGGCGTCCTCTCTCAATCCCGGATCCTGATACCGTACCGTGGCGTGGTGGATGTGGAAGTCGTAGAAGGTAATCCGCTCGATCTGATTGGTATGCTCATGGCTCTTTCCGTTGTAACGCCGCAACCGGAACATCTGGGCTGAAAGTTCGGGAAGATACCCCAAGATCACACTGAAGTCCAGAAGGTTGATTCGATTCTTCCGCAAAATTATCTGAAACGAGCTGCCGCCTTCGCCCTGAATCTCAAGCTCCTGTTCGTCATGACCCCGCTTTTCGCGAAGCCGTAACCGTGAGCGGTAGTCATCAGGCAAGTTCTTCCTTTCGCCGATCAGTCGCTCAATCTGTGAATCCGTAAGCCGTGTCGACATTCCGTACCGAAGCGGGAGAGCGTCCCCCGATCTGTCTGGCGCGCGTTCTGAAACCTAACACATCATAAAGCATGGTCCAGTCAGCTTTTAGGTGAACGTGTCGCCGCCGATTTCGATATCCATCGAAAAATCCGCGCCAACGTCAAAAGGCGGATCGATGTAGATCGGCTTGAGGGCGCCTGCTTTTCGATCTCCTCGCGCAGCGGGCCATCCTTCAAAGACGACAGGACCAGTTTGTTGTCGCCCCAGATTATCTCTCGGGCAGCGGTTTGTCGGCTTCGATGAAGCGAATGATTTCCTGCTGTTCCTGTTCGGTCAGTCGAGGCACGAGAATTCCTCAAAGGCTGGGGAGTTCTGCACTACAGAGGCAGCCCGCCAGTCCGGCGAGGCAAGGCGTTTGGGAGCCGTGGCCGGGAAAGCGGGAGCCGCGGTCGCTCCGCGTCGTGCCAACGTGCAGGCAGTCGTCGATTAAGAGCCGCATCAACCATGCGCCAGCGGCGCTGGCCTGGTATCTTCGAGCCCGTTCACGGGTCCGCGGATCTCCTGTGGTTGGCTGAGCCATGGCTCATTGTCGCTCAAGCAGTTGCTGTCTGCCGCCAGAATTCCACCCGTCGCGCCTTCCACGGATGTGCGCGCATGAAGATCCCCCCATGTCCCATTCGCGGAGATCATCCTCGCGGCGGATGCCGCACCCTTGTGACGGACGCGAACGCCGTTCAAGCCGTCAATTCGGCCTTCAGGTCCTCCAGCCATTCCCTGTAAACACGCTCCAGCGCGGCATCCACCGCGTTACCCCAGTGCACCATTTGCGGAACGTAGTTTGTCTCCGGAAAGAGAAGGTCCAGTTCCTTCCCGCTCCTCACCACAAGCACATCGACTCCGGCAAAATAGAACAACTCCTCAGGACTTCTCCGCGGTTGAAGGCTTCGCTTGCGAATGCCCGGAAGACGCTCGACACGAGGGAATCCATCTTGCCCCGGAAATTCGCGACGTTGTTAGGTCGCTAAGACGCGGGACGGATTCTCGATTCACAAGCATTTTCCAGGAACCTTCGCTGACACCGAAGGACTTGCTCCCGCGCCCCGCGGATTCAGCCCGCCATAGGTGCATAATGTGCGCGGAATGATACCCGCTCACCCTTGTCCCTCGGTCTGCCTCCTTACTGCTCCAGGCTCTTCACGCCGAAAAAGAATAACGAAAATGTATTTTTGCCAAACGGACCGAACCCAACCTCGGATAACTACGCACCTCGCCCTGACCTTGATGGTACACGCGACTTCAGCCGCGTCCCTCCACAAAACCAGCCAACCTGCGGATACCAAACCCCTTAACCCCCAAATTGGCTTTGTTTGGTAATTTTGCTTTTTTCGTGCTCGCCCGCTTCATTTCGCCGGCACATATCCGTGTTCCGCCATCACCTCCAGCGCGCGCTCCCGCAATTCGGGCCGAACATAAAAAAACGCCCCCACGCGCATACTCTTGAAAATGACTCCGCCCTCGTACTCATCCGGCTCGACCGCATAGTCGACCCCGGCCCCCGTGAGAACCGACTCCAGGTGAATCGCATCCCGCAGACGCCGCGCAATGAAGATCAGCTCGGGCTCCACGTCGTCGAAGTAATCGGCTTCCTTTTTCATAAGAAGTGCATCTTGCCTGAGAAGTGCATCGGGCGAAAACAACCATCTTAAGCAGATGTCCACCACCCTCGCCAACCCCGCCCCGTCCCTAACCAACGAGGAGGAGCTCTTCTGGCTCGCCCTCCTCCTGACCCCCGGCCTCGGCACGCGCCGCGCCACGCTTCTCCTCGAACGCTGGCAGACCCCGCAGGCGATCTTCCGCGCCTCGGCCAGCGAACTCGAAGCCTCCGGATTGAGCGGCGCCGTCGCTCGTTCCGTCGCCAGCGGATGCAGTTTCGAAGATGCCGCCGCCCAGCAGCAACAACTTCGCCAAGCCGGCGCGCAACTGATCACCCTTGCCGATGCCCGCTACCCGGAACCCCTCCGGCGCATTTACGATCCGCCTCCCGTTCTCTTTGCCCGCGGACGCGTCGAACTGCTTTCCTCCCTCGGCATTGGCGTCGTTGGCACCCGCCATCCCACTCCCTACGGAGTCGCCGCCGCCGAACGGCTCTCCGGCGATCTCGCCCGCGCCGGCCTCTCCATCGTCTCCGGCATGGCGCGCGGCATCGACACGGTCTCCCACAAAGCCGCCCTTGCCGTCCAGGGAGCGACCATTGCCGTCCTCGGCTGTGGCGTCGATATCGTTTATCCGTCCGAGAACCGGAAACTGGCGGTTGAGATCGTCGCGAAAGGTCTCATCCTCTCCGAATTCTGCATGGGCAGCGTGGCGTTCCCCCAGAATTTTCCCATCCGCAACCGGATCATCAGCGGCCTGAGCTGCGGCATTCTGGTCATCGAGGGCGCGCAATACAGCGGCTCGGCCATTACCGCCCGTCTGGCCATCGATCAGGGGCGCGAGGTCTTC
>JBEKAQ010000284.1:0-6106 GCA_050015835.1 Bryobacteraceae bacterium | reverse complement strand
GTGAGCGGCTCGAAGTAGAGGCGGTCGCTGGTGTCGTAGTCGGTGGAGACGGTCTCGGGGTTGCAGTTGACCATAATCGACTCGACGCCCATCTCTTGCAGCGCGAAGGAAGCGTGGCAGCAACAGTAATCGAACTCGATGCCTTGCCCGATGCGGTTTGGGCCGCTGCCCAGGATCATGACCTTTTTGCCGGCGGCCGGATCGGCTTCGCACGAAGTTTCGTAGTTGGAATACAGGTAAGGGGTGAAGCTCTCGAATTCGGCGGCGCAGGTATCCACGCGGCTGAAGACGGCGCGGACGCCGAGTTCCTTGCGGCGGGTGCGGACGGCAATCTCATTCGAGCCCCAGGCCTTGGCAAGTTGCACGTCGGAGATGCCGTAGCGTTTGGCGCGGCGGAAAGTCTCGGCGGGGACGGCAGGCGGGGTGCCCTCTGGGCCCGCCTGCCCCACCTCAGCCTCGAAGTCCACCACTTCTTTGATCTGCTCCAGGAACCACGGGTCGATGGCGGTCAGCTCGTGGACCTCTTCCACTCCATAGCCGTTGGCCATGGCGAAGCGGATGTAGTTGAGGCGGTCGGGCGTGGGGGTGATGAGCTTCTGGGCGACCAGGCTCTTGTCGAACTTCTCGGAGCCGAACGCCTTGCCGGTTTCAAGGCTGCGCATGCCCTTCCACAGCGCCTCTTTGAACGTGCGGCCTATCGCCATGACTTCGCCGACGGACTTCATCTGCGTGCCCAGGGTGGGTTCCGCGCCGGGGAATTTCTCGAAGGCCCACTTGGGGATCTTGGCCACCACGTAATCGATGGTGGGCTCGAAGCAGGCGGGCGTTTTGCGCGTGATGTCGTTGGGAATTTCGTCGAGGCGGTAGCCCACGGCGAGCTTGGCGGCGATCTTGGCGATGGGGAAGCCGGTGGCCTTGGAGGCCAGCGCGGAGCTGCGCGAAACGCGCGGGTTCATTTCGATAATGACCATGCGGCCGTCGCGCGGGTTGAAGGCGAATTGCACGTTGGAACCGCCCGTATCCACGCCGATTTCGCGCAGGCAGCGGATGGCGCCATCGCGCATCATCTGATATTCGCGATCGGTGAGAGTCTGCGCCGGCGCAACCGTGATGGAGTCGCCGGTGTGCACTCCCATGGGATCGAAATTCTCGATGGAGCAGACGATGATGACATTGTCGGCGAGATCGCGCATGACCTCAAGCTCGAATTCTTTCCAGCCGAGGGCGCTTTCTTCGATGAGGACCTCGTGGACGGGTGAAAGGTCGAGTCCGCGCTCAAGGATGGTGACGAGATCTTCGCGGTTGTAAGCGATGCCGCCGCCGGAACCGCCCATGGTGAAACTGGGGCGCAGGATGGCGGGGTAGCCGTGCTGCGATGCGAAGGCCAGGCCGCCTTCGATATCGGTAACGAGCTTGGAGGTTGGTGTCTCGAGACCGATCTTTCGCATGGCGTCTTTGAAGAGCAGACGATCTTCAGCCTTCTTGATGGCGTCGATTTTCGCGCCGATCAGTTCCACGCCGTACTTATCGAGTATGCCCGCTTCGGCCAGTTCCACGGAGAGATTCAGGCCGGTCTGTCCGCCCACAGTCGAAAGCAGCGCGTCGGGACGTTCTTTGGCGATGATGGCTTCGAGGTAGCGGCGGCTGAGCGGTTCGACGTAGGTGGCGTCGGCCAGTTCGGGATCCGTCATGATGGTGGCCGGATTGGAATTGACGAGGATGACCTCGAAGCCATCGGCGCGCAAAGCTTTGGTTGCCTGGGTGCCGGAGTAATCGAATTCGCAGGCCTGGCCGATGACGATGGGGCCGGAGCCGATGATCAGGATGCGATGAAGGTCGTTGCGGCGCGGCATCTATTTGTTATCCGCCATGAGTTTGACGAAATCGTCGAAGAGGTAGTGCGAGTCGTGCGGGCCGGGGGCCGCTTCCGGATGATACTGCACGCAGAAGACGGGTTCGCGGCGATGACGGAAGCCTTCGAGGGTCTGGTCGTTGAGATTCATGTGGGTGATCTCGATGTCGCTGGAGCTGAGAGAATCGGGATCGACCGCGAAGCCGTGGTTGTGCGAGGTAATCTCGACGCGCTGGGTGAGGTGGTTGATGACGGGGTGGTTGGCGCCGCGATGGCCCGCGATGGCCGAACTTCAGCTTGTAAGTCTTGCCGCCGAGCGCGAGGCCGAGGAGTTGATGGCCGAGGCAGATGCCGAAGATGGGCGTCTTGCCGACGAGGCGGCGAATATTTTCGATCTGCGGACGCAAGGGCTCGGGATCGCCGGGGCCGTTGGAGAGAAAAACTCCGTCGGGCTTAAGGGCGAGGACGTCGGCGGCGGAGGTGAGGGCCGGGACGACGGTGACTTGGCAGCCGGAATGGACGAGGCGACGCAGGATGTTGCGCTTGATGCCGAAATCGTAGGCGACGACGTTGAAGCGCGGCTGGGCGGTGGGGGACAGGTTCTCGGACGGGGAGCAGGATTCCACGGTGTGGTCCCAATGATAGAGATGGGGCGTGGAGACGCGGCTGGCGAGGTCGAGCCCAGCCATGGAAGGAATCGAGCGGGCTTTTTCGACGAGCTTTTGCGCGTCTTTGTCAGTGGCGGAAAGGACACCGCGCATGGCGCCGCGGCTGCGGATGTGGCGGACGAGAGCGCGCGTGTCGAGATCGGTGACGACGGGGATGCCGGAGCCGGCCAGGAAGTCGCGCGCTTCCTCGTCCGAACGCCAGTTGCTGGTGGTGCGGGAGAATTCGCGGACGACCAGACCTTCTATATAGGGTTTGGCTGCTTCGTTATCGGCGGTGCTGGTGCCGTAGTTGCCGATTTGCGGGTTGGTGAGAACGACGATTTGGCCGGTGTAGGAGGGATCGGTGAAGATTTCCTGGTAGCCGGTGATAGCGGTATTGAAGACAACTTCGCCGGAGCGTTCGGCGGGCGCACCAAAACTCCTGCCCTCGAAGACGGTTCCATCTTCCAGGGCCAGGATTGCAGAATCCAACAATGTCCTCCTGGGGGTTGGGGTAATCATTATTGTAACGGATGGGGGGCGGTGAGGCGCGGGTGGATGTTTGGCTTGGGATGTCGCCGGGTTTGGGGATGTTTTGCGTGGGTTCGGGAGGTTGAATCCGGGTCGGACCCCCTGTTTTGCTGGGTTTCTCGGGTTTGTTTGGCACTGGCGTAATTCAGGGGCGGGTCGGTGGCTGGGAGGGTTTGGGGTGGCGTGGTGGACGTGAGCGGGCGCTTCGGATTCGGGTTGTCGCAAGAGGTTCATAACCGACCTCAGAATGGCATGGGCGTTTGGCGATGGCCGTCAGGGATTGGGTGGTCTTGATGATTTTAATGGAGTTAAGAGCAGAAATAAGTCGATAATTCCTGTCACAGGGGAAATTGGCGCGGCGGGGTTCTCGTTGCGCTGTGTTCGCCGGCCGCCGAGTTCTCCTGCTTACGGCTTTCGGTTCCAGGCCTCGGTTGACACAAGAGAGCAAAACCCCTACTGTTGGGGCATGGAAGTAGATCTAACCCCGGACCAGGCCGCATTCGTCCGGCAAGCTGTTGAGGCTGGCCGCCTGGAGCGCCCTGAAGAGGCGGTACGGGAGGCGCTTTCTCTATGGGAAGGACGTGAGCGCCGGCGTTTGGAGATACTGGCTGCGGTTGAGCTGTCCAAAACGTCTCTTGCCCGCGGCGAAGGCCGCACCGTTACGACGCGCGAGGAATGCGACCAACTCGTCGCCGACATCACGCGGCGCGGCACGGCGCGGCTTACGGCCGAGCAAAGCTCGCGTGGATGAGCTCCCGCCTTTCCTCGCAGGCGGAAGCCCAGCTCGATGACATCTGGTTATACATCGAGTTACACATCGGGCGCGTGAAAGCAGCAGCGTCGATACGGCAATTCGTATCGTCGAAAGCATCAGTGATCGGTTCTGGCTGCTGGCGCGGCAGCCCCGTATGGGGCGACGGCGTCCGGATTTGTCAGACGAATTGCGGAGCTTCGCAGCGGGCGATCACGTGATCCTCTATTCGATTGAGGATGACGACGTGGTTCTGATCCATCACGTGTTCGATGGCAGCCGGGACATTGAGGGTTTTCGTATCGTTAGAAGGCCCGCTCAGCACTGCGGGTGACCCTTCCCTGCACAGAGCTTCCGACGAGGCGCAGCCGAAGAGAGCTGTCAGGCGTCTCTTTTCGGCCAGCCGTAGATGTAGTGGTCATGCTGGCTTGCGCCGTCGCGCGGCATGCGCGCCATAACGAGCTGTTTGCAGGGTTTTTTCGGCGGCAGCCGGTTGGCGCTCCGCGAGGATGCGGTCCAGCGCCTCACGAATGAGGGCATCGACGGTCAGGCCTTTGGCCTCAGCCATGGCGATGAGACTGGCCTCTTCCTGAGGCTGAAGCGGCAGGGTGATGGTCATGGTCCTCTTCATCCTCTTTCTATTATGCGTTGGTTGGGTATCAGGTTAGAATAAAGCTCTTTCGTGTCCTCCTTCTATCACAGCGCTTACTGGGCGGCGCTCCTGACTCAGCGAGGGCCGAGCGGCGATCTGGAGCGGCTTTCGGCATCGCTGGCGACGGCGAAGGTAGATCTGAATCCGCATCAGGTGGACGCGGCGTTGTTTGCTATTCGCTCTCCCCTCTCGAAGGGCGTCATTCTGGCCGATGAGGTAGGCCTCGGAAAAACAATCGAAGCCGCTATCGTCATCGCGCAGCGATGGGCGGAGCGTAAGCGGCGGGTGTTGCTGATCGTTCCGGCCACGCTGCGCAAGCAGTGGCAGCAGGAATTGATGGAAAAGTTCGCGCTGCCATCGCAAATCGTCGAAAGCGCGGCCTTCCGGAAGGGCGGGATCGTCAACGCGTTCGACTGCGAGGGGACAATTGCGATCTGTTCTTACCAACTGGCGGCGTTAAAGGCGTTCGAATTATCGCAAATTGCGTGGAATCTGGTGGTGATCGACGAGGCGCACAGACTGAGGAACGTTTATAAGAAGTCGAGCCGGATCGCGGCGGCGATCCGCGATGCGACGGATGGGCGGCAGAAGTTGCTGCTGACTGCGACGCCCTTACAGAACTCGCTGATGGAACTTTATGGCCTTGCCAGCGTAGCCGATCCGCATATTTTCGGGGATGAGCGTTCCTTTCGCGAGCAATTCGCCGACGCGGGTTCCCGCGATGCGGCGGCGGAGCGGCTGAAGGAACGGATCGCTCCGCTGTGCAAGCGTACGCTGCGAAAGCAGGTGCTGGAATACGTTCAATTCACGGAGCGGCGCTGTTTAACGCGGGAATTTTATCCGACGGACGAGGAGCAGCAGCTTTACGAAGAAGTCTCGGACTATCTGCGGAGGCCGACGCTGGCGGCGCTGCCGGAATCACAGCGTCAATTGATCACGCTGGTGCTGAGGAAACTGCTGGCTTCTTCGACTTTCGCGATTGCCGCTACGCTTTCCGGGATGGCGGATCGGTTGGAAGGAGAACTGAAGAAGTCCGGGCGGGAGGGCGAGGCTGAGGGCGATCCGCTGCCGGACGACGATTTCGAAGTGCGGCAGGAAATTGAAGAGGAATGGGAAGAGGATGAGGACGGCGCCGAGCCCAAAGGAGGGACGCGCCCGCTGTTCAACCGCAAGTTTGTGGCGGCGGAGATTCAGGATCTGAGGAGCTTTGCGGCGCTGGCCAACAAGGCGGCGGCAAATGCGAAGGGGCAGGAGCTTCTGAACGGTCTGGAGGTGGCGTTTGCCGAGGCGCTGCACCTGGGGGCGCGGCGCAAGGCGGTGATTTTCACGGAATCGCGGCGGACGCAGGCGTATCTATTCGATCTGCTTTCGGAGCACGGCTACAGAGACGAGATCGTGCTGATGAATTCGACGAACACAGATCCGCTTTCGACGCGGATTTACCGTGAGTGGGCGGAGCGGCATGCGGGTACGGAATCTATTTCCGGCTCCGCGACAGCGGATCGCAAGGCTGCAATCGTGGAGGAGTTTCGGGAGCGGGCGAGCATTCTGATTGCGACGGAATCGGCAGCGGAGGGGGTGAACCTGCAATTTTGCTCTTTGCTGGTGAACTACGACCTGCCGTGGAATCCGCAGCGGATCGAGCAGCGGATTGGGCGATGCCACCGATACGG
>JBEKAQ010000283.1:0-3391 GCA_050015835.1 Bryobacteraceae bacterium | reverse complement strand
TCCGGCCCCAGCCCGAGCCCCGCTCAAGTCGAGCAACTGCGTAAGGCCCTCACCCATCGCAATAACTTCCTCGTAAGTAAGACCGCAAAGCTCGTCGCGGACGCGGAGCTTTTTCCCTTGCTCCCCGATGTCCTGGCGGCCTACGACCGCTTCTTCATCGACGCGGCTAAATCCGATCCGAAATGCTGGGCGAAAGATCAGTTATCGAAGGCCCTCGTCAAGCTCGAGCATCGAAGCAAGGATGCCTTCCTCCGCGGCATGCGCCATCATCAAATGGAAGCGAGTTGGGGCGCGCCCGTCGACTCCGCCGGTTCCCTGCGCGCCACCTGCGCTCATGCTTTGGTCGATTGCCCCGGCATCTCCGACGCCGAGCTGCTCACCGCCTTGCTTGAGCCCCTTACCGACACCGACAAGACCGTCCGCGCTGAAGCGGCGCGAGCCATTGCCCAGGTCGGCGGCGTAAGTGCCGCGCTGATTCTCCGTCTCCGCGCCCGCCTCGCAAAGGACGAACCCGAAGCCGAGGTCATGGGTGCGGTCTTCTCCGCGCTGCTTTCACTGGATGGCGAGAAGGCGATTGCCTTGGTCGCCGGCTATCTTGAGCCCGGCGACGACCTCTCCGCCGAGGCTGCATTCGCCCTTGCCGACCTGCGCACACCGGAAGCCCTGGCCCCGCTGACTGATCGGTATCGTGAAGGCGCCGACACCTGGTTTGGCTCTGTACTCTTGAGCGCCATCGCCCTCACCCGCCTGCCTCAGGCCTTCGATTACCTGATCGCGATCGTTGCCAGCGATGCTCGTGAGGCCCCGGCCGCAATTGAAGCCATCGGCCGCAGCGCGCCCAACGCCGAACTCCACGCGCGCGTCCGTCAAGCCGTCGAGAAGACCGCCAGCCCGCGCCTCGAGCAGGCCATGCGTCAGCACCTGCCCGCGCCGCCTCAATAAAAGCTCACGCGTGAATTAGCTCTTGAGGTAGCGCCGGTCTCCAGACCGGCTGTCCTGGCGGCGTCCACGCCGGCAGCGTCGTGAGTCAGGGACCCGCGCGACAACGGATCCGGAGTCCGCTCTACCTGTTTATTGCGAATCTCTCAAAACGCCCCGAAGAGCCCGGCATGAGCCGTCTCCCTTTTGACGCACTCGCTCCAACAGTGCTCTGATGGTTGCGGCGGGGTCGGCGCGTCGATCCTGCGATCACGGAGACGCGAAATGCGTGCAGGTGCGGCCATGCTCACAGCGATTGTTTTCACAGGCGTTTTAATGTGCGGATGCGGCGGCGCAGCCGGAACGGCCACAACCACAACGCAATCTCAAGCGGCCGCACCAACCATCTCCACCGCTGCTGCGCAAAATGGAGCCGTCATTGTGAGCCTAACGACCACAACCTCCGCAGCCACTATTTACTACACCGTCGACGGCAGCACCCCGATCGCAACCTCTCCGCAATACTTCGCGCCCTTTCTTGTTGCTTCCAACCTCACCATCAAGGCCATCGCCACAGCATCCGGCGTCACGGCCAGCAACGTCACCATTCAGACCTTCGCGCCCAACATCCCTTCAGGCACACTGGTCTGGTCCGATGAGTTCTCGAACTCCACCGGCGCAAACGCCCAGCCCAATCCCCTCGTATGGACTTACGACACCGGCAACAGCGGCTTCGGCAACAACGAGCTCGAGGACTATTGTGCCTGGGGCTCGACCGCATCCCCCTGCAACGCCGCCGCGCCCAATGCGTATGTCGGCGCCGACGGCAACCTTCACATCGTTGCCCAGCAGACCTCGCCCGGCGTTTACACCTCCGGCGCTTTCACCTCGGCGCGCCTCAAGACGCAAGGCCTGTTCAGCTTTCAATATGGCCGCTTCGAGGTCCGCGCCCAGGTTCCCGAGGCGCAGGGATTCTGGCCCGCGGCGTGGCTCATGGGCAACAACATCGCCACCGTCGATTGGCCGGCCTGCGGCGAGATGGACGTGCTCGAGCGTGTCAACGCCGCGAAATCGCCTGACTGGAACGAAGGCTCCGTCCATGGAACCGGCTTCACCGGAGGCACAGGCCTGGGCACCGTCTTCAACTTTCCCGCCGGCCAAACAGCGGCTGGATGGCATACCTACGGCATGACCTGGACACCCGGCAGTGTAGCCTACTACGTCGACGATCCCACCCAGCCCTACATCATCTATAAAAAGTCGAGCCTCACCGGCTTGACCGGCGCGGTTTGGCCCTTCGATGCCGGCCAAAGCAGCTTCATTATCCTCAATCTCGCTGTCTTCCTGTCGCATCGCCAATCCCGCTTCAAATCCCCCTTATCACCTTTGGGACGCGTCTCTACACCTTTCGCTGCATACTCCCTTGCGCCGGTTTTGCCCCTGTGTTACAAACAAATCAATCAAGTCTGCCCTCTAGGGCAGGCGTGAGTTTCATGCAGAGTGGTTGAGGGACGAGCCCTGTGACGCCACGACAACCTGCCTGGGCAAACCAGGAGTATGGTGTCAACTCTTGCTCGCTTCGGCGAGGAACATGAGATTCGGAGGTCGCTTCAACACTCTTGATTGAGGCGGCGCGCAAGTTCTTTCGAGTCAATTCACGTTCGCTCTCTCTTGAGCCGGTCACGCGCTCGCATACCCTTAAGCATTCGTGCTTAGCGAGGGACTTGTGACCACTGCCTACCAGCTGCGATGTCGCGAATGCGGGAGATCCTACGGGATTCAGCCGCTTTCCATCTGCGATGACTGTTTTTCTCCACTCGATGTCGTCTTCGATCTCGAGTACGCCCGCACCCGTTTTACCCGCGATGCCATCTCCCAGGGCCCTCAGAATATGTGGCGCTATCGCGCCCTGCTGCCCGTCTCAGACAGCTACCAGCCGCAGACCCCGGCCGGATTTACGCCGCTCATGAAAGCCCCTCGCCTCGGCGCGCGCATCGGTGCCGCCAACCTCTACATCAAGAACGATGCCGTTTGCCTGCCCACGCTAAGCTTCAAAGATCGTGTGGTGGCCGTTGCCCTTGCCAATGCGCAGGCTTTCGGATTCGAAACCGTCGGCTGCTCGTCCACCGGCAATCTCGCCAACGCCGTAGCTGCCGGAGCGGCGCGCCTCGGCCTCAAGACCTTCATCCTGGTTCCCGCCGACCTTGAGCCCGCCAAAATTCTCAACACCCAGGTCTATGGCGCCACGCTGGTGCGCGTCCAGGGCAACTACGACCATTGCAACCGCCTCTGCTCGCAGATCGCCGACCGCTACAACTGGGGCTTCGTCAACGTGAACCTCCGTCCCTACTACGCCGAGGGATCAAAGACCGTGGGCTTTGAAATCGCCGAGCAACTGGGCTGGCGCTTGCCCGATAATGTCGTCGTTCCCATGGCCGGCGGCTCGCTGATTACCAAGATTCGCAAAGCCTTT
>JBEKAQ010000282.1:0-2961 GCA_050015835.1 Bryobacteraceae bacterium | reverse complement strand
ATCAGGTCGTCACCCTGGAGGCGTCCTGGCGCACCCCGGTTCATGCGATGCGCACTTCCCTCGGGCTCAGACCCCGTATGCTTTCCACTATGCCGCGCCATTTGCGTAAGGTGAGCTCAATGAGATTCAGAAGAATCGCAAGTGCAAGTAACGCAGGCCAAAGGCGAACGGTTCCTTCTATATAACGGCCTCCCGCGTCGAACAGCTGACGGGGCGCCGGATTGAAACGGCCTCCCGTGGTTTGCGCGATCGACCGCAGCAGAGCTTCGTTGGAGCCGTAATCCGAAAGTTCGGACTCCTGCCGGTACAGCCCGACTTCCGGGAATGCCCGGCTGTCATTCAACGGGCGGACGCGGAATAAGCCTTCCAGATTTCCGATGCGCACGCGGGCCCGATACGCGCCCGGAGAAACGCGCGCCACTTCAAGCGGTTTGCGGAAATCGCCCGGTCCGATGGCATAGAGATCCGGCACCGCGGCGGGTTCGGCTCCGTGAGTGGAGGTTTGATAATCCACAACGAGTTCCTCGTTGGCCCCGTCGTAGCGCGCCACCGCCTCGCTCTCGTTGCCGTGGGGAAGAAGATCACGGAAGATATTGGTCCACAGGCGATCGAATCCACCCCAGGAGACCCAACTCGCGGCCCAGCGGCTCTTCGCGTCGGAGGCAAACACGGCCGCGCGGCCCAGCCCATACTGCCATTGTGTGAGAAGCGGATCGACCTTATCCACGGCGAGAACTTCGTCGGCGGTGGGCTTCAGTTCGAAGCGAACGTAGCCGAGAAGATCGGGGGCATGCTCGATATCCACTTTGTCCAGCAGGTCGGAGGGATGCTTGACTTCCGCTTTGATCGATTTCTCAATCGCGGTATTGCCGGTATGCTCCTGCACGTCTTTGAGCACGATCTGCTCCAGACCCTGGGGTTCATTCAGTATGTAGGACTTGCCACCAGCCTCTTTGGCGATCTTCTCGAGATACGCGCGGTTCACATCCTGGCCGAGACCCACCGTTGAGATCGTGATGTGATTCTCGGAGGCAGCCTGGGTCAGGGCAAAAGTGTTGCCCTCTTCCGAAATTCCGTCCGTCAGCAGAACGATGTGCTTATAAGCGGCGGTGATGGGTTGAATGCCCTTGTAAGCTTCGTTCAGGGCAGGCGCGATCTGCGTGCCGCCATCTGCCTGGATGCCGCTGATTTCGCGCTTGATCAGATTTTTGTTGTCGGCCTTTCGAATAGGCACATCCCACATGTAACCGTTATCGAAAATCAGAATGCCTACGCGATCCTCGGCCTTCAGATTTTCCACAACGCCGGTAGCTGCGAGGCGAGCCAGCTCCATCTTCTTGCCCTCCATGGACGAGGACTTATCGATGATCAGAACCACGCAGGTGCCTTCCTGCGAGCGCGGCGGCGCGATTTTGGCCGGGAATACGCGCGCCATGGGATCTTCGGGCGCGTCCTTGTGATCCACGTAAATGTTCCGTTCGCCGGCGATCCAGAGAGCACCGCCGCCGCCCTGCACGAACTGCTCGAGGCGCTGCTTGTCCGCAGGGGGAACGGTTTCGACATTGATGTTGTTGAAGACCACCATTTGGGTGTCGTCGAGACTCGACGGCAGCGTCTTGCCCTGCACCACATCGAAATGATTGGAGGTCAGCACATCCACGATGTGACCCTCGGAACCCGGCGGATCTTCGGAAATCCACTGCACGCGGGGACGCCGCACGGCCACGGCATCTTCGAAGCGAGATTCACCCAGGCCCGCGGCTTCGATTTTTCCGCTGAGGTCGATTGCACCCGAAGCATTCAGACTGGTGCGGATGCGCACGCGATTTTCGCCGGCTGCGAGGGCAACCTTGTTCGAACCGAGCGTCTTGCCCTCCGCCGACAGCTCGACCGTGGCGGACACGGCGCGCGGCGCATAGATCGTGAGGTCGACCGGGAAACGCTCTCCGGCGAATACGGCGCCGGGCATTCCAACCGCTTCGGTCTTCAGCAGAGGTTGGGGACGGCCCTGCAAGGCAATCGTGTCGACGGGAACGCCGAGTTGCTGCGCCTGCCAGGTGGCGCGAGTCGCGGCACCCTCGTTTTCGTTGCCGTCGGTGATCAGCGCAACCCGGTGAATCATGCCGGCGGGCAGCGACGCCAGCGCCTGGCGAAGCGGCGCTTCGAGATTTGTGCCGCGTCCGTCGGCGCCCGCAGTACGGCCGATCTTCGTGGCGGTTTCCCCCGGGCCGAGCGGACGAGGCGCACGGGCGAAGGGAATCACTTCGACCGGATTGCTGCCGCGGGAATCCGAGATCTGGCCAAGCAGGGCGGCTTCGCGCGCCACATCGGCATCCGAAAGACTGGGCCTGACGCCGCCATTCCCACGCCACCCAGGCCGCCGGCAACAGGAGAAAGAATAATACCCAGGATCGATCGAAACTCATGCCGCTTTCCCCAGTCTGGGCTTCAGAATACGCAGGCGAGTGGCCGAATAGCGGCCGTACGCCAGCCATTCGCCGATCAACAAAGCCGCTCCGAGCAGCGCGAGATACGGCCACAGATCGCTGCTGCGCCGCACCGACTCATTAAAAGCTGGAATGCCTCTGCGGGCTGTCGCCGGCGGCGCCCATTTCACATCCCACATCTCGGGCAGGGTCAGAGAATAGACCCGCTCGGAGTTTCCGGCTATAACGCGCACGCGGGATGATTCCCCGGTAAAGAATTCAACCGACCGGCCGCGAACATTGAAGGGCAGATTGGTTCCCGATTCCGTTAAGACCTGCACCGCTTCCTTATCCGAACTGAGCGGCATGGTTACCGAACCCGCGCTCTGGGTGGTCACGTCGACGTCGCGGAACACATCCGGGGCGACCCAGCGCAGAAGGTTTGCCAGCAGCAACGGTGTAGCCAATTCATACCGCATTGGACCTGCGAAGGGATTGAAACCCATCACCACCATTTTGCTCTTCCCGTCCGCGG
>JBEKAQ010000281.1:0-5023 GCA_050015835.1 Bryobacteraceae bacterium | reverse complement strand
CGTGCCCCAACCCTCTTTGAACGACGGGACGCGATCGAGCTTGATGTAGTTAACGGCCAGGAAAGGATACGTGTCGTCGCCCGGCCACTTGGTATAGGTATCGCCTTCGGCCAGCATGAACTTGGGGTTCGGAGCCCAATTGCTCGAATCGTCCATGACGCCGAAACAACGGACTTCACACAGCCTTTTCTCCGACAAATCCACCGGCAAGGATTCCCACGACGCTCCGATATTACGGTCGCTCAAAAAGAAATCCTTATCGCGGTAAGCATCCGGGTAACCGGCCGTGTTCTTGGTGCGCGGGTGCGTCGTGTACCAAATACCATGCTCCCGATTCACAAGATTGAGGATGTCGGCGGCCGAGCCGAGGTGGTACACCTGACCATACTTCGGATCGTTCTCCATGAACGGCTGGTTTGCCGGCCGCGGCTCCGCGTGCGAATAATAAACCGGGTGAGGGGTCAACAACCACCAGTGGCCGCCCAGAAACGCGTTGGGCTCTTCGCCCGGGATAAACAGCAGGTCGCGATCGGAAATGCGTGCGGCGCCATCAAAATATACCTTTTGTTCCATGAACCGTTTGGGTCCGGGATCTCTCGGATCGGAATCGTCGTGGAAGTCGCCGAGATTGACGATGTTGACCCCCAAGGCATGGCCATCACCGCCTGCTGGGTTTTGCGATCGTCTTCAGGACTCAGGTAGAAATAGACAGCCATGTGCTGGAGTGTTCCCGCCGGCGCATTGTATAAGGCGTAGTTGTCCCAGTGCCCCTCCGACGTGGCGCTCCGGCGTTTCCACTCGGTGTCGGTAACACCCCAGGGATGATATCCCTCACCTTTTTCGGGCTGGCTGGCACCGACGGCAAAAGAGGTGTCGCTATCTTTGCGGTAATAAACGTAGCCAATATTCACTTCGTCTTCACGCGCGAAAAAGAACTTATGCGGAGGGGGGAATGCAGCCAAAGATCCGCTTCCCGCGTCCACAATGGCCAGCCGGTTGCGCGCTCGCAATGCCACGGGTTCGGTGTTGGTGTCGCCGCCGAACTCGTATTTCTGCCAGGCGCGTGCCGAGTCCCGCCACACCACGGCCGGATGTTTGGCGATGTCGAACCCTTTCAAGCCGGCGCTGTAGATGTAAGCAACGCTCGGCTCGCTGGTCTTGGCGATAGCCTCCTGTCGCAACAGATTGGAGCCGCGGTAAACCGTGTATTGCAGCTCACCGGAGAAAATACCCATTTCCAGGCCGGAAAACGTGATGGCTAATCTCGCGCCTTCCGTGTTGACCCGGCAACTGTCGGAGTGGAAGGTGGCCGCCGCACGCCGGACTTCGCTCGGGTCGCGCGGCAGCGGGAATGAGTCCCCTCTGCCGGGAACTCCGGGCACGACCAGGGGCGCGTCCCAAAACGTCATCCACTTTTCTTTGTCGTACAGTTGCGGGGTCACCTCGATGTGGAGCAGCTTGAACTGGGTAGCCTGCGCCATCGAAAGGCGACGCTTGCCGCTGGTCACGTGGAACTCCGGCTGCAAGGCGTTCCCGAGCACCACCCACGGGCCGCCATTCTTTCGCGCCGCCAGTTCCTGAACTTGGGGCTGACCGTCGCGAACGGCAAACGCCGCGCGTAATTCCTGGCCATTTTCACCACGCCAGGCGAAATCCATCGCGCCCGCGCGAACCTCGGCTTTTAGTCCATCCGCGGATTTGTAGCCCTGCAGATTGCAGTTCAATGTCTGGCCTGCCGCGAGTCCACAGGACAACGCCAGACACACCGCCAAACCCTTCCACATCAGCATCGCAATCCCCCCTGTGCGTACTGCTACCGCACCATCCCAGGCAAGGCACACGACCCGCTGTTAGGAAGATCGGCGTCGTGGCCAATCGCTCCAGCCCTAGCTTCGAACTTTAGCTTGCAGAGGATAGTAATCAATGATTCATGCAAAGTCAAGCGAAATGCGAAGCGTTTCGACGCAAAGTAGAAATGTCACTCTTGTGTATGATCTTGTTCGAGCTTAGATTCTGCCGAACTTGGCTACGGCTTCTTTGATGGAACGGAACTTCTCGATGAAGGGGATCATGCTGTGCTCGGTATCGTCGAGAGCCTGGGCCTTCTTCAGAACCTCCTCGGCATGGGCGCGGGGCACTACCACCACTCCGTCCTCGTCGGCCACGACGATGTCGTTCGGAGCCACATGGGCTCCGGCGCAGGTGACGGGAACATTCCGTCCGGCAACACAATCACATAAACGGAGCCCGGCCTGGCGGTATCGATGGCATCCAGCATTCCTTCGGAAGCCTTGGAACCTTCCTTGTGTTCTTCTTTCTTCATGAGCACGGTCACGGCCGGGCCCGCAAACTTGGTAGTGGCCAGCGGCCGCATGTCGTGCGACATGTAGTTTTGCTGACCGTAGAGTTGTTCCATGGCATCGGAGACGGACGCAACTTCGACGGTGCGAAAGCCTTCGATCAATGGATCGCCAACCGGTTGCGCCATGAGCCACATGGCGAGCGCCAGGGCCGCGAAGGCGATTGTCCACAACGTGCGTTTCATAAGAGCTCCTTACTGTTCAGATTTTCGCATTCCGAAAAAGCGAAGCGAACGAAAAAATAGTCCCCTGAGACTGAGAAGCCTGGAAAAAATGTCAGCCACGGATAAACACTGATGAACACAGATAAGACCTCAGGGTTCTCTTATCTGCGTTCATCTGTGTTTATCCGTGGCTATGTTCCTTCACAGCTTCCCACGGAGCAGTTGCGCTAAGCCAGGACAGCTTCGCGGCCTTGTTCGGGGCGCATGGCCAGGCGGTTGGCGACATACTCTTCCAGGCCGTTGGCGGCTTTGGAGAATTCAGCGACGGTAAGAATGGTTGCGGGATGAGTGTTGAATTGATCGAGCGACAGTCCGTTTGGATCCAGGCCCTGGATGCCGTAAGGAATCTGCATAATCTTATCGATGGATTCCTGAGGCACGGGCCGGTTGATGGCGTTGGGACAGAACTGAATGCCGTCGCCCAAGGCAAACAACGGCTCGAGCCCGTAAGGCGGAAGGGTGTACACAATATCGCCGCCGGCAAACTCCTCCACGTCCCAGAAACGCATTTTTCCGTTCACTAGGGGACCGGGCCGAACGGAGCACAACAGCATCTTACTGGGATAAGCGCCATCCCGGAGCAGTTGGACGCACCGCTTGAAAGCGGCTATGCCAAACCATTTGCGGTCGGCATCGGTGATCTGGATGCCGCGGTATTCGGCTTGCTCGATCAGGTTCTTGCGCTCACTGAGGCGGCCGATCATCAGAGTAATCACAGCGCGCCACCTGGAGTTGTCGACACCGGCCTTGATGGCCATTTGCAGACCCTCTTTGGCGGCCTTGGCCACGGCCAGAACTTGCGACACGGTGAAACAGGTGGTGCGTTGGTGGAAATGCCTTTGGAAGTCAGGTGCCGAACCACATCCACACCTTCGCCGCTGGCGGGCACTTTGACCATCACATTGGGCTGGAGAGCGGCCAGTTCATCGGCCTGCCGGTACATGGCTTCCTTCTCCGTGAACAGACGGGGATCGAGTTGCCCCGAGACCCATCCAAACCGCCCACCCGAAGCCTGGTTCATGGGGCGGAACATTTCGGCGCCCTTCTTCACGACCAGCTTATAAGCCTCCCAGAACAACTCTTTGGAAGTGATGCGGGGATTTTTCGCAATTAGTTCGTCGATGCGGGCGTTCCAGAATTCCGGATCGGACTTGACCGCCTCCAGCGACAGCGGCGGGTTGGTCGTGCACCCGCGAATGACGCTGCTGGCGGGATCGGCGGTATTGAAAAGGCGCCGAAGTTGCGCCTCCAACTCGGCCTTCCGGCTATCGGGGGCGGCATTCACCATCTTGGCGGCCCACTTTTCGAAGATCAGCGGGGAACTGTCCCACCACACTTCCATATCGGGATTCGTTTTTACCAACCGTTCGACAACACTTTCAGACATGATCCTCTCCTATCGAACCGCCTCGACGCGGTGGAATTTGTTGGTTAAGTAAAACTGACCGAGGATAGCCGCACCGGTAAGCGAGGACTGATCCTGGTATTCGTATTCGAAGTCGCCGGTCCAGCGTTTCTTAACATCGATGCTGCCCGGGATTTTGGCGCCCCCGCCGGTGGTCTTGACCTTGCGTCCGAGCTTCACGCGTTGCGCAATTTCGGTGAGATGCTCGCCCTGATACAAGGCGTTGCCGCGGATCAGGCTCAGCAGCAGGTCATCACGACCGGTTTCGAGCGTGATGCCGTTGAAGCCGGCCTTCAGTTGCTCCATCGAGTAACGGCTTCCGGCAAGAAACGGAACGTACACAGGCAGGTCAGCTTCCCACCGATCACGCCGGTCGGACTCAAAGAACGAGCGCAGGACTGAGGGAATATAGTCGTCATAGAAGTGCTGCTCGGTCATTCCGGCGCAAAAGACGGAGTGGAACCATTCGAGCGCCTTGCCACCGGTGTTCATGACGAACAGAGTGATCCAGCGGCCGGGAATGGCGTGGCAGCGGATGTTGAAGTTGGGCGAGGACAACGGCTCGTCCAGGCAGACGGAGGTGATCTCGCAGGTGCCGCAGACATCGCTGATATCGCCAGGCTCGGTGATGCCACCGGAGAGGGCCGCCAGGACGGCGTCGTTGCCGCCACAGAGCACGACGCAATCGGTGGGAATGCCGAACTCCGCGGCCATCTCCGGGAGAATGCGGCCGGCCGGCTCATAGGAGTGCATCAGGTCCGGCAGCTTGCTTTTCGGAATGCCTGAGAGATCCAGCACGTCGACGTTCCAGGTCAAGTCGTTTTTGGCGGTGTTATAGAGCCCCGAGATGGAAATGGTGGAAGGATCGATCGCCCAACTGCCGGTGAGCCGTTTCACCACGTGGGTATTGGTGTGGCCGAACTTGACGGCGGCGTCCCAGACTTCCGGCTGGTTCTCGCGAATCCAGAGAATCGAGCAGAGGGAAGAGCCGCCGGAGACAGGGAGGTTGCAAGCCTCCTTCAGAAACTTCTCTT
>JBEKAQ010000280.1:0-2521 GCA_050015835.1 Bryobacteraceae bacterium | reverse complement strand
TCAGCGATCACGAAGAGAGGATGGTTCGGAGTATCGTCGGATTTCTCTCCACACGATACGAACTTCTGTTCGACAGCGAGACTGTCGCGAGGAGCATGCCGATCTTCGGCGGCCTGACCGAGGATCGCTACGTCTCCACCTTCCTCGAAGGGCGGGTTTTCCACGACACCGGAAGCGCGGTGACGCTTCCCGACCGCGTCTCCGAGGCGATCGAGGTCCTGCGCATCAGCGCGCTCAGCTCGTACGAGGACAAACGAATTTCGACCGGCGCCCTGCTATTCGGGGCTATGCCGGATACGTGCCATTCGCTGCCATCGCGCCCCGCGGACGCACTCCCGTATTCGAGCGACCTGACTTCCATCCGCAGCTTCCACCGTATTTGCGACGGGTTGCAGACCATCGCGCTGGTGGACGCGACGGGCTTTATGGTTGAGTTGGTCGATGTGCAGGAATGGGCGCAGCCCTTCACCGGCCTGGAGTTGCCGGTTCCCACCGCGCGGCGCTATCGAACCCACAGCCAGGCCACTCTCTGCGGCGGGCACATATGCCTGGTGCTGACACCCAACGGGGAAATCAAGATTTTCGGCGAGGGCGTTCAACTGTTCAGCTTTTTCGATGGCCGCTGGCATCTTACGGATGCGGTCTCGAAGTATCAGGCATGGGAGGCCGCGGTGGGGAGCAGCGATCTGGCCGCGCGCTTGCTCTCCGCCAGCCTGAACCTGGCGGAACACCGGCGCGGCGGCATGTTTGTAGTGCTCGAGGACCCATCGCATGCCCGCCGGCTCATGAGCGGCATGGACCTGCTCGAAACCGACCGGCGGGAAAGGGCGGGCGCCAAGAACCAGCTCCATTACCTTTTGCGCAGAACGCGTGCTACCGAGCTTTCGACGGCGGTGCTCGAAAGCATCGCGCAGATCGATGGCAGCGTCGTGCTCGACCGCGATGCGAACCTGCTCGCTTTCGGAGCCATTCTGCGATACATCCCGCCGGCCGATGGGCATGACGAAGATATCGGCGAAGGCGGGCGCACCGCGGCGGCCATAGGCGCGTCGCAATTCGGCGATGTAATGATGGTGAGCGAAGGGGGGCAGCTCTCGTTCTATCGGAAGGGCCACTGCGTCTGGACGATGTGAGGACGATGCAAGTTCGGCGCGGCTAACTATTCCGCGGTACTGAGAAGGGCCACCGGGAAGCGGCTCAGCACATCGGCCAGCGCCAGCGCTTTCCGGCCATCGGCAGCCCGCGAAGTCTTGAGCCGCTCGCCCGTCAAGATGTTTTGCCAGGACTCTGGCGCCGCGGCCGGGAGTTGTACCATGGTTGTCCCACACACTGCTTTTCCTAAAGGCATGCGGCCGGTGGCTACCAGGCGCGTGGTAAGCCTGGGCGCGACGGTAACGCACCAGTGGCCGTCCTTCTTCCGCGCGAATGCGCAAAGGCACGGCTGTCCCGGGCCGTGCGCCTCGATCGGCGTATAGTCCCCTTCCAGGTAAACTTCGGCATGCGCGCGGCGAAAGTCCAGCGCTCTATCGATAAGATAAAGCTTGATCCGGCCGTCTTTCCACTTGGACAAGACCTCTCTCGACAAGCGCGTTGAGCTTTCGCCCGGTAATTTACGGATCTCTTCCAGTATCTGAACGTGTTTAGCGAAATCCACCGGACGGCGATTGTCCGGATCGACCATACTAAAGTCCCAAAGCTCGGTGCCCTGATAGAAATCGGGCACGCCGGGAGCCGTAATCTTGATCAACACCTGCGAGAGCGAGTTCAGCGCGCCGTGCCAGGCGATCTTCCTCTGAAAACGCCGGAAGTCGTCCTGGAACGGACCTGAGCCGTTGGAGAAGATCTGCTGCGCAAAGCGGAATAGCGCACTCTCGTGAGCTTCGTTCGGGCGAATCCACTCGGAGTAGACCTTGGCTTCGCGAACCGCCTTTTTCAGATACTCCAGCACACGGTTCTGGAATTCCGCTTCTTCGTTGGCATCGAAAGGCCAGGAGCCGAGAAGAGTCTGATAGAGCATCGCCACCTCGCTGGGCGCGGGAACCGGAATCCCCTTGACTTCCGTTTTGTGGCGCTGGTTCAAGTGCGCCCATCGGAGCAGGTGTTTTTCCCACTCCCGCGGGATTTGGGAGAGCACGTTGAGGCGCGCCCGGGCGTCTTCGCCATGCTTCGTGTCGTGAGTGGCCGTCGCATTCATCGAATACGGCCAGGCCTTCAATCTTTCTTTTTGGAACTTGTGAAATCCGGCCAGATCTCGCGGGGGATTTTCCCGCAAGGGATCTCCACCCACCTCGTTCATCGAAATCAGACTGTTGTGGACGTAGTAAGCCGTGTCTTCCAGACCCTTGGCCATGACCGGCCCGGTGAACTGCTGCCAGCGCATCACGAAACGGAGGTATTCGTCTCTCAGGTCCTGCGCGTAAAGGGCAGGTTCGAGAAACAGCACGCGCCGCAGGAAGTCGAATGCGGACGTACCGATCTGCCTGTCGGACGTTCGCCGGCGGGCCAAGTCGATGGTCCGCTC
>JBEKAQ010000279.1:0-2534 GCA_050015835.1 Bryobacteraceae bacterium | reverse complement strand
GAGGCGTGTCGTGACCATCGGTACCGGCCGAGGCGGTTTTGCTCTCTTCGGAAAAACAATCTCCCGGTGGCCATCTCTCGATTCCAGGCGGAAGAGCTGAAGACTCTGGAGGTCGATTTTCGACACATCGATGACGATCGCGGGAATGGCCGCGGTTGTTTTCACGGGAGAGTTCGCGCCCGGAACAATGTACGTGGTCTGGTTGGCGTCTTCGCGCGGCTGCGCGGTGCCCTGCTCGGTTTCGACGAGACTGCCAGCCTGGACGAGATAAGGCAGATCCTTTTTCGGAGGCGGTGGACCGTCATAGCGCTGCTGCGCGACGATCCCGGCCGAGAGCAGCAAAGCACAGGCGAGCATCCGTCTGGTCATAAAGACCATTATCGAGCCGTCACAAGCAATGTGAGAGTGGAAAGCAAGAGGGCGACCGGCATGACGATCGCGCCGGTCGCCAGAAAGCTGCGGGCCGAAATGCGTTCTCCCTCGCGGCGCAGGGCTACCAGCCACAGGATGGTCGCGAGCGACCCGGTGACCGAGAGGTTTGGGCCAAGGTCTACTCCGATCAGCACCGCGTGGCGGATGTGGTCGGGAACCTGGACGTTTGCCAGCGCGCCACCGGCGATGAGTCCCGACGGCAGATTGTTGATCAGGTTCGAAAGCAGCGCCATGCCGAACGATGCAGCCAGCGAGCCGGCAGCCGCGGGAAGAAGGGCCAGGCGCACCAATCCATCCTTCGCAAGGTTCAGACCACCGAAGCTTTCCACTGCCTCCACAAGAACGAACAAACCCGCCACCAGGGGCAGAACGCTCCAGGAGATCCCTCGGACGAGAGAAGCAAGGCCACGCGCCTGAGTGGCGGTGAGAACGGCTGCGATAGCAGCCAGGCAGGTGGGCAGGCCCAGATCCTGGCCGAGAGCCGAAGCCACGATGAGAACGCATCCGGTGGCGGCAATCCCCCAGGCAGCGCGGCGGCCGGCAGGGCTTAGAGGCACGACAGCGGAAGCGGATTCCATCCGGCCATTCAGCTGGTCGCGAAAGAGAAGGCGCAGCACGGCCCATGTAGCGGCGATTGAAACAAGGGAGGGCAGAATAAACAATTTCAGCCATTCGCCCAGGGGCGGAAGATGCGACCCGTACACGACCAGATTGGCTGGATTCGAGATGGGCAGGACAAAACTCGCGGCATTGGCGATGAAGGCGCAGGCGAGCAGGTAAGGCAGCGGTTCGACGCGCGCCCGGCGGATGGCGGCATAGACCGCGGGCGTCAGTACGATGGCCGTGGCATCGTTGGAAAGAAACGTGGTGACGAGAACTCCAACTCCGTAAACCAGCGCGAACAGATGAGCGCGCGAAGCTCTGGCGCGGGCAACCGAAAGGGCGGCGAGCCACTCGAATACACCTTCGGCCCGCGCCATTTCAGCCAAAAGCATCATGCCGGCAAGGAACAAATAAACGTCCGTTCCCTTCCCCACCGCGGCCAGCGATCGCGAGAGAGGGAAGAGCCGGAACAACACGAGAGCAACAGCTCCGGCACAGGCCCAAACCGCTTCGGGCCAGCCCCTTGGACGTACAAGGATCGCCAAAATCGCAGCGGCGGCTATCAGCCAGACCGCAACGGCAGCCATTCAGGCATCCATCGAGCCAGCCAGCCAGGGCTCGAGGCCGGGATCGTTGAAGTCCCGGATAAGAAGCGCGACGCCCGGAAGATCCTCATGCGTCGTGGTGACGCCGACGACGCGCATGCCTGCGTCAAGGCCCGCCTGAACGCCGGCGCAGGAGTCTTCGAAAACAACACACGCATCCGGGGGCACATCGAGCAGACCGGCCGTATGCAGATAAATTTCGGGATGCGGCTTCGGGTGTGTCACTTCGTGGCCCGTTACAACGAGGCGGAAGAACGGCCGCAGTCCCGCTTCATCGAGCACGAGATTGAGATTAGCCGGTTCCGCGTTGGTGGCGACGGCCAGGGCCAGATCGCGATGGCGAGAGACAAAATCAATCACGCCGGGAACCAGCGCGCGCGGGATCAGGGGCCTCATCATTTCGCGGTAGAGCGCCTCTTTCGCGGCGCCGTGGGCGCAGACCTCGCTATCGGTGAGATGGTCGCCCAGAAAGCAGCGGACAATCTCATCATTGCGCCGGCCGTACATGCTCTGCAACATGGCTTCGGTCGTCTCGATACCATGACGGCGATCGTATTCTTCCCATGCCAGACGATGCACGGGATTGGAATCGATCAGAACGCCGTCCATATCGAAAATGAGAGCGCGGACCTCACCCACCCAGTTCGCCTTCCATCCAGGCCAGATAGTTAGGGGACCCTTCCACGACGGGAAGTGCGAGAACTTCGGGCAGCTCGTAAGAATGCGCCGATTCCAGCGCGAGGCGAACGCGGTCGAACAACTCGCGCGAAGTCTTGATCGAGAGAAGCCACTCGCTGGCGTCTTCGATCGTGCCTTTCCACCGGTAGAAGCTGCGAACCGGCGAAATTACGTTGACACAGGCGGCCAGATTTTCCTCGATCAGACGGCGCGCGA
>JBEKAQ010000278.1:0-2558 GCA_050015835.1 Bryobacteraceae bacterium | reverse complement strand
TGGACCGCGAGCAGCCCGTCGCCGGCGCCCAAATCATCGTGCTCAGCGAGCACGTGGATTACTGGAACCATGATGGGTGGACAGATCCGTTTTCCTCGGCGGCGTTCACCGCCCGCCAGGAAACTTATACGCGCCGCTTCGGTATCGACGGACCTTATACGCCCGAAATGGTGGTGGACGGCAACGCGGAGTGCAACGGCAGCGACGCGCGAAAAGCCGAATCGGCAATCCGGCGCGCCATCGGGGAGCCCAAGGTGGGCATCCGCATGCGCGCCGCCGCATCCGGCGAGGCGGCCGTGACGCTCGAGGTGGATGCCCTTCCGGAGGGGGCGATCCACAAAGCCAACATCTATGTAGCGCACGCCGCGGACCGGGGGACCTCGGAGGTGCTGGGCGGAGAGAATCGGGGCCGCAAGCTCGATTACGTATCCATCGTTCGGGACATTCAGCAGGTTGGAAGCATCGGTGGGAATGCGCTGTTTACGAAGCAACTGCCGATTCGCGTCGGCAAAGCGCCAGCCGGTTCCCGGCTGATCGCCTTCGTGCAGGAGGCCGGTAACGGCCGGGTCTGGGGCGCCGCGGTGTTCGCGATCCCACAGGGAGGGAAGCCATGAGTGAGTTCGACAATCGAGTGGTCCTGATCACGGGCGCGAAGGGTGGACTGGGAACTGCCGTCACCGAAGCGTTTCTGGCCGCGGGCGCGATGGTAGCCGGCTCTTCGAAGAGTATCCGTGATTCCGATTTTTCGAGCCCGCGCTTCGCCGCCATACCGGCGGATCTGACTATCGCGGAGTCCGCGCGCCAGCTTGTGGACGCCACCATACAGCGCTTCCGGAAGATCGACGCGCTGGTACATGTGATGGGCGGATTCGCCGGCGGGGCGCCCATCCCCGAAACCGGCGACGAGACCTGGGACCTGATGATGAACCTGAATCTGCGGGCGGCGTTCAACGTCTTGCGGGCCGTGATTCCGCGGATGCGCCTGGCGGGGCGCGGGCGTATCGTTGCGATTTCCAGCCGACAGGCTGTCGAGCCGGCCGCGAATTTGAGCGCGTACAATACCTCGAAGGCCGCCCTGGTGGCGCTGATTCGCACGGCGGCGCTCGAAAATGCGGACGCTGGCATCACCGCGAACACGATCCTGCCCGGCACCATGAATACGGAGGCCAACCGCAAGGCCAGCCCGGACGCGGACCCGTCGAAATGGGTGCAGACGGAGCATGTGGCCCGCATTGCGACGTTCCTGGTTTCCGATGCGGGCGCGGAAATAACCGGAGCGGCGATTCCGGCGTACGGCCTGGCGATTTGAGGGCAAGGCAACCACAGATGGACACAGATGCACACAGATAAAAACCGTTTCGTCTGTGTGCATCTGTGTCCATCTGTGGTTGCTCTCTTATGGCCCTCGACATGGCAGTCCGCCGGGGCGGCTTCGCGTCATCCACAAGTCCGAATCGGGTTCCGGGAAGCTCCAGTTCCTCCCGGTAAACGCCGTCCACGGAAACCGGGCCGGTGTGGCCGGAGCGGAGAGCCGTCATGGACCTGCTATGCTGGATTCGTGGACCAAAGGGCACAGCTGACCCGGCCTCCCCGAGCACATCGCACCGCCTCGCCTTCCTTCGAGGAACTGGCTGCTCAGCAGGGCGTCGCCCCAATTGACGACTTTGAGACTCTGCTTGGAGAGCCGCTGCGCGAAGACGAATCGGCAGAGGAATTCTCGGCAAGGCTGCGCGAGTGGCGGCGAGAGGGAACCCACCCTGCCAGCCCGCGATGAATGCCGCCATCGTTGACACCGACGTGGTGTCGATGCTGTTTAAAGGGGACACACGGGCGCTTGCCTACCGGCCCCACGTCACAGGCCGATTGCTCGGGATCTCCTTCATGACGCTGGCTGAGTTGGAGCGTTGGTCGCTCGAACGGGGCTGGGGCCATAGGCGGAAGCTAGAGCTTGCCCAACACCTGACACGTTACGTCGCCTTGCCGGTCAACCGCGAGTTGTGTGGTAAATGGGCCGAGGTTTCTTTCGCCGCAAAGAAAAAAGGGCGTCCGATCCAAACAGCCGACGCCTGGATTGCGGCGAGCGCGCTCCACTATGAGGTTCCCCTCATCACCAACAATCGAGCCGATTATTCGGCAGTTGACGGTTTGGTCCTGCTCTCGTCGTAGGCTGCTACCGTGATACGGCCGCCACCGAAACAGGCACCCGCAAGTCGGCTGCGCGCGATTCGCGCAAGCGGTGCTGGCCGCGTCGGCTGGCGTTCACGGCGGCTCCTGAGCATGAGGCTCAGGAACGGAACGGCGTACTCGCGTCGGTCCGTCAGCCACATTCTGAAAGGGGCGACTCATTCCCGGGGACTGCTACGCCGGTGGAGGCCCGTTTAGGCGTATATTCAATAGAAGCCAACCACCTATGATCCCAAGAACAGTCATCCTCGTCGCCTGCCTGCAGGTCGCGTCCGCTGCGCGCGCGTCCCAGACTTGTGAAAGCCTCGCCAAGCTCGACCTCCCCGCCACGTCCATCACCACCGCGGAGTCCGTGCCGGCGGGCAGCTTCACTC
>JBEKAQ010000277.1:0-3583 GCA_050015835.1 Bryobacteraceae bacterium | reverse complement strand
AGGGACTTAGGGACTAGGGAATAAAGGACAAGCAATGCGAAACACAGCCCGGTGAGTGTCCGGGCGATCCAGTCCCTAAGTCCCTAGTCCCTAGTCCCTCTAACAACTAAGCCGGCACGGGCGAGAAATCGGACCGTCGCCGGGCAGCAATTGAGAGAGTAAGCAAAGTATGGGCAGCAGCGTTTTGTATCAGAGCATCGAGCTCCTGAGCCAGGAAAAAGGCATCGACCCCGGCATCGTTGTCGGCGCCGTCGAGGAGGCCATCGCCCTGGCCACGCGCAAATATTACAAGACCCAGGAAAACATGCGCGGCGAGTTGAACAAAGAGACCGGCGAGATCACCGCTTATATCTACAAGACGGTGGTCGCAGACGCCGAGCAGGTCGAGGATCCGCTCAACCAGATCACGCTCGAAGAGGCCAGTGAACTGGCCCCCGGCGTTGAAGTGGGCAGCGAGATCCGTACCTACAAAGACACCAGCCCCCTGGGCCGCATTGCCGCGCAGTTGGCCAAGCAGGTCATCTTCCAGAAGGTGCGCGAAGCCGAGCGCGATACGGTCTTCAACGAGTATGCGCATCGCGAAAAAGAAGTCCTGAACGCAACCGTGAAGCGCATCGAAGGCCAGGACATCGTCTACGACCTGGGCAAGGCGGAGGCTCGCTGCCCCAAGCGTGAGCAGTCGCGGCTTGAGCAGTTCTCGATCGGCGAGCGCGTGCGCGTTGTGTTGCTCAAAGTGGACCGCGCCGCCAAGGGTCCGCAGGTGGTCGTCTCCCGCGCCGCGCCGGAGTTGGTGCAGAATCTCTTCCAGTCAGAGGTTCCCGAGATTTACGACAACACGGTAACCATCCGCGCCATTGCGCGCGAGGCCGGCGAGCGCACAAAGATCGCCGTTCAGTCCCGCGACAAAGACGTTGACCCCGTGGGCGCCTGCGTGGGCATGAAGGGCATGCGCGTGCAGTCCATCATTCGCGAACTGCGCGGCGAAAAGATCGACATCATCGAGTACAGCGACGAGATTACAACCTTCGCTGAGAAGGCGCTGCAGCCCGCCAAAGTCAGCCGCGTGTCGATCTCGGACCTTACCGAGAAGCAGCTTGAAGTCATCGTCGACGATACGCAGTTGTCCCTGGCCATCGGCAAGAAGGGCCAGAATGTGCGTCTCGCCGCCAAGCTGCTGGGCTGGAAGATCGATATCAAGAGCGAGGAAGAAAAGCGCCAGGAGGTCGAGCAGCAAATGCAGGCCTTCGCCGGCGGTCCCTCCACTCCCATCGAGCAGGTTACAGAACTCGGTGAAGGCATCATTCAGAAACTGGTTGCTGCCGGCATCACCACCGTCGAGGCTCTGGCCGACATGACTCCCGAGCAGCTTGAGGAGATTCCAGGCATCGGCGAAAAAACTCTCGAGCGCATCAGCGTAGCTGTTCGCCACTACTTCGGACACTTTGAAGAGGGCGAGGAAGGCCACGTGCCCGAGGTTGCCGAAGGCGAAATCCTCGATGCCGAGCATGCTGAAGTGGAAGCCGCCGAAGCCGGCGAAACAGTTTCAGTGGTGTCGGCCATTAAAGAGGAAGGCGAAGCGGAGATCGAAAGCGCACCGGCTGTTGTCGACGATGCGGAGGCGGAGGCCGAGAATGCCGCCGATGTCGTCGAGGAAGCGGAAAGCACCGAGGCAGCCGAGATGGAAGTCGAGGACCTTCCCGAAACGGAAATGGAAGAAGCAGTAGGCGAAGCATCTGAAGAGCAAGCGGCCGAAGAGGGCGACGCGTAACATGCGCGCCCTCCGAGACCAGGCAGGCGACAACGGAGTTTTTAAAAGCAGCCATTGCCACGAGGTAGCTATGAGCGACTAGGGGCTTTGGGAAGCACATTTCGAAAAGAGGCGGATGAGTAAGGTTCGTATCAACGATCTCGCGCGCGAGATGGAAGTCAAGAGCCGGCAGGTTCTTGACATATTGGCGGAACTCGGCCTGGCTAGCGGCAAGACCCATTCCAGTTCGCTGGAGGAGGACGAGGCGGCAAAGGTTCGCGCGCACTATGAGCGTGGATCGCGGTCTGGGGCCCATGCCAGTCCCGCGCCTTCGCGCGCCGCGCAAACCATCGTTCCCAAAATCGATCTCTCCCACATCTCCAAGCCCGGCGATGTGATGAAGGCCATCCTCGTCACCAAGCTCAAGGAAGAAGAAGAGGCAAAGAGGAGCCTGCTGCAAGCGCGTTCCAAAGCAGCGCCGGCCGCTCCTCCCGCACAGGCTCGCCCCGCGGCTGCCGTTCCCGTCGCGCCTCCGGTCACCGTTGTCCCGCCGCAGCCGCCCCGTCCCGAGCCACGCGCTCGCAGAGGCGGTCGCAACCGCACCCGCTCCCATTGCCGTTCCGCCGCCTGTTGTTCCCGCCGCAGCCGCGCCTGCCGAGGCCGCCATTGAAGCTGCCGCAATCGCCGCTCCACCCCTCCCGGAAAGCCCCACAGACGTAGCGGAGATTGACACGCAAACCCTCGCAGTTCTTGAAGACGAAATCGCCGATGTTCCGGCGCACATTCCCCCGCAACGCAGCCATGGCCATGCCATGGCTGCTTCTCCCGCCGCGCCGCCGCCCGCGCCACGACGTGTGGTGATGCCGCAAACCGGTCCGCGTCCGGTCTACAAGGCGCCCATTGTTTCTCCGTCGATCCCTGTCGCAGGCACCGGAAACCAGGCGCCGGGGGCAGGCATTCAGCGCGGCAAGCCCATCTTCGACCGTAATCGTCCGGCAGCAGGCTCCGGCGGCTTTGCCCAGCGGTCCCCGGCCGGCGCTGGCGCTCCTGGCCAATTCGCCGGCGGTCCCAGGCCCAAGCACCCCACCCGCACCACCCCCGGCGGTTTTACCGGAGCACCCGGTGCGGGAGCCCCCGGCGCACGTCCCGGCTTTGGTGCGCGACCTGGCTTTGGCGGTCCTCCACGTCCCGGCGGCGCACCGCCGACCGGTGAGGCGCCTCGTCCCGCGCGCACCCCATCAAGAGGCCGTGGTGGACGCGCGCAACAGTATCCAAAGACTAAAGAAGGCCCAATGAAGGGCTTTGTGCCGCCGCCGCGTTATGCCGGCATGCATCTCGGCAACGAGCCTGTACCCATTACCCGTGAGATCACCGTTACAGAGGGAATCAGCGTAAAGGACCTGGCCGAAAAGCTTGAAATCCGCGCCAAGGATCTGATCGCCACGCTGCTCATGAGCGGCGTCTTCGTCACCGTCAACCAGTCCCTCGACGCCGAGATGGTCAAGGACGTGGCCGCCAAGTTCGGCGCCGCCGCCACCGTCATCAGCTACGAAGAAGAGATCGCAAACCAGGCCATCGAAGAGGTTCTCGAAGCCGAAAATACCGGCGAGCTTGAAGTTTCTCGTTCACCAGTGGTCACCGTCATGGGCCACGTCGATCACGGCAAGACCTCATTGCTCGACGCCATTCGCGAAACCGATGTCGCGGCGGGCGAAGCCGGCGGCATCACCCAGCACATCGGCGCGTACAAAGTGAAGTTCGCCAAGGAAGGCTCGCCGGCTTCCGGCCGCGAGATCGTCTTCCTCGATACGCCGGGTCATGAAGCCTTCACCCGCA
>JBEKAQ010000276.1:0-2582 GCA_050015835.1 Bryobacteraceae bacterium | reverse complement strand
TGGGCAGGGTCCCGCATTCATCGAGGATCTCGATGCACCGTTCCCGGTCGAGGGACAGTCGGCAGCCGACGCTGGACACCACGAATAGAATCGGGGGCTTGCCGGCCACGGTGCCAAACTGCTCCTCAAGCTTTGCGATCCGTCTAGCACGCTTGTACATCACCGGACCCTCCAGCCATATGCTTCCATCAGCGCTTGGCAATGGCCTTCAAACTCGGGTCCGCGCTCTACTGGCTGAAGAAGGCCGCTCTCCTCCAGCTCTTTCCGGCGCCGCGCCGCTGCGTCGAGACGCGCCATCAGCCACCGGTCGTGTGCGGTTTCTTCCGCGGGCCCGAACTGTTTCTCAAGCTTGCGAAGCCGCCTTTCGATAATCTTCATCGCAGTTGTCTCAGCTCCGGGAGGGCTTCGCCGTCTCCGCCGCGCGCTCTAGCGCCGTTACGCGGGCGTCGATATCTTCGATCTCGATTGCCTTCGCCGCGTGATTGAAGATTGCTTCGGCCGCCCGTACCTTGACGGACGCTGGCGTACCTGGATCAATCATCGTTTTCAGCAGAGTTTGCTGGCACCTTGTCAAAACGGCCCCAGCCACGACATTGGTCACTCAAGTCGGCGGAAAGTGCAAGTTTGGTAAACGCTAATTGGGTTGCGTCGGATCCGGCGCGCGTGACGGGAGCGGTCGCACCGGTGCCGTCGTCGTCGTCGGCTCCTTCAGCAGTGCCTCCAGGGCATTGAGCAACGCTTCCTGATCCGCAGTGCCGGCGCTAAATACTCTAGCGAATTCCACGATAGTGTTCCGATTGATGTGCCGCAACCTTGGCGCCGCGTTAGGGGCGCCCCTTGCAAGGTCGGTCCAATTTGTTTCGGGTTTAGGAACGGGGTGAAAGCTGGGCGAATTCTACTTCTCGCTACTCTGGGAGTGGATCCCGGATTACGCTTCCCACTCCCAAGGGAGGAAAGTCGTGACCGAGTCGAACTCGCCGAAATCGCCGATTTGTGGCCCGGGCCCGGGTACCGATTCGAAGAAGCAGTCTCGTCCGTGCGAGCCAGTCATCACCAGATGCGATTCGCTTGGACCGGTCATTTCGAGGTCCGAATCGTCAAGAAGGGAATCGCAATTCAAAACAATAACGGCTGCCCGGTATGCCGATGCCCCCTTGCGCGCGGCTACCTCCAACCTCCCTAGGCGTTTGTTGATTGAAGATCGGTGTTTCATAATTGCCCAATCACATCTTCATTTCATCCGAAGTCAAATACACGACGGGGGCGAACTCGCCAAAATCCTCGATCTGCGGCCCAGGGTCAGGTCGCTCTTGAAACCAGTACTGGCCTCGGTCCGAACCGGTCATCACCAGGTGCCGCGCGGCGTCCCCGCCGTCGTCACCGTCATAGATCACGACTAACGCGTCCCGGTCCGGCACAGCCGCCTTTCTCGCCTGCACCGCCTCCAAGCGCTCCAACCTTTTCCGTGTTCCTAGTCTGCTCATAATCGCCACCGCTTTCAGATCACAACCTTGCGTCCACCGGCATCACTGGGCCTTTCCTGTCTCGGATTGTCTGCGACCGCAACCATCTTCCGATATTCAGCAACGGTCAACGAGCCGATGGGATTGCGCCCGAGCGCCCCTAGACCTACTCCAGCGGTATCCGCAGGTGCCTGCTCTCCAGGCGCGGAAGCCAAATTGCGACTCCAGTCACGCAGCTTTTCGAGATACTCGGCAATTCCGGCGGTCACGTCACGCTGTTCCTGGATTGACGCGCCGGCCCGGTTACGCCTGAGCGCTTCCAAATTCTCCAACCGTTTGCTAATCGATAGCCTGCCCATCGTCTTCACGTGGTCTCCCTTCGGGGAGTCTATTCATCCTGCTTCGCTCTGTCCTTCTCGATCTGCTCTAGCCTGAATTTTCACGCCAAGTAGCCAGCTAACATATCCGTCGCCGGCCTCACCAATTTGCACCGGTGGTGGAGGTTCCTACATTAGGGGATCTGGAGAATTTAGCATTCAACAAATATACGAGATAATGTTTTGGACGCAGAATCGGAAATACTGGAACGGGCGCGAAAAGTCGTCGGGAAGGGCGAAAAACAAGGCTGCCGCGCTGATTGAACGGCGGTCAGACATTTCTTGGCCGGTCAAAGGCTCCTGCCAACCGCACCCGCCACCGTCTCGATGTTCACCAGATGCTTAACACTGGCGATGAGGGAATATCGAAGTGTGGCCCGGTCCATCGTGTCTGATCGTTCAATTCGTTAATAGCGGCTTGCCGCGAAAATTCAGGCTAGAGCTTTCCCGAGTTTGCCAGCTCTGTCAGCGTTTCCGCAATGGACTGGTCTTCGCTCAGGGCCAGACCGCTTATACCTATCGCGCCGAGCACCTTTCCGTTCAGATCCTTTAGCAGGTTTCCACCGGGGAGCGGAACCATGTGCTCGCCAAAATACGTGGCTTCCAATTGGTCCTGCCGAAGCCGGGCCAGAAACCTGTCGGTGGGCACGCCCATCCGGACGGCGGTAAACGCCTTGTCTTGCGAAATCTGGATGCTCCGCAACGGCGCTCCATCCATGCGGGCGAATGCCACCAGGAATCC
>JBEKAQ010000275.1:0-2617 GCA_050015835.1 Bryobacteraceae bacterium | reverse complement strand
TCCTGCATCGGTGGGTCCTGCACGGCCGACTCTCCATGGCGACGCGGGGTCACGCGCGACACCACGCAGAGCCCAGAGCGCTCATCAGCACGCCGCTCTTCGTAATCATGACCGGAGCGCTGGTAATCCGGGGGCTACTCGGGCTCGTGCTTCCCGCCGGTGTCGCCGATCTTCTCGTTTTCGGGCTGTATATCGAATACAACTATTTCGCCCTCGTGCACCACGCGCAACACCATCGCGCCAACGGCCTCGCGTGCGTTACCTACTTGCGGCGTCTCGAGCGACAGCATCACCTCCATCACCATCGACAGCTCGTGAACTTCGGCATCAGCACCACGATCTGGGACCACCTGTTCGGCACATTCCAGGCGGCGAACAAGCCGGCGACGGACTAAGGGCGCAACGAACTCCCCAACCTATTTACTGGCCGACGCCGGGGGTGGATTCAGCTGAAACTCATCCCAATGTTCCCGCACGACTGCATTGTCGACGCGGACCATGTCGTAGTGATACCACTTGTACTCCTTCGCAGGATCGTCCGGATCTTTCGCGGTCCGTTCCCATACCATCATCGAATAAGGGCCGTTTACCAGCGTCAGGAACGGAGGGTCCGGCCACACGCCCGTGATGGGTTTCTCTTCTCCCGCTCTGCGTCCGGGACGTTGCCGCATGACTCTGATGAGGGCTTCGCGGCCTTGCGGAAAATTGGGGTTGTGCTGCAGGTAGTCGGGATGGAGGAAATTCGCGGCCAGCTCCATATGGGCATTTTGCAATATGTCCTTGAATTCGGTAGTGGCCACCAGCAAGGTCTGTTCTTCGTCCTGGGAAAGGATGCCGGTGTTCCATTGCATGGCCGGCTTGGGGGAAACTCCCTGCGTTACCGGGCCCGTGCCAGGCGTTTTGCGAACGCTGTCCCAGTGCTCCTGGATCTTGCCGTTTTCGAGGCGCACCAGTTGCATTACGTCGGAATAATAACTCCTCGATGCATCGTGCGAGTCGGTCTCTTTTTTCTCGATGAGGAACCACACGTAGTCGCCTTTTGCGGCCATCACGGCGGGCGGTTCGTCGAGTTGGGCCGGGATCGGGTTCATGGGCTTGTTCATCTTACTCACCCAGGCGACGAAGCCCGCGCGGCCAGTGGAGATGTTGGGGCTGTGCTCGATGACATCTTCCGCCATGTACTTAGCGGCGCGTTCCACGTGGCCTGCGTAAACGACTTCGCGCCACCATGTCAGCACCGTGTCCAGATTCTTTTTCTCCTGCGGAGTCATGGGCGCAACCTGCGGAGTGGTGCGCGGGTTCAAAGTCTCCGCCGAGAGCACCCCAAGGCTCATTTGAGCAATGGTGCCGGCAACCAACAATACCTTCCAAACGTTCATAGAGTTCTCTCCTGGGTGGTCAACTGCGGACCTTTGACCAAAACAAGTATATAGCGAATTTGGATCGCGGCCTTCAGCTCGGCTCTGGTGCAAACGCGCCGTGACCGGGCGAAGCATCGCGGTCACACATACAACGATTCGGCGGTTCTTGAGGCGTTAGCCCCTGATATCGGTAGCCACCGATTACTCTGGCCAACCGAACTCAATGTTGGGCGGAGCCACTTCTGCGGTTAGCACGTTAAACGGCCAAGCGGAACCGGCGCGTCCCGCTCTGCGTATCGAGGTGACTGGAAAGGGCAAAGAGTTGCGGAAGCTGTTGCGCCCTGTACTTATTTACGGCTACCCTCGATCTGCCCCCTTGTCGTCTTCGCCGCTCGACCAGAGGTATCGCGAGTGAACACAACGGAAATGCCGCTATCGGTGAAGAACGAGTTGCCACTCGCAGCATAGATCTCGGCCTCGGGGCTCACGCGCTGTAAATGCCCGCTTCCAGAACGCCGCGGATTTCGCGCTCATTCAGATACCGGATGGGCGCGGAGCGGTCAATGCGCCGCACCACACGCGCGAGTCCGGCGAGTGTGGCGTAGGCGGAATCCGTGATCCGTTCGCTTACGGCAACGCCGGTCCCTTCAACGATCAGAAAAGGATCCTGCGCCGGTCCGGGAGTTTTTACGGAATCCGCAAACACGGAACGCGGTACGGAGCGGGCATTCGAAGACAGGAAAATCGCCTGACATGGATAAAGAACCCCGCGCGAAACGATCTCGCGGGATAACGGGTCCGTCGCCAGAGCGTGGATGCAGTCATCTTCGGGCAATCGCCAGGCTGAACCTGCCACATGCTGCGCGAGGAACCGGTCGTCGGGCGGCGGCGCGGGCCGGGCCTCGATGGCAAGCCGTTCCTCCACCTGGCGGAGAATCGCCTCGCTCTCGCCGCAGTCGTCACCGCAGACGGTCAAACCGTGATTGGCGAGCACAAGAACGTTGGTCAGCGGAGAACGGGTGAGAGCCGCTTCGATTTCGCGCGCCAGAGGCAGCCCGGAAGCGGCGTAGGGAATCCACTGCCAGCGCAGGCCGGCCAGACGTTCCGCAAGCTGAGCCGGACCGTCATGGCGCACCGCCCAGGCGATCGTGTTGACGGAATGGACGTGCAGAACGACGGAGTGCGGCAGCACGGCGTGCATGGCGGTTTCGACGGATGCGCGCAACAATTCTCCGGAAGCGAGGGGGCTTTGCTCA
>JBEKAQ010000274.1:0-2702 GCA_050015835.1 Bryobacteraceae bacterium | reverse complement strand
AACGCCTTCAATCCAGATGGCATCCCCGTCGCAATCGAAGGATTACGTCGGCTCTCGCTATATCTAAGGGCTATTGTCCCGGGAAGGGATCGTCAGATCAGGAATTTTGCGGCCAACTTGGGGGTTCTCGCCGGGCACAATGAAACGTTTGAGCACTCTAGACGTGAACAAGCCGATTTCGATCGCTGGTCACCGGTGGCGCACGATTTATTGACAAAACTAGAGCGGACTACAAAAGCACTCCTTCCTCGCGACTCCGACCAGTAAGACAACTGGCGGGGGTTTTAAGCTTGCCGCACTCTACCCGCGCTAGCCGGGATGAAAGACGGCACTGAGAATCAGTCCCGATAAACGCGCATCTGAACCGCGCTCCGGGCGAACCGACCCCTCATTTGCTCAGCCCGCCGGTATCTCTTTAGTCGGGCATTCGGACCGGGATCACTTTGTTGCCGTGCCGGCGATAAATTCGGAAATCTCCATCCAGGGTGAGCACCTCAGCTGCGCCGTGGATTTCAGACAGTCGAACGAGACACGCGTCTGCCAATGACATCGGCCGATTGCGATACCGGCGCATGAGCGCCCGAATATCCGCCTGCTCGTCCTTGACCGCGAGCCCTATCCGAATGATCCCTCTTTCTAACAGCTCGAAGACGACATCGGCATCGCGGCCCTCCCGCTTCAGCAGAAATACTGCCTCAGTGAGAACCGGCTCGCATGTGAGCAGGGGAGGACGCAGTTGTTTCCACTGTTCGACGGCCCATGCGTGGTGCGCCAGCCCGTCGGCGAGAAAGCTTACGAGCGGCCCCGTGTCGAGCAACGCAACTCGCCCCCTCACTCACCGAAACCTTCCATATATTGCGGGTTATGCGCCAGGTCGCGCGGCAACCTCTTCACTGTCCCTGCAAGATCCCGAGCCAAGTCGTAACAGGAAGATCCGCGCCGCCGCGGTCGTCCGCGAAGGGCCGCTTCCAGACTCTCCCGCACCAGAACGGATTTCGTGATTCGTCTGGTCCTGGCCTCTCGGTCCAGTTCCGCCAGAAGGTCGTCAGGCAGCTTCAATGATATTGTCTGCATCCATTCTTATGGTATTACGCTCCGTTATGGCACGCAATACCATGAGGCTGGCTCGCGATTACTCCTGCTAAACGCCCTTGCGTCGCTGAGTCTGCCCCGTCGTAATTGGCTGGGAGGTGCGCCGTAACAGTATGAATGTGTCATACTATTTTTCAACGATCCTGCGAGGACATTAGGCCGTGCCATCACCGGAAAAACGAACTTTCAGCCTGCCCGCCGAGCAGGCTGGTTACATCGATACCCTTGTTGCATCCGGCAGCTACGCTTCCGGCAGCGAAGTGGTGCGAGCCGGATTACGGGCATTACAGGAGCGTGACGCGGCGGTCGAGAAGTGGCTGCGCGAGGAAGTCGTAAGTGTCTGCGATGCCATGCAGTCGGACCCCCGCCGCGCCATTCCGGCAGAGCAAGTGTTTGCTGCCATTCGCGCGCGGCATGCCGACCGGCTGAAGAGACGGCGTGAGCCGCAGGGTTGAATCGGTCCTGAGGCGCTCGGCGATCTGATCGACCTCTACGACTACATCGCCGTGCGCGACGGTCCTGAACGAGCGATTGGCTACATCGAACGCATCGAGGATTGCTGCCGCAATCTTTCGGTGTTTCCAGAGCGTGGTATAAGGCGCGACGATCTGCGCCCCGGCTTACGGATTCTCGGCTTCGAACGCCGCGCCGTGATTGCGTTGCAGGTGACCGCCGACACGGTCATGATCCTGCGCATTCTCTACGGCGGTCGCGATCTTGAGACCGTTTTCCCCTGATTGACGGTCGGAACTGCCGATAACGTCGCGTTTAGCAACGTGAAGCGCCCTTATAACGCGCCTGGGACGCGATACTACTCAGCCGCAATCATCTCGAAGACCTGCCTCAACTCGGCCAAAGCCTCTTCCCGCGTGAATTGGTTTACCCTTCCCGCGGGAGCCCCAAAGCCGGGTTCTCCAGCAGATTCAGCTTCCTCCGTTCCAATTCCTGTTTTTGCCAGTCATGGACAGGCACAGCCTCTGGCGCGGCCGCGAGGTCGTCCCAAAGATCTTCCACAAGCTGCAGCTTCTCGGCGGGGCTCAAATCAAAGACGGACGCTGAATTCATTCGGATCTCCACAGCCAATTCTCCTGCGGCAGCCCATCGAACGGCTCCGCATCGCGCACCGGCAACCGCGCCGAAGCGATGGCGGCTTCCATATCGTCCACCGCCGCGATGCTGGGATGAGGCAGGCCCCGAACGGCCCGCAGCACAGCTTCAGGCGAACTCGCCCGATCGAACAGTCCGCGCGCAAGATCGTCCGGGATTTGAATCGTCATCCTTGACCCCGCTTAATTGTCTCAAATAGCGGCACGAACCGCCGCCCAGGGGTGTGTCGGCGTGTGAGCGTTTCACCCACCGGCACCCGTTTCCAGCCCCCGTTTCCGGCGATGACAAATTTCTTCAACTTATTTTCACCCCCAACTCCTTCCGAATCACCAAATCGCCGTCTCCACCGCCCCACCCCGGCGCAGCCCGCCAAATCGCTCGTGCAATATAGGGTCGTAACCATGAGTCAACCCCGAAAATCATCGCCGACGAAGACGCAGCGGACGCCCCGCCGCGCCGTGGCGACGCCACCCTCCGGCCCCACCGGGGAAAGGGGCTCAAAA
>JBEKAQ010000273.1:0-2718 GCA_050015835.1 Bryobacteraceae bacterium | reverse complement strand
CTCAACCAGCGTGATACCCATGCGTTCCTATGGGATCCAGCCAATCCGCTGGCTCCCGCGAAACCTACCGGTAATCAACCCACCGATTCCCAGGGTAATGCCATCAATCTGTTTTGCTCCGGGCACACTTTCATGGCGGACGGCCGTCTATTGGTGACTGGCGGCCATCTTTTCGACAGCCAGGGGCTCAACACCACCACGTTTTACGATCCCGTCGCGGATAAGTGGACTGCCGGCCCAACCATGAACAACGGCCGCTGGTATCCCACCGCAGTCACTCTTCCGGATGGGCGGGCCTTCGTATGCTCCGGCAGTTTTGCGACCGGGCCCCTGGCGCCGCCTCTTCCGAACAAGCTCAATGACAGCTCCGTCAACCCAACCCCACAGGTTCTCCAGAATGGGAACTGGCAAGATCTTACGGATTTCGATACCTTCCCGCTGTTCCCGCGGATGCATGTCGCTCCGAACGGTTTCCTGTTCATGTCGGGATCGCTGGCCACGACGTTTTACTTTGAAAACCTACAACAACCCGGTAATCCCGGCACCTGGGTTCCGATCGGCGAGCGTAGCGCGGGGAACGCCGAGTATGCACCATCGGTAATGTATGATGTGGGCAAGGTCGTCTTCATTGGAGGAGGAGGGGGCCAGGATCCGGGCGAGGCCAACCTCACCAACACCGTCGAGATTATCAATCTGAATGCGCAGAATCCTGCGTGGGCCAAGGTCGCCCCCATGAATTTTCCGCGCCGTCAGCACAATGCCACCCTCTTGCCCGATGGCACCGTTTTCGTCACCGGAGGCAGCCAGGGTGTCGGTTTCGACAATCTCGACCCAGGGAAGCCGGTCCACACCTCCGAACTTTTCGATCCGTCGAGCGGCACCTGGACGAAAATGGCTTCCGAGGCGGTGGACCGCTGCTACCACTCCACGGCCGTTCTATTGCCCGATGGGCGCGTTTTTAGCGGCGGTGGAGGCGAGTACGCTCCGTCTCCCGGAGTCTCGAATCCTCCCGTAAACACCCACGCCGACGCTCAACTCTTTTCGCCGCCTTATCTCTTCAAGGGTCCTCGGCCCGTCATCACCAAGGCTCCCGGCAGCGTTGCCTACGGGAAGACGTTTGTTGTGGAGACTCCCGCCCCGGACGAAATCAGCCAGGTTACCTGGATCCGGCTGTCGTCCGTGACGCATTCCTTCAATCCCAACCAGCGCATCAACTTTCTCGAGTTTGAACGTGGCGCAAAGCAACTGACCGTCACCGCGCCTGCGAACGGCAATGTGTGTCCTCCCGGACACTACATGCTGTTCCTGTTGAACCAGAACAAGGTTCCTTCGGTGGGCGCCATCATTCCAATCACCGCCCCAGCGGCCCTGCCTGTCGCCGCCGCCGCTCACTTCCGAGTCTTGACACAAATGAGTCCCCAGGAGAAAGACGCGGCCATCCAGGCGCGGGAGAAAAAGCCGCCTGTGGTTGTGGGCGTGACCCCAACTTGCCCCTACGGCATATCGGCCTGTTGGGGAGGCGCATATGAAGCTCTCAAACATCTGCATGGAATCCGGCTGATCCGGCCTCTACCCAACGCGGAGGATTCCACCGCTTACGTTTACCTCGCTCATGAAGGTCTCCCGGACCTCGACGCCTGGCCTACCGAATTCGCCAAAATCGCAAACGGAACTCATCACTTCCGCGGCGTAGAAGTCACGGTAGAAGACGTTGTGCAGATTCATGAAGGCGACACCCTGATCGTGCATGGCGACGACTTGCGTCCGCCTCTGCTTCTCCGGCCGATGGAGCCAGCCGACAAGATTCAGTGGGATTTTTCGAAGGGTTCCGCCAAGCCGTTGGACCCGGCCGAGCAGCAGGCGTATTCGACACTCCAGGAGCATGTCAAAGCCGCGGGCGGCTCTCTGCGCGCCGCGGTCACGGGTCCGCTCAAGAAATCAGAGCATGGATATCTTTTGGAAGTGAGAACCTTCTCTGTTTCCGAACCAATTCCGGCGTGATTTTGAGCCGGTAACCTTGCGTTGCGAGGCCGCGGCCAAGGCGGTTCTCACCACAAAGCATTTGCGATATCCTCATTTTCATTAACTCCTGGATGCCCAAGACAGAGGATGTGCCGGTGCTTGTTATCCGCCCAAATAGGGCGTTATGGCGAACCCGAGGACGGGTGCAAGCGTCAGTCGAATTCTGGTGGCCGCCGACGATTCGGAGGTAGGCAACCTGCTCGCCAGAGAACTCGGGAATACGAGGTACAGCGTCAACGAAGCGAAATCCGGAGCGGAAACACTCAGGTTGTTGCGTCGTGAGCACTTCCAGGTTCTGGTGTTGGATCTGGACATGCTGCACGCCGACAGTTTTAGGGTATTGAAGGTTGTGAAGAACGAACACCCCAGCGTTCGCGTCCTTGCCATCTCGGGTTATAGGAACGGTGTTCTGCTCGAAGCTGCTGAGTGCCTTGGCGCCACCTTTACCCTCCCCAGGACTAGCGCCCCGCGGCTGATGGTGGAAACCGTTCGCAAATTGCTGGGCGAGTCCAACTGACTGGCGGGACGAGCGTTTGGGGCTCACCTGGTTCCGATCAAGACTTTGGTCTGATTCGCCCGCCTGTGGCTAACCGGAGGGTGCAGTTCCGCGCCGTCCCGCGGAGATACGATAGGATCGTGATTTCACGGGAGTTCGTATGAAAGACATGAAGCCGATCAGTGTCGTTATCGTTGACG
>JBEKAQ010000272.1:0-2718 GCA_050015835.1 Bryobacteraceae bacterium | reverse complement strand
TGGTGGCGACCACATCCTTGTAATCGCCGCCGGTTTGCAGCGCTTCTTCCCAAAGTTCGCCGGCGCGGCGCAGGTCGCCTGTCTCCCGGTAGTTCGCGCCCAAATTACTCAGACCTGCGGCAATCTGATGCCCGTCGCCCAGTTCGCGGTAAATCGCAACGCTTCGTTCATCGGACTCGATGGCTTCCGGGAACTCGCCGAGATTACGGTGCGTCACGCCCATCCCACGCAGCAGCTCTGCCTCGATGTCGCGGGCCCCTGCGCGTTCAGCCGCAGCCAGACCCTCTTCGTAACTTGACAGAGCTTGCCGCGCGCGGTTCATTCTCCATGAAGCGATTCCAGCCCCGCGGAGAGCGACGGCCGCCGAGCGATCCGATTGCAAAGCCTTCGCCACAGCCAGCGCCGCCCTGAACTCGCGCAGCGCGTCGGAATTTTCGCGGCGGTCAAGGCGGTTTTGCGCTGCCTTTCGGCAAGCTTCGAACAGCTCCGGCGTGACTGCGGACGGATTGTCCGCCAGGAGGCGGTCCGCCGTTTCTTCGTCAGAAGTGACGACCAGGCGGTCGGCCAGGGTCTCCTGCGCCGCCAGCCTCATGCACAGCGCCAGTATCCCGACGGCTTTTCGCATTCGCAGTGTCTTCCAGTATAGGCCGGTCTTATGAAACGAGCTCGACGGAGAGCTGCTGGCCCCGCGGATTTCCTTTAGACGACTTGCGCCTTTGGGCGAAGCGCCAATAAGTAAAATCCGATGCCTGATTTTCCCCGGATCGTGTTACCCTCTTTTCAATTGGCGCTGAATCTAACCTCATTAATCAGCAATGTCTAACGGGACACCACCACAATGATTTCTCGCTCCGAAGCGCTGGGCCATGCTCCCGGTCGCTGGATGCAATTTATTGATGGGAAAAGCTTTACCGATCTCGCCCTGAAACTTCTAAGGGGTTCGAACTATGAGCCCCTGGAGTCGGATTCTTATAAGAAAGATTGTTTTTTATGGCCCGGCGGGGATAAGAATTCGCTGCCGCGTCCGCCCCTGGCGGAACCGTGGCCGGTTCGGTCCTTCTACTATACGGCGGTCTCCGGAAACGAAGACGTCAGGGCCGATGCGAGAGAGAAAATCCGGAATCTTGGATTCGAGCCGCACGTTTTCAGCAACGACAAGCAAGCGCAGAAGTCGAATGGCGCCGACATCGCCTTGACCGGGGACATGTTGAGCAACGCCTTTCGCGGAAATTATGAAATCGCGGTGCTGGTTTCGGGGAACGGCGAGTACGTCCCTCTGGTAGAGGAAGTAAAGCGGCTGGGAAAGCGTGTTCACGTACACTTTTTTGGCCGACATGCGCACCCGGAACTCAAACTTGTGGCGGACGCCTTCGAAGACATTACGCCCATGGTCCTTCGGTGGGGCTTCAGGTCGGAGAACAGCGCCGCTATGAGTGCTTTCGATTCCCGTTAGTCCTTACTCAACGCGCACAGTCTTCCAGCCGCGCCTCCAGAGCTGATACCAGGCGACGCGGAGCATGATCGCCGCAAATCTTGCGGCATCGGCTGGCCGGTCAGTTACCTGGAAATCAATCCATCGCCTGCCCAGTCGTGCCGACAGCGGCAGTTCCCGCCCGGGCTCGGACAAGATCTCGAATTTTTTATACAGATCGTCAGTGATCCTCGACTGCAGCCACGTCTTCGGCAAATCTCCGTCGGCCAGAAAGCGTTCGCCCCACCGCACGCGGAACGCAACATCCGTCATGGCAAACGCGCCCGCGAAATGGAAGTCGGCAGCACGCCGGAGCGTTTCCTCGCGAACTGCCGGATCGGCCGCGGCCCACAACCGCCGAATCTCCTGAAGATGGAACAAAGTGGCAAAGCGTCCGTGGGCGCGATGCAGCACGAGGTGAAAGATTTCATCCGCGGGACTTAAAACCCACGCCTCTTTTCCGCTCGGGAGAATATAGGGCACCGCGCGTCCGAAGAATTCGCCCACCGGTATTCCGTAAGCCCCATGGCTCAGGCGGTGGTGCAGTTCAAGGGGCGGCTGCGACGGGTGGGTTAGGGCGAAATGGTGGCTGCGGGCGCGCGCCTCTGCCAGTGGCAGGACGGCCCTATATCCAGCACGCCGAAGCAGGTCCCAGGACCTTTCAAGATCGGCGTCCCGTACCGCCAAATCCACGTCCGCGGAAGGCTTCCGCAGAAAAGGGGGATTATAGTGGCGGCGTGCGAGTAGCGGACCTTTGAGCGCGATGGTTCGGATTCCGCCTTCGTTGAGGATACCGATGGCGTGCTCCAGATCGAGGAGGCTGCGATTATGCCTGATCCAGCTTCTGGTGAGCACCTGGTCGCACCATTCGCGCTCGGCAGCCGAAACATGCGGGCGCGCCGCGAACGCGACCAGTTGTAAGACGCCGTGCCGCGGCGCGTGCTTCTTGACGGCAGCCCAGACTTCCGGATCGTTTACCAGTCCTTTATCCGTGGGATTATCCGGGGGATCGGCGAGCAGCGCGATCAGAAGGGCAATCGGTGAGAGCGGCTCAGAAGCCAATTCGCTACCAATTTAACAGACGCAGCTTCCCGTGCCAGAATAAAACCATCCCGAAGCCGCAAATCCATCGTTCGCCAGCCCTGACTTCGCGGATTCTGCGCCGTTTGCGTCATTTCGCATTTCTTGAGCCGGCGGACAAAATCCTCCTGCTTGAGACCCTCGGCCTGGCGGCTTTCATCGGCATC
>JBEKAQ010000271.1:0-2719 GCA_050015835.1 Bryobacteraceae bacterium | reverse complement strand
GGCGCGCGCCGATCGCCATGGTCACCGACAACACCGTAGGCATGGCCACTGGAATGGCCGCGACCGTGAGGATCAGCGCGAATAAGAGGACAGGATCCTTGGGAGGTTTCGCGTAGAGCATCGGTTCGCCGCGGACGATACCGACCGTAATAATTACCGCCACCAGAGCCACTGCGAGGATGATCAGGTACTTGCCGATCTTCAGTACGGCCTGTTGAAAATGGCTGACGGTGTGCGCCTCCTGCACCAGTTGCGCCGTCTTGCCGAAGTAGGTTTTCTCACCCGTGGCATAGACCATTGCGCCAATTTCGCCCTGGCGGATGATCGAACCGGAAAACACCGCATCGCCGGATTTGCGCTCGGCGGGCAACGACTCTCCCGTCAGCGCGGATTGATCCACCTCCACCGGGTCGCCCTCCAGCAGGCGCGCATCCGCCGGCACAATGTCGCCCAGGCGCATGCGGATGACGTCGCCCGGCACCAACTCACGCGCCGCCGGGGTGATCCACTTCCCATCACGTTTCACCCGGGCCTTGATCGCCAGCCTGGCCTTCAGGGCGTCGATGGCGTTGCCCGCCTGGCGTTCTTCCCAGAATCCGACGACGGCGTTGCAAAGAAGCAAAAAGAGGATGATGCCAAAATCCTCCCAGTGCCCGACCACGCCCGACAGAATCACCGCCACTTCAATCATCCACGGGATGGGACCCCAAAAATAGGTGAGGAATTTCAGGAACGGATTGGTCTTCTCTTCTTTAATCTCGTTAGGCCCATATTGGGTCAGCCGTTTCTGCGCCTCGGCTTGACTGAGGCCATCCGGCGACGAACCCAATCGTCTCTCCACCTCCGGCATGGGAAGGGACTTCAAATCGTCCTTCGTATTGGGCTTCGATCCCGGCTTCGATTCGGGAGCATTGGGCTGGTCGGAATGGGGTTCCATAATGGGTATTCTCCTGTCTTCGCTATGACACAGGTTTCGTGAGTTGCGGGACACTTGTTGCCATGCTCAGGTCCTTTCCGTCGCGGCCAGACAACGCCCGCCGCCGATCTCCGCAAGGCGTGCTCATTCGTACCGGTTGCGGCCGAAGCCACTAAGCCTCGGCCAGCCACTGCCGCGCCGCAGTGGCCTCGGCGTGATCGAAGTATCGGATCGTCGCTTTCGTGAACGGCTTGCAGAACGTCGCCATGCCCTTCTGCCACCTCTTTTCCCCGATCATCGCGAGTCTCTCGATGTCGGCAAAGTGTTTAATGTCGAACTTGATATCCTCCCACAACGCGCCGGCATCCCAGCCGTGAAAGCCGGTCATATCGAACAGCACGCGCAACTTTCCGTACTGCTGGACGAGTCGCTCGAACTCGGGCACAAAGTGCTCGTAATCCGCCTTTGCCAGCTTGCCGCTAACGTGAACGGCGAGCAACTTTCCGCCGTTCTCTTCATTGAGTTGAATCGACATTTTGGACTCCCTGTTTGTTCCCTCGACCGAGTCTCGGCCCAGAGGGGTTTTGGAAAATCATGGACAACCGCTGTCGAAGTAGTCTCCTTCACTGTCTTGAATTCCTGAGATCGGGCTCGTTACACCTTTGCCTCCGGCGGGTCGGCGACTCCCTCTGGCGGCAAAACCTCCGGCACGTCGAGGCGTGCCACGCCAATGCGGTCGTCGGCCATCCCATAATAAACGTCGATGCGGTCAGGCAAGCCGAGGTCGTCGCGCCGGTCGATGCCGGTGGGAAATACGACGTTGGCGATGGTCCCGTGGCATTCCTGCGGCAGCGACGGCGTCAACACGGGCTCCGCCGAACGATAGCGGATCACGCGCGGATGCTCGTTCGAGAGCACCATCACCCCGGCCGAGTAGCACAGATGGCGTCCATCGTTGCTTGGCTCCGCGCTTTTGCTCACACCGTGGTAAAGGATCAGCCAGCCGTGCCGGGTTAGGATGGGCGGAGTGCCGCCGCCAATTTTGAGCCGCTCCCAGGGCGACACCGGAGTCGCCAACCGGTGATGCGAGTTAAACAGGCCGAGGCGGTTGTGTTCATTGCCTTCCAAGGCCATCGGGCAGTAGGAAATCCAGATGCTTTCATGATCGAGATCCACCACCCGCTCCCCGGCCTTGCGGGCTGTTTCCTCGGGACGAGTATCGGGGAAAAGGGGGCGATGGAGCATGGCCAGTTGCATTTTCCCGGCGTGATTGGGAACTGCGACGGGGAAGAGGCTGGCATCCTTGTCGTCCACGTGGACGAAATCGATGCCGCAATATGGATCAAAGGTCGCGAGCCCCAGTCGCTTCCAGTGAAACAAATCCTCCGATACGGCCAAAGCAATCCGTGGGCCTTGGGGTGAAAGTGCCGCGTAGGTCATCACGTAGCGATGGAGCGGTTCGACAAACGTGATCCGAGGATCCTCGCAGCCGCCGCTGCCGTCGGGCCGCCGCTCATAATCGGTTTCCGGCTCCAGTGCGATGCCGAGCCGCTCGACGCCTGCCGGGTCGCCGGCGTCATTAAACCGTACGCGTGCAATGCCGATACGCGAATAATTGCCCCGCGCGACGAGCCGTGGAAACAGGTAGAGCTTACCATCCGGGCCGCGAACGGCAGCCGGATTCAAGACGCCTTCGACCTCTTGGGGATTACCCGGCTCTGGCTCCATCAGTAGCCCCAGTCGCTGCAACTTAAATCCGCTCATTAACTCCTCCGCCAATGCCACGTGTGCTGATCGTGATCT
>JBEKAQ010000270.1:0-2734 GCA_050015835.1 Bryobacteraceae bacterium | reverse complement strand
TTCATGATGATCCCAATCCGTCTCTCGCTCATCGGAGTACTCATTCCTCACTCAGTCCGTCGGCACCGAAGTTGGGTCGCTCTCCACTTCGCGCTGGAAGCTGCGGTCCCATGCCTCCGGTCCAAACCAGATGACAACAATCATGAGAACGATCGCCCCGGCCTCGAAGATCGTCAGCGCCCAGGGGTATCCAAAATGGTCGCGCAACATGAATTCTACTGCCGTCGCGGGCGAGGCCAGCAACGTTCCTAGCTGGTACACAATCCCCGGAAACAGGCTGCGAACCACATCGGGCGAAAGTTCATTCAAGTGCGCGGGAATCACGCCGAATGCGCCCTGCACACCGGTCTGCATCAGACACGCCCCCGCAACCAACACACCCAGCGATGTCCCGAACGCCCACGCCGGGATCGACAACAGCGCAATCGCGAGCGCCAGCAGAATGGCGTTTCGTCTGCCTATCTTTTGCGATAGGTGGCCAAAACAAATCGCGCCAAAGATTGCGCCAATGTTATACAGAATTGGTATGCCATAGAGCGACTTCATCCCGAGGATGCTCCGTGCCGCGGTTCCTGGGATCGACTTCAGAAAATCGGGATACAGGTCCTGCGCCCCATGCGACAGGCACAAAAGCAAGCTCATCATTAGCAGTAGGTAAAGGAACATCCCTTTGTGCTCGAGAAGCGAGCCGAAGATCGGTCGCAGGGAAGCAGGCCGGTGTTGCTTCCATGCCTCGGACTCCGGCGCAAGCAGAGTCAGAAACGCGATCAGCATTGCCACCGGCGCACCTACAAAGAAGACTGATCTCCATCCAATGGCCGGGGCCAGCGTCTGCATCGCAACCGAAGCCAATAGATAGCCCATTGGATAACCGGCCTGGATCATGCCTGAGAGTACACCGCGGAACCGGCGCGGAGAACACTCCATCGCATACGAAGCGCCGATACCCCAATATCCGCCCATACCCATGCCGTACAGCGCGCGGCAGAGTACAAAGATTGAATAGTTGGGTGCAAGGCCGGTCAACACCGTACACAGCGAAAAGTACAGCACGCAGAGGATGAGTGGACGCTTGCGCCCGAACCGGTCCGCCAGTGTGCCGAAGAACAGTGCGCCCAGAGGCCGCATCGCCAGCGTCAAAGTCAGCGTGTATACCACCGACGCCTTCGACACATGGAAGCGCTCGGCCAGCGTGTCGAATAAAAAAACCACAATAAAAAAGTCGAATGCGTCCAGCACCCAGCCCAGAATTCCGGAACCGACGGCGAACTGCCAGCCTTTCGCCGCACGGTCGATCCTCGTCTCCGTCCCGGATACAAACGCCATGTATAAGCTCGCCGTTTCCGCGATCGCCTACGGCCGGCTGGGTATGAATTCAACTGCCTGTAAAATGAAACGATTATATCCCTCGCTCGGCCAAGCTTGATACGGTAGCCGACTATGCAAATACAGCCTGCGTGCAGGCTCAACTGCGGTGCTTGACTGTTTTACCGCTCACGGGATAGCCGAGCGCAACCACAGGTCCCGCGGATGTGGCAGACCATAAGAACGCCACAGGAGACACGGCAGGAACCTCATCCTCGGGCATCACGGCATAGAGGTACGATAAGGAACGAGGAGTTAATCCGATGCTTATCGTTCACGTGCATGTGCAGGTCAAACCCGAGTCAGTTGCGGAGTTCAGGCAGGCTACCATTGAAAACGCCGGCTCGAGTGTTCAGGAGCCCGGTATCGCCCGCTTTGACGTGGTGCAGCAACAGGACGATCCGACCCGGTTCATCCTGATCGAGGTTTACCACACGCCTGAAGCGGCAACTGCACATAAAGAGACAGCGCACTACGCAAAGTGGCGCGATGCGGTCGCGTCAATGATGGTCGAACCGCGCCATAGCGCGCGGTACAGCGCCGTCTTCCCCGATCCCCAAGGCTGGTAGGACTATGCGCTTTGAATTTGCGACCGCAACGCGCATTGTCTTCGGCGAGGGCACAGTTACCACACTCCCTGAACTGGTTCGTACTTTCGGCACCCGCCCGCTCGTAGTGACCGGAGCCTCAACAAAGCGTGCGGCATGGCTTGTCTCGGCACTCTCGGCCGAGGTCTTTGTGGTGCCCGGCGAGCCGACGGTCGATTTGGTCCGTGAGGGCGCGCGATGCGGGCAAAACTCCAGATGCGATGTCATCATCTCACTTGGCGGGGGCAGCGCAATTGACGCCGGCAAGGCGATTGCCGCTGTTGCCACCAACGGAGGTGAACCACTCGAGTTTCTTGATGGGGTGGGAAAGGGTCGTGTTATTGTGGCCCCGCCGCTGCCGTTCATTGCTGTGCCGACCACAGCGGGCACCGGCAGCGAAGTCACACGCAACGCCGTGCTCGGATCGACGGAGCACGGTGTCAAAGCGAGCTTGCGGAGTCCACTCATGCTGCCCCGGATCGCTATGATCGATCCCGAGTTGACCTATGGACTGCCTCCTGCGGTCACCGCAGCCAGCGGTCTTGATGCTCTGACTCAGCTCATCGAGCCGTATGTCAGCGTGCGCGCCAACCCACTGGTGGATGCAATTTGTGTCGCGGGGATCAGGTATATTACGGTTGCGTTACGCCGCGTATATCACGACGGTGCGGATCGGGAGGCGCGCCGCGACATGGCGCTGGCAAGCCTGTTCGGTGGCTTGGCGCTAGCGAACGCCGGACTGGGCGTTGTGCATGGCTTCGCGTCTCCCCTCGGAGGCTCGT
>JBEKAQ010000269.1:0-2759 GCA_050015835.1 Bryobacteraceae bacterium | reverse complement strand
ATACTTTCCGCGAAATCTGGCAGTTGAACCATGGCGCCGCCGCTCAGGGCGGATTCGTGCGCGCAGATGCCGGCGCAGGTCCAGTTGACGGACTGGTAGACATCCGGGAAGGAAGGGCGGCGCTCGAGGATGCTGGAGACGAATTCGTGCACCAGGTGGGGATGCGAGCCTCCGTGGCCGCTGCCCTGAATGAAGGATAGATGCGCGTGCGCGTCGTCGTAAACGCCCCTGGTGGTAAAACGGCGGATCGGTTCCGGCAGCAGGCTTGCGTAGTCGGGAACTTTCACGCGCTCCGGTTTCTCACCCACGTGGACCAGGGGATCTTCACCTTCAACCCGCGTCCACTCGAAGGACTTCTTTTCGGCATAGACGTCGAAGCTCTCGATATATTGGCGTGCCGTTTGAAACAGCGAGCGCGTCACTTCGAACGCCACGTTCTGCTTGCGCACTTTAAACAGCGCGCTCTCCACCGCGAACGGCGAGCCATACTTCGCCGCGAGACCTTCCGCGATGCGTCCGGAACCGAGACACGAAACAGAATCCGCCTCGCCTTTCACCAGGGCCAGGCAGGGGCTGACGGCGTGCGTCGCGTAGTGCATGGGCGGCAGTCCCTCCCAGTAACCCGGCCAACCTGCCATTTCCTGCTGATGGCAGCCGCGCAGGAACTGGATGCGGCCGAGCGCTCCGGTGTCGCGCAGCTCGCGGATATAAAGAAACTCTCGCGTGAAGATGGAGGTTTCCATCATCATATAGTTCCGGCCGGACTGACGGGCCGCGGCTACAATGTCGCGGCACTCGGCGACCGAGGTGGCTGCCGGGACCGTGCAGGCCACATGCTTACCGGCGCGCAAGGCGGCAATGCTCTGCGGCGCGTGCAGATGAATCGGCGAGTTGATATGGACCGCATCCACCTCGGGATCCGCAATGAGGTCTTCGAAGCGGGTGTATCGCTTGGCAACGTCAAACTGATCGCCGGTTTCGTCCAGCAGAACCTTCCGCCGCTGGCAAATGGCGTACATGCTGGTATCGGGGTGCAGTTGGTAAATCGGGATGAATTCCTTGCCGAACCCGAGCCCGACGATGGCGACGTTGAGTTTCTTTACGCTCATGTTGTCCTCTCTGCCCACTGCTTCGGGCGGTCACAGGCGCCCGACAGCTAGTGATATTAACGCATTACGCGAGACGAGAAGCCCGGCGGCTGTTCCGGCGCAATCCGGGCGTCACCCCATGGCCGCGCGGGTACTGGCTCTGGCACGAATGAACTCCACGGATGCGCCATAATCCAGATATGGACCGCCGCGATTTTTGGAAGTCCGCCACCGGCGCCGCTCTGCTCGCAGGCCAGGCTACCCGTGCATGGGGAGCTTCCGACATGGAGCAGGAGATAGTGGATTACAAGAAGCCCGTTTTCGATCTGCATAAGTTCTTCGACGCTCCCGTCAGGATTCGATCCATCGAACTGCTGCAGGCGCACGGCGAGTTCTTCCTCCACACGCGCTCCACCGACGGCGCGGAAGGCCTCATCCAGACCAAAGACATGGCCGACTATGTGCCGATTCTGGCGCATCGCGTCATACCCCATTTCCTGGGCAAGGATGCGCGCGATCTGGAACGCCTGGTGGATGAGGTCTACGTGGCCAACTCCAATTACAAGCTGGCGGGGCAGGCGTTCTGGTGCTCGGTGGCCTACGTTGAACAAAGCTTGTTCGACCTGATGGGGAAGGCGCTGAAGAAATCCGCCGGCGAGCTGATGGGGGGCGTGCTGCGCAAGGAGATTCCGGTTTATCTGTCGGGCTCGGGGCGTGACACCACGGCCGAGGAGGAGGTCGAAGTATACGTGCGCGGCGTGGAGGATACCGGGGCCAAGGCCGTGAAATTCAAAATCGGCGGGCGCATGAGCGACAACCGCGATGCCTACCCGGAGCGGACCGATAAGCTGCTCGAACTGGCGCATCAAAAGCTCGGCGGCAAGGTGACCTTGATGGCCGACGCTAACGGCTCCTATGACGCGCCCAATGCGATCGCGATCGGCAAACGGTTGGAGGAGATGAAGTACCTGTGGTTTGAAGAGCCTTGTCCCTGGGAGGAACTGAGCGATACCAAAAAGGTGGCCGACGCCCTGGAGATGAAAGTGGCGTTCGGCGAACAGGATTCCAGCTTGTGGCTGTTTCAGTGGATGATCGACAACCAGGTCATGGACGTGGTACAGCCCGATTTGAATTACAACGGCGGATTCATCCGTACGGCTCGGGTGGCGCGCATGGCACGCCGCGCGAATATGTGGGTTTGCCCGCACGACACGCAGACGGGCGCGGCTTCCGTGAATATCCTGCAATTTGCGTCGGTCACTCCGAATATCGGGCCATGGATGGAGTACGTCTGGCGGAAACCGCCGAAGAAGGAATCGTGGTACGCGCCGAACTTCGAGATCAGGAACGGCGTTATTCCAGTCCCGGCGGGCCCGGGGATGGGACTGGAATTCGCCCCGGACTTCCTCAAGAACGCCACTGTGGTGAACCTGGCGTAAGCGGGTTGTGCGCTTTGTCGCCGCCCGGGGCGTGGTTGTGCCATGCTGGAGTTTCTATGCGAGACCCGGAGAGCATCGAAACCGAGCTGATGGAAATCAGCGCTATAGCCGACGAGTCGATCAAGCTCGAGCGCATCATTGCCTGGTGCGCATCGCATCCCGACGAAGTCCCGTTTGCTTTGCACCAAATGATGAACCGGCGGGACAAGCACCCGGCGCAACCCGCGCCCGG
>JBEKAQ010000268.1:0-2798 GCA_050015835.1 Bryobacteraceae bacterium | reverse complement strand
GCAATCGGCGTCAGCGGTGGCTCGGGCGAGCAAGACCATGCGGTAGCCGAGGCGGGTGCGGCCATAGTTCGATGATCGCGTGCCACGCGCGAAACAGGACGTTGTTTGCCATTATCGTCCTGGCAAACGGTCTGGTGACGACCCCAGGCTAGCGCAGAGTCGAGGCTTGCTTGCTCGGTTTCTGCAACGCAGTGGGCGGCCTACTTCTGGTTCGCCGGCGCGACGAAAGCCGTCTGGAGAGGCGGCACGGCGATATCCGAAGGCTCGATGCCGGCGGGCAGGGCCACCCGCATGAACGCCACGTTCATCTCCTCCCAGGTCTGATCTCCCCAGTACACGTCCGCCTTGGGATCGGGATTATTCGGGTTGTTCGCGGAGTTGTCGAAGAAAACGGCGCATTCCAGCCGCGTTCCTTTCGGCAACAGGCGGGGCTTCGCCAGCACATAGCTCATCTGCCAGTTGAAATCGTAGTGTGGCACGCCGAGCAACACTTCCGACTCGCCGTTCGGATACACCGCCCGAAGCTGCAATGCCTTGCCTCGCAGGTGCATGTGCGGCCAGAGCGATAGAACCGTCATGTCCTCTCTCAGGGTCACCCTGGTATCCACCCGGTGGTTGGCGGCTCCAGCGGGAATCCTGAAATTCAAATTGGCGGTCCCGACTTCGGTTACGCGCATCTGCGGAGGCCACTTGGCGAAGATCAATCCGACACGGCTACGGTCTGTCTGAGGCTTGCCCGTGGTCGTGTAGTGTACTTCGAGCACCAGGTCGGACCCCGCTCTGACTAGCAGGGCTTGGCCAGGCTGTAACTCGACGGGATCACCCCCCGGCACAAAGGCGGCCAACTCCTCCGCGCCGATATCAGGACCGGCCAGCACCCCGCTCCCGTCGTCTTTGGGAGGCTCTTTCGGATGCTGCCGCTCCTGAGATGTTTGGGGGTCCGGCTCCATGAAAGCCTTCGAACCGGGCGCCCGCGAGAATATCCGTATGTGATGGACGACCGCAGGATTTCCGGGGCGGGCTTCGACCGCCTGGATCCATTTATCCTCCGTGAATTTAGTCGGCACCGGGAAATACTGCCAGGCGATCTCGCCGGATGCCGGGACATGAAACTCCTCCGGCATTTCGAGTATGAGGTCGGGATTGCCGATGCGCCATCCCTGCGCAAACGCAACCGGTTTTGGAGCATCCTTCGGATCTCCGGCGGGCGCGCCCTGATCCACCCACGCGATCAGGGTATCGATCTCCTGTTGCGACAGCCTGTTGTCATTGGAAAACGTGCCGGGCGCGGCGTCGGCGAACCACGGGGGCATTTTTCGTGTCAAGACGGCCTCTCGAATGGCCTTCGCCCAAGGCCGCACTTCTTGATAAGCCGCCATGGAAAACGGCGCGGCTTCCCCTGCGCGATGACAGACCTGACATCGCTGTTGTAGGATAGGCTGCACATCTCTGTGGAACGTGACCGCACGCGCCGGGCCGGCCTGCATCGTCGAAGCACCCAATGACACGCAGGCAACCAGCGCGGTCGAAAACCCGGAGCCCATGATCCCTCCTTAGCCGGTAGCCGGTCCTTAGCCGGGATTTCCGTTCTGCAACCCCGGCCAGCATCGATTGTACATTAGTTTAGTTAACTTAAAAGCATTTGGCCCTCATGGCCCGATGATCGTGATTATAAGCTATCTTGGAACGTTACTGGAGCGGAGCGCCACGCGACCCTGTGGAAAGCTCTGAATGAACCCCTTCCGACTGTTCATCGTAAGATCCCGCATCAAGGCAAATCGGCTTCCGAGAACGTTGTGGTTGCATATCGGTAGCGGTCCGGTCGGCGAGTCCGCCGACAACTTCCGAGTGCCCGACAATTCGCTCGAAACTTCCGGCAAAGGGTACGCCGGAAGAAAGATGCGGCTTTGGGACGCGAGATATGCTAGGCATATCGGTGATGAGGGCTCGTTGCGCCACACCGACCTGGCGAGTTCCAGACGCGAATGCCGAAACTCCTCCTGATTACCGCATCCTCGGATGAAATTCGCAGAGCGCGAAGGTCCCGGTTCCTTAACTTCCAGCAGATTACCATGCCGTATTTGGCCGCCATGGTTCCTTCCGCCTGGCACGTAACTCACGTCGATGAAGAGGCCGAAGACATCGACTGGACGGATCAACCCGATGTCGTTGGCATTACTTTTCACACGCCGAGTGCTTATCACGCCTACAGCCTTGCGGCACGGTTCAGGTCGCGAGGAGCGTGCGTGGTTATGGGCGGCCCGCATGTGACGTTGCTGCCGGAGGAGGCCGGCCGGCACGCTGACGTGATCTTTGTGGGAGAAGCCGAAGGCCTTTGGGAGGAGTTCCTGGATGGTTTCGTAACGGGGACCTATCGTCGCGTGTATCAGCAGGCTGGCCCGGCGTCTCTGGAGGGTGTCCCCATGGCGCGCAAAGCGCTCTTTCACCGGAACGACTTCACGAGCGGCGTCCTATTTGCGACCAGGGGATGTCCGAACCACTGCGATTTCTGCTCGATTGTGGTGATGTACCGGTACGGGTTGCGTAAGCGGCCCATTTCCGAAGTTGCGGCGGAATACGGTTCTTTCCACGGGAAGAGAATTATCTTCTGGGACGACAACATCGCCGCGGATAAGGAATATGCAAAACAGTTGTTTGGGGCCATCGCGCCTTATCGCCCTCGGGGGTCACTTCAAAACCGGCCATAGAGGGTCACTTCAAAACCGGCCAACGGAACATCATCCTGGACGAACCTGTTTTACCCTACCGGATGGCTGTTTGGCAACCCCAATCTGATC
>JBEKAQ010000267.1:0-2813 GCA_050015835.1 Bryobacteraceae bacterium | reverse complement strand
CAACCCGAGTCCGTATGAGTTTCTGATTCAGTTTGGCGCCGAGCAACTGGTGGGAGCGTCGCCGGAGATGTTCGTGCGCGTGGAAGGCGAGCGCGTGGAAACGTGTCCCATTGCCGGAACGGCGCGGCGCACGGGCGACCCGCTGCAGGATGAAAGAAATATCCGCGAGCTGCTCAACTCGACCAAGGAAGAGTCGGAGCTGACCATGTGCACAGACGTCGACCGGAACGATAAGAGCCGCGTTTGCGAACCGGGCACCGTGAAGGTGATTGGACGCCGGTTGATCGAAGCGTACTCCGGCTTGTTCCACACGGTGGACCACGTCGAAGGTTTCCTGCAGGAAGGGTTCGATTCGCTGGATGCATTCCTCAGCCACATGTGGGCGGTGACGCTGATCGGGGCACCGAAAAAAGCCGCGGCCATCGCCATCGAGAGTCTGGAAAAGAACGCGCGTGGGTGGTATGGCGGGGCGGTCGGCATGCTGTCGCTGAACGGCGATATCAATACCGGAATTCTGATTCGAACTACTTACCTGCGCGATGGTTATGCGACATATCCGGCGGGCGCGACGCTGCTCTACGATTCCGATCCGGCGTCGGAAGAGCGGGAGACGCGTCTCAAGGCGGGGAGCTTTTTCCGGCTGCTGGGTCCCGCGGCCAAAGAGGCGGAAGCTGTTGAGGAGAGCGCGCCGATCGAGATCAAGCTGCTGCTGGTCGACAACGACGACTGTTTCATCCATACGCTGGCGAATTATGCACGCCAAGCCGGCGCCGAGGTGGTGACCTACCGCGCGGGCGTGCCGTTCGAAGTGCTCGACGCGGTAAAGCCCGACATGATTCTCATTTCACCGGGACCGGGCAGACCGGAGGATTTCGGCGTGCCAAAACTCGTGCAACATGCCGCGCGCGCCGGTGTTCCTGTATTTGGAGTGTGTCTGGGATTGCAGGGGATCGTCGAGGCGTTCGGCGGCGAACTGGGCGTGCTGGGATATCCCATGCACGGCAAGCCGTCGAAGGTGCGGCATCGCGGCGTGGGCGTGTTCGAGGGGCTGCCGGAAGAAATCGAGGTAGGCCGCTATCACTCGCTCTATGCGATCCCGGAGCGTCTGCCGGAATCGCTTGAGGTCACGGCGGAATCGGATGACGGCATCATTATGGGCGTGCGTCACCGTGATCTGCCGATCGAAGCGGTACAGTTCCATCCGGAATCGATCCTGACGGCGGCCGGAGACACCGGGCTGAAGATGATGCGCAATGCGCTTCGACTGGCGAAAGCCGCGAAGTCCGACCTTGCGGCACCGCGCCGTTCCTGAAAATGAATCGCCGCAGGGCACTTCTGGTTGGGTTGGCGCTGGCCGCTGCAGGCTGCGGAAAAAAGAAGATTGCCGTCGTTCCGCCTCCTGCGGTTCGCCCGCCCGGGTCCGGTCAGGGTGCCCCTCCGCCTTCCGTTCCTCCGACAGCCCCTCCTTCAGGCGCCGCGCCGACCGGCTTGATCGAACGGGGCCTGGCGAGCTGGTATGGACATCCGTATCATGGCCGCCCGGCAGCCGACGGCGAAATCTACGACATGGAAACGCTGGTGGCGGCGCATCGCACGCTGCCGTTCCAGACATGGGTGCGGGTGCGCCATGTGGCGAACGGCAAGACGGTCGACGTGCGCATTATCGACCGCGGTCCTTTCGTGCGGGGCCGCATTATCGACCTCTCGCATGCGGCGGCGAAAGAGATCGAACTGATCGGCCCGGGAGTTGGACAGGTCGAGCTGGCGATGCTTTCGGCGCCGGCCAACCCCGAGGCATCGTGGTTCGCCGTGCAGGTGGGCGCGTTCCGGGAAAAGATGAATGCGGACCGCATGGCGCAGAACATGATCGCCTCTTATGGAGCGGCGAAGCAGGTGCTGCGGTCGGGCGATCCGGCGATGTGGAGAGTACTGGCGGGCCGGGAAAATTCCCAGGATGCAGCCGAGGCGCTGGCACGGCGGATTCGCCGGGAGCAGAAGGTGCCCGAGGCGTTCGTAGTTCGCCTGGATCCGTAGAGCATTCATTTCCGCTTCGACTTTACAGGCAAATTTCTCCACGCTTTTGTCTGGTCGCGCGCGCCGTGAAAAATATGCGTGACCGCGATGCCCGACGACGTGGGCCGGTAATAAATGATGTAGTTGCCGGCCGGAGCGCAGCGTCCGCCCTCGTCGATGTCGTCACAGCGCCGCCCGGTACCGGAGAACTTAGCCAGGCTCAGGATTTTTCGATACAGCAGCCAGAGCATTCGTTCGGCTGTCTCGATGCTTCTACTCCGCTCTGCGATGTCGATCCAGATCTCATCGAGGTCCCGTTTCGCAGACCCGGTGAGAACGTAGCGTTTCATCAGGGCCGCTTTGGCGCAGCCAGGCGCTTCTTGCCTCGCTCAATAACCCCTGCGAAATAGTCCCGCAGGCCTTCCTCGTCGAATTCTTCAACATCCCCAACCCCGATATCGTGAATCCCTTGTTGAACTCTCTTGCGGATGGCGGCGCGCTCGGCCAGCGAAAGGGACGCTTCCAAATCCCGCGTCTCACTCTTCCTTTCGCTTTCGGATGCCTGCAAGCGGCGCACTGCGTCACGCACCACTTCGCTGGCATTCGTGTATTCGCCTTTTTTTACCTTGCCCCGGATGAATCGAGCCATTTGCGGCGATAGGGAGATATTCATCTGTTCGACTGGCATGGGTTCCGCCTCTGCCTATTATCCCCTGGGTATGGAAGGACCTTGATCAAGAACAGTCAATTTCTGACTGCGCACAAAATTAAGCAAGCTCTCGGGATGCCGTCGTTTTGCG
>JBEKAQ010000266.1:0-2817 GCA_050015835.1 Bryobacteraceae bacterium | reverse complement strand
CGCGGTGATCGCGCTGGATATTCACACCGGCCAGCCGAAATGGAAGTACCGCATGACGGACACGACGGACGCGGGGATTCTCACGACGGCATCGGACGTCCTGTTCACCGGGAGTCACGAAGGTTTCTTTCAGGTGCTGGACGCGCGCACGGGCGCGCTCCTGTGGAAGTCCAGCGTGGGCGGACAAACCGCGGCGCCCATGACATTCGAACTGGATGGCAAGCAGTACGTGGCGATTGCCGCCGGCCATGCGCTGTTTGTTTATGGGTTGCGGGAATAGTTCTCAGGTCTCAGCGCAGGAACAAAAACAGCCTTAACGATAGAGAACGAGTGACGCCCCTTCTGTCCACGATCGGTGGGCAGCCAGCCCTGGAGACAGTGCCAGGTAATGCGCGGGATCAATCGGGAAAGCCTCACGCGTGTAAGCGTTTTCGTGGCGCATAATATCGGTTAGGCACGGGCATTCGGGAGACTTGGCATTTTAAGGCAGGAGAAGGCTAATGAAAATCATACCGACGATCGCGGTCGCTGGATTTGTCGCGGTCCTCTGCGTTACGCCTGTTTTCGCCCAAAGCGCGGCCCGCGGCGGCCCGGCGCAGTATTGGTGGGTGGACAAGACTGCCGGCGGTGTTTACAAGCCGCCGATGCGGCCTTTGTGGAAACTCTCCGACCTCAGGAAAATGCATGCCGGTCAGACCAACTGGCAGGAACAGATTATCCTCGATCCCGAACAGGACGTCACCTATAATTCCGCGGCGCCGGGCACCAAAGTCACCGCCCATATGCATCCCGACACGCCCACCGTCTTCGTAGTGATAGCAGGCGAAGTGCATTTCACCGTCGAAGGCCGGCAACCCGTCATCGCCACGCGCGGATCGATCGTGAACATCATGAAGACCACACTCTTTTCGTATGACGTTACGGGCGATCAGGGTGCGCTTTGGGTCGAGGTCAATCCGACCAATTACAAGACGGTCTATCCCGCTGAGGGCCCTCAGCCTGCGCCGAGCAAGGAAGGCAAGGTCGTGAAAGTGTCGTTCAACCATACGCCCGGCGCCTACACAAAGCCGAATCAGCTCATGTTTAATACGTTCGACGACGGCATCGCCAAGTGCGCAGGGGGCGCAGTTGTCCTTGACGATCATATCTTCGCCAGTCCTCTGCTGGGTTATGTCAATCCGGCCGACAACAAATGCGGTACCGGCAGCGGCAATATCGGAAGCGGTCCGGACAAGCCCGATGCTCCCGCTTTCGACCCCCACACGACCTTCGGGCACATACATGCGGGTCCGGCGGAATGGTGGATCGTCCAGGTTGGCGCGATCAGCGGCAAGTTCGAAAACATGGGCGAATATCACGCGGTGGAAGGCGATGTGCTTTACGCCGCGCCGATGGGTTGGCACCAGATGGCTGCCGAAGCCCCTTCGGGCCCGTCTGTTCGCCTCGCGATGGGTGGCTATCCCCTCATCAACATGAACAATACCGCCGACGCCAGCGGTGCAGAGGGCCGCTAATTCCCGCATTCCGTCCACTGCTGGTGGAAGTACCGCCGGACGCATGGCTAAGCCGCTGGGACTCTCCGCGCGTTCAGCGCGTACTCGAACATTCGGTTGCTCTTCGTTCCTGCAACGCGGTGCTCTCATTCCTTGAGTTCGCGCTGGATACCGATCGAGTCGATGCAGATGAAGATTCCGCACGGCAAAGCCTTGATCCGCACCGATACGACAGTCGATTGCGCCGGTAGCTGGCACTTTGCGCCGCAGCTCGGAGAAGATCCTTTTGGCCGAATCGCCCTCCTAACAAAACCCGGCAGCGGGATTTAGTTGGCGGACCGCAAGGCGTAAGTAAACAGCGTGCTGCCCGCCGAAACCGAAATATACTCACGTCCATTTACTGAGTACGCAATCGGGCCCGATGCTACCTCGCCGCCCAAATTCGCCCGCCAAAGTTCGGCGCCAGTACGGGCATCGAGCGCCCAGAAGTAACCTTCGCGGCCACCGGCGAACAAGACATCGGAAGCCGTGGTCAGGATGCCGCTCATGCTGACATCGGCCATCTTGAATTCCCATTTACGAGTGCCGGTCTTCGGATCGAACGCACGAATTGTGCCATAGCCTTCGTCTTCCGTACGAGTAATTACCTGCGCCGCCCGCAGCGATGGAACCGGAGAACGCGGCGCGCCGGCGGTATAACGCCGCCCTTCCACATACTCGGCCGGCAGCTTGTTGTACACCGAACCATAGTTCTCCCAGATGTCGATATAGAACAGGCCGGTGTGAGGACTGTAAGAAGGAGAGAACCAGTTCGTCGCGCCCTGAACGCCGGGGTAGGTGAGCGTGCCTTCTCGCGTCGGATTCGCCGATGCCACGCGTACCGGGTGCCCGCTGTCGTCGAGGCCCGTGGTCCAGGTAACTTTGGCGAATGGCTTGCCCTGCAGAAACTCTCCGGTGGTCCGGTCGAGCACGTAGTAAAAGCCATTGCGGTTGGCCCAGAGCATCACGCGACGCATTTTGCCCTTCCACTCCATGTCGGCGAGGACCGGCACCTGAACGGAATCGAAATCGAAGTCGTCGTGCGGCGAGAACTGGAAGTACCATTTCAACTCTCCCGTATCGGCATCGAGCGCGACCACGCAATCGCTGTATAGATTGGAGCCTTCGCGCACGTCGCTGTTCCAGTCGGGTCCGGGGTTTCCGATCCCCCAGTAGGTCAGGTTCATCTGCTCGTCGTAGGACCCCGTTACCCAAACCGATGCGCCACCATGCATCCATGAGTCGCCGGACCACGTTTCATGGCCCGGTTCGCCTGGACCTGGGA
>JBEKAQ010000265.1:0-2819 GCA_050015835.1 Bryobacteraceae bacterium | reverse complement strand
TTCCTCGAAAAACGCGGCCATCTGGGCTTCTCGGCTCCCGCCGGCGAAGGCGTTTCCTCCAAAATTGAAGATATGGTGCGGAGTGAAGTGAAGAAGGCCTTCAATCCGGAGTTTCTGAACCGTCTGGACGAAGTGATTCTGTTCAGCTCGCTCACTGACGACGATCTGATCCAAATCATCGATCTGCTGGTTACCCAGGTGAATGTGAATCTGGTGGCCAAGCAGGTCAAAATCCGCCTGGTGCCCGAAGCCGCCAAGTACATTCTGGAGAAGACCTGCGCGGATCGCAGCTATGGCGCCCGCCCGCTTCGCCGTGCGCTGCAGAAGTACATCGAGGACCCGCTGTCGGAATCCCTGATTCAGGGCACCCTGCCGCGCCCGGCCGAACTGGAGGTATATCTGGGCGAAACCGGCATCTATTACCGTCAGGTATCGAGCGAAGTACCGGTGTCGCCTGGAGGGGAAGCCGCCGTGACCGCCGGGGCTCCCGCCGAACCGTCGCCCGGCACGCTGCTATATACGTTCTAAGCATGAGAGGGGCGGCCGCGGATCGGTTTCGGGTCTGGCCGCCCCGCCCCCCTGATAGAGCCCGGTCCCCGGTTAATCCTCCATTTATTTGGCGAGAATAACTGCGCCCCGACGCCACTTTTTCCTCGGATGTCTCACATACCCGTTCGAAACCGTGCTGCCGCCGCTGGCCGCGCCAGGTTGTACCGCAGCGAGCTGCACACGCATCACTGGATCGCCTTCTTGCCGGGCGGAGGCTGGTGGATCTTCCCGGATGAAATCAACGGATGGAGCGACCGGCGGGTGGCGATCTCCTTGGATCGCGGCCTTCTCCGGCTGGTAGCAGCGAGCCGGGCTGCGCATACCGGCTTCCTCGAGGCTATGGCGCAAGCGCAGGTGCGTGCCTTGAGGGCGAGTACCGGATGAGCGCGCGCCCGCTCGATGGGTTTGGATCCAACAGGCTGGAAATGCGCATTCGCCGTGCCAAACGGCTGCTGCTCTATACGCGCGAATCCGATCCCAGGTTTGAACGCCGTCTACGCCTGTTAATCCGCCTGGTGAGAGAGCGCGAGAATGCCCGCCGTTAGCTCGCCTCGTGTCATGATGGCAGCAGGGCGGCATGTATTCCGATCTTCTCCTCGATCATTTTCAGCACCCGCGCAACGTGGGCGAGCTTCCGGCGCCGGCCCTGACGGTCGAAGCCAGCAACCCGGCCTGCGGGGACATCTTGCGGCTCTCCGTGCTGTTTGAAGGCCGGAAGGCCGTTGCTGCCCGCTACAAGGTGCGGGGCTGCACCGCTTCCATCGCCGCCGGGTCGGCCCTCACCGAGTGGATTTCTGGCAAGAGTGCCGACCAGTTGGCCGCCTTTGACATCTCGTTCATAGAACAGGCATTGGGAGGGCTGGAGGCCGAGTCGAAGCACGCAGCCGTCCTCTGCGCCGATGCGGTCAAGCTGCTGCGGAGGCGGTTCGGCACCGCCGGGTAGGGCGGGCGAGTCGCCGCTATGCCGGTGAATCGTCCTGCAGGGCGGCGCGAATCTCCTCTCGTAGCGCGTCCAACTCGTCGTGCAGCTCCGCCAGGGACCGACTGCAAGCCGCGATCTCACCGTTGCTTGCTTGCTGTTCCAGACGCTGACACGCCGCCGCCACACGTCCCGCCCCGACATTGGCGCAAGCGCCTTTGGAATAGTGCGCCAGTCGCCGGCAAGTGGGCAGGTCGCCAGTCCGAATCGCTGCATCTAACAAGAGCAACTGGCTCGCCGTGTCGTCCAGCATCACACCCAGCACCTCGCGCATCAGTTCCTGATCGTTCATCGTGATTTCCTCGAGCTGCGCCAGGTCAAGGACGGTATCGTCTCGAACCCGCATATTGTAAGTGTGACGGCAGGATAGTAGCGGGGCAAGGAGTGGAAGCCCTTAGTTGCGGGGTGGGAGGCGCCCGACGGCGTTCAAAAAGAATGCTGGATTGGACTGAGAGGCCGCGCTACGAAAATTCGTCGCGGCAGTAAGAGAATCCGACGGGTTGCTGTATTAAGATGGATCCAACCGTGAGGGATTTCGCGCTCTGGCTGGCGGTTCTGTTCCTTGTGCCGGCAGCGCTTCCGGCGAGGCGCCTGCCGGTCCGGACGTATACCACGGCCGATGGTCTGGCCCGCGATCACATTCTCTGTATCGTTCAGGACTCACACGGCTTTCTGTGGTTCTGTACGGCCGAAGGACTCTCGCGCTTCGACGGATACCAGTTCTCGAATTACCATTCCGAACAGGGACTGCCCGGCGATGTCGTCACCGGCTTTATCGAGACGCGGGAGGGTAACTACTGGATCGCCACCACCGATGGAATCGCACGGTTCAGCCCGAAGGGCGCGGGCGTGTCCCGATTCCGCCGCTATCCGCTGGGTGAAAATGGCAAACTCATCCATGCCAGATTGCGGGAGGACGCCGCGGGTGGAATCTGGTGCGGCACGCGCACCGGCGAAGGCGTGTTTTATCTGGCGCCCGAAGATACCGCCTTTCGCCATATCGATGTGCCGATGACCGACCCCTTTGTGACTGCGCTCGAGATCGACCGGCGCGGAACGTTGTGGATCGGCACGCTGAACGGGCTCTACCGCCGCGATGCGGACGGGGCGATACGGGCATACACCGCCGCGGACGGTCTGCCGAACACGTCCATCATGGCCTTGCTGGAAGATCGCCGCGGCGGATTATGGGTAGGGACGCGGCTTGGTTTGGTGCATCTGGACGCCGACAGGAAGCTCACGCGGGTTTACTCGACGAAGGATGGCCTTCCCGGGGCGCGAATCGAATCGC
>JBEKAQ010000264.1:0-2838 GCA_050015835.1 Bryobacteraceae bacterium | reverse complement strand
GTGTTTTCAATCAGCGAGGCAATCCTCTGGCGGGAAAACCGTTTGGCAAGCTCGACGGTCGGCTCCACCAGCATCGCCGGGCCGGGCGCGTAGTGGATGATGTAGCCCAGCATGTTCAGCAGCACTTCGGAGCCGCCGATTTGCGCCGGCTTCATGTACACCACACGGGAGTATGGCGAGGACGGGCTGAGGCAGTCCATGATCTCGCGCAGGAAAGGCGTCCGCGACGTGCGCCACCGGCCAGGCTCGCCGGCCGAGACGCGCGATAGGACGCGGTATTGATCGCTCCATTCGGTGATGGTGAGTTCGGGGTCCGGCCGCAACGCGCTGGCGAAGGTGTCGCGAATGCCGGCGAGGATCATCTCCGGGTTAAGAGGCGCTGCCGCTGAGATCATCGCAACATGTCTCCCGGGACCACGGGCGTCCGCGGCGCGCGTACAGCCGCGCTGACCTCAGATTCCGCCGATGGCATTGGCCAGCGCCTCCAGCTCCCGTGAGAGTTCGGTCTTCATCTTGACGTGGACCTTCTTCGAATCACTTTCCGCCGCCAGGACCGCCGCCAGGACCGTCGCCAGCCGATCCGGAAGCCCGAGGATGCCGTCGCGGAGAGTCCGCACCGCCTCGGCAATCGTCTTCCGCACCGCCTCGGCCTCGATCAGCCGGCCCTGTTTCGTCTCGAACTCGAGCCGCCGGAGCTTTGCACGGAAGACCATCTCGACGGTGCGCGCCTGCCCGAAGCTGGCACCCGCCTGGCCCAGCGACTCGGCTACCGGTCGCGGCGGAGGGCCGACCGAAAAAGCATGAGCGGGTGGCGGGTCCACATCGTCGACCGGCCTGTCGTCGAGAACCGTATCGGAGGCGTGAACGTCGACCTTGCCGCCACGCAGGACAAGGACGCCATTCTTCGCCAGCTTCGTGATGCACGGCTTCGAGACGCCCCGGTACTTGGCGTATTCCGTCTTCGTCATCAGCCGTGGCGTGGTTTCGGTGGCCATTTTCTCAACTGGTTAACAATACGCGATCTCATGTCGCGGCCACAAGGACTTGATCTCGCTTGGAATCAGAGGCTTAGATCGGGAGATCGACAATCCCCTGTTAACCGAGTTAACCAGGAGTTAACCACTTTTTGGGGCCTGACGGTGCGCGAATGGCGCAGCAGTTCCACCCGCGGCCCCGGCCTGGGGTCAGGTCCCAAGAAATCCGTGGCGGGGATGACCCGCCCTATCCCCGCAGGTTAAATCCTTGAAAACACAAGCTCTGCGGGGAAAGCGGGGATAGCAGCCAGCCCTTTTATTTTTCGGGCGCGCGCAATCGCGTAGGGCATACGCGAGAATTCTTTTCCCAAACTTCTTGGGGTTGGTTTCTATCCCCGCTATCCCCGCAGTCTCTTTCTTTTCATGGAGATAACCTGCGGGGATAGCCGTTTCCTTTCCCCGCAAATCGGCGGGGATAGCGGGGATAGCCTTGTGGGAATCAGGCATTCCGTACCACCTTCCACCGCGCCACCTTGTCATGGCGGTCATGGATGTCCCGTTCAATCCGCACCTGGGAATCGCCGTAGCGGCGGCCAAGGTGTTCGCTGAACGCAAACCCCAGACGCTGTTTGAAAAAGCCCTCGCGGTCCATGGCCTGGGCGATGAAGTCAGGCAGCGCGGCGCGCAGGACCTCAGCGCCATCCGTCAACCGTGACTGCCTGGTGGATTCGTTCCACGTCTTGTCGTTCATCCGCTCCCACACCTGCGCGACCGTGAACGGCTCGCTGTAGAACATGGTGTCCAGCATTTTCAGGAACGCTTCCCATTGGATAGATTCGATGTCGGCTTGCTCATATAACTCGTTGGAGTTGTCGAGGAAGCCCTCGATGTGGGCGTGCTGGAGGATGCCCCCGATGATTCCGGACCAATCTTCGAAGCTTCCGACGGGAGTCAGACTGGGCTCGGGCCGCCCGGCGGCGAACCATGCGCGCGCCAAAGTAAGCAGTGCCGCCAGAAGTTCGCCGCGATGTTTCAGAACATATTCCTTTAACCGTTTGTGCTTGAACCCGGTACGCTGGAATGGCTTCGAGCACTTGGCGTCCATGCGCACCCAGTAACAGCGCCGCGGCATATCGCCGCCCAATTGGATGTTGTTGCCCGTGGCGATCCAGGCGCAGCGGACGGGCAGATTGACCGTCTCCGATTTGCCCAGGACGCGATCGCCGTGGGCGGTCTCCGTCAGCGCCTTGCAGAAATCTCCGTTATCCAGCCGGTAGCTGACATTGTCGATCACCACGACTGCGGACCCTTCGCGCAGAACAGAGGTCAGGGCCTTCCGCCATTCCTCCGTGTCGCGCGGCGCCGAGAACATAGGCGCCTCGCGGCCGCTGGTGATGATCGAAATCACCTCCGACAGCAACGTCTTGCCGGTGCCCTGTGTGGTGGCGTCGAACAGCGCCAGGGGCGTCGGCCCCTTCGTGGCGGGCCTCACCACCGGCGTGAGCATGGCGGCAACGGCGTTGGTCCGGCTGGCGGGGTCTACAAAAGGGAAATCCGCGATCACGTCCAGCACCAGATCTACGGCTACATCGATGTGGTCGGTGGTTGGATGCTCCGGGATCTGCGGCATGTTCAGGCCATCCTGATGCGCGTAAAACAGGCGGCTCTGGCCGTCATAGCCGGGCGCCGTGATGATGGCGCCGTCCTCACGGAACGCCGGGGCTTCGATGATGCCCTGGAGTGCGGGGAAGCCCCACTCCATGGGCGGCATTGCCAGGATGTCCTTCACCATGTCCATCGGCGGCGGGCAGTTGCAGAAGCCGTCCGCGGTGACTGCGTAGAAGTCGGCCGCGCGCGTCAGCCG
>JBEKAQ010000263.1:0-2867 GCA_050015835.1 Bryobacteraceae bacterium | reverse complement strand
CGTAGGTCTTGCCGGGCGGCGGTGCGGGCAGGCGGGAGGCTATCAGCAGCACGCCCGATGGATGGAAAAACACCCTTCCACGCGGCGGCGCTGGCTGGCCCTGGCCGAAGCTGACCTCGCGGGTTTCGGGGGCTTGGATGAGGTCGAACGCCTGGCGCATGGCTGCCGCCGCCGCGCCGCTGCGCTCAATTTCGATCCGTGCCTCCGCCAGCTCCGTGCGAAAACCGCGGGCCTGATAGAGCAACAAACCGGAGGCCACCAGCGCCGTGCCGCCCGCGGCTACCAATGCGGTAAACCAGTTCCACCGCCCTTGCGGAACTCCGCCGGCCGCCGCCAGAATCCGGCTGCGCAATTGACGCGGCGGCTTGGGGCCGTCGACGGCGCTTCCCATGGCGAACGCCAAGGCGCGCGCCTCGCGAAGGCCCGCCGTGCAGGCTTCACAGCCGCGCCCGAGATGGGTGCGCACCTCGCTTCGCTCGGGCTCGTCCAGCACACCCAAGGCATAGAGCAGATAATCGGGGCGCAGTTCGTCGCAAGTCATGCGGTGATCGCGCCTCCCAACGCTTTACGCATCTGCTGCAACGCCCGGCGCATCCAGGTCTTGATGGTGCCCAATGGCTGGCCCATCCGTGCCGCGATCTCGCTTTGAGACATCCCCTCGAAATAGGCCAGCTCAATGGCTTCGCGCGCCTGGGAATCGAGCTGTTCGAGAGCTCGCTTCACCTGCCGGACGAGATCGAAATGGAACACGTCGGTGGGAAGGTCCGCAAATAGCGCGGGATGTTCGGTTTCGTTCAGATCGATGGTGCTTTCGGTTCGGTGGCCTTTCGAGCGAAGGTAATCGATGGCACGGTTGCGGGCTACCGCGAGCAGCCACGGGCCCACCGCGCCGCGATCGGAATCGAATCCACCGACCCGGTTCCACACCCGCAGGAAGGTCTCCTGCACCAGGTCCTCGGCCGCGCCGTTGTCCCGAACCATGCGCAGAATCAGCCGAAATACCATTTGGCCGTAGCGGTCGTACAACTCCGCCAGCGCTTGCGGGTCGCGCCGTTGCAGGCGGATCATCAGCTCGCCATCGCCCTTCGCTACAACCGCGAGGATCAGCGGAAACATACAGTTGCCGGGTATTTCGGCCGCTCCACGAATTATAGCCGCGGAAGCCACTTTTCGCCACCTGAATTACATACGAGGGTTTCCGGGCTGGCGGTTTGGGAGGAAGCGAGAATCGCCCTTCCGTCCGAGCGGGCTTCGGCAGTACCGCTCGGGCCATAACGAAGGTCAGCATTGTAATCGGACTGCATTGATCCACATACTCTGCTTAACGCCGAGAAAGGGCGCCCAGAAATGTACATGTTTATCAGATTTCCGATTGGGATCATCATTGAAGCTGTCCTGCTCGCGCAGAGAAAGAACCGCCTGCGCGTCGCCATAGCCGGGTTTGAGGACGCCATCGAATTGAAGCGCTCCGGCGCACAATGGTTTACCGCGGCCGGTCAACCCGTTGAATTCGATTTCCTGATGTCCCGCGTCCACCAGGGCGAGAGTGCTCCCTCTTCCGCGCCGGCCCGCGCCGCGCAGGCGGCTGGGTAGGCGGCGATCGGGTCGGGATGGCGGTTTGGTACCATCGGTGCGATGTCACCTGTCGTGGCCGGTCGGGAAGCGTTTACCCGGACAATCGCCCTATATAAACAGAAGGGCGAAAGAGAGCTGCTCGCAACCGGCATTGTCATAGACGACGTATTAGTAAGGGAACTCCGCGAAAAAGGCTCGGATCTTAGGTGCGGCGTAGCCCTTATCTGCCGGCCGAACCGGGAGGTCGTTAAGTGTATCTCGGCTATTCAGCGCCGCCTGTTCCAATACGAGCCCGCTCAGTATTACTATCCTCGGCGGGACTTACATTTGACTGTCGCCGAGATTTGTACCGGCCGCACGCGGGAGGACGCGAATCGAATCGCGGCGGCGGCACGGTGCCTTGCGCGATGGGTGGAAAGGGAGTCTCCGGCCGGCCTCGATTCGCCCGTGCTTGCGTACGACGGCAGGGGCGCGGCGCTTAACTTCCTGCCTTCGGACGCACGGCTGCAGCAGCTCCGTCAGGCGATCCGGGAGGACCTCGCACGTAACGGAGTGTCCGTCGAGTCTCGCTATCCACCCATGTCGGCTCATGTCACTGTGCTCCGATACATCGCACCGTTGAGGACCCCCGCCGCACAGTGGGTCGAGGTCCTCAATCACTGCGAGGTTACCCTGGATACGCCCTGGATTCTATCGCCGGTCTGGCTGACATGGGGTGCGACCTGGTATGGCATGCACGGTCGAATCTCACGGTATGGGCCCATGGTTATGGGCGGATCGCTCCTGCCGCTCCAATAGGCTGACTCACTTGTCGCCGAATCCCAGGTCCGCGCCTTCGTGAGTGGCCAAGGCGATCTGCTCCAGCCAACCGTGCCGCCCGTTGTACCAGAGCATCCAGCGGCGGCCGTCGAAGACCGCGTAGGGCTTGTAGCAGGCGTCCTGATCGAAGCCGTCTTGTCCGGGCCGCACAATCGGGTTGCGCGGATTGCGCTGCCAGTTGGTGACGCCGTCGCGCGACCGGGCCACGCCGATCTGCGCATGGTCGATATCGCGGTAGCCGATGTAGAACATGTAGAACCAGTTGTCGAAGCGAAGCACCTGCGCTCCCGCCACGCGGGCCTGCTCCCAAACCGCCGCGGGATTGGGGCGGAAGACCGGATTCGCCGGGTCCTTGGTCCAGTGAAGGCCATCGGCGCTGGTCGCATAGCCGATGGCATCGGGTTCGTACTGCTCCCCGCCCGAATACCACATTCGATACAGCCCGGCCGCTTCGTCCCAAAGCACGTTCGGAC
>JBEKAQ010000262.1:0-2916 GCA_050015835.1 Bryobacteraceae bacterium | reverse complement strand
ACTCGCCGCGCCAGACACCTACCCAAGCAAGATCCCCAATCGACTCGGCTGCAAAGGCTCCCGCGGCCATGAGCAAGATACATGCCGAGACAAAGACGCTGTGTTTCATGGCGATTCCTCCTTGCTTATGACTGTTTGGCAATCGCGGCCGTAGCGAGCGTTCCGCCCAGGCCCATGGTTTCGATGGCAGAGGACGGGACCAGGACCATGGCGCCCTTTTCGCGGATGGCTTCGTAGAGCATGTTCATGCCGCGCAGATGCAACGCGCCGGGATTGTCGTTGTAGACGCGCGAGGCTTCGGCGAACTTCTCAGAAACCTTCACCTCGGCATCGCCCAGAATTACGCGAGCCTGACTCTCGCGCTCAGCCTGTGCGCGCTGCGACATGGCATCTTCGAGGGTCTGCGGGATTCTGACGTCGCGGATCTCGACGGATTGAACGGTGATGCCCCAGGGGTTGGTCTTTTCATCGAGAATGCGCTGCAGCTCGCGGCCCATCATCTCGCGCTCGGTGACCATCTGCGCCAACTCGTGGCGGCCGATGGACTCGCGCAGCGCCGTCTGCGCGCTCATATTAATGGCCTCGATGAAGTTCTCTACTTCGAGAATGGACTTCTCGGCATTCCATACCAGCCAGAAGACGATGGCATCGACGTTGACCGGAACGGTGTCGCGGGTGAGCGTGGATTCCGCAGAGACGCTGTGGACGCGCACGCGCTGGTCGACGTAGCGGCTGAGCGAGTCGACGATGGGAATGATGAAGAAGAGGCCCGGGCCACGGAGTCCGCGATAACGGCCAAAGCGCAGCACGGCGACCTTCTGCCACTGATCGACTACTACGATCGCGTAAAGAAAATAGAGGCCGATGAGAGCGCCAGCTACCGCTAGCAGCGGCATGTTCCAAATCTTTGCGACCGCCACGCCGAGAGCGATGCACAGTACGAGCATGGTGAAACCAACACTGCTGAATTCCTTACGCCTTGTCATTGTTCTTCCTCCTTGATGTGTTGCTGCCGGCTTATGTTGTTGCCGGGCTCGAGTTCGCGCAATGCGGAGATCAACTGCTGGAGCGTGAAGCCGGCCGAGCCGGCGCGGGAGATAAACTCGCCCACCAGTTGGCCGAGTTTGCGGTCCTGCTCGGCTTGCGAGTATTCGATTTTTCTGTCCGCGATGAAAGTGCCAGAGCCTTGCTGCGAGTCGAGCAGGCCGCGAATCTCCATCTCGCGATAGGCGCGCAGGACGGTGTTGGGATTGATGGCCAGATCGACGGCTACCTGGCGGACGGTGGGTAGTTGATCTCCGGCAGCGAGCGCGCCGGAGGCGATGGCAGCCTGCACCTGGTCGATCAACTGGCGGTAGACAGGCACGCCGCTGTGAGCATCGAGCCTGAAGGCGAATGCTTGCAGCTCGCCGATTTGTCCGGATTGGGTGATCTGCTTCATGAGTTAAATAATGTACTATTCCACTAGTACAATACAAGAGAAATCTTAAGAAATATTCTGGTGAAGCGGTTCCTCGAGGGTTAGCGTCTGCCCATATTCCTCTGATTTGTTGAGCTTGAATTTGCTAACTCATTTAGAATCGATGTTGTCTTCGCCTTTGTTTCGTAGTAAATGATACTTAAAATGCTTTGTTTCAATGGTTTATGGAAAAGGTGGCAAAAACAAGGAATATCGACGGGCATTTGCCGGAGAAGAAGTGAAACAGTGAAGGCATGAAAGAGCGATCAGGGAGCGGGCAGGTCGCCTTCATTCCGATTGTGCGCCGGGTAGAGGCTAAATTGTGCAAGGATGCGATCGGATGGCCGGCCAATCCGCGTTCCCTAGCCGCGGAGGCTAACGGGTGAATGGCTGATCGCCGAAAGCTCGTCAAACGACGACTGCCGTAATTCCAAGCCAGCGGCGGCGATATTCTCTTCTACATGAGCCACTTGTGACGTCCCGGGGATGGGCAGGATCACCTTGGAACGCTTGAGCAGCCAAGCAAGGGCGACCTGATTTGGCGTGGCCCCGAGCTCGGCGGCTACTTTTTGGATGGCCTGGTGAGCCTTTCGTCCCTGGCCCATGGGCGCCCAGGGCATGAAGCCGATGCCGTTGGCTTCGCAATGGTCGACGACGTAATCCCACTCGCGGTCGGCGAAGCTGTAGCGGTTTTGCACGGTGACGATGGGGACGATGGCGCGTGCGCGGTCGATGTGCTCGCGGGTGACGTTGGAGAGCGCGACGTGGCGAATCTTGCCCTGCTCCTGCAGATTGGCGAGGGTGTCGACGGAGGCTTCGAAGGAGACGGCGGGGTCGGGGACGTGGAGCTGAAAGACGTCGATGCGGTCGAGACGGAGGCGCTTGAGGCTGTCTTCGAGAGCTTGGACCAGGTGTTTGGGGCTGGCATTGTGGATCCATTGGCCGGGGCCGACGCGCTCCCATCCAGCTTTTGTGGCGATGACGAGGCCGGCGGGGTAGGGATAGAGCGCCTCGGCGATCAGTTCTTCAGATACGGCCGGGCCGTAGGAGTCGGCCGTGTCGATGAGGTTGACACCCAACTCAACGGCGCGGCGCAGGGTGCGAAGGGCGGCGGGCTCGTCGGCGGGCGGGCCCCAGATGCCGGGACCGGTGATTCGCATGGCTCCGTAGCCGAGGCGATTGACGGTGAGGTCGCCTCCGATGGTGAAGGTTCCCGAGGCGGCGGCAGAGATGGGGGTTTCCTGGCTCATTGCGATGGCTCCCTAGATCAAGGGTAAATTCCCGGGGCGTGGGGATGATAGGGATCTGAAAAGAAACACGAACCTGACAGCCGGCAAATCGAGTAATCGACGGAATAGGGTTTTCGGATCGATGCAGCGAGTTAGCCCCTGCAAAAGCGGGGATAGCAGGTTAGCAAGTTAGCGTCCACGCCGCCTGAGTCGGTTCGCGGGCCTGGA
>JBEKAQ010000261.1:0-3000 GCA_050015835.1 Bryobacteraceae bacterium | reverse complement strand
GGGCCGCCCGGTGGACTGTTTGGGATTGACCAAGAGGTGGTCACTCTACGTGGCCTCTCAACGGCGACTCCGGGTTGCCGAAGGACTATTCGTCTTTCAGCGATCTGACCGACCTGCGTCAGGCGGATTCAATCCTTACTCACCGGTAGTGTGCGGGCTGTAGCTTCCGGCTTGGCGGGCAGGAGTGCCCGTGCCACACCGAAAGCCCCGCTTAGAGCAACCTGCCCTAAGTCTCAGCCACCTCACCTGGTCTATGGGTCTTTCTACTACTGCCTTCAGAACTTGTCATCCGACCACCTCCTTTCCGGTGTAAGCGCAGAGTATTATGAAACGGGCGCGGCGTCAATCTGTGGAAAGTAACGTACCGGGAGTTACAACAGGCGGCAGGTTCAGCGATTTCCCAGGGTCGCAATTTCGCCCAGGCCCAGCAGATTGACGTCGGCCGTAACCAGCGTCAGGCCCAGCACGAATGAGGTCGCAGCCAAGAACCGGTCAGCGGGATCTTTGTGTTCCAAACGCAGGAATCGAGCCATCACCGCGATGTCGTGTGTGAACGGCGCTTCTCGAAACGGAGCGGTGTTGCGCGCAATCCACTCTTTGACGTCAGCCGCGAGGTATACGCGCCCCTTGTCATGCAGCGTGACGGCTTCCCACGTGCTGATGGGCGAGAGCCACAATTCGTTCTGTGGGTCCTGCAGATCGCTACGAGTCCGGTTCCCGAGACGGTGCGGCTCGATCAAACTCCACAACCAGATATGTGTATCGAGCAGCAGCCTCAATCTCGCAGGACCTCCCAGTCGGACTCATCGCTGGCTGGAGAGATAATGTCGCCAAGAATCTTGCTCCTACCTTGCATCGATCCCATCCAGTCCGGCGACCGCACCGGCGTTGCAGGCACAACCTCCGCGATCGGTTTGCCCCGCCGCGTCACCCGGATCGGCTTCTTGGTTTTCTGCACCTGATCGAGCAGGGCCAGGCACTTCGCCTTGAACTCGGAAATGGCTACTTCCTTCATGACTAGTTCAGTAGATCATGGTCAATTAAAATAGTCAACTGAGTATAAGCGTGTCGTCTTGCTGCTCGTCGCTAACTAATCTATTGACAGCAAACAACCTTACGAGCAACTCCCGCGGACATGTCCGCCCGCTATCTGACGTGCGCACCTAGGGCTCCTTACACTGAATTCCTCCCCTGATTGTGTCGATTTCTCCCCTAAGGGCCGGTGTTTCCGCTCGAAGCCTTAACTTGTTGAGTTTTCAGGCTTTCCAGCGAAAAGCGCCGGACTGGGAAAGTCCCAGATGAGCCAGCACGCGATAGGCAAATTCGCGGGCCAGTTCATCCAATGAGGCGGGGTGGTAGTAGAAGGCCGGGATCAGCGGAAAGATGGTCGCTCCGGCGTCGGCAGCCCGGTACATGTTGCGGATGTGGATTTTATTGAGCGGCGTCTCGCGGACACAAAGCACCAGCGGACGCCTCTCTTTGAGCGAAACGTCGGCGGCGCGCTCGATCAGGATCGAGGCATCGCCGTGAGCAATGCGGCCGAGCGTGCCCACGCTGCATGGAATCACGACCATGGCGTCGGCGGGGTACGAACCGCTGGCTACGTTCGCGCCGATGTCGGCGTTGGACTGAACGCTGATTTTGCGCGAGGTCTGGCTCGCAGATTTTGCAGAGATTTTCCGGCCGGAGGGAACCGCAGACGTTCCCAGGATCTGGCCGACCAGATTGGAGCGGCCCCTGAGACCGAGTTCTTCCGCCAGCACGCGCAGGGCGCTGTCGGAGGCTATGAAGTTCACGGTTTCGATTCGTGCGTCGGCCTCCACGGCGATGAGGAAGTGCCGCAGAAAAATGGCTCCGCTGGCGCCGGTGGTGGCGATGGTCAGGTTGCGTGGTGGCTGGTTGGACATAGGTTTCTTCGGCGCGAAGCCGACGCGAAATTTGGAGCATAGGTAGACGGCACAGCGGAAGTCAAGGGTCAGGAAGGTTTTGTTGACATCGTTGCTTTGCCAGCATGTGCGGTTTGGCTGCGGTTTGGCTAGGGATGCTTCGACTGCGGTGGAACTTCGCATGCGCGAAGCTCCATCCTCGCTCAGCATGACATGGTTGTGGGTATCAACAGGTTACGCAGGCACTGAAAGCTAAGAGCCAAAAGCCAAGAGCTAATAGCTAATTATGGCATCGCAAACCAATCTCCGGATACGGCGCAGCGCGGCGCAACGTCACGCGCTGGCGGGAGTGGAACGCGAGATCCGGGCCCTCGACTCCCACAGCCGACGAAAGTATGTTCGCGAATTCAACCAGTCATTCCGTACTTACGAAAGCGTGATCGATGGCGGCCAGGTGCAACAGGCTCTGCGCGACGCCGACATTGTCCTGATCGGCGATTATCACGCGTTGCCTGCCGCCCAGCGCTACGCCGCCTCTCTGATCGAGGACCGCGCGCTCTCCGGCGGACGTCCGGCCGTCCTGGGTGTCGAGACCATTTTCGCCCGCGACCAGCACATTCTCGAAGAATGGTGGCGCCGTGACATCGACGACGCGGAACTCCGCCAGCGCATCCGCTTCGATCTGGAATGGAGCTACGACTGGACGCCGTTTTACGAGCTTCTGGGTACCGCGCGCGACCACGCCGAAGCCTTGTATGGTCTGGATTGCATGCCGCGCGAGGACCTGCGCAAGATCGGGGCCCGCGACCGTCACGCCGCCGCCAAGATTGCCGAGATTCGCCAGCGCCATCCCCGCGCCGCCATTTTTGTCTTATTCGGCGAATCGCATCTCGCTCCCGGACACTTGCCACGGGCTCTAGCCGAGCAGATTCCCGACGCCAAGATCCTGACCGTTCTGCAGAACATTGACGCGCTTTACTGGCGCGCTGCCGGCGAGCGCACCGACCGCGTTGAGGCCGTACGCGTGAATGACCAGGTCCTTTGCGTCTTCAATTCCACGCCCCTGGAAAAATACGAGAGCTACCGTCTCTATCTGGGTCAGTGGAGCCGGCCC
>JBEKAQ010000260.1:0-4163 GCA_050015835.1 Bryobacteraceae bacterium | reverse complement strand
TTCACCCGAAGCGCTGATCCGCGACGGCCATTTCAAACGCGCCCGCGCCATCCTGGAGCAGCGCTATCAAGCCAATCCGAACGACCCGGAAACCCTGCGGCTGCTCTCGAAAATCCGCCAGGCCTGGGGCGATTCCGCCATGGCCGTGACGCTGGCGGAAAAAGCGCTGGCGGCCAATCCCGCAGCCAATCCTAAGGACGCGCGGTACCATCTCCAACTGGCCGACGCGCTGGGGGACGAGGCGCAGAAGGCCAGCGTTTTCCGCCAACTCGGGCTTGCCCGCCATTTCAAGAGCGAGGTGGACGCCACCCTCGCGCTCGATCCGAACAATACCGAGGCGCTCTCCATGCTGATGGGCTACTACTACCAGGCGCCCGGAATTATTGGCGGAGACAAGACCCAGGCCCGCGCCATTCCCGACCGCATTCTGAAAATCGATCCCGTCGAGGGTTATCGAGCGGTTGCCACGCTGGCGCAATGGGAGAAGAAAACCGTGGACTACGACGACCTGGCGCTAAAGGCGCTGGCGGCCAGTCCCAACAGTTATCCGGCTCACGTGGGGATTGCCAACCGGTACCTCAATTCGAAGCCGCCCCGGCTGGCGGAGGCCGAGACCTACGCGCGCCAGGCGATCCGCATCGACGCGAGCCGCGTAGACGCCTACTCCTCCCTGGCCGCCGCCTTGGCGCTCGAATCGAAGTGGCCGGAGGTAGATACGGCGCTGGCCGATGGCGAGAAAGCCGTGCCCGACAACCTGTCGCCCTTCATCCGCATCGCCAACCTCTGCATCAACAAGGATACGGAGTTGGCGCGCGGCGAACGCTACGCGCGCAAATACCTGACGCAGGAGCCCGAACCGGGGTCCCCGGGGCACGCCTTCGCCCACTGGAGGCTGGGCCTGATCCTGGAGAAGCTGGGCCGCAAACCGGAAGCCATCGCGGAGATGCAAAACGCGGTGAAGCTGGACCCCAACTCGCCCGCCAAGCAGGATCTGAAGCGGTTGAAAGGGAACTGAGGTTTTGGGGCGTAAGGGGGAGAGAGACTCGGCGCGTGGCGATAGCAGCGAGGTTCACACGCTCAGCAGTGGGCCAGAAGTGACGGATTGGCTTGAGATGGTGAGTACGCGCCTAACCCGGATTTCTCACCAGACCTCGGTCCCGGATTTCTCACCAGACCTCGGTGTGCAAATGAGTTGCGGCAAGAACTGGCTTTTCAGAACGGTGTTTGCCCGGCGAGGTTCGCATTGCCGCGTACGCTGCCCCGCAACTCACCGGAATGGCCTGATGTGGCCTCGATCCGCACTGCGGAGACGTTTTCGGTCGGGTTTGTTCGATAGCCGCCCTGTGCGGCCTGGAATCGAGGCCGGAAAAGTGATACTTGAGATTCGCTCGCGGAATCGATTGATCTCAGGCGCGTAGCGGAATTCCGCCCATCAGCTTCTGGTGCGCCGCCGCAAACACGGCTGCGGCGGGGTGGCCGGCAGCCATCGAGATCCAGATTTTGCGCGCCGTAATACGCACCTGTGCTCCGATCTTCAGCAGCCGCAGGCGGATCGTCCCGCACTGTGCCTGAGCCATATCGGTGCCCGCCAGAGCGAGCCGACGCAAAGCCACCAGCACGCAGTATGCGATGGAGGACAGGTACAAGCGAATCTGGTTGGAGTGCAACGCATGCGTGGAAGTCCGATCGGCGAACAGATCCAGTTGCTGTTCCTTGATGCGATTCTCCATGTCGCCGCGGGCGCAGTAGAAATCCTCGTACAAACTGCGGGCCTCCATCTCCTCGATGCCCAGCGAGGTGACCACAAAGCGCGGGTTCGCGCCTTTGTCCAGGTATTCGGCTTTGCCCACCACCCGCCGCCCGCGCTTCCAGGATTTACGCGTGCGATACCGGAAATCGAGGAAACGGCGGGCCGGCTTGCCGGTCTTCTTCCACTGCCCCTCGGCTTCTTTCATCAGCTTATTCAGCTTCTTGGCCAGCCGCTCGTTCTTGGCCAGCCCGAAGACGTACCCGACCCGGTTCTTCTCGCACCAGCTCATCAGATCGTCCCGGCAGAAACCCGAGTCGGCGCGCAGGATGATCTTCACCTCCGGCCAGGTGAAACGCAGCCTTTTGACGATGCGCTGGACCTCCTCCAGCGACCCCGCCGCCGCGTCGATATTCGATGGCCGCAGCCGTGCGCAGACCAGGTGCTCGTCTATGAAGATGTACAACGGCAGATAGCAATAACAGCCGTAGTAGCCATGAAAGAACCGCCCTTCCTGCTCGCCATGCACGGGATCGTCGGTGGTATCCAGATCCAGAACGATGCGTTTCGGCTGGCGCGGCTGGGCCTGGATGTAGAGATCCAGCAGCAGGCTGTCGACGGCCGCTTCGTCCATAACGATCTTCTTGTAACGGGCGTCGGGCTTGGCATCCTTCGGCGTCAGTTCCAGCCGGTTCAAAGTGCTCTTGCCCGCTCCGGCTTTGCCCCGGTCCTGCTCGCGCCGCCGGTGCTCGCCCTCCACATCCCACTTTCCAGACAGCAGCGCCAACAAGGGATCTCGCCGCAACTGATCGTGGTCGTTCAGATCCTCATAGCCCAAGACGATGCCGTATATGCGCTGGCGCACCAACTCGCTGGCGCGGTGTTCCACCAGATCCGCTCGCCGGTAGTCGCGAAAGCAGGTGGTGAACTGGCGGAGGATGCCGGTGCGCTGTTCCACCGGACGCAACAAAAGCGCCCCGGCCTCGGTGGTGATCTGTCCGCCATCGAAGCGGGCCACCACGTCACGCGAAAAATGAGGTGCAAACGGGAAGCAAGATTGGGTACACTCTGTCATAGCAAAAGCCGCTTTCTCGTTGGTCTTAACTGCTGTGTGGAAACTCAGTTATGCCATGAAAAGCGGCTTTTTGCCATAGTGCGGTGAGAAATTCGGGCTAGGCGCCTTTAGGTCCTGTGCTATCGTAGTGCCACACGGAAGCGGAAGAGGATTCTCCCTTAATGCGCTTACTCGAAGAGCGATTGCAGCACACCCCTATCCTCCCGGAAGAGGAGCCTGCGGAAGTATTCCATTACACGACGGCGAGGCCGTAGTCTTTGGGGCGGTGCGGAGGGTGCTGGCGCCGCGGCTCGCCGTAGACCTCGGGGACACCGACTCATCGCCCGTCAACCGGATTATCGTTGGACCACTCTGCACCCTGATGAGGCTCAGTTCGCTCTCTTGCCCTATTTCGCCCCCGCCGCCACCGCAGCCTGCTCCTTCAACGCCTCGGCCTTATCCGCAGCCTCCCACGAGAACGTGCTTTCCGTGCGGCCGAAATGGCCGAACGCCGCCGTCTTGCGGTAGATCGGACGCCGCAGCCTCAGGTGGTCGATGATGCCGCGCGGCGTCAGTGGGAAATTCTCGCGCACCAACTCCGTGAAACGCTCGTCCGCAATCAGGCCCGTGCCGAACGTGTCCACCATCACCGACACCGGCTCGGCCACGCCGATGGCGTAGGCAAGCTGCACTTCACAGCGGCTGGCCAGCTTCGACGCCACAATGTTCTTGGCGATATAGCGCGCCATGTAGCACGCCGAGCGGTCCACCTTGGTCGGGTCCTTGCCCGAGAATGCGCCGCCGCCGTGACGGCCCATGCCGCCATAAGTGTCCACGATGATCTTGCGGCCCGTCAGGCCGGTGTCCCCATGCGGCCCGCCCACCACGAAGCGCCCCGTCGGGTTGATGTGATACTTGGTCTGGGAATCCACCATGTCCGAGGGAACCACCGCGTCGATGATGTGCTTCTTGACTTCCTGGCGCAGTTCCTCAATCCCGATTTCGGCGCAGTGCTGGGTGGAAATGACCACCGCGTCGATGCGCTTGGGGACGCCGCCCACGTACTCCACGCTCACCTGGCTCTTGCCGTCCGGCCGCAGGAAATCCAGCACGCCCTCGCGCCGCGCGGTCGACAACCGCTGCACCAGCTTGTGCGCCATCATGATCGGCAGCGGCATCAACTCCGGCGTCTCGTCGCAGGCGAACCCGAACATCATGCCCTGGTCGCCCGCCCCGCCCGTATCCACGCCCATCGAAATGTCCGGCGATTGCGATTGAATCAGGTTGTGTACGCCGCACGTGTGCGCGTCGAACCCGTAGGTCGCGTCGTTGTAGCCCACGTAGTCTATGGTGCTACGCGCA
>JBEKAQ010000259.1:0-3062 GCA_050015835.1 Bryobacteraceae bacterium | reverse complement strand
CCACCCCCCCAACAACAGGTTCAGGGTATTGTTGGCCAGACCGTCGCCGACGCCGAATTCGAAAAAGACGCGGTTTTCGGTTCCAATGCGGCGGAAGATCTCAGCGATGATTCCGTCCTCGTCCGATTCGGAGAACGCCTTATAACCATACCGGGTGAGCCGCCTGGGATCGTCATAACGAGGTTTTTGTATTGCCTCGCTCCACGATTCGGTTTCCAGAAAGGTGACGAGTTCCTTGTGGAGCTCCAGCAAATCGAAATTGCTGTTGAGAAACCTGATCAGTGCGCCCTTCAAGCGGGCGGCCAAACTCCTTTGGGCCATAAGCGAAAGGACAAGCTTAACAGACGGCGCCTGTCTGGCTTACACGGTCACCCAGGCGGATCAGCTCATCGGCTTGCGCGGGCCAGGAGAAACTCCTGAGGACAGTCTCCCTGAGCCGTCGCAGCTTATCTTGATAACGTTCGGGTTGATCCAGAAAGTCGCAGATTGCCCGCGCCATCTCGCGTGGATCGTCGCAAACCACAATCAAGTCCCGGATAGCCGGCTCGAGAAACTCAACTGCGAAGGTAGTGCCGATGACATAGGTGCCATTGACGGCGGCCTCGACAATCTTATTCTTAAACCCGCTCCCGCTCATCAAGGGCGCGACATATAAAGCACTCTCCGCCAGGACGCGGTTCAGGTCCGGTACGAAACCCGGAACGATCACATTTGCTCTAGCTCGTGCCAACAACTTCGGGTCGGGCTTGGCGCCGGCGATCACCATCTTCGTGTCCGGGAGCTTTTCGAGCACCAGCGGAAAGACCCGGTCGAGAAACCACAGAGCGCCATCGAAGTTGGGCGCGAAATTCATCGCGCCGGAAAAAACGATCTGCCGCGGATTCTTGGCTACGGCAGTGATGTCCGGAATCCGCACGCCATTGGCGATACACACATTTTTCCGCGCATCCCCGATCCGGTCGAAGACCCGCTTATCCACCGGAGAAACGACTATATTGGCGGCATATCTCCGGCTGCTGTGCATCTCGCGGAAGAAAAAATGATAGCCATCGCGTAAGGCCGAGAGGGCCTGGCGGAATCTGCGCTGCGTAAAGGCGAGGCGGAACTCACGCCAGCGATAAAGCGAAAGGGAGTCGCTGAAATCCCCGATAGAGGGCCGTTCCGTGAACTCGTGGGCCACGAAGATATAGTAGAGGCTCGAAACGATGACCACATCGGGCGAATACCGGGAGACGGCGGCTGAAATGGCATCGGTTGCCGAGGCGATAAAAGGACGAATGGCCCGCTGATGCAAGCCGAAGGGGAGCAGCAAAGTTGCCGTCCGATTCCACCGCTTTACTGAGGCATCCGGCACGAGCTCGCAGCAGCCGGTAAATGCCCCATCCGCGCGCAGGGATTCCAGCCACTCAAGACTTTTTGCGCGCTGGTTGTCTTCGAGCCGGACCGCGAAATAGACGGCATGTCCCTTGGCCAGCAACTCGCGCGACAGGTTGAAATAGCGCAACAAGCCCCCGTTATGCAGGCGGTTGGCATAGGAAAGGTCAATGATCCAGAGGTAAGCGCTCAATGCTGTTCCTCATGTTCGCATACCTCGCCAAAGCCACGCTACACTTGAGTTTGCCCCATGCCGACCGTTTTAACCCGACGGATACCGCTTCTGGATCTGCGCTCTCAGTTCGCTTCCATCCACGATGAAGTCATGCCCGAAATCTCGCGGATCTGCGAATCACAGGAGTTGATTCTCGGTCCTACTGTCCAGAGATTTGAACAAGCCATCGCATCGTACTGTTCAGTGCCCTACGCGATCGGGTGCGCATCCGGGTCCGACGCGCTCGCCCTGGCCTTGATGGCCTATGACATTGGGCCGGGTGACAAAGTTTTGACCGTCCCGTTCACGTTCTTTGCCACCGCCGGCTCGATAGCCCAGGTGGGAGCGACGCCGGTATTCGTGGACGTCGAGCCGGACACCTGCAACATCGACGTCCAGAAAGCAATCCGATGTTTGGACTCGACCGGCGGCATTCGGGCCATTATCCCGGTGCATCTTTATGGCGGCTGCGCGGACCTGGAGCCGCTCTGTGCCGCGGCGCGGGAACGCGGTATTCCGGTCATCGAAGATGCCGCGCAAAGTATCGGAGCGGAATACCTGGGACGGCGGGCCGGCAGTATCGGCGAGATCGGATGCTTCAGCTTCTATCCCACCAAAAACCTGGGAGCCTTCGGCGATGCCGGCTTACTCACTACCAATGACCCGGAACTTGCAGCCAGGTTGTCGGCCTTGCGCGTGCACGGTTCCCGGCGGCGCTATTTTCACGATTGGACCGGTATAAACTCGCGTCTCGATGCTATCCAGGCAGCGGTTTTGAATGTCAAATTGCGTTTTCTGGATCAATGGACGGCGGCCCGTCAGGCTCATGCTGCTCAATATAGGCGGTTGTTTGCCGAGCGCGTTGTTCCGGTAAAACCTTTAGTACCGGCTCACCACCAGACTCGTCATGTGTATAACCAATTCGTCATCACCTGTGACCGGCGCGACGAACTCAGGCAATGGCTTGCCGAAAACCAGATCGGGTCCGAGATCTACTATCCGCTTTCGCTGCATCTGCAGACTTGTTTCACGGGCCTCGGCTATGCGGAAGGCGATTTTCCGGTGAGTGAGGAGCTTACCCGGCGGGTTCTCGCATTGCCCGTGTATTCCGAACTGACGCCGGACGATATCGAATTGGTGGTGGATCGGATTGCGGTATTTTTCGGAAGCTCCGGCCGGTGAGCAAGCCAATACGACTGCTGGCGATCATCGAAGCCTCGACCATTACCGGTCCAGCCAAGAATCTGTTGCAGTTTGCGAGCTCGTCACATTCCCAGGTTGAGGTTTCGATTGCGGTCTTTCAGCGGCAGGGCCAACCGGATCTGTTCCTGGAAACCTGCCGGCGCCTGTCCATTCCCGTATATCCGATTCCGGAGAAAGGGCGTTTCGACCCGGTGGTGGTCGAAGGATTAAGGGAGTTGGGCCAACGCTTGCTGCCTGACGTGGTACAGAGCCACGCGGTAAAATCACATTT
>JBEKAQ010000258.1:0-3067 GCA_050015835.1 Bryobacteraceae bacterium | reverse complement strand
GCGCAATCGCCTGCTCTCGCTCGACGCGTCTCACTGCAACGAGAACACCGCCCACTACGGCTGTTATGACGTTGCCAGCGATCCGGAGATTCTCGAAGCCGGCATCTATCTCGGCCGCAGCCCGCTCCACACCGCACCCGCTGGCAACAATCTCATCGAAGACAACCGCATCGCGGGGTACAGAATGCAATCCCGCTGCATCCTCGCCGCGCCCGGCGTCGACCCGCGAGCCAACGCCATTCGCAACAACGTCTGCCGTGATCGATGATACGCCTTCGCTCGGATGATCGACGAATGCAGCGGGTTATACTGAATGGGACCAAGGGGTCCAAAATGCTCCCCGCGCAGATCTGCCTGCCGCCGGGAGGTTGGCTAGAGAGGATATCGCCGTGAAACGCCGCATCATCCAAGTGTGCTTCATATCATTGATCGCCCTGATTGGTGGCGGGACGATCCTCATGCTGAACTCCACCGTACGGACCAGGGGCTTCTTCGCATTCTACCGGGCCTGGCACGCACACTGGCCTTTTGAGGCTGGCAAACAGTTACCCGACGAGATGTCGCGCTTCTTCGTTCCCTTTGTTCCTATTTGGGTCCACGTCGAACCCGGCGTGACGATGCGGCTCGATCCGTACGATCTGGTGACCCGGGCGATTCTCCTGGAGCGCACCTGGGAACCATCGACGACGAGAGAGATGCTGCAGCGCGTTCCGGCCGGCGGGACTTTCGTGGACGTGGGAGCGCACGTTGGGTGGTACACGCTCAAATTGGCTAAGGCAGTCGGTCCCGGGGGGCACGTCATCGCGGTGGAACCGAATCATGAGACGCTGGTCCAACTTCGCGACAATATCAGCGCCAGTGGCGTAGGTGCGTTCGTTGTGGTCGCACCGGTCGCCTGCTCCGATTCCGAAGCCATGCTGACGTTTTACGCCGCATCTCGGGCGAACACGGGTGAGAGTTCGCTCTCCCTGGCCAACGCCTCGCAAGACAAAGCCATCGCCGCGTCCTATGCTGTGCGCGCTCGCCGGCTGGACGACATCGTGAAAGAAGCCCACGTTGGCCGCGTAGATGCGATCAAGATAGACGTCGAGGGTGCCGAGACCCTGGTACTGAAGGGTGCTAGCGAAACTCTCGATCACGACCGGCCGGTCGTCGCCGTGGAACTGATCGATCGGCAACTGAAAGCGATGGGGTCGAGCGCGGCCGAGTTGACAGCGTTTATGACCGCGCACGGCTACACGGCGGCTGGCATGCATGAAGACAACATGATCTTCGTTCCAGCCGTCGCGCGGTAAGCCGCCAGTCCTTCAATTGGCGACGGGACGCTGTTGCACTTCTCCCACGGCACTTCGCCAGGGTGCGGCTTCCTCAGCCGCGAGAACCAACGGGAGTTCGACCGGCATCGGTTCGTGCTCCGCGGACGCCATGGCCAACCGGTCGCAGCGCGAACGCAAGTCGGCAAGTTTGGAGGCCGCTCCCGGAATCGGCCCCAGGCGGCGCAGGATCTCGCGCTCGGCCCGGCGTACCAACTCCATATCCATCTCGTTCATCCGCAGCAGGCGCTGGTACACGTCCTTGCCCCAAAGGCCTTCCCAATACTCACGAGACTCGGCCGGCGCGCGCCGCGCGGCCTGACTGACGTTTTGTGCGACATACTCCAAACGAAGATTAGGAAAGGCGGGGCGAAGAAAATACTCCGCAACCACCAGGCTCTCGTCGAACATCTCAACCAGGCCGGGAACAGCCATTTCACGCAACACCGCGGTGGCCCGTTCCAGATCCTGCTCGTCCGCCGGACGCGTGAATGCCCCGGCGTTGGCTAACTGGGTCACTTGCACCTCACTAACCTGATGGGGGGCTTCGTCGATGAGACGCATCGCGAATTCGCGCGGGGTCTGCGATCGCGCCCAGCGGGCGTAGGGAGAGTCCGGCTCGCTGCGCCGGAAGTGGTTGTAAGTCGAATACAGCCGAGCTAAAGGGTCGCGCAAGAAGCACCAGTCAAAGAATACGGTTTGTCGACTGACAGGCTTCGGATAACGCAAGTGATGGCTCGATACGGCCGTAATGCCGGCATTCTGCTCCAGAAACCCCAGCAGGTCCGCGGCGTCTAGCGTGGCATCGGGATCCCGGCCATGAACCGTTGCGTATTGCCGCTGAAACTCGCGCTCCAGAATGTGCTCAATCGTACTGCCGCCATTCTTGAAGATGTGGTAATGAACGATTACATATCGGGTGCGCTCGACTGGCACGGTTGCGTTCACAGCGGCCTCGTTGTAATAAACGCGCGCCGCGGGAAAAAGTTGCGTGGGCAATCGGGTTAGTAGCATCAGACAATTCGAGCGACATGTTATTCGGGCACTCGTATATCCGGGAACTGATGTGGAGTAACTCAACGGTCACTGACTCGCGCACTATTTCTCGCCCGCTTTAACAGTGACTTAGCTCACAGGGGCACTCGATCCTAAAACCACCCGGGCTACATTCAAGTCGGATGGGGCGCGAGATCTCCTCGGTCTGAACTCTCGAGGAGGATGTTCGGTTCGGGAATCCTACCAGCCACCTTTAACGAAATCTCGCGTGCCGAAGTGTTTTGTCCCGCGCGGAGCGGGGGTTCTCATGAAGACGGTTCTGCAAGTATTTATCTGCGCCCTGTTAGCGGCACTTACGGCCCTTTCGGTTGCAGTCACGATTTTCGTTCGGGCCGCCACCGCGACCGTCGCCGCGGTGCCGGGCGAGATCCGTCTAACTCGCGGGGCGCTGATTCAGGAAGCCGACGCGACGCGCCAGGATCTGACTCGCCAAGTTGCTGCCGCGCGCATCGCTGCGCTGCAGCTAAGCGACCGTCAGGCGACTGCGTTTCGCACCGGAATTCTGGCGCAAACCGCCGATTTCGGCGACACCGCCACTCGCCAGTTAGGCGGTACGTTATCGCACATCGATTCCGCACTCGCCACCACCACCTCGCTCGAGCGCGAACTCCGGCCTACCATCCAACACTCCGCCGCGATCACTGCGCAGATCGACGATTCGCTCCCCATGTTCCTCGATTGCGATCACAACCCCGATT
>JBEKAQ010000257.1:0-5304 GCA_050015835.1 Bryobacteraceae bacterium | reverse complement strand
GGCTGCTTCTCGATGAGCGCGGTCTTGAGGCCGTATTGGCCGGCGCGAATGGCGGCCGAATATCCACCGGGGCCGCTGCCGATAACGATGAGATCGTAGGACACTTTTCCCATTCTACATCGCCCGGCGAACGTGGCTGCCTAGGCGCTGGGCTTTCTCGCCGAGAGCACGCCTGCGTTCAGCCCCAGCGTGCTCAAGCCACCGAAGAAGCGGGCGTGCTCGATCTTGATGCAGCGGTCCATCACCACTTCCAGGCCCGCTTCCAGCGCGCGCGCGGCGGCCTGTTCGTGGATTACGCCAAGCTGCATCCATATGACCTTGGCCCCGGCGGCGATGGCTTCTTCCACAATCGCGGGAACGGCCGAGGACTCGCGGAAGATATCCACGATCTCGAGCGGCGGCGGCACCTCGGCGAGCGTTGCATAGCAGCGGCGGCCCAGAATCTCCTTTTCGCGCGGGTTGACCGGGAAGATCTGGTAGCCCGCCGCCCTCATGTACAACGCTACAAAATGGCTGGGGCGGTAAGGATTCGCCGAGAGCCCCACCATGGCGATGCGCTTGTAACGCTTCAGAATGCGCAGGTGCTGCTGGGCCGTGGTGGCGAAGCGCGTGCCGAGCACCGGCGACGTGCTGCCGACCTCGCCGCTCATGCTTTCTGCGAGGCTTCAAGGGCCTGGTCGAGGTCCCAGAGGATATCTTCCACGTCTTCGATGCCAGCGGACAGGCGCACCAAGTCTTTGGTAATGCCGGCCGCAAGCTGCTGCTCATCGTTCAACTGCTGGTGCGTGGTGGAGGCCGGATGAATCACCAGGCTCTTGGCGTCGCCGATGTTGGCCAGGTGCGACAAAAGCTGCACGGAATCGATGAAGCGGCGTCCGGCTTCCAGGCCGCCCTTGACGCCGAAGGTCAGGATGGAGCCGCAGCCGAGCGGCAGATACTTCTTCGATAACTCGTGATAAGGGCTGGATACCAGGCCCGGATATTTCACCCAGGAAACATGTGGGCTGCCCTCCAGATGCCGCGCGACGGCCAGCGCGTTGCGACTATGCGCGTCCATGCGCAGCTTGAGCGTCTCGATGCCGGTGAGAAACAGGAACGCGTTGAACGGGCTCATGCAGGGGCCGAAATCGCGCAGGCCTTCCACGCGCGCTTTGATGATGAAGGCGATCGCGCCGAAGGTTTCGGTGAAGCGCATGCCGTGATAGCCGGGGCTGGGTTCGGTCAGTTGCGGGAAATGGCCGGAGGTCCACGGGAAGCGGCCGCTATCCACGATGACGCCGCCGATGGAGTTGCCGTGTCCGCCCAGGAACTTGGTGGCGGAATGCACCACGATATCCGCGCCGTATTCGATCGGGCGGCAGAGATAGGGCGAGGCCATGGTGTTGTCGATGATCAGCGGAATGTGGTGCTCGTGCGCGATGGCCGCGACCTTTTCGATATCCAGAATGTTCATGCGCGGATTGGCGATGGTTTCGCCGTAGAGCGCGCGGGTGCGCGGGGTGATGGCGCGGCGGAAGTTTTCGGGATCGTCCGGCTCGACGAAGATGGCGTTGAAGCCCAGCCGGCGGAAGCTGACATCGAACTGGGTGTAGGTGCCGCCATAGAGCGTGCTGGCGGCTACGATGTCGTCGCCGGGCTGCATCAGGCTGCTGATGGCCAGGAACTGGGCCGACTGTCCGCTGGCGGTGGCCAGCGCGCCGACGCCGCCCTCAAGCGCCGCCACGCGCTCTTCGAATACGGCGGTGGTGGGGTTCATGATGCGCGTGTAGATGTTGCCGAAGCGCTGGAGCGCATGACGTGGTCTGGTAGATGGGCACGGCGCGCGCGCCGGTGGCCGGATCGGGCTTTTGTCCGGCATGCAGGGAACGGGTACTGAAACCCATCTGGCGTTCGGGGGTTGATTCAGGCATACTCTATCAGTTTACAGGTAATTGATGCGAAGGCAATTTGGTATCGTCCGTGATATGATATCGTATTCGATGTGAGGTTGGTTTTGGACACGGACGTGGTCGTTGCAGCAATGCGAAGTCCGGCAGGCGCTTCGGCTGCGATTCTCCGGTCCCTCCGCCAGGGGCAGGCTACGTTGTTGCTGAGTGTTCCCTTGGCCCTGGAGTACGAATCCGTTTGCCAGAAGGCCGAGCATCGCCTCGCTGCCGGGCTCAGCGAGCGGCAGGTTGACACTTTCGTGAATGCGGTGATTGCGATGGCCGAGCCGGTCGAGACGCACTTTCTGGCAGGCGCCCTCATTACGTTCAATGTGCGGGACTATGGGAGCGTGCCCAGCCGTTTTGGCGTGGACCTTTTGCTGCCGCGCGAGGCCATTTGGAGGATCAGGCGATGAAAGATAATCAAACGTATCCTTTGCGGCTCCCGCGATCGCTCAGGGAGGCTGTGGAGCGCCTTAGCCGGGAAGACCGGACCAGTATCAATCAGTTTGTGGCTACGGCGGTGGCGGAGAAGGTTTCCGCGCTCCAGACAGCGCGGTACTTCGCGGACCGGAAGGCGCGCGCGGATTTCGAAGCCTTCGATAAGATCATGCGGCGGCGTGGCGGGAGCGCGCCGCGGGAGGGCGACGAAATTCCGGCGGCGGCGAAATAAGGACCGGCGGAGACACCGCACGAACGAGTACCTCCCCACCTTACTGGCAGATCACTAGTTTGCCCACGCCACCCAACGCGCCGCTTTCGATGTCCGAGACATGGCGCAGACGCACTTGCGGTGGTAACGTCGGATGCTGGACGCGGTACGGAAATCCGTTATGCATGCGACCGAGCAGCCTTCTTCCAGCGGTTTTCTTCCGCACGCCGCCCCATTGCTTGAAGAAGAACGGGATGTTCGACGCCTCGCATTGCTCGCGAATCGAAAGCACCCAGGCTTCTCTCATCGGCCGGGCTCCCGGCCCGCTCTCTCCACCCACGATTACCCACGAGATGCCTTTTAGAGGCAGTTTGCCGAGGTCCTCCAAAAGCGGCTCGACTGACAGGAACCGAACCGCTGCGGGCGTCGCCTGCAGGTCTGCAATTCTCGGCAGGCCATAATTGCGGTCTTCCACTGACACTCCCCACCAGATATGTTCTTCTTTCGCCGCGTCCTCGAGCGGCCCGCAAAGCACTTCCCGCAAACGCTCAGATCGCTTCGTGAGCACCTGATATGTATGCCAGCGCGCCAGATGCATCGTCGCGGCCACTCGCAGAATGTAGGACAACGGAACCTCTTCGTGAAACAGATCGCTCATGGAGTTTACGAAAATCATCCTGGGCTCGCTCCACCGGAGCGGCTCCGCCAGTTTCTCCGGAACGAGCCTCAGGTCGAAGCCCTGCTCGAAGGGATGACCCTTCACACCCCGGAACCGTTCAGCGAACCGTTCCGCATAGCAGTGCTTGCAGCCCGGACTAATCTTCGTGCAGCCACGGATCGGGTTCCACGTCGCGTCAGTCCATTCGATTCTTGAAACCAGAGACATGGCGATCACTCGAAATTGAAGCTGCTTTGGTCGGTGCCATACTTCAGCACTTGATCCCAGAATCTGTGGGCCTTATCATGTCGTGAGAATAGCGCGAGGTAATAGAGTGGCAAGTTCTTTTCATCCGATCGGACCAGCCTCATCCGGTCTAGAGGAGTCGGAAGGTAATCGAGGGACTCCATGCTTCTTGAGAACTCCACCGCGAGAAACTGCCTGAAGTTGCTCCTCGGCGACCCTCCGGTCTTCCATCGGCCTCGCCATTCAGTGTTACCGAGCGCTTCATCAATCTTGGGGGAATTTCCTTCGACGTAATGGTCGTAGTTCCGATTCGCGTCCATGCCGATCGCAAGCAGCACGACGAAATCTATGAAGACCCGCGAAAGCTGTTTCAAGGTGTCGAATTTAATGCCGAAATCGAACGGGTCGACCATGCAGAGGCTCAAGACTCTGTTGTCAGGCGACCCTTTTGGGATCGCCCCGCGGATTTCATCCACCTTAGCATCGCAGCTGCCGGGGATGTAGCTCACATTTGCCTCAGGCGCGATCCGCTTTGAACGGATTCTCAGGGCCGTTAGCAGCTCTTCATTCTCCTCACAGAAGATGTATTTGTCGAACGGGTGGGCTACTGTCAAGGCGATGATCGGCGAGCCCTTCAAGAACGTGCGAGTGCCCTCGATATGGCCGAAGCCGCATCCTGCGTAGAGATCGATGTAGACCCGCTGATCCCACTTGTTCTTCATGCCGCTGGAGAATAGCTCGTCATACAGGGCCAGAAGGCGGTACTTTTCCTCCGCCCAGTGGTGCAGGTCGGCGTAGACGAGGCCATCGTCGTCCACTTTGAGGTTTTCTAGGGCCGAGCCCATTGATGATATTGTATAAAACATTTCCTTCCTAAAGTGTATTAGGGTCGACCCGCTGCGCTTTCGCTGTATTCCGAGCAGAGGCGGGACGCCGGACGCCCGCTCCAGGCCGCCGCTCGGTCGCTAAACAGGTACTAAAGCGGCCGGCGGATAGAAGTTTTGCCAGATTGCTCAGGCTAAACGCGCTTGCGTCTTGGGATGTCCGCCTTCCAAGTGTGCGGTCGGCGTGCTGTTGTCGGACCGGAGGGCCGATGCGGGCGGAGGGGGCCCGCGCCACCAGGCACTTTAGCCCGCGATTACCAGCTTGCCGACGCCGTCCGCGCGGTGCTCCACTTGATGAAACGCTTCCGCGATGCGGTCCAGCGGGCGCGTGTGCGTGATCATGGCGGCAAACCGCGATAGGTTGGCGGCCAGCATTTCGCGCGCGGCCTCCGTCTCGTGATTGGAACGGCGCACGGTGTAGACTACCAATTCCTTGCGGCGCATCGGGGAGAATTCCAGCGGCACTTCCGTTTCCACGGGAATGCCGGTAACCACCACGCGTCCGGCGTGTCGCGCGGCGCGCAGGCAGTGGTTGGTGGAGCCGCCGATGGCGGCGCAATCGATGGCTACGTCCACGCCGCGGCCGCCGGTGTCGCGCAGGATCTCGCGGGAGGGGTCGATGGCGGAGGGATCGAGCACCGCGTCGGCGCCGGCCTGGAGCGCCAGTTCGCGGCGCGCGGCGACTGGCTCGATGGCCCAGACCCTGCCCGCGCCGGCCAGCTTCAGGCAGACGACCGTCATTAGCCCGATGGGACCTGCGCCGAAGACGGCGGCGGTTTCCGCAGGCCGTAGCGCCACAAACTGCATGGAGTGCAACACCACCGCGAGCGGCTCGATGATGGTGGCGTCGCGCGCGCTCATGCCCGGCGGAATCGCGACCAGGTTGTGCGCGGGAATGTTGGCGTAGTCGCGAAAGAATCCGGGATCGCCCGGCATGCT
>JBEKAQ010000256.1:0-3090 GCA_050015835.1 Bryobacteraceae bacterium | reverse complement strand
TTATCGAGAGTGCTCTCGGCAAACTGGCCGATAAGAATTCCCGCATCCTCAGAACATTTCGCGATCCCGACGGTGTGTCCTGGTTCGAGCTTTACCACGACATGTACTCCCAGTTCTTGACGGACTGGAAGGCTGGCGTCGAGGCGCAGAGAAAGCGGCGCCGGGAAGAGTTGGAGGCCGAACTTCAGAAAAGAAAGCAACAAGCTGAACAACAACAGCGCGACATCGAGCACCGAAAAACAAATCGAGAGCGCCACTGGCAGCTATTCTACCGGCTTGTCATCTGCGGTGGCCTAACGGCTGGCCTGGCGTTCCCTTTGTTTTACACATGGCGAAACATAGACGTCTTGCGGAACGCGCCGACGGACGACCAACCATTTTCGCGCGTCGAGGAGGCATTCAACTGGTTTGAAACCACAAGGTTGACGGCCGCCTTCCCGCAGCCGCGCGGGTGGTGGACGGAGTTCTGGGAAACCCGTGCGCAGCAGGCTCTGATGCGCGGGGATCTGGACTCTGCCATTCTTCTCCGGCTAAAGACACTCGCTGTCGCTGAACACAGTGAACTGCGACGTCGGCAGGCTGCCGATGTCATCGGCGGCTACTCCAACTTGATGTGTACAATTTACGTAGGCCGTTCGCTGCAAGCCGCCACGCTTAGTTCCGACGGAAAGGTGCTTTTCGCCTGGGCGAACAATTCGTTTTACGCTTTTGACGCCCACACTGGTCGACAACGCTCAGTCGTGCCCATGGGCGCGATGGATGATGATTCGCAACCGGCTACCCAGGAAAGTTTCGACTCGAGACGCGACACCGGCTCCAGCTCCGAACCGCAAAGGAGGCTTGGACCCGTTGACGTGCTCGCCTTTAGGCCGGACGGCAAGGTCGCGTTAGCCGCGAGGAGTCTCCGTACCGGCGCTTCCGTACAGGAAAGCCTTTTTCTAGTGGATGTGGGCTCACGTACGGTTTCCGCCCGGCCGGTGACCTTGAATGCGCCGGGCGGAATCACAGCCGCTTTTGCCATCCACGGCGAAACCTTGATAGTGCGGTCGGATAATCGGGTTTATTTTCTTCGGCCTATTGATCGAAAGCCAGACCGGGCCGGCGTGACGTATTCCGGCTATTTCGATTTTGAGAACTGCGATGCAATCGCCGGCGCAGTTACACAGTTGAATGGCCGCGCTGAGGGCGTCTATGTTGTGCTGAACCGCTTCAATCCCACGTTGCTGGCGCGCGCAAAAAATCGGCTCTAGCTAGGCGAAACCCAAGTACACCACCTCTGACGGCGATATCATCCGGTGGCGCTGGTTGTACATTGATGCCGATCCTATCCGGCCGGCGGGCATCTCGGCGACGGACCCGGAACACGAAGCCGCGCTCGAACGCGCCATGCAGATCCGAACCTTCCTCACTTCGCGTGGCTGGCCTGAACCGATCTATAGCGACTCCGGCAATGGCGGGCACCTTCTGTATCTGTTGCCAGAACTGGATTTGGTTCGGGCTGGCGCGCTCGTAAAAGGTTGCCTGAAGTCTTTCGCAACCCGCTTTTCGGACGCGGCCGTTAAGGTTGATGAATCAACGGCGAACGCCGCGCGCATCTGGGAGTCAATAGCCCGGCGCCGCTGACAAAAAACGTAACGATGGAACCTTGTTGCGCAGGATTTTGATCCGATCTCTGCCAACAGGTCAGGACGGTCACCTGATGGCCCCAGCGGACCCAATAGCAGGCACGTTCGTAGACGCGAGATGCTTGGGCGTTCCGTTCCGGTGCGAAGTTATCAGCCAGAAACAAAATGTTCATCAAGGAGTACTCCTACAACTCTTCTCCACAATTCTCTGGGTCGCTGAGCATTTTCCGCCCTTCAGCGATGGAGTTCCAATATTTGAATGCTCTTTTCGATTTCTTCCCCAACTTTCCTGACGGCAAACTTTTCTCTGGCTACCGGAATCGGATCTGGGATGTCGAGGAAATGGATGGTATCCGCGTTGTTCGGGTCAAGACGTTGATCGCCGCGAATGCCGGCACGGTGCTGCGTATATTAGACTACCTGTCGTTCATGATCACCAGTTTCATGGCTGGATTGTTTGTCCCACGACCGGATCTCGTGGCAACAACTTCACCGACGTTTTTTGCTGCCGTGGGCGGCTGCGCTCTCGCGGCAGTGCGTGGCTTACCGTTTGTACTGGAAGTCGCCGATCTTTGGCCGGACTCCATTGTTGCTGTGGGAGCCATGAAGCGAAACCTGATGCTGCGCTGGCTGGAGAAGATCGAGTTGCTTCTCTACCGTCGCGCGGCTCGAATCGTCGTGCTTACTCAGGCATTTCGGGAAAACTTGGTCCGACGCGGGGTTTCAGCGGACAAGATCGACGTCGTCATTAATGGGGTCGACTTGCTGCGGTATCAGCCGCAGCCGAAAGATGCCACGATGGCGGTTGAGTGGGGCTTGGGCGACGCGAACTTCGTGGTCGGCTATATCGGGACGCACGGCATGGCACATGCATTGGAGAACGTCCTGTCAGGCTGCTGCTTTGGTCAAGGAGTCCGGCATACTATTCCTCTTTGTCGGCACAGGCGCTGCGCGGAGCCACCTCGTCGCGGAAGCGGAACGTCGTGGTCTACACAATGTCCGCTTCGTACCAGCCCAGCCGAAAGAAACTATGCCGACTATGTGGGCCATCTGTGATGTCGCGCTGGTCCATCTTCGCAACGTGCCTTTGTTCCGGACTGTTATTCCCTCCAAGATTTTTGAAGCGATGGCCATGGGATTGCCCATTCTCCTAACAGCGCCGGACGGTGAGGCCAGCGCAATTGTGGTTCGTGAAGGGGCCGGGATCTGCCTCCCAGCCGAGGAACCACAAGCCTTGGCTGAAGCGGTATTGCGCCTCAACGAGAACCGCAGGCTCTTGCGTCAGCTTGCCGATCATAGTAAGAGTGCCGCGCCGCGGTACAGCCGTGATCTTCAGGCGCGGAAGATGCTGTTGAGTTTTCGATCCGCCCTCAGTGCCGGCCCACAAGCTCCACAGTGCCATACCGAAACCACGGACACGAATGCCCCAAACTCCGGGAACGGTGAGCCAATCGAGGCCGGAACT
>JBEKAQ010000255.1:0-3099 GCA_050015835.1 Bryobacteraceae bacterium | reverse complement strand
CGCCCGGCTGGTGGCCGCCATGCAGGTGCACGGCGTCAGCGCCATTCTCACCTTCGACAAGACCGGATTTTCCCGCTACGCCGGCATTGAAGTCGTGCATCCTGCGGACGCCGCTTGAGCGTCGGTTAAACGGGTTTCAGAATTGCCTCGTTCGGCGGCTTTCTATCCGGCGTACCATGAAAGAAGGAACTCGAACAAGATGGCGAGTCTCGATTGGTCACAATGCCCCGCCGTGGAGAGCGTTCCCGGCAAGGTTAGCGGCGCGTGGGTTTTGAAAGGCACGCGGATGCCGGTATCCGCCATCTTCGAGAATCTGGAAGTAGGGGCCAATATCGACGACATCATGGAATGGTTCGACGGGCTGGACCGCGAACAGGTCAAGGCGGTTATTGAGTTTGCCGCCCGCAGTCTCGATAAGGCGCCCGTGTGCGCGCTTTAGCCTAGGTGCTTATTGTTTTCGATCAGGGGACTCCTGTGCCGATCCGTCCGTATCTCGAAGGCCACACCGCACCTCGAATGCTGGCTCTTGTCGACAACGGAGGCCATGACGCTTGCTCGCTCTTCCGAATCCCTCACCATGTGGTCACTGCTTCCAACGGGTCTAGCGGTCTGGCATACTGTTGGAGTGAGGTTCAGCCGCTGCGCTGGCGCCGCCCTTTCGCTTATGATCGCAACTGCGTGCGATGAACCCCAGCCACACGCATGAATACGAAAAGTGTAGCGATTGTTTCAATGGTAATGGTCGGAGCCAGCGGTCTTTACTGGTGGCGGGTTTCTGGCGATCACCAAACGAATAAGGCGAAGCTCGACGAAGCACAATTTCGGCGGGTGTGCGACGTTGAGCACGTTTTCGACTCCCTACCCGCAGCGAGATACGCGGCGGAATGGGAGAAAACGCTGGCCGCCTGCGCGGTAGCCGCGCGCCCGATGGCAATTAGTGGCAACTCCGCCGCGCAGGCCTTCCTTGGCGTACAACTTGAAAGAGACGAGAAGTATGAGTCGGCGCTGCCGTGGCTCGAAAAGGCGGCGAGTCAGGGCCACACAGAAGCAATGAACCGATTAGGCTACATGTATTCCGCCAATGAGCTTCACCGGGGGAGCGGATTCAGGCGGAATCCTCTGGTTGACGGTAAGAAGGCGCTCAGTTGGTATCGTCGATCCGCCGAGCTCGGTAACGCTCAAGCGATGCTTCAGCTTGGCAACATCTACCTCGATGGGGTGTTTGTGACGACCGACTATCGGGAAGCGATCCAGTGGTACGAGAAGGCAGTTGAAGCCGGGGAAGACAGAGAGAGCGCGGCCACACTGATGGGCATCTACAGTTCCGACCGACTCGGCGCCGTCGACAAGATTCAAGCATACAAGTGGGCCAGCGTCGACTGCGCGGATTTCGGTCGCAAGAATGGCGTCCGAAACGATATCTCTTGCGGTCTCCGGGATGAATTGGAAGCGAAGATGAAACCTGACGAGATCTCAAAAGCCCAACAACTGGCATCCGAGTGGGAGAAACGATTCAGAAAACAGTGATCGCCTCGTGCGGAACTCCCGGTGAGGCACAGGGCTACTCCATGTAACCCTCTGTCGCGCTCTGGTGGTGCGAGCGGGGAATGATCGCGAACAGAAGTAACAGAAGTGGTAATCCTGTTCAAACGCGCCGGTTTTCGCTATAATGCCATAGTCGAGCGATGGACACGAGTGTTGCGAAGGATATGATCGGCGTGATCAGGGCCGAGCAACAGAGCAGAGCCCGCAGGGCCGCTCGGCTGGCAGGTGAAGATCCAGACCATGCATCCGACCAATGGCTATGCACCGATAAGCCCTTTGTCAACGAACTGTGTCTGATATTGCTGGTCGCGGTCTGGCATCAGGTCGAGCGTGAGTTGATCTGGCTTCAGGCCCGCATCATGGGCGGTGGAAGGGAAATCAGCCGTGAGCAGTATCTGCAGAACATGCGGAAGGCTGAGGAATCGTGGGGGAGGAACGACGCCAAAGAGACAATAATTGGGGAGTTGAAGCTCAGGACTTTCCCCGCTTGGGAATCTTCGATGAAGACTCTTCGGCTGCTGGCCAACTGTTATAAGCACGATCCCTCGCTGGTGCCAGGCAAGAAAATCCTGAAGCACCTAGGACTTGATGAATCTCTGAATTATATGCCCCTCCCCGCGAGCGAACGTTTCCGGGTTGGGCTGGCTGCACACATTGGCCTCCCGAAAGATGCCGACTACTGCGACATCGCTGAGAAGCTGCTAAACTGCGCTGCCGGATTCCTAGCTGATCTGCAAGAAAAGAGCGAACAGACCGGACGCCTGAGCACGTGGGGACCGGTCAATTTCGGGGATCCGGCATTCTATGGACACTGAAGGCTGACACTGAAGGCTGAGCAGCCATGCTCCCGGTTCGATAGTACAATGTGACGCCCCGTTGTGAGCGAACTTCCGCCGGGGCCATCAGCCACATGCCTTTGCCCGCAAGAGGCCTGGGTGCGGCCGTGGCATGGGGCCGCCGAGCACTCCACACACTCAATGCGCGGACCAGCGCCAGAACGCCGGCCGAAGCTGCCGCCGCCACGGCCCACCGCCTTACGAAATGCGGAAAGGCCAGCGTGTTAAAATCGGCTTACCCCGCTATGAAAACCAACACCGAAACGGAACGAATGTCACGACCGCTGGCCGAGGTGGATCCCGACGTCTGCCAGGCCATTCTCCACGAAGCCGAACGTCAGAACTCGCAACTGGAACTGATCGCCAGCGAAAACTTCGTCTCGGAAGCCGTGCTGGAAGCTGCCGGCAGCGTGTTCACCAACAAATACGCCGAGGGCTATCCCGGCAAGCGCTACTACGGCGGATGCGAATTCACCGATATCGTCGAGAACCTCGCGCGCGATCGCGCCAAGAAACTGTTCGGCGCGGAGCACGCCAACGTGCAGCCGCATTCCGGCTCGCAGGCCAATCAAGCCGCCTACGCCGCAATCCTGCAACCCGGCGACACCATCCTGGGCATGAACCTGGCGCACGGCGGACACCTCACCCACGGCCACAAGCTCAACTTCTCCGGCAAGACTTACAACATCGTCCCCTACGGCGTGCGCCAGGACGACGA
>JBEKAQ010000254.1:0-3111 GCA_050015835.1 Bryobacteraceae bacterium | reverse complement strand
CTTTGGATGGATATAAGACCTTCGCGCCGCACTGGCATTTTGCCTATACGGTTCAGGCCATGGATCACGGCTATGACTGGACTCCGCCGTTCAAACCGGTGCTGAAAGAGATGGGCGTCAATATGGCGATGATCATGGATTTCCACGGCGACGGGCACCCTTCCGACACCGGCGAGATCCGTCTTCGGGAGTTGAAAGCGTACTTCGACGCGTGCCGTGCGCAATCGGATGCCGGCTTCCTGCTGATTCCCAGCGAGGAGATGAGCACCTATCTGGGAGGGCACTGGGGAATCGTGTTTCCCAAGCCGGTCTATTGGTTCATGAAGCGCAATCCGGGCGAGCCATTCCGGTCTACCGATGCAAAATACGGAACGGTTTACCGCGTGGGCAGCGCGGAAGACGCAATCGCGCTCGTTCGCGCGGAGCACGGCTACATGTATCAGACGCATCCGCGAACCAAGGGATCGACGGGATTTCCCGACCAGATCAAGGATAGCGATCAGCTAAAAAGTGCTTTCCACCTGGGCGCGGGATGGAAAGCGATGAATACCGATCTATCTTCGCCGCGCCTGGGCGATCGCGCCTTTAAGACGGTAGATGACCTGAATAACTGGGGTTTGCACAAGCGCCTGATCGGCGAAGTGGATGTCTTCCAACTCGATTCCACTCACGAACTCTACGGCCATATGAATGTGAATTACCTGCGCCTGCCGGCTCTACCTCCCTTCGACCGCTGGGCGGACGCGCTAGCGGCACTCGCGAACGGCGATTACTTCACGACTACGGGCGAGGTCTTACTGCCGCGCGCGAGCCTTCTGCCCAATGGCGATCGGATCGCGGCCAACGTAACGGCTAGCTGGACATTCCCGCTGCGCATGGCGGAGATGGTCTGGGGTGATGGCCGGGAAACCCATCGCCGGACGATTCCGCTGGCGGATACCAAGGAATTCGATCGCCGCGAGTTCACCTGGCAATTGAATGCCCCTGGCTGGAAGTGGGTGCGTCTGGCAGTGTGGGACATCGCCGGCGACGGCGCCTTCACCACGCCGATCTGGAAGAACTAACGGCCAGACCTTTCACTGTTCCATAGTTATGACCACTTTTCCCCGGGCGTGCCCTTCTTCCAGATACCGGATAGCCTCCGGGACTTTACTCAGCGGGTAAGTGCGGTCGATAACCGGAGTCACTTTTCCGGATTTCGAGAGCTCTTGCATGGTTAGCAGATCCTCTTTGCTCGAATGCGCCATAACCAGGAGCGCCTTCTGGCTCACGAACCGCGATAGAACGACCGCTTTGAGCATACCGGCGAAAGGTCCCAGCCAGCGCCCCTTGTTTGATCCCCCAACCAATAGGAGAGTCCCGTCCGGATTCAGCGCACGCCTGCAATCCGACAACGGATGGTTCCCGATCATGTCAAGTACCAGGTGATACCGCTGCCCACTCTTGGTGAAATCCTCTTGGGTGTAATCAATTACCTGGTCCGCACCGATCGATCGGACCATGTCCACATTCCTCGTGCTGCAAACGCCGGTCACATCCGCTCCGAGCCACTTGGCAATCTGCACGGCGAAGGTCCCCACACCACCCGCCGCGCCGTTGATCAGGGCCTTCTGTCCTGCCTGGATGTGCCCCTTATCGCGAAGCCCCTGCAGGGCGGTGAATGCCGCAATCGCTACGGCCGCCGCTTGCTCGAACGTCACGTTGGCCGGCTTCAGCACCAAGGACCTTTCGGGAGCACATACGTACTCGGCAAAGGTCCCTTTGCAAGCGCCAAACACCTCGTCACCCGGTGCGAACTGCGTAACGTTTTTGCCGGCCGCTTCGACGTGCCCGGCCACATCAACTCCCAGGCGTGTGGCTTTTGGCTTGCGCAGCCCGGCTTGTGCGCGCATCATGTAGGGCAGACCTCTCATGAAGTGCCAGTCGAGTGGATTTACCGATGCCGCGTGAATTCGTATCAGGACCTCATCGTCCTTGGGGACGGGTTTCGCCACCTCCGTGAACTGAAGAACGTCCGGCGGTCCGTATTCGGTGTACACGATCGCTTTCATAACTTGTCTCACAATTACTCGGCTTTGCCGTCTTAAGTGTAGTTCACGCCCGCGCGTCGCGCACCCGCGGAGCGCTCTTGAGTAGACTTGCCATCGTGGGTGGGCTAGGATTGGAAGACTTCCACTCTTTGAAGGAGACCTCACATGCTAAGGCGTTTTCCGTTGGCGGCGCTCGTTCTGCTTGCCTTACCCGCTTTTCCCCAAGACGCACCCCAAGTCGCGTTCGAAAAGTTCACCATGCCCAACGGCCTCCAGGTCATCCTGCACGTAGACCGCAAACTACCCATGGTGCACGTGAATAGCTGGTATCACGTAGGCTCGAAGAATGAGCGCGCGGGCCGCAGCGGCTTTGCCCACCTGTTCGAGCACATGATGTTCGAGGGCTCGAAGGACGCCAATGGAAAGTACTTCACCTTCATCGAGAAAGCCGGCGCCAACCTGTTTACCGACGGAGTGAACGGCACCACCAGCGAGGACCGCACCAATTATTTCGCCACCGTGCCCTCCGGGAATCTCGAATACGTCCTCTGGTTGGAATCCGATCGCCTCGCCACCTTGACCGACGTACTGACCAAACAGAAGCTCGACAACGAACGCGACATCGTCAAGAACGAGCGGCGCCAGGGGCTCGAAAACCAGCCCTACGGCCGCGCCTTCATGCTCATCCAGCAGAACCTGTTTCCTGTTGGACACCCCTACGCCCACGACGTCATCGGCAGTCCCGAAGATTTGACCGCCGCCTCGGTGGACGACGTGGTGGACTTCTTCAAGTCCTACTACACGCCCAACAACCTCTCGCTGGCTATCACCGGCGATTTCGACCCAGCCGTAGCTCGGCGCCTGGTGGAGCAATACTTCGGGCCGATTCCGCCGGGCCCCGCTCTCGACCGCCCCAAGCACTGGGTTCCGGCTTTCGACGCGCCGAAAACCATCGCGGTCAACGACCGCGTGCCGCAGGAACGAACCTACCTGGCCTGGCCGAGTCCGGCGCTTTTCGATCCCGACGATGGGGTGCTCGATTTGGTGTCGTCGATCCTGGGCGATGGACTTTCGGCGCGGC
>JBEKAQ010000253.1:0-3175 GCA_050015835.1 Bryobacteraceae bacterium | reverse complement strand
GAAAAGGTAGCAGTCGGCTCTGACCCCTTTTTGTGTTTCGCCGGAATCTCTCGCGGGCCGTGCTTCTATCGCGTTCCGTCGCATGGACCGCTTGATTTCTTCGCATGCTTCCTTGAACGCAGCCTCGCTGCCGCATCCCTCGTAGCCCGAGCAGTAGCCACCGCCTGGTAGCATCCGTTGCGTGCTTGTTCGGATAAGTGCAATCTCGCAAAGCGTTTTGTCCCCCGGTCGCCCTCGGAAGCGTCGCGCGTTTAAAGATAATGTGCCAGACCGCTCCGTCCCTTCTTCCACCTATGGAAAAGGTGTTAGTTCAGGCTGACCCATTTTTTCCGACCCATTTTTTCCCTTATCAATTACACGATAATAGTGTACACTGGTTTCGTATGAAGAACATTACCTTGAGCGCCGACGAGGATCTGATCGAGCGGGCACGCTCCATCGCACGCGAGCAGCGCAGAACGCTGAACGAGGCATTCCGCGAATGGCTGGCGCAATTTGCTCAGAGCGCGGGAGACGGCCAGGGTTTCGATGCGCTGATGACGCGCTTCGAACACGTCGATGCGGGCCGGCACTTCGGCAGGAACGAATTGAATGAGCGGTAGATTCTTTCTGGATACAAATATCTTCGTCTATTCGTTCGATCGAAGCGCCGCCGCAAAATCCCAGAAATCCGCCCAACTCATCCGCAAGGCCCTGACGACGCAAAAGGGCGTCATCAGCTATCAGGTCGTGCAGGAATTCTTCAATGTGGCCCTGAGACGGTTCTCCCGACCGATGCAGGCCGCGGATGCTGAGCAATATCTGCGCACGGTTTTCCACCCGTTGCTCAGCGTGCATTCGTCCCAGGCGCTGTATGCGGAGGCATTGCATCTCCACGCCGAAAGAGGGGTTTCATGGTACGATTCGTTGATCGTCTCGGCTGCTCTCCAGGCGCGGTGCGATCTCCTTTATACGGAGGATCTCCAGCACGGCCAGCATTTCGGCAGCCTCCAGGTTACCAATCCGTTCCTCTGAGGTCCTCGGCCTGGCTTCACGCGAACGCTTTGAAAGCTGCCAGCGCCGGGAACCCCTGGCTGTAGTCGAAAGCCGTTCCTTTGATCTTGGCGACGTCGACTTCCACCTTGCCGTTCAGCCGCTTGTACGCCTGTAACACGATCTCATCGAGCCACTTCAAATCCATACCCTCGCTCACCGTGTACGCGGGTTCGTAGCGCACCTTGACGGTGAGGCAACGGATCTTTTGAATCCCGCCGGTCGCCGTAATGCCTATCGGCCGGCTGCTGCTGGGGAAGTCCTTCTGACCCGTGCCCGTGTTCACCAAATTATTCATCCGCCCGATCGAGTGCACATTCGCCAATCCCTCTCCCTTCAGCCACGCCATGATCTGCGGCTCGTTCGCGCCCAGTCCGTAAACGATGGTGTCGACTTCCTTGACCGCCTCCGCCATCAGGTCCGACAATGTGCAGAGCTTCCGGTCCTGTCCGTAGGCGCCGCCGGGCATCGGCCAGGGATTGAATGAACATGTGATTTTGAGATCCACCACGCGCACGTCGCCGTCGCGCGGCAGGTGCCCGGTCGTACCGGCAAGCTGGCCGATGGCTTCGTCGCGGATTACGTGATTCACCGCACCCTTCTCGGGCTTGGTGACGCTCTTGCATTCGATGCTCTTGGCAAAAAGCGCGTCGGCCGCGCCCACCGTTACATCCGCGTGGGTCTGCGTCAGGAAGGGCCGTCCTTTGCCCTGCGCTTTCTGGGTAGTGAGGAACTCGTGACGGAAAGACTCGGCCTGGCCATACGACTTATTCAGGCCGGTGACAAATTGCTGTCTTTTCTCGGCGTCCAGGCCATCGAATACAGCCTGGTTGCCCAGAATTGCGGAGAAGATTTCGTAAATCGTATTCAAGCGAGCCAACAGGTCCACGGCGCTGAGTGACATAGACAGAATCCCTCCTCGATCATAAGTCGAGGTTACAGGTGGTACGTCCAGTACGTCAAGTGCGATTGTCTGTTTCCGCTCGGTGCCATAGAATACGGCCCGGCGCTTCGCGGGATAATCGGTCCATGATCCTCATGCTAGGCGAGGTGCCCGGCGTCAGCGTCGAGCATCTTCTGGCTCGACCCGACAAATCCGGCCGTCCCGGAGTGCGCGGACCGGTGGGCCGCTTATCGGACCTGCGCGAGGGCGATAAACTGCACATCGCCGGGGTTTCCGACGGCTCCCTCGTGGCCGGTTCCGACCCCGCTGCGCTGGTGGATCGTCTGCGGGAACTTGGATGGGACCCCGCCGTTCGGCTGCGCCAGATTCATCTGATTGCGGATTGGACCGGGCGGGACGGCGCCGGCTCCTTCGCCGCCCGCCTCGCCGCGGCCCTGGCCGGCGCCGGCTTCGACCTCGACGAGATCAAAGCGCCGCTGGGCCGGGTACGCTGCGATTCGCGCGGCAAAATCTGGGTCTGCCTCGGCGAAGCGCAACAGTGGGCGCCTTCGAGCCCCGCTCTCAACCTCTACGTAGGTCCGCGCGTGCCCGCCAAACACCAGGGAATGCGCCCCCCGGGCTCCTCCTTGTAGCGTAGCCATTGAAACCCGGAGAAACTGTCCGCCTGGAACACCGAGTACCCGTTACGTACCCGCATTACTTTGCCCCAAAACGATTGGCTCGCATAATGAAAATCGTGCGGCGGGATCGAAATCCGCCCACCACGAGGCACCCAACGGAATCGATTATGGAATTAAGGCAAGCCACCGCGCCTGACCGGATCGCGGGCGATCGCCGCGCCGATAAACGTTACGCTATCCAACTGGATCTCCGCTGGAAGCTTGTCCGGCGGCGCCGGGTACTGGAATCGGGGTCCGGGTATACCGTCGACCTGTCCAGCGGCGGAATCCTGTTTGAAGCCGGACGGCAGTTGCCCGTCGGCTTTCATCTCGAGCTTTCCGTGTCATGGCCCATCATGCTGCACAGCGTCTCGCCCTTGCAGTTGTTCGTGCGCGGAAAAATTGTCCGCGCCCAAAACGGCCGCACGGCCGTCCGCATGCAGCAGCACGAATATCGCACCGCCGGCCAGGCCTCCGAAGCGTCCTCCCGAGCAGGTGGCGGATCGCCGCACTTCATGGCCGGCTTCAACCGGGCCTTGCAAACGGCCCGAATACAGTGAAGATCGTTGGCCCGTCATTG
>JBEKAQ010000252.1:0-3227 GCA_050015835.1 Bryobacteraceae bacterium | reverse complement strand
GTAACTGCGAGTTCGACTTGCGCCAAAACTTCAACGCTTCCGTGGTCGTATCCTCGCCTTCTTTCCGGAGCCGTTGGGCGCAAACCGCGTTCAGTGGCTGGCAGCTATCGCCAATCCTTACGTACCACTCGGGACTGTGGTTCAGCCCGCTCGCGGGTCTCGATAATTCGCTCACCGGCGTTGGTCTCGATCGACCCAACGTTAACGGCGATTCTTATATTCGCAATACGAACACGCTGCAATGGCTTAACCCCGCGGCCTTCAGCCAGGCCCCGGCGGGTACCTTTGGCGACGCCGGCCGCAATTCCCTAGCCGGCCCCGGCCTGTTCGATCTCGACACGGCGCTCAGCCGCAATTTCCACATCCGCGAATCGCACCAACTGGAATTGCGCTTTGAGTTCTTCAATGTTTTGAACCACACGCAATTCTCGAATCCGTCCGCCACCCTCACCGCCAGCACCTTTGGGGAGATCCTGGCGGCCGGTAATCCGCGCATCCTGCAGTTCGCGCTGAAATACAGCTTTTGAACCATATGCCTGGCAGGGGCGCCGCCTGTGGCGTCCGCAGTTGCGGGACTTGTCCCGAAAGAGGATATCGTGATCACTAAGGTGAGATGCTACCGGTTGCGGCTACCACTGCTTGCAGCGGCGCTTTCCGTGTTTGCCGTAGCCCAGAATCAAAGCGGGCCTCCCCAGGATACCGAAGGATGGAGGGACCTTTTGCCCGACCCTTCGTTCAAGAACTGGACCCGGCTGCCGCTTCTTCCTACTCGCCCCATGAGCGAGATCTCGCAGTGGAAGGTCGACACCGAAGCCCGCACGCTGTTGAGCGAAGGCGACAAGGGGCACGAGTGGCTTCGCTACGACCAACAGTTCGCCAACTTCCTTTTCCACGTGGAATGGCGCTTCATCAAGACGCCCGATAAAGCGAAATATAATTCCGGTATCTACTTCCGGAATAACCTGGACGGCTGGATGTATCACCAGGCCCAGATCGGCGTGGAAGGCTACCTCTTCGCCATCACGCCGGTAAACGGCGTGATCCAGCGCGTGAATCTGCAAGGTAAGCCGTGGCCCGAATCCACCGCCAGCGCGTTCAAGGCCCTTTCCACTTCGAAAGAGAACCGACTCAAAGATCTTTTAGAGTGGAACACCTACGACGTTCGCTGCGATGGAAAGAAGATCACGCTGTGGGTCAACGGCGGATGGCAGAGTGAATACACGGAATGCGAAGTCCCGAAAGGATATGTCGGCCTGGAATCCGAAGGCCACCGCATTGAATTTCGAAACATCAAGCTGAAAGAACTGCCCTGACAGCCGGCTGCGGCCGGAAAGATGCCGCCAAGCCTGGAGAAAAACCGATGAACCTTCGCGCTCTCTGCGTTTTGCTGTCGATAACGAGTGGCTTAGGCACGTACGTGGTTGCTCAGGAAACATCCAAGGCGGGCGCACCACAGAAGGATCGCTCCCGCGGGTACGATGATACGCCGTTTCTCCCCGGCAGCAAATGGCGCGTGGACGACATCGCCCGTCCGATCCCGCCGGTCGTCGCCCCGGGTTCGGAAAGCTCCCCGCAGAGGCCTGGCAAGCCACCATCCGATGCCATTGTGCTGTTTGACGGCGCGGACCTCTCCAATTGGGTTATGTCTCCCAAACGCTGCGCCAGTTGCACCGTAGATCCTAAAGGCGAACTGGTGCCGGTGCAATGGAAGGTAGAGAACGGCTACCTGGAGGTCAACCCGGCGATGGGGAATATCATCACCAAACAGGACTTCGGCGATTGCCAGCTCCATGTCGAGTGGCAAATCCCGGTGGACGTGAAGGGCGAAGGCCAGGAGCGGGCGAATAGTGGCGTCTATCTGATGAGCCGCTACGAGGTCCAGATTCTGGATTCCTACAACAACCCGACCTATGCCGACGGCGAAGCCGCAGCCATTTACGGCCAGTACCCGCCCCTGGTTAACGTGGCCCGCAAGCCGGGAGAGTGGCAATCCTACGACATCGTATTCGACTCGCCCCGTTTCGAGGGCGATAAGTTAGTCAAACCGGCTTATCTGACCCTGTTCTTCAACGGCGTGTTAGTGCAGAACCATTCTCAAGTTTACGGTCGCATGGCCCATGCGAAATTGCCATCGTACGAGCCGCACCGTCCCAAAGAACCCTTGATGCTGCAGAATCACGGCGCTGCCGTTCGCTTTCGAAATATCTGGATCCGGCCGCTGGGGGACTCGGCTCAGTAAGTGAGTGCGCTGAGAATTATTGGAGGATATGAAAATGAAGGAAAGCGGTGGCTGAATGCGGACCAGCGTCCGCGTAGACGCCTCATTGCTTCCGCAAATCGAGCGCGGCCAAGTGCGCCGCGTCCAGCAGCGCCCGCGTGATCTCCAGTTCGCGCTCCGGCGTCATTCTGGGCACGGGGGTTGAAACGCTGAAGGCGGCCAGCACGGGACTGTCGTCAAGCGCAATCGCGGCGCCGATGCAGATTCCACCAATGACCGATTCCTCGCGGTCGAGAGCATAGCCCTCGGACCGGATGCGCTCAAACTCGGAAAGCAGGGTTTGCCGGTCACAGACAGTGCGCGGCGTCCGCGGCACCAGACCGTAAACTTCGAGCATCCTTTCGATCAATTCGGGCTTCTGAAACGCTGTAATCGCCTTACCGAGGGAGCTTGCGTGCGGCGGAAGGACACGACCAGGTTTGTTGGTAATCCGCATCTGATGGAGCGTCTCCACGCTGTCCAGGACCTGAATCCGATCTTGAAACAGATAGGCGCAACTTGCGGTTTCGTCGAAGCGGCTGGCGAGTTTCTGAAGATGCGGTCGCAGCACCAAGCGGACCCGTTCGGCACGTTCGTACAGTCGTCCCAAAAGAAGCTTAGGGTCTAGCGAATAAGCACCGTCAGGCTTCTGAGCGAGGTACCCCCGGCTTTCGAGCGTTAGCAGGATTCGAAACACGGAGGATTCGGGGAGGCTGATAGCTTGACAAACCTCCTTGAGCGTCCGTTCCGGATGCTGGTCGTCGAAGCACTCCAGTATGTCGAGCGCGCGGCTGATCGACCTTTGATAATACTGCGTCCCCTCATCGCCGGTTCTTGGCGACGTCAGACTGGGAGTCTTGGGCCGGCGCCGGCGCTGCGCGGGAACGGTAACGGATTCAGAAGACATAGTGATAACTTGAGTTTACCTGCCGAGGTCTGTTCTCGTCAATAAACTCATCTGTATTTTTGG
>JBEKAQ010000251.1:0-3230 GCA_050015835.1 Bryobacteraceae bacterium | reverse complement strand
TGGAGAAGCGGCTCGCCGCGCTCGATGGCGGTATTGCCGGGCTGGCGTTCGCCTCGGGCCAGGCGGCCATCGTGGCGGCCATCCTCACCATTACGCACGCCGGGCAGAACTTCATTTCCGCCACCAGCCTATACGGGGGCACATGGACGCTATTCACCCAGACTTTGAAGAAGTTGGGCATTGAGGTGCGTTTTTTCAACTCCGACCATCCGGAGGAGATCGACAAACTGGTAGATGAGAACACCCGCTTGGTCTATCTGGAATCGGTCGGAAATCCCAAAAACGATGTGCCGGATTTTCGCGCCATCGCCGACACGGCACACAAGCATGGTTTGCCGGTGATCGTAGACAACACGGTGCTGACCCCGGCGCTGTTCCGGCCCTTCGAGCATGGAATCGACATCGCGGTCTACTCCACCACCAAGTTCTTGGGCGGGCACGGAGTGCACATTGGTGGCGCCATTGTGGACAGCGGCAATTTCCAGTGGGCCGAGAATCCCAAGAAGTGGCCCGAGTTCACGAAACCGAGCGACTCGTACCACGGCATGATTTTCACCGAGGCGCTGAAGCCGCTCGGCAACCTGGCATATATTATTCACATCCGTACGCATTGGCTGCGCGACACCGGAGGCACGCAAAGTCCGTTTGCAGCGTTTCTGTTGTTGCTGGGCGTCGAGACTCTACATCTGCGCCTGGAACGCCATGTGCAGAACGCGCAAGCGGTGGCGGAGTGGCTGCTGAAACATCCCGCGGTAACCTGGGTGAACTACCCCGGCCTTCCGAACCACTCACACTATCAGAATGCCAGGAAGTACCTCCCCAAAGGCGCCGGAGCGATTCTGGGGTTTGGAGTACGAGGCGGAAAAGAAGCCGGCATCAAGTTCATCAACAGCGTGAAACTGGCCAGCCATCTGGCAAACGTTGGGGACGCCAAGACGCTGGTGATTCATCCGGCTTCCACCACCCATTCCCAGCTTACGGAAAAGGAACAGATCGAGACCGGCGTCACCCCGGACTATATTCGCATCTCGGTAGGGATCGAGGATATCGAAGATATCAAGGCGGATCTGGACCAAGCACTGCAAGCTTCCCAGGAGTAAAGGGTCATGTCACGGTTCGAAGACAACTCACTCAGTATCGGAAAGACTCCACTCGTCAGGCTCAATCGCATTGTGAACGGCTTGGGAGCGAAGGTATACGGCAAAATCGAAGGCCGCAACCCTTCCTACTCGGTGAAGTGCCGGATCGGCGCTTCCATGATTTGGGACGCCGAGAAGCGCGGGCTGTTAACGCCCGGTGTAGAGATGGTGGAACCGACCAGCGGGAATACCGGAATCGCGTTGGCCTTCGTTGCGGCATCGCGCGGGTATTCCATCACGCTGACCATGCCGGAGACCATGTCATTGGAACGGCGCAAGGTGCTGAAGGCCTTCGGCGCCAACCTGGTGTTGACCGAGGGCGCCAAGGGCATGCCCGGCGCCATCGCCAAGGCGCAAGAGATTTATGACTCCGACCCGAAGCATTACCTGTTATTGCAGCAATTCAAGAACCCCGCTAATCCCGACATCCACTTCCGTACGACGGGTCCAGAAATCTGGGATGACACCGATGGGGAAATAGATGTGCTGGTAAGCGGCGTCGGGACCGGCGGAACCATCACCGGCGTTTCGCGTTATATCAAACACTCGCGAGGGAAAGCGATCACATCGGTCGCGGTTGAGCCGGCGGGGAGCCCCGTCATCACGCAGAAACTGACGGGGGCGCCGCTGAAACCCGGCCCGCACAAGATCCAGGGCATCGGTGCAGGCATTATCCCAGACACTCTCGATCTGTCCGTGGTGGACCGCGTGGAGACAATCACGAACGAAGAAGCCGTCGAAACAGCTCAGCGGCTGGCACGTGAGGAAGGCATTCTGAGTGGCATTTCGAGCGGGGCAGCCGCGGCGGTGGCCGCACGCCTCGCCAAACTGCCCGAGTTCGCGGGGAAGACGATTGTGGTGGTCCTTCCCGATTCAGGGGAACGTTATCTGACATCGGTACTGTTCGAAGGCATCGTGTAATTACAAGGGGGCGGGCGGCAAATGCCCGCCCCTCTGTCGTGCGAGCATCTATGAACATCTCTTCAAAAGGCCATTATGCCCTTCTTACGGTGTTTGACCTGGCTTCGCAGAAGACCGGAAAACCCGTCAAAATCGCCAGCATCGCGCAGCGGCAAAACATTCCGCAGAAATTCCTTGAGTTGATTCTGCTGTCGCTGAAACAAGGTGGCTTCGTGGAGTCGCACCGGGGCTCGGAAGGCGGATACTCCCTGGCCCGGCTACCGGAATCGATTACCGTGGGCGAGGTGCTGCGGTCCGTCGATGGCTCGCCGACGAAACAGAAGGGCTTCAAGCGGCCCGGTCCGTTCACCGAACTGTGGCACAACGTCGACAGGAGCATTGCTGGAATTGTGGACCGCACCAACTTTGCCTCGATCATTCGGGATTGGGAGGAGAAACAGAGCACATATGTGCATGATTTCGAAATCTAGAAGCGCGATGGAGTAGACAGATGAAGATTACGTTATTACTTGCTACCGTTATTGCGTTCGCGTCCGCCGCCGGGGCTGAGTCTCTGGCAGGCCTTTGGAATGCGACCGTCACTGTCAACGGGACCCAGATCCCTTTCAAAATCGAGTTCGCCGGGGATGGGGCCGATATCAAGGGCTGGTTCTTCAACGGGGAGAACCGGGAGAACTCAACCGGCGGCAAATTCGAAAATGGCTCACTGGTTTTGAACTTCGACACTTACGCGGCAGTGCTCAAGGCGACAGTGAAAGACGGCGCGCTGGACGGCGAGTACAGCGCGCGGCGCGGCAAGCCTCTCCCCATCCATGCAACTCGTGCGGTGACCGAACCTCCCTCCAAGATCAAGGCGCCCGATATTTCCGGTCTTTGGTACCTGGAAGGGGTGAACAGCTCCAAGAAGGGAGAAAACGCCTGGCAATTCTTTGTTCGACAGCAAGGCGCGGAAGTTTCCGCCGCGATTCTTCGAGTGGACGGCGATACCGGCGCGCTCACCGGCAGTTACCAGGACGGTAAGTTCGTACTTAGTCACTTCGACGGAGCGCGTCCGTTGTTACTGGTGGTCACTCCGCAGAGCGATGGGACCCTGACCCTCGAGCAGAGCGGCCAACGCTCGGGAGGCGCGATCACTGCCTTTCGACAGGACGTCGCGCGAGCCAAAGGCCT
>JBEKAQ010000250.1:0-3243 GCA_050015835.1 Bryobacteraceae bacterium | reverse complement strand
GGGCACTTGGATTCCAGACGCTGGCGGATCAGGTACGCCGCAGCGTGCGCAGCGTGCGCGGCAACCAGTGGATGTTCCGCGCCGGACACACGGACGACTATCCGCTGCGGCTGCGTCCCGAGCTGGTTGCCGGCGATCCGGTTTTCCCTATCCTGCGCGAGGCTACGCCCGTCCGCATGGACCTGACGCACAGCGGATGGAGCGACATTTTTTTCCTCGGCATGGATTTCCCCGAGGGCGCGCGCGTCATCAATGTATCCATCGATCTCGCGGTCCGCGGGACGAGTGAGCGCGTTACGCAGCCCAGGCCGCCGGTCGAGGCTTGGTTCCGGGTAATCGACCAACCGGTGATCCGCTTGACCAGCATCGACCTGCATGCTTCCGCCGACGTTTCTTCCATTGCCGAAGTCTTCGACTTTCCCCGTGACTACCTGGGTCTGCTCAAGGCGGGTATCATCGCCAGCGGCATCGTTCCTCCGGGCATCGAGGGTGCAACGCAGCCATTGGCCGCTCTGCTGGAGCGCCTCACGGGAAGACCCGGCTACGGGATTGAGATCGTCAGCAGCGTAAACGATATTCCCAAAGGCTCCCGGCTGGCGGTCTCCACCAGCCTTCTTGCCTGCATCATCGCCGTTTGCATGCGCGCCACCGGCCAGATCCATTCGCTTACCGGAGGTCTGGAGGAGCATGACCGCAGGCTGGTGGCCGCACGCGCCATCCTGGGTGAATGGCTGGGTGGAAGCGGTGGCGGCTGGCAGGATTCCGGCGGCGTATGGCCCGGAATCAAGCTCATCCATGGCGTTCTCGCCACTGCGGGCGATCCCGAGTTCGGCATCAGCCGCGGGCGCCTGCTTCCCGATCACCGGATCTTTACCGAAGCGGAAGTTCCGCGCCAAGCTCGCGAGAAGCTTCAACAGAGCCTGGTGCTGGTTCACGGCGGCATGGCGCAGGATGTCGGTCCGATTCTTGAGATGGTCACTGAAAAGTACCTCCTGCGGAGTGAAACCGAGTGGCTCGGCCGCCGCCATGCGATCGAAATCCTCGAGGAGATCACGGGCCACTTGCGGCGGGGTGAGATCCAAGCGCTCGGGGGCAGTTTGCAGCGGAACTTCGACGGGCCGTTGCAGACCATCATTCCCTGGGCCGCCAACTTATACACCAATACGCTTATCGAACGGGTGCGCAAAGAGTTCGGCGTCGATTTCTGGGGTTTCTGGATGCTCGGAGGCATGAGCGGCGGCGGAATGGGATTCCTTTTCAGCCCCGAACGCAAAGCTGAGGCCCAAGATCGCATGCAGGCCATCATGAGCGAGACCAGAAGCCGCATGGAGCATAGTGTGCCATTTGCCATGGAACCCGTGGTCTACGACTTTGCCATCAACGAGCAGGGGACGCAGGCCGCGATGCATTCCGGTGACGATGCCCTGATGCCTCCCGGCTATTACACCGAGCACGTTCCCTCGCTGATTCGCGCCAGCATTCCCCAGCTTTCGCCCGTGCGCCGAGCCGAATTGGAGCGCTTCTCGGCGGCGTGCCGCTCCGAGGCGGATTACGCCGGGATGATTCAAACCCTGTTTGACCACATGCTTCCGGCTGGCCAGGATACCGAAATGGATCGGGCGCGATCCCTGCGGACCCTCCTCGATCAATACGGGTTTGACCGCCTCCAGCACGAACAGATCCGCCAGGATCTCCGTTCTGGCCGGATCGGCTTGGCCCAGAACCGCCTGCGAGCCACCACGCTGATTCAGGATGTCGAAGTGGATTGCGTGGATGACCGTCACCGCGCCGCCGGTCTCGATGCCCTTGCCCAGGGGCGCGTCGCCGTGGTGACTCTGGCGGGAGGCGTGGGCACGCGCTGGACCCGCGGCGCCGGAGTCGTGAAGGCCCTAAGTCCGTTTTGCAGGCTGCGCGGAGAATATCGCAACTTCATCGAGGTTCACCTGGCCAAGAGTCTTCGGGTGAGCCAGGAGTGCGGCAACCCGCTTCCGCACGTCATTACGACCAGCTACCTCACTCACGAAGCGATCGCCGCTCACCTTGCCGCGGAGCGCAATTATGGTTATCCCGGAGCGCTCCTGCTCTCCCCCGGACGCACCATCGGCCTGCGCATGATTCCCATGGAACGCGATCTCCGGTTCGCCTGGGAGGAGGTGCCGCAGCAACTGCTGGACGCGCAAGCGCAGAAGGTGCGCGAGGGCCTGCGCGCGGCACTAATCCAGTGGGCGCGGAGTGCCGGTGAGGGATCCGACTACACCGGCAATCTTCCCATGCAGTGCCTGCATCCGGTCGGCCACTGGTATGAGGTTGCCAATCTGCTACGCAACGGCACGCTCCGGCGCCTGCTCGAGAAGCGCCCGCAACTGAACTATCTGATGGTGCACAACATCGACACGGTGGCCGCCGACGCCGACCCCGCGGTTCTCGGTTACCACATCCATAGCGGCGCCGCGCTCACAACGGAGGTGATTCCCCGGCACATCGAGGACCGCGGCGGCGGCCTCGCCCGCGTGGATGGCCGGGTGCGGTTGATCGAAGGCCTGGCGCTGCCCAGCGAAGAACTGGAAAGCCGCCTTCGCTACTACAACAGCGCGACTTACTGGATCGATGTCGACCGCTTGCTCACACTGTTCGGTCTGACTCGCGATGCTCTCTCCGACCTGGGAGCTGTGGACGAGGCGGTTCGCGCCGTAGCCGCGCGCATGCCGGCGTACGTCACGCTTAAAGACGTAAAAAAGCGCTGGGGTAAAGGGCAGGAAGATATCTTCCCGGTGGCTCAGTTTGAGAAACTCTGGGGCGATATGACCACCCTGCCGGAGCTGGATTGCCGCTTTGTTGCGGTGCCGCGCGTGCGCGGCCAGCAATTGAAGGAGCCCGCCCAACTCGACGCCTGGCTGCGCGACGGCAGCGCCGCGTACACGGAGTCTTTGTGCGCGTGGCGTGAAACTTCAGGTTGACTGGCACGCGTTCGACTGGTGTGCCACAATATCCAGCGGATGCATACGAGAGAACTGTCAAGGGCGGAGTCGAGAATCCGCTGGCAAGCTTCGGTCGAAGAACCGGGCAGTTGACCGGATCGAGGATGGTAAGCAGCTTCGTGGAACCGCATAATCGTGGAGACGCGTTCAGAACAGACTGCGCACCGTGGCAAATCCTCTTGCCGCGCTTCGATCGGGACGAGATCGATGCGGCTGTGAGGGTGCTGGTTTCCGGCCGGGTGAATTACTGGACCGGGGAAGAAGG
>JBEKAQ010000249.1:0-3262 GCA_050015835.1 Bryobacteraceae bacterium | reverse complement strand
GGGAACTTCATCAGGAGCAGGTCGCGGTGCTCGCAGGAGCTGTGGCCGACGATTTCGCTGAGGAGCAGGGCAAGGCCCCTGCCGATGCCGGGAATGCCGGTGAATGCGGTTGGGGTCGCGGATTAGCGGGAGCGAGCGGGGATCTTCGGGTTGGGGGTTGCGGGGTGGGAGGGGCCGAGCGAAGGCAGAGCGGTAGCGCGCGGATGCGGGAGGCGGGAGGGGTGTCTGTAAGTTGTTGATTTGGGCCTATCGTTCCGGAAAATCAGGCACGATTTGTTGACGATAAAGGAGTTACGGCGACGAGACCGGAACTATCGTTCCGAACCCCCGGTTTCCCGAAACAGCCGGGATTACCTGCCCCCTTTATTGTTACCACGGCAAGTCAAGAAAAGATGGGGGCGCGAGCGGAAGGGGCTGACGTAAGTGGCCTGGGTGGAGTGGGATAGGGGTGGTGAAAAAGCTGAAAAAAGCCGGGAACGATGGTTGCCGCGCGGAGCGTTTCGCGGCTTCGGTGGACTCCACGCTTCCGCGAGTTACATGCGGTCATGAGGAAAAGGCCCGTGGCATAGCGCGAGTCATTGAACACTGTGGAACTCGAGAGCGCCGGGCGAGAGCTTCTGGGACCCGGCTTCGCGGTCACTCGGGCCGGGTCAGCAGTTGGTCCAATCTGGCATTTGTCGCCTCACCTCGATCTAGAAAGACTTCGGGAATGCCTCCGCCGTAAAATCTAACTCGGTCCTCGCCGAATATGTCGCGTGCGGCTCGCGCGGGAGAGTCCGGCTTCACGCTGCCGGCCTCGATCCTCATCTTCAGTTCTGGCGGGCCGTACCAGCCAGGGCTTTTGTCATCCTTGTCCACCACGGTACAGTACACAGAATTGTCGCCTTGGCGCCTGGCGGAGAAAAATGCCCGATAGGTAACGTCGTCCGGGGGCAGCGAATATCCCATGAGGATAATGTGGCTCGCCTGCATTGTGGTCGCCCGCAGGTCGCGCTCGATTTCCTCGATGAATGAGGGCGGACGGGGCTTGAACGAGCTCTGCATCACTACCTGGGTATGGTGTGCAAAAGTGAGCGGCATGTTCGACAGGGGCGGGCGACGCAATTGGCTGTCAGGTGAGGGCTGGACACGCATCTGGCGACCCATTCGCTCTGCTATGAGGCGCGGCGCTGTAGAAGCTCAGCGCGTTGTCGCCTTGCCGCACCAGGCGCGTGCGCCGCAGACAGCCGAACATATCCGATAGCGCCAGGCGCACGGAATGCTGCACCACCGTCAGCGCCGGCGGGGCTTCGGCCAGCGCCGCCAGCACGGCCGCGTACTCGCGCTCCAGGGTGTAGGGCGGGTCGAGAAAGACAATCTCCGCCGGATAGCGCGCGAGCGCCGCAAGCACCGCGCCTTTCACCACCGTGGCACGCGGTTCCAGCTTTAGCGATGCCAGGTTTTCGCGAATGGTCTCGACCGCCGCGCGGTTCTTCTCCACAAAGAACGCGTGCGCCGCGCCCCGGCTGAGCGCTTCGATGCCCACCGCGCCGGTGCCCGCATAGGCATCCAGAAATGTGGCGCCCTGAATGCGCAGGGCCAGGATGTCGAACAGGGTTTCGCGCAAGCGGTCGGGCGTGGGCCGCGTGGCATCGCCGGGGATGCTCCGCAGACGGCGCGAACGAAACTCTCCGCCGATCACGCGCATCAGACTGTCACCAACCCGTAGCGCCGCTGCCAGTGGTTGCGGATGTAGGCCACGGCGCGCCGCAGCGCGTCTTCCGAGGGCGGGCGCGCGATGAAATCCACCGCCTCGCGGCGCGCGATTTCCAGGATTTCGGCATCGCGCAGAATATTGGCCACGCGCAAAGAGGGCAGCCCGGCCTGCTTGGTGCCGAAGAATTCGCCCGGACCGCGCAGCTTGAGATCCATTTCGGAAATGTAGAAGCCGTCGGTGGATTCCACCAGCGTGCGGATGCGTTGCCGCGCGGCGTCGTTCATTTTTTCGGTGACCAGGATGCAATAGCTCTGCGCGGCGCCGCGGCCCACGCGCCCGCGAAGCTGGTGCAGTTGCGCCAGCCCGTAGCGTTCGGCCTGCTCCACCAGCATGACGCTGGCGTTGGGCACATCGACGCCCACCTCGATCACCGTGGTCGAAACCAAAATTTGTGTCTGCCCCTGCTTGAAGCGCCGCATGGCGGCTTCCTTCTCATCGGCGCCCAGCCGGCCGTGGATCAGGCCCACCGCCAGCGTGGGAAAAACCTCGCGCGAAAGATGCTCGTACATCTTTTGCGCCGCCTTCATGGCCCGGCTCTCCGATTCCTCGATCACCGGGTAGACCACGTACGCCTGCCGGCCTTCGTCGATCTGGCTTTTCACGAAACTGTAGACCTGCTCGATGCTGTCGGCGACGGCGTGTTTGGTGACGATGGGCTTGCGTCCGGGCGGCAGCTCGTCGATTACGGAAACATCCAGGTCGCCATAGAGGGTCATGGCGAGTGTACGCGGAATGGGCGTCGCGGTCATCACCAGCACGTCCGGATGCACGCCCTTCTGCACCAGGCCGAGCCGCTGCATCACGCCGAAGCGATGCTGCTCGTCCACGATGGCCAGGCCCAGCTTCTTGAACTCGACGTCTTTTTCGAGCAGCGCGTGCGTGCCCACCACCACCTGCGCCATCCCTTGCGCCACCAGTTTCTTGAGCTGAACCTTTTCGCGGCTGGTGAAGGAGCCGGTGAGCAGCAGCGTGACATAGCCCAGCTTGGAAAAGATCTGCTTGAAATAGAGGCCGTGCTGCGTGGCCAGAATCTCGGTGGGCGCCAGCACCGCTACCTGGTAGCCGTTTTCGATGGCGATCACGGCGGCTTCGGCGGCCACGATGGTTTTGCCGCTGCCCACGTCGCCTTGCAGCAGGCGGTTCATGGGACGCGGCTCCTTCATGTCGCCGGCAATCTCCTGCATCACGCGCTTCTGCGCCCCGGTGGGTTTGAACGGCAGCATGGTTTTGATCCGTTCGCGGACATGGTCGTTAATGGTGAAGGCGATGCCCGGCAGCGTGCGGGCCTTGCTCCGCTTGAGCGCCACGCCGCATTCCAGCCAGAAGAATTCCTCGAAAATCAGGCGGAACTGCGCGGGCGAGCGGAAGTTGTTGAGCAGGCGCAGGTCGCCCTCGGGCGGCGGGAAGTGCGTTTCGCGGACGGCTGTCCAGCGGTCGGGGAGCTTCAGACGGTCGCGCAGGAATCGGGGCAGGGGATCGTCGAGCGGCGTGATCGCTTCCAGAATG
>JBEKAQ010000248.1:0-3271 GCA_050015835.1 Bryobacteraceae bacterium | reverse complement strand
GCGCGCAACCGGCTGGCGATCGCCTCGACAACCGGCGTCGTCGCGCCGGTGGTAAATCCTGACTTGATCTCGATGATTTCCTTGAATATGTCGTGGGCCAACTGCCGATCGGCTTCCGGCGGCATATTGGCCGCGCCCAAGCAGGCGAGCGGAACGACAGCAAGTGAAAGGAATCGCAGCATGGCCCATTATGCCATGCGAGCAAGCTGCCGCTTCTTGGCGGGTGCGCGACATGAAAGTAGCCACTCGACCATTTTCTTTTTTCGCGGTTCCGAGACCCCATTGTGAACTCGCCGATAATGGCCGTACTCCTCCAGTAGCGGCGGGAGTGTCGGCGGATGTTTATCGCGCCACGGCGGCAACGGCGTACCCAGCGCCGCCAACGCGCAAGCCCACGCATGGAGCGCATTGCTGGCGAGGTTCCGGCTTTCCTTGTACTTTGTCGCCCTTTTAGGCGAGGTCCGGCATACGCCTTAGCGAATCGGCGCGCCCCAACCGCAGTCAGTTGTTCGGTTTCGGGTAGTTTCCGCTTGTCGCAATATGTACCGAACCGACGAACCCACTGGAGGTAGATGACGATCGTTCCTAGTGAAAGATGACCCTTGCGCCACAACTCAACGACCGCGCGTTCGCGACAGTCGATTACTCGCACTGGATCCTTCATGCAATATTGGACGTCTGTCAACGGAGAGAATCACGACGCCCACGAGCCATTCACCGCGTTCTGCGCACCTTTCAGGCGATCACTCTGGATAATGCAAGAGTCCAGATAATGAGCCAGACAGGTCGCCACCAGAATCTCCACTCCGTTGGGCAGTTTCGGCACGTTCCGCGACAGCGCATCACACATCCGTATCACCGGGCTCAAGTCCTTCGCCCGTTGCTTCAACACATCGGCGATGTTCTCGCCCACATGCTGGCGCCCTGTGAAGTGCAAGGCAATCTTCTGGCCCCGCCCGGTCGAAACGATCCCGCTGGTGAACACACCGCTGCGTTCGTCACCGGGCTCACGCTCCAGCCGGCGCCGCCATTCGGCCCAGGATGTGCGACGCCAGGTGCTCCACCCGTACCCACGGCAGGATCAGGAATCGCGGTTACTGCCCTTTGCGAAGGAAATCGAAGTCACAGCCTTCGTCAGCCTGGTTCACGTATTGCAGGAACATCCAGCCGTAGCCCCGTTCGTAATGGCGTGGGGGCACGGAGCGGGAGCTCAAGCGGCGGTTGATTTCCTCCGGCGCGACGTGAAGCGTCAGTGCGCGTGCGGTGGTATCGAGTTCCACTTCGTCTCCCGTTTCGACGGCTGCCAGCGGACCCCCCGCTGCCGATTCCGGAGCCACGTGCAAAACCACGGTGCCAAAACTGGTGCCACTCATGCGGGCATCGCTGACTCGAACCACGTCGTCGATTCCCTGGTCAAGCAACACGCGGGGCATCGGAATCTGCCCCCATTCAGGAAATCCCGGCGCACCCTTTGGCCCGCAGCTTTTCATTACCAGTACCGTGTTGGCGGAAACTGGCAGGTCCGGTGAATCGATCTGGGCGCGCATCTGTTCGTAGTTCTCAAACACGTATGCCGGACCCCGGTGATGGAGCAGGTGGGGAGACGCGGCAGTCTGCTTGATGACCGCGCCCCGGGGCGCCAGGTTGCCCCGGAGAACGACGGTTCCGCCCGCGGCACAAAGAGGTTCGGTTACGATTCGAATTACATCCCGGTTCCAGCACGGTGCTCCCGCTACGTTCTCCTGTACCGGTTTCCCGTTTGCGGTCACCGCATCGGCATTGAGCAGCGGGAGTATCTCGCGCATCACCGCAGGAACGCCACCGGCTTCGAAGAACTCTTCCATCAGGTACTTGCCCGATGGCTTCACGTTCACGATCGTGGGAGTGGCGCGCGAAATCCGGTCGAACTCGTTGAGGTTCAGATCAATGCCGAGCCGGCCTGCGATAGCCAGAAGATGAATCACTGCATTCGTCGAGCCCCCGATCGCCATATCCACTGTGATGGCGTTTTCCAGCGCTTCGCGCGTCATAATCTTCGAGGGCCGAAGATCCTCCCACACCATGTCGACGATGCGCTGTCCGCTCATCTCGGCAATCGTGAGGCGGCGCGAATCGGGGGCCGGTATGGCGGCGCAGCCAGGCAGCGTCATGCCCAAGGCTTCCGCCACGGCGGCCATGGTGCTCGCGGTGCCCATCACCGTGCAGTGGCCCGTGCTGCGCGCGATGCCGCCTTCGATCTCACACCACTCTTCATCGCTCAGTTTGCCGGCCCGAAACAGTTCGAACAGTTTGCGCCCATCGGTACCCGCGCCGAGCTTCCGCTCATGCCACTGACCGCTGAGCATCGGTCCGCCTGTCACCATAATCGCGGGCACATCGGCGCTCGCCGCTCCCATTAACTGTGCCGGTGTTGTCTTATCGCAGCCACATAGGAGGACGACGCCGTCGATTGGGTTGGCCCGGATAGATTCTTCGACGTCCATAGCCATCAAGTTGCGGTACAGCATGGCGGTCGGTTTCATGAACATCTCCCCGAGCGAAATGGTCGGAAACTCGAGCGGAAATCCGCCTGCCCGCCAAACACCGCGCTTGACCGCCTCTGCCACGCTTCTCAAGTGCGCGTTGCAGTTGTTCAACTCGCTCCAGGAGTTACAGATTCCGATTACCGGCCGGTTCTCGAACATGTCGGCGGTAAAACCCTCCGACCGCATCCATGCGCGACGACTGAAGTTGTAGTATTCCTTCCCGGACCACCATTGTTGACTTCGTAGGGCACGTATCATCTTGTCTATCGGCTTTCTCACCACGGCTTCGGAGCGTGTTCAGGCGTTTTGGTTGAGAGTCAGTCCATCCCTGGGCAAACCCGAGCACCTGCAATTCGGCTATCAATGATCGGCTCTGTACCGCGGTGAAATTGACTAACAGTGCGCGCACGTGCACCCATCCGGCTTCGCCGGAATAGTGCGCCACTGTTGATTCTAGCCCAACTACGGCCCCGAATGCCGATCTTTGCATCACGCCCAGCCTTGTCCGAGACGTCGCGTCGATGTTCGCTCAGTCGGTGGGACTTGGCGCATACTTCGCCCGCTGGCGTAAACGCTCCATACGCCACGACGCGGCGATCCTGAAAGTCCGACTCTCTTCCGGATCGAAGCTGGCGATGGCACGTCTGCCTGTTTGCCGACATTTGCGATGAGCACATCCCGTCGCTTCCTTTCCAGGCCACGCAGGTGTATTCATGCCTCAGGATATATCTTCTTCATGTTTGCAA
>JBEKAQ010000247.1:0-3291 GCA_050015835.1 Bryobacteraceae bacterium | reverse complement strand
GTTCTGGGACGCGTTGTCGTAGTTGAAGCCGTAGCCGGGCAGGTTCTGCGGGGTGAACCCCTGCTCGTTGGTCGACGAGAAACGCACATTGAGCGTGCCGAGATTGCCAAACATGCGGTCCACTCGCACAGTGCCCTGATTATTGCGGCCGGTGGCGTCGCGGACGTCCAGCAGGTTGTTGGAGTCCATGCCGGCGCCGAATACCGCCGGTGCTCCGTTCATCGTCATGCCATAGCCCATGTCGCCCGTGGTGTTGGGGCGGGGTGTGTAGTTCTTCATCATGAGGGCCGCTGCCGAATTGAGCCGTGTGGCCGGAATCACGTTGCCGGGGAACTCGCTGCGTAGCGTTTGAGGATTGCCGGTGCTCACCGGCAGCGCCGGATTGTAGTTGGGATTCGCGTAGGAGGTGGAGGGGTCGAAAATATTGGCGCCGCTTGCGCTGAAGTCGCCGGTCGCTTCGGCGGCTGTCGGCACTGTGTCCATCGCGGTCTGCGCCTGGGTCTGGCGGAAACCTTCATAGTTCGCAAAGAAGAAGGTCTGTTTCCCGAAGAGCGGGCCCCCGAGGGATCCCCCGAAGTTATTCTGCACCAGATGGCTGGTGCCGGGTGTCTCATTCCAGGTGCGCGCATCCAGCGCGTTGTTACGCAGGAATTCGTACCCTGTACCGTGGAATTGGCTGCCTCCCTGACGGGTCACAATATTCACCTGTCCGCCGCCCGCCCCGCCGAGTTCCGCCGAGTAGCTGCCGGTTTGCACTTGAAACTCCTGCACGGCATCGGGCGAGAGACTCAGGTTCATGGTGTTGAAGGTGGGGTCCGTGTTGGTGACGCCGTCGAGCAGGTAATAGTTCGCGTCCGGCCGGTTGCCGCCGATGGTGATCGCCGACCTTTGGCCGGGACGCCAGTAGAGTGGGCTCGTCTCGCCGGTCTGGGCGCCCATGCCGATATGGGCATCGGGCACGGTAAGCGCCAGATCGATCAGCATGCGGCCATTTAACGGCAGATCCTGAATCGACTTCGGCTCGACGACTTCTCCTATGCTGGCGTCCTGCGTTTTCAGATTCTCCGCCGATGCTTCCACGTTCACGATCTCGTGCCTCTCACCGAGTTGAAGGGCGAGATCGAGTCCCATGTGCTGGCCGACTTCAAGCACGATATCGCGGCTCTGGTCCGCGAATCCGGAAGCACTCACCAACAGGGAATACTCGCCGGGGACCACGCTCGGCACCTCGAACAGCCCCTCCGAATTGGTCACGGTCTGCCGGACGGTCGCAGTTGCCTTGGCCGTGACCGTAACACGGGCTCCGGAAATGGAGGTTTGCGCCGGGTCCTGAACTCTTCCGGTGAGGGTAGCGAAGTTGCTCTGCGCATACATCGATGTGCAGGCCGCCAGAAGACTTAATAAGCGATTAGACATGATGATCCTTACATGCAAGACGAGAATGCGTCGTCGAGCTTTCCGGCCTGAAGGCCGTTTTCGGGAGGCTATCGATAAAGATTAGTAGTTTCACACCTTTTTGTATGTTTGTGAATACTGCGAAAGCATTAGGGCGCGCCGGGAGAGTTCCGCCCGCCTGATGTGGCGGACCGCAGCGTTCAGTTATCCATTTCAAATCCGCCCATGAATCTCGCGGCCTGCGACCTTACCGATCTCCGACAGCTCATTGTTGTGGACAATCGGGGCGCGCGCAGGCGTCCCCATTACTAATGCATAGCGCTTATTGTCATAGACGACTTGCAGGTCCATAATTCGGTTATTCGCAGTTTTGGACTGGCAAGACAGCTCCACGTCCGTCGCGAGATTCAGTTCAGTTGAGTTCGAAACTACTATGGTCATCCGTCGACTGCCGCCGGCCGCGGCGATGCTCTTGCTTCTTCTGAGCCCGGACCTCCCGGCTCAGTCCCCCGTTGCGATCCAGACCAGTTTCGGAAATGAAAGTACCGCTCCCGCACCAACACTCAGAGTGTTTTCGGACCTCGCCCTTATTGACGTGTCGGTGATCGATGGGAATGGGAAGCCGCTGCGCGGGTTGCCGGCGAGTTCCTTTCACCTGTTCGAGCACGGCGCGGAGCAAAAGATCGTGTCGGTGAGCGAGACCGATCTTCCCATCTCGGCCGTAATTGTGTTCGATGAGAGCCGCAGCATGGGCAAGGGCGTCCGCCAGTGTGCCGGGGCCGTGCAGAAGTTTCTCGAGGATTCGACTGCAGGGGATGAGTTTGCGCTTATTACTTTCGCGAATCAGGTCGTTGTCGAGTCCGATTTCACGAACGATGCGCGGACGATTCAAACCCGGCTCCTGACGGTGAAAAGTCAGGGCCGCACCGCACTCCTGGACGCTGTGCAGAGTGCGGCCTTGTTGATGCGGCATGCCCATAATCAGCGGCGCGTGATTCTCATTCTGACCGACGGAGGCGACAATCGAAGCCGCTCGCGCGAATCGGAAGTACTGCGGATGCTGCTGGAAACCGAAGCGCAGGTGTACGCTGTGAGCATTCCCCAGCAAAAGCCGCTTGACGACCCGTCCACGGCGTTCGGCCCCGAGCTTCTGGACCGGCTCAGCGACGCTGCCGGCGGAAGAAACGTCGGCATGGACGGGTTTTGGGATGTCGATCGAGCGATGCGGCAGATCAATGACGAGATTCGTTCGGAATACGTCCTCGCCTTCAAGCCGGAACATCTCACGCACGACGGGAAGTTCCGGCGCGTCTCCCTTCGCCTGACGCTGCCACCCGGAATCCGGCAGGTCTCCGTGTCGTGCAGGCCCGGCTACTATGACGCGGTCGAATGAGGTACCGCGAAAGGGCAGCCGTCTACGCGGCTCGAGGTTCGGGCGATTCATGGACGCAACTTTCGCCTATGCGCTTGATGCAGAGCAATGACGAACATCACTTGCAATGCGTCGAAGCCGTAAATGCGGCGCGGTTCGTGGGCTAAAGCTAAATCGTCGCTTCGATAGCCGCCACTCGTAGCTGAAACAGGGCAAGTCGGGTTGTACCTGAAATAGTAAGATCAAGACGCCGTCAATCCACCCAATTGCCCCGTCGCACTATGCCTTTTGGGCCGCCTGGATGGGGACGAATGCCGCTCTCAATAAGGAGTTGACAGGCTGGATCTGGATTTCGCTGGCGCGGCTCCGATGGCCCCCCGCCGTGGCTTTTCCGGTCGGCCGGAACGCTAGGGATAAGGGCCGCGGGCTTGAGCGTGGCCCCACAGCGTCACTCCGGGCCGCCTCATTGGAAGATGGTAAATTCCCGGCGAAGAGGATTTGATTAGTAAATTTCCATTACTGCC
>JBEKAQ010000246.1:0-3342 GCA_050015835.1 Bryobacteraceae bacterium | reverse complement strand
CCCGACGGCAGGTTGGCCACTTCGAAGTCCTGCCAACGCACCCCCCGCCGCCAGCCCGTGCCGATGGCTTTCATGCCCGCTTCCTTGGCCGCGAAGCGCGCGGCAAAGCGCTCGTAACGGTTGGCCTTCCGCTCGACGTAGGCGATCTCGGCGGGCGTGTAAATCCGCTCGACGAAGCGCCGGCCATAGCGCTCGATGGCCGCCCGAATCCGCGGGACTTCGGCCAGATCCACTCCTGTGCCCACAATCATCTCAGCTCCACTCCCAGATTCGCTGTGGGGCAGGCCATCGTTTTTCGTGGCCTGCCGTGTTCGAGCGCGCCACACCTACACTAGGCCTTACCCGCGGCCACTCTCTTGTGATGTTCGGCCCAGCGTTTCCGTTGTGCGGCGGCGATGCGTTTGCGCGCAGCGGCGCTAAGCACCCGTTTCTTAGGCGCAGCTTCGTTCTTAGCCGCACCACCGGCTGCCTTTCCGCCGCCTAATTGCGATTGGACCTCGCGTATCTTACCCAAGATGCGCTCTTTTTCGAGTTCATACCCTACAAGAGCCATTTGCAGCGTTGTGTGGTCCGGTTTTGGATTTGGTTTGCCTCTTGGCATTGGTTTCTCCCTCGCACACTATATCATAGGTTGTCAAGGATACAAATTATCCTGAAGCTATAATACTCTGCATGCGAGTCGTAATCCAACGGGTAACGCAGGCGCGCGTCGAAGTGGACGGACAAGTGACCGGAGCTATCGGACCTGGCTTGCTAGTGCTTCTGGGAATCGCAAAGACGGATTCCGGGAGAGACGCGGAGTATCTTGTCGAAAAGGTGCTCGGAATCAGGATTTTCCCCGATAGCGACGGCAAGATGAACCGGAACGTCGCGGAGGCCGGCGGTAGTCTGCTGGTGGTGTCGCAGTTCACTTTGTACGGCGATTGCCGGAAGGGCCGCCGGCCCAGTTTCGACTTAGCCGCAAGCGCCGAGCAAGCCGCCGGTCTTTACGAAACCTTTGTAAACGCGGCCCGCCAGAGCGCCGTCCCCGTGGAGACCGGCGTCTTCCAGGCATCCATGCAGGTGCATCTGGTGAACGACGGTCCGGTGACTATTATCTGCGACTCGCCGGTATGACCGCTCCCTTACGGTCGCGGCTCGGTAACGTGCCGAGCCGCGCGCGTCAGCAAGCGGTTCTAGCGCGCCAGATACTTCTCGTAGAGGCGGTGGTGCTTGTTATCCAAATCCACCGGCGCTCCCTTGATAAACATCTGCTTGATCTGGGTGCGCGTCTCCAGCGGATCTCCGTCGGTGACAATCAGGTCGGCCCACTTGCCGTTTTCGATGGAGCCCAGCTCGTCGCCTGCGCCCCAGATTTGTGCCGCGTAGAGCGTAACTGCCTTGAGAGCTTCGTCGTAAGGCAGGCCGAAACCGACCGCCACGGCCGCTTCATAAGGCAGGTTGCGGGGATTATCCTCCGATCCGGGCCCGAAGCTCGCGAAAGCGAATTTGACGCCTGCCTTCGATAACTCGCCCGGGATGCTGAAGGGCTTGTCATACGGGTCGTCTTCTTCCTCCGGTAACCGGAAGGTGGGCGGCAGCACGACGGGGATATTATGCGCCTTCAATTCGGCGGCTACCTTCCAGGCTTCTTCGCCGTGCTCCAGGATCATGCGCACCTTCTGTTTATCCGCGAAGGCAATGGCTTCTTTGATGTTCTTTTCCTTATCCGCGCGAATCAGCATGGGGATCTTGCCGTCCAAAACCGGCAGCATGGCTTCCAGCTTCAGGTCGGTCTCGAAATCCGCGCCGGCGGCCGCCTTGGCTTGACGGTAGCGCCGCGCCGATTCCATAAAGTCGTTCAACTCGCGTAACTGCTGCTCGTATTTCTTCTTGGCTTCCGCGTAAGCCGAAGGCCGGCCGGGCGTCTCGGGCGCCTCGGAAGCGCCAAAGCGATTGGGCATCCGGATGCGCGGGAATTCCAGGCGCATGGCGGCGGGTGCGCGCACCGCCATATCTTCCATGGTCCAGCCGCTGAGGTGCATCAGCACGCTCTGGCCCGCGACGATCCCGCCGCCGGGGCTTGTAATTACGCTGGTGATGCCGTTGGCGCGGGTCACCGGAATGTGTTCGCTGGCCGGATTTACCGCGGTGGCGGCGCGCAACTGCGGCTTGAACAAGCCGATCTCGGAGATGTCGCTCATCTCGCGCACGGCTTCGATTTCGGTTAGCCCGATCTCGGTGGCCGAGTCGATCATGCCAGGGTAGAGGTGCAGACCCTTCAGTTCGATCACGCGCGCGCCCTTGGGCACGGCTATGCGCGCGCCTACCTCGGCGATTTTGCCGTCGCGCACCAGCACCGAGCCATCCGCGATCTCGGGACCGGACACCGGATGCACGGTGGCTCCGCGCAGCAGGAGGGTCTCGGGGCCGGCGGCGTGCAGGGAAACGAGAGTGAGGAAGATAGCCAGACAGGCTTTCATTGGACACCTCCGGGTTCTTCGGTCTTCTTGTCTTCCGTTGGTTCCGGTTTCTTGCGTTCCTTCTTCTCCTGCGCCTTCAGCTTGTCGACCAACGCTTTCTTGCGCAGATCCTTACCGGGCCGCTCTTCCAGGTCCTTTTCGCGGTCGAAGTAAACCTCGCCGTCGATAAGTACCTTCGTAACTTTGGCGTAATTGGAAAGCGGATGCTTGTCGAAGATCGCCAGGTCCGCGTCCTTGCCCGGCTCGATGGATCCGACGCGCCCTTCGATGCTCAGTTGCTTCGCGGGATTGATGGTAACCAGCGAGAGAGCCTCGGTCTCGTCGAGCCCGCCGTACTTCATGGCTTTGGCCGCCTCCGTGTTGAGGTGCCGCATCAGCTCGGCGGAATCGGAATTCAGCGAAACCAGCACTCCCTTGCGCACCATGATCGCGGCGTTGTAGGGGATGGCATCGAAAGCCTCGGCCTTGTAAGCCCACCAATCGCTGAACGTGGAGGCCCCTGCGCCGTGCGCGGCGATCTCCTTGGCCACTTTATAACCTTCCAGTACGTGTTGCAGCGTGCGGATCTTGAATCCGAAGTCGTCGGCCACGCGCAGCAGCATCAGGATTTCATCGGCGCGATAACAATGCGCATGCACGTAACGCTTGCCTTCCAGCACTTCCACCAGAGGCTCCAGTTTCAGGTCGCGGCGCGGCGGGATGGCTTGCTCGTGACGATCCAGTTTGGCCTGATAATCGCGCCATTCTTTTTGGTAGGCGCGCGCCTCGGTAAAGGCCTCGCGGATGACGTCCTCCACGCCCATGCGGCTGGCGGGATAACGCAAGCCGGGGGTAGCGCCGAAGCCGCCGCCGGCCTGTCCCGCGCGCTTGGGGTTTTCGC
>JBEKAQ010000245.1:0-3344 GCA_050015835.1 Bryobacteraceae bacterium | reverse complement strand
ACCACGCCAGGCGGACGCGGCAAAGCTCGTCGGCCACTGCGCGCCGCGGCGTTCGTCGGCGCTCGACTTCGAATCGCGCTCGCCGTGAACTCGGCCGCCGACGCATCCATCGGCGCCGCGGTAGGCCGACCATGCGTTTGATTCCGCCGGCCGCCTTCGAGCGGCGGGGACGCCATGGCAGAACGTCGCGGCGGCATTCGTTACGGCTGACGCGGCCAGGCATGGCTGGCAGTTGCGGGCAACGTACGATGAGTCGTTTTTGTAATTCGGGTCGAATCGTCGACCCCGATTCCGGCGCCCGGCAGCCAGGCGGAGAAGCCGCCATCCGAAAAGCGCCATCCAGGGTGCTGGAAGCTTGCGCGCCATCGGCGCGGCAGGCGCGGCGAGGATCGAAGAGCTACCGCGCGGGGCTCTTCCGGCCGCACTCCCTGCACGCTCGCCGCGAGCTCCGGCGCCGGCGCGTCCGTCCGTGCCGCGTGGGCTCCCGCCCGTTATCGACCCTGAGAACCCTCCCCAGTATTCAATTGGGGAGTTGTCGCGGAGCAATTTATCCTTCTAAGCTACGCCCGCCGCCCGCATCACGGGTATAGCTTTGTCTCGGATGCGCCTGGCCATTTCGTAAGGGTCCGCGTTTTGATAACGTGGGTAAAAGAGCTCAACGGACACCGGGCCGGAATACCCTTTCGAGCCGAGGACGCGCAGGATGTCGGGTAATGGAGAGACGCCTTCTCCCGGCACTTCGCGCGTCATGTTATCAAGCATTTCGCGCGGGATGTCTGCCACGTCCTGAAAGTGGACGTGCCAGATCTCGCCTGCGCGAATCGACTTAAGATCCTCGAATTTGCTGAGGCCGGCCCAAAAGTGGTAGCAATCGATCATCGGTTTCACGTTGGGGTGGGCGGCTTGACGGGTCAGGTACAGAGACGTTGGAAGAGTTCCGAGGAAGGTCGATCCGCGCATGAACTCGACCATGAGGGTGATGGGGATCTGCTTGGCGATCTCGCCCGCTTCGCGCATGTTGTCCACGCCGCGCTTGTAATCGTCCACGGTGTATTTCTCGGTAGCTCCGCTAGGGCAGACCAAGCGATCGACACCGAGTTCGGCGGCCATTGCGCCAAGCCGCTTCATGCTTTCGATCGCTTGGGAACGGTCGGGGTTGGGCTCCCAGAGTCCGCGGACTCCGCCGGACGATACGGCGGTCAGCCCGAGATCGGATAGAAGCTTCCGCGCGGCTGGCATACCGTTGGTCTTCACGAAAGGTTCGAGTTGAGGAAAAACCACTTCAACGTATTTGATGCCGGCGCGCGCGTACCCTTCGAGGGATTTGCGGTAGCCAGCGGCCGCGGAGGTGGTTTGGTGCATACAAAGTTGCATCGATCCCGGCGCCGCAGGCAGGGGAATCGCGGGGGCGAGCGCCGACAGAAGTAGGTGTCTGCGGTTGAGCATGGGCTCATGGTATCGCAGCTGGCAGACGTCCGCTTTTGAAAGTCCGACACGGACTCTTGGTGCGCCTCGTCCCGGAAAGTGCGCCCGTTGAACCCCGGCGCGCCATCGACGCGGCGGTCGCGGCGGAGGGCGACAAGCTATCTGCGTCGGGCTCTCGCGCCCCTTCCGCCGAGGTTGCACGGCGAACGGTCAACTCCCGCCGCGCTCGCCGCGAACTCCGGCGCCAGCGCGTCCAGCCCCGCCACGTACCCGCCCGGCATCGTGCGGCGCCGCTGGAAGGCCGACCCGGGCGCGCTCGGCGCTGGACACACCGTAGCGTCGACGTAGCGGACGTGGCGTTGGGTCGAAGAGCTACACCGCGTACCCGCTGCCGAGTTTCAGAGGTTTGCGACGAGTGCTTGTCGCTCGATAAATGAATTCTTGTGGGCCGCCGTTTCCAAGAGTTTGGAATCGGTCATCGAGGAATAGTAGGTTTCGAAAGGCCTGCTCCTGAATTCCCACAGGGGACATCTCCTGCTTCCACGTCGACCCAGGCGGTGCATCCGCGCCGTGCGCGTGCTGGCGGGCGCGTAGAGGGCATCCGCGAAAATCTGGATATCGGCAGACCCAATCAGGTGCAGTTGATCTTCGACCGTCGCGTGAACAAGACCACGCCCGGCCGCTTCCGCACCCGAATCATTACGGAGGGAGTGATTCCATCCCTTCATGTCGATTACAAAAACAGCCGAATCAAGCAGTATCACAAGGGAGGGGCGCGCCCTTCGCACCGAAACCACCATCAACAATACGCGCGACTTCGGTATCGGCAAACTCCTGAAGAACCTGCCTGCCCTGCGGCAGATCGGCCTTCAGGCCAACCGACGTCTTCTCGACTGTCCAGAAGATTTGCCGCGATTGCTCGATTTGGCGAAGATGCCTTCGAGCGAGTAGTCCGCCCTGCCGAGATCGATGGTCAAAGAGCGTCGGCCCTGCGGTTTGGTGACAAGCGCGTGCAAAGGCCGATACCCGGTTTGACATGCACACAGGTGAGCGAGATGTTGTCGACCGTCGCGATGGCAATCGCGTTGGCGATTTGGCCGGCGGAGAGGCCGAAGAGCTTCCCTGCGCCGGTCGCTGCGGAGATGGCGAGTTGAATGGCGTGTTGAATCCCTTGGTCATTACAGGGACCGCTGGCTTGGGTGGCGGCTTGAATCATCCGGCTTGCGGCAGCACGCGCTCTCTCCAGGTTCGGAGGCTCATTCGTGGCATTCGACCCCATCGAGGTCACACCGCTCCAGTTGATTTCCGGAAGTCGAACCATTCAGGGATGGGCCACCGGTTCACCGGTCGACGAGGAGGACACGCTGCGCTTCTCGGAACTGCAGGGCGTGCACCCCATGATCGAGACCTACCCGCTGGAACAGCCGGAGAGGCCTACGCGCGCATGCTTAGCGGCGACGCAAAATTCCGCGCCGTTCTCACGATGTGAAGCCGGCCCGAGCTGGATGATCGCAAGGGAACAGGAATAATGACCTCGCGCACCTCGCTGATTACCGGCGTGAACAGCGGTTTGGGACGACTGATGACCGAGCTGCTTCTCGAAGAAGGAGATCGCGTCGCCGGCACCTGTCCGCAAAATGCAAGCCGTGGACGATCTCAAGAAGAAGTTCGGCGATCGTCTATGGCTTGCTCACTTGGACATGACTGGCACACCCGAGTACAAGGTCCAACCCACTGTATTTGTGGCCTATCAGAACAGTGCTCCCGACACATTGTTCATGGAGTATTCTGACCCGCTCAAGGGAAGATGACATCGTGGGTCAAATGGACGACCTGAAGCAACGGCAAGCTACCCCTAATCGGACGGCCAAGAGGGCAGGGAGTTCCTGCCCTCTTTTGTGTGTTCCGGGCCTGTTTTC
>JBEKAQ010000244.1:0-3353 GCA_050015835.1 Bryobacteraceae bacterium | reverse complement strand
GATCGCTTCACGCTCGGCATCCTGCCTCGCTTCTTATGCAGCCTCGGCCCGAAGGCGGGCTTTCCTCTCATTCGAGTTCATGCCTCAGCCCCCGCTCACCACCCCATGCACCGCCTTCACCCTCTCCCAAAACCCCGCGAGCAGATCCAGCCTCAGCGCATTCGCCCCGTCCGACAGCGCCCTCTCCGGCGCATCGTGCACTTCCACGAACACGCCGTTCACCCCCACCGCCGCCGCCGCCCGCGCCAGCGGCTCAATAAACTCCGGATTGCCTCCCGACGCCTCGCCCGCCGCCCCCGGCAACTGCACGCTATGCGTGGCGTCGAACACCACCGGCCAGCCCGCGTCGCGCATGATCTTCAACCCGCGCATGTCCACCACCAGGTTGTTATAGCCGAATGACGATCCCCGCTCCGTCAGCACCACCTGCGCGTTCCCCGTCGACGCCACCTTCTCAGCCGCCCGGTGTATATCGTGCGGCGCCACGAACTGCCCCTTCTTGATGTTGACAATCCGCCCCGTCCGCCCCGCCGCCAGCAGCAGGTCCGTCTGCCGGCAGAGGAATGCGGGGATTTGCAAAATGTCCGCCACCTCCGCCGCCGGCTCCGCCTGCCACGGCTCGTGAATGTCCGTCACAATCGGAAATCCCTCGGCCTTCACCCCCGCCAGAATCCGCAGCCCTTCCTTCAGCCCCGGCCCGCGATACGTCCCCCCGCTCGACCGGTTGGCTTTATCGAAGGAGGCTTTGAAAACGAAAGAAGGCAGGCCAGGAGGCCCGCCCCACTGTCCCAGCGCGGCCTGTATCCCCCGCGCCATGCGGTGCACGTGCTCCTCGCTTTCGATCACGCACGGCCCCGCCATCAGCACCAGCGGCTTCCCCGCCCCGAACGCGCTGTAATCAATCGGCACGGCTGAACAGCGGCTCCTCCTGCGCCTGCAACCGCCGCATCCGGTAATCGTAAGCGGCTCCAATGAACGCCGTGAACAGCGGATGCGGATGCATCGGCTTGGACTTGAACTCGGGGTGGAACTGGCAGCCCAGGTACCACGGGTGGTTTGCGATTTCGCAAATCTCCACGTAGGTCTGGTCCGGCGTCTCGCCCGTAATCCGCAACCCGGCGGCGACCAGCGTCTTCTCGTACTCGCGGTTGAATTCGTAGCGATGCCGGTGCCGCTCGGAAATCTCGCGCGCGCCATAGGCCCGGCATGCGAAGCTATCTTCCACCAGGCGGCACGGCCAGCCGCCCAGGCGCATGGTCCCGCCCAGCTCATCGACGCCCTTAAGCTCGCGCAGCTTGAAGATCACGCGGTGCGGCGTCCCCGGATTGAATTCCGTGGAGTCGGCGTCCTCCAGCCCGCATACGTTGCGCGCGTACTCGATCACCATGGTCTGCATGCCCAGGCAAATGCCGAAGTAGGGCACCTTGCGCTCGCGCGCATAGCGAATGGCGTTGATCATGCCTTCGATTCCGCGCTTTCCGAAGCCCCCCGGAACCAGTATGCCGTCGTAGCCTTCCAGTTGCCGTTCCCAGGCCTCGCCCAGCACGCCCTCCGCCTCAATCCAGTGGATATCCACCTTCAAGCCGTGCGCCAGCCCGCCGTGCAGCAGCGCTTCCTTCAGGCTCTTGTAGGAATCCTCGTACTCCACGTATTTGCCCACCAGGCCGATGTTCACTTCTCCGCGCGGGTTCTCGAGGCGGTCGAGCATCCCGATCCATCGGGTGAGGTCGCGGGGCGGAGCATCCAGCTTCAACAGGCGCAATACGATTTCGTCCACGCCTTCGTCGGCGAAGCTGATGGGCACGGCGTAGACCGATTTCACGTCGCGCGCCGTCACCACCGCTTCCACATCCACATCGCAGAACAGCGCGATCTTCTCCTTCATCTCCTGCGAGATGAGCCGCTCCGACCGGCAAACCAGGATGTCGGGCTGAATCCCGATGGCGCGCAGCTCTTTGACGCTGTGCTGGGTCGGCTTGGTCTTCAGTTCCTGCGCCGCCGCGATCCACGGCACCAGGGTGACATGCACGAAAATGCAGTTGGAGCGGCCTTGCTCATGGCGCATCTGGCGGATGGCTTCGAGGAACGGCAGCGATTCGATATCGCCCACGGTGCCGCCGATCTCCACGATCACCACGTCGACGCCGGGCGCCACGCGCTTCATGGCCGCCTTGATTTCGTTGGTGACGTGCGGAATCACCTGCACCGTCTTGCCCAGGTAATCGCCACGGCGCTCGCGGGCGATGATCTGCTCGTAGATGCGGCCCGAGGTCACGTTGTTGCTTTGCGTCAGCCGGGCGTGCGTGAAACGCTCGTAGTGGCCCAGGTCGAGATCGGTCTCCGCGCCGTCGTCGGTCACGAAAACCTCTCCGTGCTGGAAAGGACTCATGGTGCCGGGATCGACGTTCAGATACGGATCGAACTTTTGGCAGGTGACTTTCAGTCCGCGGCTTTCGAGCAGGCAGCCGAGCGAAGAGGCCGTGATTCCCTTCCCCAGCGACGAAACCACGCCGCCCGTTACAAATATGTATTTCGCCATGCTATTTCACCCTCGCACCGGACAGGCTGGAGACCTGCCCCACTGTGGTTTCCATCAACTGGGAAACACGCTCGAGATCGGCGGGCGTATCCACGCCCAGCGATTCGTACTCGGTTTCGACCACCCGGATCTTGTACCCGTTTTCGAGCGCACGCAATTGTTCCAGGCGCTCGGCTTGCTCGAGCGGCCCCACCGGCAGGCTGGAATAATCCAGCAGAAACCGGCGCCTGTAAACGTACAGGCCGATGTGTTTGTAATGAGGCGAGTCCTGGCCTTCGCGAGCAAACGGGATAGGATAGCGGGAAAAATAAAGCGCATCGCCCGCGCCGTCCGTCACCACCTTCACCACGTTGGGGTCGTTCACTTCACGGCGGTCTTCGATCTCCTTTTTCAGGGTCGCCATCACCACTTCCGCGTCGTGCTCGAGGGGCAGGATAGCGGCATCGATGGCGTCCGGATCGATGAGCGGTTCGTCGCCCTGAATATTGACCACGATTTCGGCGGCTTCGGCCGAGGCCACTTCCGCCACGCGGTCGGTGCCGGAAAGATGGTCGGCGCGCGTCATCCGCACCGCAGCTCCGAACTGCCGCGCAGCCGCGAACACCCGTTCGTCGTCGGTGGCAATGATCGTGCTGGTCAGGTAGCGGGCCCGGCAGGCGCGCTCGTACACATGCTGCAGCATGGGTTTCGAAGAGATGGGGGCTAAGACCTTGCCGGGAAAGCGAGAAGAGGCAAAGCGTGCGGGTATAACGCCCAGAATTTTACGACGCACAGGCGATCATACCATAAAATCGCTATGTTAGACTTTATGAAG
>JBEKAQ010000243.1:0-3355 GCA_050015835.1 Bryobacteraceae bacterium | reverse complement strand
GAAGTTCTGGATGGCGTTGAGCCGCTTGACGATCACTTTCTTGCGGCTCATGGCGAGCGCACCCTTGGAGAGGCAGACGGAGACGATCATGGGCAGCATCTCGGGCGTAAGCCCGACCGCAACGGCCATCGCGAAGAAAAAGGCGCCTTTCCAATCGTGCTTGGTCAACCCGTTGATGAAAAAGACCAGAGGCACCATGACCATCATGAGATGGATCATGAGCCACGTGAAGCGGTTGAGTCCTTCGTCGAAGCTGGTCGGCGGCGGCTCCGCCGCGATCGAGCCCGCCATACTGCCGAGATAGGTATTGGCCCCGGTGGTGACCACAACCGCGGTCGCCGTGCCGCTTTCCACGCTTGTCCCCATGAAGCATATGTTCTTGAGATCGGTGGGTGAGCTCACCTCTTTCGTCTCGGAACTCGTCTCGGCGTCGTGAAACTTTTCGACGGGGAGCGACTCCCCGGTAAGGCTGCCCTGACTGACGAAAAGGTCTTTGGACGAGAGCACCCGCACGTCGCCCGGGATCATGTCGCCCGCGGACAACTTAATGATGTCCCCGGGCTCCAGTTCCCGGAGCGGCATCTCCCTCGCGTCGCCGTCGCGAATGACGGTGGCGGTGACGTGGATCATGGCCTTGAGTCTGGCGGCCGCCGCATCCGCCCTGGCTTCCTGTACGAATCGGAGTCCGACGGCGAGCACCACCATCGCTGCCATCACGGTTCCGGCGCGCGCGTCACCCGTTGCGAAAGAAATCGCCGACAGAGCCGTTAGCAGGATCACCAGCGGGTTGCGGACGATTTTCAGCAGGCGGATGAACCAGCCTTGCCGCCGCTCTTGCGCCACCTCATTTGGCCCCGTCGTGCGCGCGCGCTCTTCGGCCTGCGTTTGCGTCAGGCCCCCGGTGGTTGTTTGCAGGGATCGGAGGAGATCTTCGCCGTCCTTCCGGGCGGCGTCGAGGACAGCGGGTGAAACGCGAATGTTCCGGTTCCCGGACTTAGAGTGAATCGCCGGGCTCGTTTCGGGGAGCGCCGGTGACCCCGCGAGGTCGGAGTTTCCTGTCGGATTGCCGTTGACTAGAGCCATTGCCGGATGTCCATCCGCACCTCGCCCATCCCACCCTTGCCGAGGAGCGAGACGATCTCGCACGGTCCGAGTTTGGCGCCGGGCTTTAGTTCCATGGGGACCGCGGGATCACTTCATCGGCATCGGCTATTCGTTTCGATTCCAGGCCGGACGGAACTGAATAAGACGCCTGCGGTTGGTCTTTTGCCACTGCCCGCAAGGCTCCACCGGCCGGCGGGCCTGTACACCTGTTCCTCACATTACAATTAAGAAGACCACGTTGTCACTACGAATCCTTACAGGATTACTCTGCCTGTCCGTCTGCGCCTTCGCCCAGCGCGGAGAGGTGCACGGCCTGATTCAAGACGCTGGCGGAGTGCCGGTCGCGGGTGCTCAGGTGCTCGCCCACAACTTCGGAGAAAACACTGATCGGGTATTCGTGAGCGCAGCGGACGGATCTTACGCATTGAATGACCTGAAGCCAGGTCGTTATCAATTCAAAGCGGCGAAGCCGGGGTTGTCTGATTCTCCGGTGGTCGAACGAGACCTGACCGACGGCGAGAATTTGACTCTGAATCTCACTTTGCGTGCGAACGAAAGCTTTTTTAAAAGATTTTCACAAGCCTATGCCAAAGACTGGCAAGGTAATGCCGATAGCGGGCCCCAACCTCCCCGTCGCGCCTTGCCCTCGCCCCTGCCCTCGCCGCCTTTCCCTTTTTCCGACTGGCCCTACGGCGGATCGCCCGAGATCGGCGTACCGGATACCAACGTGCCCCCGCTCATGCAGGCTCTCTATGCCGGCTCGAATGGTGAGGCCGGGGAGAAAAGCAGAGTCAAGGTGTACGGCTGGGTTGCGGGTAGCTTGAATCTCAGCACATCGCACCACTCGAACTATCCGGCCGCCTATGACATCTTCGCCAATAGGATTGAATTCGATCAGGCGGTGCTTTACATCGAACGCCTTCCCGACACAGTTCAAACCGATCACGTCGATTGGGGATTTCACCTCAGCGGACTGTATGGCACCAGCTATCGTTTCACCACCAACCTGGGCTACTTCAGCCGGCAACTGCTCGACGAGCACCGCCAGTATGGTTTTGACCCCGTGCTCGAATACGCGGACCTCTATATCCCTCAGGTCGCCGAGGGACTCAACATCCGCGTCGGCCGCTTCCTTTCGATTCCGGGTATCGAAGCGCAACTGGCTCCCAATAATTACATCTACACCCACTCATTGCTGTATGTGATCGACCCATTTACCGACACCGGTATCCTCGGCACCGTCAGACTCAATGACCGGTGGCTGGTCCAGCTGGGGCTCACCGCGAGCCATGACGTGGCTCCCTGGACCCCGGACGCGAAGCCGTCCGCGACGGCCTGCATCAGCTACACATTCAACCAGGGCAACGACAACGTATATCTCTGCGTGAACGGTCTGAACGACGGCAGGTACGCCTACAACAACCTCCAGATGTTCGACAGCACCTGGTACCACAAGTTCAACGCCTCATGGCATATGGCTACCGAGGCCTGGTACATGTATCAACGCGATGTGCCCAGCGTCTCTGGTCCTTTGTCGCCGGAAAAAGGCACTTACGGGGCGGTCTGTTCCGCGGGCGAGATCCGCTGTTTTGCGCCGGAGTGGGCCATGGTCAACTACGTCGAAAAGGAACTCTCCGCACAAAATTACGTTTCGTTTCGCACCGACTTTCTGGATGACATGAAAGGTCAGCGAACCGGCTTCAAGACCCGCTACACGGAGGCGACGCTGATGTGGGGACACTGGGTGGGAAGCACCATCCTGCTGCGTCCGGAAATCAGATTCGATCATGCTTTCGATCGTCCCGCCTATGACGATGGAACCCGCAAGAGCCAATTCCAGTTCGCAATGGATGTAATCTTCAAGTTCTGAAATAATCTGTTGGAGGGGTAATAGCAGCTACTTTAAGAACGTCCCTCGCTCCAGTTCGTCAAACGCCTCGCGAAGCTGCTCCTGTGTGTTCATCACGATCGGACCATGCCAGGCCACGGGCTCCTCAAGCGGCTTACCGGAAACCAGCAGGAACCGGATGCCGTTGTCTCCCGCCTGCACTTCCAACTCATCGCCGCGGTCGAAGAGTACAAGCGATCGATTGTCTGCTTGCGACGGCGCTGCCTTGTCCAGCCCCCCGACGCTCTCCGTCGGCACCGGCAGCGGACCCGATCCGTTAGCAAACCTTCCGGCGCCATCGAACACATACGCGAATGCGTGCCGGGTCATTTCCACGGGGAGAGTTTTCTTACGGCCGGGAGG
>JBEKAQ010000242.1:0-3387 GCA_050015835.1 Bryobacteraceae bacterium | reverse complement strand
CCATGCCGAACAACGGGCGCATCAGCGTTTCCGGCGTGCGGAATAGCTTGACGCCCACGAAGGTAATCTTGTTCAGGCGGTACAAGCGGCCTTCCTCGACCGGCAAGGCGATATTCATGGCCTTGCCGGGATTGTTCTCGTGGATCAGGGGAAGCTTGAAGCCATGCCCGCCGGTATTGACCAATTCCGTTTTCTGGTCGAGAACCCTGGCCATGAAATAGCCTCTGGATTGATACGCGTCGCGGACGCGTTCCTTATCTTCTTCGAGCTTCGAGGAATCGTAAGTTGAAGCAAAAATATTCTCAAACAGGATGGAGTAAGGAATGCCGTAGCCGTGCGAGTTCTTCATGGCGCGGATCACTTCGCGTTGGGTTAAGGCGTGGTTGTTCTCGATGGTGATCTTGCCGACCTTGATCTTAGGACCTTCGTTGACGTTGAAAACGATTTCGAGCGAGGAGGGCGGGACCTGGCGCACTTCGGGCTCGACGGTGGCGAACTGCCGGCCGCGCTCGGCCAGGTATTCCTTAATCACCACAGCCGCGTGTTGGACCTTGTTGGGATCGTACTGCGACTCGACCGACAGTCCGACTTTGCGCTCTTTGAAGCGATCCAGGATTTCCGAGACGGTGAGGGATTTGACGTTCTCGTACTTGATGGAGCGCACCACGCGGCGCTCCGTGATGGCGAAACGCACGATCAGGCCGCCGCCGGGCCCCGGTTCGGTTTCCATGCGGATATCGTCGAAGCGTCCGCTGTTCCAGAGCGCCATGAAATCGCGGTGCAGGTCGTCGTCGTTGTAGATATCGCCCTTTTTGGTGGCGATCAGGGCGCGCAGGGTATCCTGGGGCACGCGGCGCGCGCCCGTGAACACGATGGCTTCGATGACTTGCCCGCCGGGCTGCGCTTTGAGCTGCTCCGCGGGTTTGGGAGCTTCCAGAGCGGGCTGCTGAGGGGCTGGTTGCGCCGGCTTGGCCTGCTGGGGCTGGGCCGCTTCGGGCACGGTTTCAAACGGATTCTGCGGTTTCTTTTCCTGCGCCGGCGGCGTCGCCGGAGCGGGCGGTGGTTGCTGCGGCGGATTCTGAGCCCACGCGATGGGAGCTATGGCTGCGCAGAAGCAAAGAACGGCAATCGACAGGCAGGCGCGCCTGTAACAAATCATGAAAACATACCTTTCCACTCTGCGCTGTTACGGAGACGTAGAATTCCGGGAAACAGTTTCACTCGGGCTAAGCCAGGTCGCAGATTGAGCAAAAGTCCATTCTAGCCAATGCGGAGGGCGCGTACAACAGGTGGAGTTGGCACAGGTGTGACGCGCAGGCACACAGGGACGCGCTTCGCGCGCCGTGGGTGGTGGCTGGTGGCTGGTGATTGGCAGCGCCCGGCTGCGGACGGCTTCTTCCCACAACCGGACAACCGGCCGTCGACATCTTCCGCGCTTGTGCGGCTTACAACTGGCATTCGATTTGCAGACCTTAATATCGCTATGCCCACCATGATGAAGGACGTCGCGTTCGGATGGCGGATCCTGAGGCGCAGCCCCTGGTTCACGCTTGTCGCCATACTCACACTCGGCCTGGGTATCGCGGTGAACACGACCGTGTTCAGTTGGATCGATTCCGTCCTGTTGCACCCCTTCCCCGGTGTCGGCGATCCGCGCGAACTCGCTCTTATTGAGACCGTAACCCCCAGCGGAGAGTTTCTGGTCAACAGCTCCTACATCGACTACCGCGACTACCGCCGCAATTTGAAACTGGTCTCGGGTGTGGCCCTCGGACGCTTCACTCCCCTCAGCGTGGGGGCCGACGGGAGAACGGCCCGAGCTTGGGCCGAACTGGTCTCGGAAAACTATTTCGATGTGCTGAGGGTCAAGCCCATCTTGGGCCGCACGTTTCTGCCCGAAGAAGGACGCGACCAGGAAGGCGGCGCCCCGGTCGCCGTGATCGGCTATAGCATGTGGCAGACCCGGTACGGCGGCGATCCCAAGGTATTGGGCAAAACCATCCGCCTGAACCGCCGCCCGTTGACCATAGTCGGCGTGGCGCCCCAGGGATTCCACGGCACCCTCGCCGGCGTGCTCTTCGACGTATGGGTCCCGGTCACCATGGCCACCGCGATGGGCACCGGCGATGGCACCCTGCACTACCGTGGGACGCGCGACGAGACTTCCACAATTGTGCGGCTGAAGCCCGGCGTCACTATCGAGCAGGCGCGCGCGGAAGTTTCCGCGTTGGGCAAACGGATGGCCACCTGGTTCCCCGCCACCAATCGCGGGGTCGATCTCACGGTGACGCCGCTTTGGAAGGGCCACCTCGGCGCGCAGGGCATGCTACTCCAGCCGCTCCGGATTCTGATGGCGCTCTCGCTGCTGCTCCTGCTGATTGTCTGCGCCAACGTCGCCAACCTGTTGCTGGCCCGCGCGGTCTCCCGCCAGAGGGAACTCGGTATCCGGCTGGCCATGGGAGCCCAGCGCTCGCGTCTCGCGCGGCAACTTCTAATCGAGACCATGCTGCTGGCCGCCGGCGGCGCGGTGGCCGGGATTACTCTGGCTTTGTGGATTGGACCGGTGTTGGTTTTCATGACTCCTGTCAGCGATATTCCGCTGGATGTCGGCGGCGGATTGAACCTGGCGACCCTCGGTTTCACGTTATTCATTACCGTCGTGGCGACACTTCTATCCGGCACCGCTCCGGCCCTGATCACCGCGCGTTCCAACCTGAATGAAACGCTCAAGGAAAGCGGCCGCAGCGCAGGCGCCGGTTCCGGCTCGCACCGCCTGCGCGGTCTGCTGGTGGTCTCGGAAATGGCCCTGGCTATGGTGGCGCTCATCGGCGCCGGGCTGTTCTATCGCAGTTTCAGGAACGCCAGCGGTATCCAGCCGGGATTTGACCAGACCAATATCTCGGTGTCGCAATTCTATCTTTCGTACGCGGGTTACACGGCGGAGGAACAGCGGGACTTCTGCCGGACGCTGCGCGAGCGCCTGGAATCGAAGCCGGGCGTCATCGGTGTGACCTATTCCGATGTGACCCCGATGTCCACGGCGTCCGGGACTGGCTCCATTCCATGGCACCAGCTCAACGTCGAGGGCTACACACCCGCCCCCAATGAGCAGATGATGATCCATCGCGCCACTGTTCCGCCCGGGTACTTCAATCTGCTGCGCATCCGGATGCTCGAAGGCCGCGACTTTACCGAGCGCGATGAGGCCAAGGCTCCCCGGGTGATCATAGTCAATGAAACTTTCGCCAGGCGGTTCTTCAACGGGGGAAACCCCATCGGCCGCAAGGTGCAGTGCGAAGGCACCCCAATGACCGTGGTGGGGCTGGTGAAGGACAGCAAATATCACACGCCTATCGAGGGCCCCACACCGTTCTTCTACATACCGTT
>JBEKAQ010000241.1:0-3388 GCA_050015835.1 Bryobacteraceae bacterium | reverse complement strand
CCCGAGCTGTCGGTCGCCTCTTCAGCACCGAAAGGTATTTTCGAATCTTATCGAACTTGGCCTTGAACGGCGCACTGTTCACGTTCGAGGGGGCGTCCCCCTGCATCCGTGCGCTGGAGATCTCGTAACGCAGCAGCCTCACCTGATCGACGTGAGATCAGGCGGCGAATTAGAAGCGAAAGGAAACTGCAAATGAAAGATCGCGCAGGGACTAGCATGCCCGGGGATGAGTGTTTGACAATCCTGTCCATTAGTCCGTTTGAAGAGGATCACGCACGCCTGGAAGCCATCATCGGGAAGGTGTCGAAACTTGTCACCGCTCAGAGCTTCTCAGCCGCCAAGAGATTCTTGGAAAGCCAGAACGTTTTCCTGGTGATCTGCGAACGTGACTCGCTTCCTGCCACATGGATCGAATGTCTGGATTATATTCATTCATTGCCGACTCCCCCGTTCTTGATCGTAACATCTAGGCTTGCGGATGAACGTCTTTGGGCGGAGGTGCTGAATTTAGGCGGGTGGGATGTTTTGGCGAAGCCCTTTGATGCTCGTGAAGTGTTGCGAACGGTCCGATCGACCATGGAACGGTACCGGTACTCCGGTGAAGTGATCGCGAAGCCGCTCAGCCTGACTGCTGCCGGCTGACCCTCCACTCCCTGGAATTCCCGCCCGGTTTGCCTAATCCCATGCTTGGGTTTGTCCGCAAAGTTCTGTGCCGACACTCGGCACGTGCTTCGGCAGATGACGACATTCGTGGGTTCGACATCCGCACCGTCGGTTCCCACGATGCCGAAGCGCTTCTCTCGAAACGCTTTCGCGATGGCCCTTTAATTGCCGGCCCATGGTCGTATCGAACCATCCCGAGGTCTTTCAAGATGATGTCACTTATAGCCGAAGTCGCTAGCCAGGTCGAAACGCTTCAAGCGAAGATCATGACCCGAACCGCACGAGTGGGTATTGTGGGTTTAGGGTATGTGGGACTGCCGTTGGCCGTGGAATTCGCGAGAGCAGGCTTCTCTGTAACTGGGATTGACTTGATGGGTTCCAAAGTTGACAGCATCAATTTTGGGCATTCGTATATCCAGGACGTCCCTGACGAGGTTGTGGCGGAGTTGGTGGCCTCGGGCCGTTTGTGTGCCACGACGGATTTCAGCGTGATCCGCGACCTCGATACGATCAATATCTGCGTGCCAACGCCACTCCGCAAAACTAAAGATCCGGACATGAGCTACATCGTGTCGGCATGTCAGGAAATCGCCAAATACTTCCATCCAGGGATGCTGGCGATCCTCGAATCGACGACTTATCCGGGTACCACCGAAGAAGTAGTTCTCCCCTTGCTGGCTGCGTCGGGCCTGCACGTTGGCCTGGATTTCTTCCTCTGTTTCTCACCGGAACGCGTAGACCCAGGTAACCCAACGTTTCAAACAGGTAACATCCCGAAGGTGGTCGGCGGCGTCACCCCGGACTGCACCGAAATGGGGAGGTTGTTCTATTCTCAGGCGCTCGAAACTGTCGTCCCGGTCAGTTCGACTCAGGTTGCTGAAATGGTCAAGCTGCTCGAAAACACCTTCCGCATGATCAACATCGGTTTGGTGAACGAAATTGCCTTGATGTGCGACCGCATCGGCATCAATGTGTGGGAAGTCATCGACGCGGCGGCCACCAAGCCGTTCGGCTTCATGCCGTTCTACCCGGGGCCGGGGCTGGGCGGGCACTGCATCCCCATCGATCCCTTCTATCTCTCGTGGAAGACCAGGCAGGCCGGGATGGAGGCGCGCTTCATCGAACTGGCGGGATACATCAACGGCCAGATGCCCCATTTTGTGGCCGACAAAGTGCAAAGCGCTCTGAACGACGCGGGCAAGCCGGTCAAAGGATCGCGCATCCATGTGATGGGCGTGGCGTACAAGCGGGACATCGACGACATGCGGGAATCGCCGGCGCTCGATGTCATGCTGCTGCTGAAACGGCGTGGGGCGGCGCTGGCCTACAGCGACCCGCACGTCCCCGTGGTTCGCGTGGACGGCCTGGAGCTGGAATCCTCCCCCGAAGAATCCGCGGCCGCCGCCGATTGCGTGGTGATCGTCACGGACCACTCTGCCTTCGACTACGCGGCTTTGTTGGAACGCGCGCGGCTGGTGGTGGACACGCGCAATGCGCTGAAGGGGTTGAATTCAAACAAGATCGTGCGGCTGTGACGGCGGTAGCGCCGGCGGTCGCACTGTGCCGCCGGTGGGTTGTGGCCCGTCTGAAAAGCACCGGCGGCAAGAATCGACCGCCGGCTCCGCCCCAGCTCCAAAGATACAACCGATTCCGATTGACAATCGGCTGCATACGGCTCAAGCTATACGTAGGCGAGGTGTCTATGAAGCCGGTATGGATGGCTGCGTTTCTGGTGGTAGTTCTTGCGTTGAGCGCGATTCCGGCGCTGGCGCAACCTGTGATCTCGGCCAAGTCGGGCCTGATCTCGTACGTAGAAGGCAAGGTGTACCTCAGCGACCAGATTGTGGAGCCGTCTCCCACACACTTTCCGGATGTGAAGGAGAACGCCGTGGTGCGCACGGATGAAGGGCGCGCCGAGGTTCTGTTGACGCCGGGCGTGGTACTGCGCCTGGGTGAGAGCAGCTCTTTCAAAATGCTCACCAACCGCCTCATCGACACCCGGCTGGAGCTGCTGACAGGCTCGGCCGTGGTGGAAGCCGATGAGATCGCCAAAGACACCAACGTGACGGTGGTGTCGAAGGACGGCACGGTGTTGCTTGGCAAGAAGGGCTTGTACCGCTTCGACACGGCGCCGGCGCGGGTGAAGGTCTTCGAGGGCCTGGCCTCCGCACAGGTTGCCGGCCAGAACTTCGAGGTAGCCGGCGGCAAGATGTTGAGCCTTGGCGGCACCGTCGCATCGGTTGAGAAGTTCGACAAAGAAGATACCGATAGCCTGGATAACTGGAGCCAACGGCGCGGCGAACTGGTGGCCATGGCCAACATCTCGGCCGCCAAACAGGTTCACGATTCGGGCTGTATGAGCCCCTCGGGTTTCTCGTTTGTCACGCCGAACGGGTTCGTCACGCCGGCTTCGACCGCGGCTTCGATGTCGCAATCGTGCATGTCAAACCCGTGCGCGCCCTCCTGGGGCTACAACCGATGGTTCGGGATGATGACGTACATCCCTTGCGGCGCCATGGCCTGGAGCCCTTATGGATACCAGTTCTGGACCCCGCAGACCGTGATTCAGGCCTATAATTCGCCTTCGCTGATTCGCAATCGCGGTGTTGGAATTGGTGGGCTGGGGTACCGGACCACGGGTTCCGCGGCTGTCGGAAGCTCGATGGCGACAGCGGCTCCCGCCCGGTCGGTTTCATCGGGCTTGTCTTCGTCGGGGCCATCCATG
>JBEKAQ010000240.1:0-3397 GCA_050015835.1 Bryobacteraceae bacterium | reverse complement strand
AGCCAATCCAGCCAGTCCCGTTCCCGTTGGCTCATCGCGATTCGTTCCATCCTTCAGCCTTGCGGCCGTCAATAGGAACTTTCTACTTGGCTGAATTAGGAACTTCTCACTTGGCCGCTACAACGCCTCCGAAAAACGTCCCGGATTTGTACCTCGGTGCTATAATCGGGCGCGAATGGCACCGACTCCGGAGCGGTGGCAGAAGATCGAAGAACTCTATCACGCCGCGCTCGAACGCGGGCAGGATGTGCTGGCCGATGCCGATCCTGAACTGCGGCGCGAAGTCGAACGTTTGCTGGCCGCGGCGCCGACAGGTTATGGGTTGCTCGATCAGCCGGCGGCCGAGTTGCTTTCCGAATTGCGGGCGACCCAGTTAAAGGCCGGAACCTGCCTGGGTCCCTACCAGATCGAAGAATTGATTGGCCATGGCGGCATGGGCCAGGTCTACCGGGCGCGGGATACGCGACTGGGGCGCACCGTCGCCATCAAGACTTCCAGCGCGCGCTTCAGTGAACGCTTCGAGCGCGAGGCCCGCGCCATCGCCGCGCTCAACCATCCGCACATATGCCACCTCTACGATGTGGGGCCCGATTATCTGGTAATGGAATATGTAGAGGGAAGTCCGCTCAAAGGCCCGTTTCCCTTCGATGAGGCGCTGAAATACGCGGAGCAGATTTGCGATGCCCTCGATGCCGCGCACCAGAAAGGCATCGTCCATCGCGATCTGAAGCCGGGCAACATTCTGCTTGCGAAGCACGGGGTCAAGCTGTTGGATTTCGGGATCGCGCAGATGGAGCCCCGGCCGGATGACCCGACATACATGCCTACGAAGGGGGTGATCGGCACGCCGGCTTACATGGCGCCGGAACAGCTGGAAGGCAAACGGGCGGACAGCCGGTCGGATATCTACGCCTTTGGGTGCGTGGTGTATGAAATGCTCACCGGCAAGCGCGTGGTGGCCGGGCGAACGACGCTTGCGCAGCCGTTTGAAGGTGTGTTGCGCACTTGCCTTGAAAGAGATCCGGACGAGCGTTGGCAATCGGCGCGTGACTTGAAGCATGCGCTCCGCTGGGCGGCGCAAACGGTTGCATCCCCGCAGCCAACCAGATCGCGCGCCTGGATCTTCTGGGCCATCGCGGTTATAGCCGTCGGGTCGGTGGGGGGAGCTTTGGTCTGGCTACCGCGCAGCGCACCCCGCCGCGAGTCTGTCCGGTTTGCCTTCGAACCGCCGGAAAATACATCACTGGTGCGAAGCCAGCGGGACGCTGCTTTGTCCCCCGACGGCAGGCGCATCGCTCTGCTGCTGCGCGATGAATCGGGAACCAACGCGATCTGGGTGCGCCCGCTGGACTCGCAGGAACTGCGGCGAATCGATGGGACGGATGATGCCAGCAGCATATTCTGGTCGCCGGACGGCCAGTTCCTCGGTTTCTTCGCGCAGGGCAAGCTGAAAAAGGTCGCTCTTGCGGGGGGCCCGCCGCAGAACGTCTGCACCTCAGCCCCGGGGATCGGGGCGGCTTGGAGCCCTGGGGGAGAAATTGTCTTCAATCCGACCAATCGTGCGCCGCTGATGCGCATATCGGCCGCCGGAGGCACGCCACAACAGCTCACAGCTCTCGATCCCGCGCGCCAGGAGAACTCACACCGCTACCCGAGCTTCCTGCCCGACGGACGCCATTTCCTGTTCACCGCACGCAGCAACCAAAGGGAAAACACCGCTGTCTATGTGGGGTCGCTCGACTCACGGGGGATCAAACGAATTCTCACTGAAATTTCCAACGCCGTCTACGTTCCACCCGGCTACATCCTGTTTGCAAGGGATGGGTTGCTCATGGCACAACGCTTCGACGCGTCGCGCCTGGAATTATCGGGCGAGGCTTTCCCGGTGGCCGACAATGTGGATCAGGATACACCCAGCGCCAACGCTTTTTTTACCGCTTCGGCAGACGGCGGCGTAATCGCCTGGTCCGAGGGCAGCCATTCCATGGATCGACTCACCTTGTTCGACCACGGTGGTACGAAGCTCGGAACTCTTGGCCCCGTGGGACATTACTCGACGCCGCGATTCTCTCCCGATGGGAAGAAGCTGGCAGTGACGATTCCCGATCCGGAGAGCGGCAACCGCGATATCTGGATTCTGGAACTGGCATCGGGATCTCTTACGCGCTTCACCACGAATCCCGCCAATGACTGGATCGCAGCATGGTCCCCGGACAGCAAATATCTTGCCTTCGCCTCCGACCGCACGCCCCGCTCCGCTATCTATATGAAAACTGCAGACGGCAGCGGCGAGGAGAAGTTGCTGGTGCCCGCCGGCGACACCTTGGGCGCATTCACGGAAGATTGGTCTCACGATGGCCGCCTGCTGGGGTATCACGCGAACACGCCCAATTCGATCGGTCTTTGGTTGCTGCCACTCTCGGGAGGCGGAACTCCGCGGCCGTTTCTCCGGACAAGATTCCGGGAATTCGGCCTGAAATTCTCACCAGACAGCAATATGGTCGCCTACTCTTCGAATGAAACCGGGACTTTTGAGGTCTATGTCGCGCCCATCGACAAGCCCGGAAAACAGCGTGTCTCTTTTGGCGGAGGTAGCCAGCCGGCTTGGCGCCCGGATGGGAAAGAACTATATTTTCTCTCCCACGGCTCGCTGATGGCCGCCGCAGTCAAAGGTGAAGGGGAATCCGTCATCTTTGGCGCGCCCCGAGCCGCGTTCTCATGCTGTCAATACCGCAGCTCCGGAAGTGGCAGCGCGGACTATGACATTTCGCCGGACGGCAAGCGATTCCTGTTCCCCTGTCAGTCCGTGGACGCCAGGAAGCGATCCGTTACGGTCATGATCGGCTGGCTCGACATGGTGAAACGCCCCGGTCGTCACTGAACGTTGAGGTTTGCACCGGTTGCCCTGTTTGCCGGTTCACGCCCCACGAGACGGCGATCTGGGAGATTACTCCCCCGGGAATCGGCAAGTGCCTTTCGGCTGCGGAATACGCGTGCGAACTTCTGGAGCCGCTTAGGGAAGCAGCACGTCGGCCAGGGGCATGGCGACTCGGCCGTCGGCGGTTCGCGTGACGCCATCGGAGGCGACGGCCCAGCCATCGGCGGTGACGCTCCAGCCGCGATGCTTCCAGGGGTCGACGACCGAGATGTTGGGTACGCCGAAGCGCAGGTAGTCGTCGAGGCGGTCCTGCATTGAGCTCATCGTGTCGTCGGGGGACATGATTTCGACGCACAGCCAGGGTAGGGACGTGAACACTTCTTCCCCGGGGAGAGGCAGCTCAACCACCACGACATCGGCGACCCTGATTCGGCTGCGTGCGACCCGCAGGCGCAACGAGATGAGCGAGCAGAGCCCCGGGCGGTGACCAAACCAAATACCGATCTGGCCCAGTGCCCA
>JBEKAQ010000239.1:0-3402 GCA_050015835.1 Bryobacteraceae bacterium | reverse complement strand
CGGGATGGGGGGGTGAACGTGGCCGCGCCGCGGGTGGGCGCCGATACCCGCTACACGCCGCAGGTAACCATGCTACGGGACGAAAATACCGGCCTTTCGGAAAAACCGGTTCTGATCGCGCGCAAGAATTTTCGCTTCCTGGTACAAAACGAACTACAGCAAGGTACCGTCTCGATGCGGGTGGCCCGGGTGACGCGTTCCGTTTCCGGTGTCTGCGCGCTAGACCCGACTTTCGTGCCGCCGCTGCTCGATTTCCACGCCAGCGATTATCTGGTCACCATCGCCCGCCAGTTATCCGAGGTGTTGTACGCCCGCAGTACGGCCCTCTCCGGCAGCCGGCGTCAGCGAAATCAAAGCCTGGCCGAATTTTCCGCCTCCGATATAGCTGATTTTTGGCTGCTGTATACGGTTAACTCGTACGCCCCCCTCGTCAATCACCTCTACGAAGCCGGTACCCGCCATCCCGAACAGCTGTTCTCCGCCATGGCGGAGTTGGCCGGGTCGTTAACCACCTTCTCCACCACGCTGCATCCTCGGGACATCCCCACCTACGATCACGACAATCTATCGCTTTGTTTCACCAGCCTGAACGAGAAACTCCGGATGCTGCTGGAAACCACCGTCCCCACTAATTGTGTCTCTCTGCCGCTGAAACTGGTGCGGCCCTCCATTTATGCGACCGAACTTACGGAAGACAAATATCTGAGAAGCACCCAGATGTTCCTGGCGGTCAACGCCGACGTGTCGCAGTCGGAAATCATCGAAAAGACACCGGGGCTGGTGAAAGTATGCTCCAACAGCCATATCGACCATCTGTTGACCTATGCCCTGCCCGGCCTGGAATTGACCTACATCCCCACACCACCCAATTCGATACCGGTCAAACTGCGCTACAACTATTTCAGCGTGTCGCAAAGCGGTCCGGCGTGGGAAGCTGTGAGGCGGGCGCGTAACTTTGCAGCCTACGTTCCGGGCGAACTTCCCAATCCGCAGCTGGAGCTTTTGATTCTTCTACCGCAGTAGAGCCGCTTCAATAGCGGACGCAATACGGCTCGATGCCTGTCCGTCGCCATAGGGATTTTGCCCTTTGGCGATGGTAGTGCCGAGCAGCTCTTCCGTTTTCCGGACAATCTCGTCCGGATCGGTGCCCACCAGAAAGGCCACGCCGGCTTCCACGCCCTCCGGACGTTCGGTGGTCTGCCGCATCACCAGCACTGGTTTCCCCAGTGAGGGAGCTTCCTCCTGAATGCCGCCGGAGTCGGTCAACAGGATATCGGCACGTCGCATCAGGTCGACAAAAGGCACATAAGACAGCGGATCGGTAAGGATGATGCGGGGGTGCTTGCCAAGCATACGGCGAACCGGATCTGTGACGTTGGGATTGGGATGCACAGGATAGACAATCTGGACATCTTCTCTCGCTCCAAGCCGCAGGATTGCCGCGCAGATCTGCTCCAGGCCCTCGCCGAAACTTTCCCGGCGGTGCGCGGTTACCAGAATCAGTTTCTTAGCCGGGTCCAAAGGAATGCGGTTGTTCAGTCCTTCGAGTTTCCCGCTTTCGAGCGCCTCTTTGACGTGGAGAACGGCGTCTATCCCGGTGTTGCCGGTGACGAAGATCTTGTCCCCGGCGACGCCTTCGGCACGGAGATTACCAGCCGCCCAAGCCGTCGAAGCGAAGTGGAGCGTAGTGAGCCTGGTGGTCAGGACGCGGTTCATTTCTTCAGGGAAGGGGTGCCGCATGTTCCCGGTGCGCAAACCGGCTTCCACGTGACCGACCGGAACTCCGGCATAGAAGGCGGCCAGGGCGCCACAGAAAGTGGTGGTCGTGTCACCTTGCACCAGAACCATGTCCGGCTGTTCGCCGGCAAGGACCGGCCCCAGTCCGGCAATGATCCGCGAGGTGGACTGGTAGAGCGTCTGGCCGGGAAGCATGATATCGAGGTCGATGTCCGGCGCGACCTCGAAGGCATGGAGCACCTGATCGAGCATTCCCCGGTGTTGCGCGGTGACACAAACACGCACGCAGAACTTGTCCGGACGCGATTTCAGGTAACGGATCACCGGACACAATTTAATTGCCTCGGGACGGGTACCGAAGATGAACAGGAGTCGAATTATGTTCCTTCAGTCTTATGGGCAGCCGCTATTTCCGCGGCGGGTTGGCTATCTACGATTTCTGCTTTTTTGCGGTAATCGTCCGAGGTGAAGTATTTTTCAAGCCAGCAATACAGGGCGATGAACAAATAGCGGCTGCCCATCTCGCGGATCTTGAGCTTGGAGATGCCGGACCGCCGGTTGCGCCAGGTGATCGGGGTGACGGTCCACGAGTAGCCGCGGACGATGGTCTTGAGCGGCAGTTCCACGGTCAGGTTGAAGTGAGGCGAAAGGAAGGGACGGCAACCGTCAATGACCGTGCGGCGATAAGCTTTGAAGGCGTTGGTGGTGTCGTTGAGCGGAATATTGAACAGGACTTTCACAAACGCGTTGGCGAAACGATTGACCATCAGTTTATGCGCGGGGTAGTCGATCACGCCGCCTCCGCGGACGAAACGCGAGCCAAATACGGCGTCCCAACCCTCGTTTAACAGGCGCCAGTAAGTCACCACGTCGCGGCAATCGTCGCTCTCATCGGACATCATGACGACGGCGGCATCGCCCTGCATCTGGTCGAGCCCATAGATTATGGCTCGGCCGAAGCCATGCTGACCGAGATTTTGTACCGGGCGCAGAGTTGGAATTTCGTGCTGAATGCCGGTCAGGATCTGCCACGTTTCGTCGGTGCTGCCGTCGTCCACGACCACGATTTCATGAGCTATGCCGTGGAGCCGCAGTTCCACGTAAAGATGCTCGACGGTAGAGGCTATGCAGCCGGCTTCATTGCGGGCCGGGATGACGACCGAGAGGAGCTTGAGCGGTTCCCTGGATGTAGGCGGAGGCGATTTCATAGACCACTTCGCTCCAGCCAGTCCGGATGTTGGCGGGCGTGACCGGCGATTTCAGTAAGTATATCCGATAGCGAGGTCTCGGGATGCCAGCCGAACTCTTTTTCTACCAGCTGGTTATCCATGATCATCCAGGGAATGTCGAAGGCACGGACGCGGGGGTCGGGCTGAGGAGCGTGCACGCCAAAGCAGTCGTCACACCAGGCAGTCAGTTGCGCGAGCGACATGCTGTTGGCGGGGCCTCCTCCGACGTTATAGATGCGGCAGCCGGATGAGCGAGCGGTTCGCATCTGGAGGGCCAGCAGCCGCGCGAGATCGCGGGGGTGAAACGCGTCGCGCACCTGGGTTCCGAGGCCATTGAAGCCGATATAGCGCAACGGGCGCTTGCGAAGGTGGGCATTGATCCAGTAGGCGAAGATTCCCTGATCGGGCGTGCCGAACTGGCCGGCGCCGGCTAGCA
>JBEKAQ010000238.1:0-3425 GCA_050015835.1 Bryobacteraceae bacterium | reverse complement strand
TAAAAGGCTGCGAGTGCGTTCCCGAGCTCACCGAGGACATTGGCCAACTGACCGACGGAGGGTTTGGCGCCGACCTCATTGACGTGGTGATCCCAGCCGCCAATGTCGGCGAACGCGACTTCGACACCGACGTCGGCCTTGACGATCTGGGCGATCTGCCGCATGCTGTCGCCGAAGCGGCCTTTGGGATAAGCGGCTCCACCGGCGGGCTGGTAGGGAGTCTTCTGGATGGATTGCAGGATCGCGACGGCATCGAAGGTTTCTTTGCCTGTCCCATTGAGGATCTGGTCGCTGGTACCGGCGTACATGGATTGCAGGACTTTGGACGCGGCCGCATCGCGGACCGTGAAGTTGCTCAGGTTCTCGACCGCAATGGCGTCGTTGGCACCGCGAATGGTGCGGGCGAGAGTGGGTCCAAGGCTGACGGCGCGAACGGGCGAAACGGGTGTGCGGGCGGCGGGCAAGGCGCGGTTCAGCCAGCCATCGGTGGTGGCTTTCAGGCCGGGCGTGCCGGATTCCATGTAATCCTGCGCATCGAAGTGAGAGCGCGTGGGGTCGGGCGATCCGGCGGCATGCACGATGGCGAGCTGGCGACTGCGCCAGAGGGGTACGAGAGGGGCGAGGGCGGGATTCAGACCGAAGAAACCATCCAGATCGATGACCGAATCCGCCTGGGCGATATTGGCCGACGGGCGGGGGATGGCGATGGCGGGGCGGAGGTCGTAGTAGCGCTGCTCGCCGTGCGGGACCACGATGTTGAGGCCATCGGCGGCACCGCGCTGGAAGATGGCGACGAGGACCTTTTTGCGGCTGCCGGCGGGAGTGTCGTTAGCCAGAGCGGCGCGCTGGAGCCAGAGCGGGGCCGAACCGATGCCGGCCATTGCGAGTGCGGAATTGCGAAGAAAGATTCTGCGAGAGATTGCCATTCTGTTACCTGCGTTGAAAATCGGGAGAGCCTAAAGTAAGACCCGCAACGGCGGGACCGGGTTGGGGCGGAGCGGGTTGTAACGCCGCGTCGATGGCGGCCTGCGTATCCGGCGAGGCGTCCATCATGAGAATGCCGCGCTCGACGTCGGAAGCGCTGCCGGTGAAGCGCGCCGTATCCACATTAATGCCGGGGATGCGGCTGCGGGACAGGGCAATGGCGAAGTTCATGCGTGCGAGAAGCGAGGCCGAGTTCATCCAATCCGTGCCGCGGTTGGAATATCCGGTGGGCTCGAGCTTACGGTAGAGCGGCTCGCCGAGTTGATTCATCATGCCCACGAGGGCGTTGCCATAATCGATATCGCCATTTACGGCGCGCACCGCGCTGGCTACGAGTTCCAGGGGCGATTTGACCTTGGCGTGGAAGTTCTCGGGATTCCAGAATTCAGGCGAATAGATCATGGCGCGCATGGTTTCGCGGAGATCGCCATCGGTTTCGAGGAAGCGCTTGGCCATCCAGCGGACGAGGTCGTCGGGCGGATTGTCGGAGACAAAGCGAATGGCGAGGCTTTTGGCGATGAAGTGCGCGGTGGCGGGGGAATGCGCGAGGATGTCGATCACTCTGAGGCCATCGCCGATGCCACCGCCGGCGGGAATGGTGACGCCGAGAACGTGTTTTTCACCGTTGTCGTGAAGCTTGGCGTTGAATTCGAAGCCACCGCCGCGCTGGGGTTCCGTGATGGTCCAGCCAGTGAAGCAGCGGGCAACTTCGGTGACATCTTTTTGCGTATAACCCCCATCGACGCCGAGGGTATGGAGTTCCATGAGCTCTCTGCCGTAATTCTCATTGAGCCCCTGGCGGCGCTTGTGACTGGGGTCGGGTCCGGCCGATTGCCAGTTGTCGAGATAGAACAGCATGGCGGGGCTTTCAGCGGTGGTGAGCAGGAGATCTTTGAATTTGCCGAGCACGTGAGGGCGGATCACGTCGCGCTCGTAGGAGGTAACCATGTAACGGTCGGCGCCCTTGTCGAGATTGACGTTGAAGTGGTTGAACCAGAAATCGGTGAGCACCTCTTCGAGCTGCCGATTGCTGTAAACGGCGCGGAGGAGCTTGCCTTCCAGGAGGTCCTGATTGACGATCTGGACGGGTCCGCCGAAGATCTGAATTTTGCGGCGAAGATCGGGTGGCGCGGCGGGGTAGATCTTTTGGCGGGCGCCGTTAGGCAGCGTATCGAGCACATCGTATTGCTCAGGCTCGGGCAGGGAAGCGATGAGGGCGGCCTGCTCAGGGGGCTTGCCGCTGGAGAGGATTTGTTTCTGCTGGTCGTCGAGGGACCAGGTTTGGGGGAGCGCGGGCGCGTTGAGATCGGCGAGGCCGGTCTGATCTTTAGCGCTGTCCTGACGTTCGAAACGCGCCACGAGTTTACGAATGGAGTACTGGGTTTCCGGGTCGGCCGGAAGAGCCAACCGGCCCTGAATCATCAGGTGGACCATCTGCGGTGTCGGATAATGACGCACCATCTCGGCCGTGCTCATACGCAGGGTGTCGAGCGGCTCGAGTTTGGTTTCGAGGATGGGATTTTCGACGATGCGGGCGGGTGTTAGCTGCCACTCGATCCAGTGGTCGAGGCCCATGGCGTTGACGAGTTGAACGTCATCGGGACGAGGTCCGAAGGTAAGGCGGTTGAGCGCATGCAACGTCTTTTGTTCCGCCGTCATCCGCGGCATGGGTGGTTCAGGTTGCACCTTCTTCTTTTTGGCATAAAGGCCAGAGGTAAAGAGGGTTAGGGCGATGAGGAATCCGATGGTCGGGCTGTGATGCCGCATGGAGAACTGCCAGTTACCTTTCCTTTATCTGTAAACGCGGTAGAGGCCGAATAGTTGCGCTGAGTGGTTTTACGGGGTGAAGTGCGGCCAGTAGTTCTCTGAGGTAGTTATCCGAGGTTGGGTTCGGTTCGTTTGGCAAAAACACTTTTATTTTTATTTCGTTTTCCAGCGCGAAAGGCCAAGAAACGGGAGAGCGCGCGGTGGTACTGGCGGTCGTAGCGGGTCTCATACCGATTTAGGTTTTCGAGCGTGGTGGATTCGTCGGAGAGCGCGCGAAAAGCGAGAGCGGTGCAGGTGGCGGCGTCCTCATTCGAGTGCGCGAGCTGCTGCTTGCGGGTCTCGCAATCCATCTGCATTTTTTCCAGCGACCAGAGACGGATCTGACGCCAGGAAGCGACAGCCATGCTCTGAACCAGGCTGGTTTCGATGCCAAGCTCGGGTTTCAACTCGTCCTCAAGGATAGCCAGATGCGCGATGAATTGCGCAGCGGATTCGGCATCGAGGACAACGGAATCGGAGAGCATGGCGTGGCGGATGGCGTTGCGGGAGGAGCGGGCTTTGCCCTCGGGCGTGACCGGCCCTGCGGAATGAGCGGCGTTGGCGGCGGAGGCGCGTTTGCCGGCGGGCGAGACGGGCCCACGGGATTTGGCGCCATTGGCACGCGAGGACTGGAT
>JBEKAQ010000237.1:0-3455 GCA_050015835.1 Bryobacteraceae bacterium | reverse complement strand
GCGGTCGAGGACGTGCTCGCGGCCGCCCGGCCGCTCGCCGATATGCTGTGGGCGCGGGAGACCGAGGCCGGTCAATTCGCCACGCCGGAGCGCCGCGCGGCGCTGGAGACGCGGCTTGGCGAGATTATTGCCACCATCGCCGACGAAACCGTGCGGCGCTATTACCGCGCCGAATTCGGCACGCGGCTGCGCCAATTATTCGCGCCGATCGAGGTCGTGGCCCGGCGCCGCGCCTTCGACGACCGGGGCCGGCGGCCCGGACCCGGTGCCCGCAAGCCTTATCCGCGTGTCGCCTTCGACCGCGAGGAGGGCTTTGGGGTGGCGAGTCAGCATCTGCTGGACAGCCCGCTGCACCGCGGCCACCGCACGGCGATCCCGCGCCGCGAGGCGCTGATCCTCCAAGCCGCGCTCAACTATCCGTGGCTGTTGCACGACCATCTGGAGGAATTGTCCGAGACCGAGTTCCGCCATGCCGACGCCAGGAAGCTGAAGGCGGCGCTGATCGACATTCTTGCCCATCATGCCGGTCAGGCCGCTGAGCACGAGGTCGAACAGCAGGCTGGGCATCAGGCCGAGCTCGACCGCGCGGAACTTGCCGCCGAACTGACTCGCCGGGGCTTCGGCGACCTGCTCGCGCGCATCGAGCGCGCCATCACCACGCCCTCGGTGTGGGGGGCGCGGCCGGAGGCTGCCGCAGCCGATGTTTTGCAGACCTGGAAGCAACTTCTTGCCTTGCATCGGCAGTGGCATTCCCTAACTAGGGAACTTAAGGACGCGGAAATGGCGCTCGGCCAGGACAACACGGAAACAAATTATTCGCGTCTGCGCGACGTGAAGGCCCGGCTTTCTTCGATCGACGGTACCGAGGCCCTGATCGAGGGCTTTGGCGAACAATCCGGCCGACCGGCGCGTTCGACTTAGAAGAGGCGTGAGAGGCCGCAAAGGGCGTCGGCTGCGGTGCTGGACGCCTTGCAAGCGAGGGACTAAGAGGGCGCTCGCGCGGAAAACAGGGTTAGTCGGAGTTTAACGGAGTTCCGGGACAAGTTAAGGGGCTCGATTCGGGCGGTTGTCGGACCCGGCGCTGCCCCCTTTTGGGCGTGGGACCAGGCATCTAGCCGCCAACCGGGCCCGAAATCGGCGTCCGCCTGCCCTTATGGACATTCACCATAGGGTAGGGGGACTGAAGTTGAAGTCCGTCTGCCCCGGCGTGGCCGGCGTCCCCGGGACGGGGCTGTGCAGTGCGGTGGGAGTTAAAGCCGCGCAGCGGTAGGGACAGGCGTTCGTGGAGAAGAACATGGCAAGCAAGAGCGTGGCCACCAAGACGATTGCGAGCAAGGCGAAAGCTGCCCTGCAAAAGCTGGCCCCGCAGAAATCTGCCGCGGCGAAGGATAGCGAGACTCCGGAAAAGGAAGGCCCGGAGACTCCGGACGCCCCGCTGCCGCTCCTCGATCTCTCTGACGCCGCCGTCAAGAAGATGATCAAGCAGGCCAAGAAGCGCGGCTACGTCACCTATGAGCAGCTCAACTCGGTCATGCCGTCGGAGGAAGTCACCTCCGAGCAGATCGAGGATGTCCTCGCGATGATGAGCGAGATGGGCATCAACGTCGTCGAGACCGAGGAAGCCGAAGCCGAGGAAGAAGGCGAGGCGCGCGAGGAGCCGGAGGAGGAAGAGTCCGAATCCGGCGAATTGGTCGAGGTCACGCCGAAGGCGGTGGCCAAGACCGAGGCCAAGGAGCCCTCCGAGCGCACCGACGATCCGGTGCGCATGTATCTGCGCGAGATGGGTTCGGTCGAGCTTCTCTCGCGCGAAGGCGAAATCGCCATCGCCAAGCGCATCGAGGCCGGCCGCGAGGCGATGATCGCCGGCCTCTGCGAAAGCCCGCTCACCTTCCAGGCCGTCATCATCTGGCGTGACGAGCTCAACGAAGGAAAAGTCTTCCTCCGCGACATTATCGATCTTGAAGCGACCTATGCCGGCCCGGACGCCAAGAACGTCGTGCCGCAGGGCGCGCCTCCCGGCGATGGCGGAGCAGCCGCCGCCGCCGCCGGCGTGCCGGGCTTCCCGTTGCCGCCGCAAGCCGTGGCGCCGCCTTCGGCGCCGCCCGGCGCGACCCCGTTCAAGCCCGCGGCCACGAATGGCTCCGGCGACGGCGAGGAAAATCTCGAAGCCGCCATAGCCGAGGCCGACCTCGACGAGGACGACCTGGAAAACTCCATGTCGCTTGCGGCCATCGAGGCCGAGCTCAAGCCCAAGGTGCTCGAGACCTTCGACACCATCGCTAACGAGTTCAAGCGGCTTCGCCGCCTGCAAGAGCAGGACATCCAGAACAAGCTGCACTCGACCGGTTCGCTCACGCCGAGCCAGGAGCGCAAATACAAGAAGCTCAAGGAAGATATCATTCAAGAGGTAAAGTCGCTGCGGCTCAATCAGGCGCGCATCGATGCGCTGGTCGAGCAGCTTTACGACATCAACAAAAGGCTGGTCAGCCACGAAGGCCGGCTGATGCGGCTGTCCGAGAGCCACGGTGTCATCCGCGAGGACTTCCTCAAAAACTACCAGGGCAACGAGCTCGATCCGCGCTGGCTCAACCGCGTGTCGAAACTGTCGGCAAAAGGCTGGAAGAATTTCGTCGCCCGCGACAAGGACCGCATCAAGGAGCTGCGCACGCAGATCCATACGCTTGCCACCGAGACCGGGCTCGAAATCGGCGAATTCCGCAAGCTCGTGCACATGGTGCAGAAGGGCGAGCGCGAAGCGCGCCAGGCGAAGAAGGAAATGGTCGAGGCCAATCTGCGCCTCGTGATCTCCATCGCCAAGAAATACACCAACCGCGGCCTGCAATTCCTCGATTTGATCCAGGAAGGCAATATCGGCCTGATGAAGGCGGTCGACAAATTCGATTACCGGCGCGGCTACAAGTTTTCCACTTATGCAACCTGGTGGGTGCGTCAGGCTATCACCCGCGCCATCGCCGATCAGGCGCGCACCATTCGCATCCCGGTTCACATGATCGAGACCATCAACAAGCTGGTCCGCATGCAGCGCCAATTGCAGCAGGAACTCGGACGGGAGCCTACTACCGAAGAGCTCAGCGTAAAGATGGAGCTGCCGGTTGGCAAGGTGCGCAAAGTTTTGCGCATCGCGCAGGAGCCCATTTCACTCGAAACGCCGGTGGGCGAGGAAGAAGAATCCCACCTCGGCGATTTTCTGGTGGACCGCCGCGTAGTGTCGCCATCGGAAGCGGTGATCAATCTCAATCTGCGGGAGCAGACGGCCGAGGTCTTGAAGACGCTCAGCCCGCGTGAAGAGAAGATCATCAAAATGCGATTCGGGCTGCAGGACGGCAGCGAGCATACGCTCGAAGAAGTGGGCCAGCATTTTGCGGTCACTCGGGAGCGCATTCGCCAGATTGAAGCTAAGGCGTTGCGCAAACTCCGGCATCCCAGCCGCAGCC
>JBEKAQ010000236.1:0-3468 GCA_050015835.1 Bryobacteraceae bacterium | reverse complement strand
AGCGACAGCGCGTTCGGGTGCGCGGGACAGCGCTGCCTGGCGGTTTCGGCCGCCATCACGGTAGGCGATGCGGAAAAGCCGTTTACCCAGGCGATCGCGGATATCGCCACCAGTCTTAAGGTGGGGAACGGGCTCGCCGAGGGCGTGCAGATGGGACCGGTGATCTCGCCGGCCAGCAAGAAGCGCATTGAGGGTTTGATCGGGACGGGATTGCGGGAGGGCGGCAGGGCGATTGTGGATGGCCGCGATCCGAAGATCGAGGGCGGCGAGCGGGGCGCTTTCCTGAAGCCCACGATTCTGACCGACATCGGGCCCGATAGCGAATTGAATACCACGGAGATCTTCGGACCGGTGCTTGCCATGCAGTCCTGCAAGGACCTCGACGAGGCGATCGCGATTATTTCGCGGAGCGCCTATGGCAATCAGGCGTCGATTTTCACGTCCAGCGGGGCGGCCGCGCGCAAGTTCCGTTATGAGGCGCCCTGCGGCAATATCGGGGTGAATATCGGCGTGGCTGCGCCCATGGCTTACTTTCCGTTCAGCGGGTGGAAAGACAGCTTCCTCGGCGTGCTGCATGGGCAGGGGCGCGACGGGGTCGAATTCTATACGGACAAGAAGGTGGTAGTGGAGCGCTGGCCGAAGGAATGGTCGCGCAAATTCTGAAGGGGAGGCGGCTCGCGGGCAGGGGTACCATGACGCCGTAAGTATCGGGAAATGAAAAGATGAGGGCGAACCGATGCCGCCAATCCAAAAAATGAATTGGACCCAGTGTTGAACCGAATCCTAAACTACGGTTTTAGCCAGGGGAATCAATCAAAATGACAGCTATGGGGGAAAGTACAGGCAGCCAGGTCGCTTTGCTGCACCGTATCAGCAGCATTGTGAGTTCGGATCAGGATCTGGAAGAGATTCTGAGAGAACTCGTCAGTCTCGCGATGAATGTAACCCATTCAGACGCATGTCTCGTTTACCTGATCGACCACGCAACGAACGAAATTGTCCTGCGCGCGTCGCAACTTCCGCATGACGCGGAGATCGGCAAAGTGCGCCTCAAAATGGGTGAGGGCATCACGGGCTGGGTGGCTGTGCATAACTCAGTGGTCGCCCTGGGGAAGCACGCTTCCCAGGATTCCCGCTTCAAGCGCTTCAGCTCGCTCCAGGAAGATACGTACGAAGCGTTTCTTTCGGTGCCGCTGGTCAACAGCGGCGAACTGATCGGCGTCATCAACGTTCATCACCGCGAGCCGCATCTGCACTCCTCCGACGAAGTGGCTCTGATTACTTTTATCGGCGAGCAAATGGGCGGTGTGATTGGCCGGGCGCGGCTGGCCGAACAATCCCTGAGTTCGGTGCGGAGACTGGAAACGCTCGCGGCGGTGGCGCAGACGATTTCCGCCGAGAGCTACCTCGACCGGATTCTGCAGGCGATTTCGGAGATGGTGGCGGAGACGCTCGATTCCGCGGTTTGCTCAATTCTGCTGGTCGACGAAGAAAAAAAGGAGCTGACGGTCAGCGCGGCGCGTTGTTCCTCGCCGGATTACATGCACCGGATGCCGATCCGCATGGAAGGTTCGCTGATCGAGCACGTCATCCGCGAAGCGCAGCCGGTCATCATTCCGAACATCCACGAAGAGAAGCAATATCGCTATCCGGAGCTGGCCCGGAAGTCGGGATTGACTTCGGTGCTGGCGGCGCCGCTGCTTTCGCAGGGCAAAGCGATCGGATCGATCAACATATATACCCGCGATGCGCGTACGTTCATCGATGAGGAAGTAGGATTCGTGAAGGTGGTCGCGGGGCAGGCCGCCATTGCCATACAGAACGCCCGCCTGATGTCCGAGACGCTGGATATGAAGCGCACTCTCGAAGCGCGCAAATTGGTGGAGCGGGCCAAGGGGATTCTACAGTACAAACACAGTCTGACCGAGGAAGAAGCATACCTTCGGTTACGCAATGAAAGCCGGCGGCTGCGGCGCTCCATGCGGGATCTGGCGGAAGCGGTGATCCTGGCGGACGATCTGAACCGGAAAGAAGGCGGTTCCAAAATTTCAGTTCGCGAAGACAGCGAAATCATGTAGGTATTGCCGAGCCGCGACCGTGAGGGAGCGGACGGACTACAGACTCAGGGCTTCCCGGAAGCGGGCCGACTGCCGCCGTGACATTTCTACCGTCGCTCCGCCCAGCAGCACGACCAGCAGATTACCGCTGATACCCGGCTCCACACGCTCGACCCACTTCAGGTTCACGATCTGCCTGCGTCCGGCGCGAAAGAAGATGTCCGGATCGAGCCGCTCCTGCAGAGTCGCCAGGGAACGTGGAATCAGCGGTCGCTTGTCGGCAAAGTAGATGCGCGTATAGTTCCCTTCCGACTCCAGCAGGTAAATGTCGGCCACGCGCACCAGCCAGCAGCGTTCGCCATCCTTAACGAACACCCGCTCCAGGCGCGATCGGGCGGCACGCGGGCGAAGCTTAGCCACCGCCGCAGCCAGCCGGGCCGGCGCAACCGGCTTCACCAGATAGTCCAGCGCGCTGACCTCGAACGCCTTCAGCGCGTATTCGTCGTAGGCCGTGGTGAAGATCACCTGCGGAACGTCGTCCAGCTGCTGCAGCAGATCGAAGCCGCTCATTCCGGGCATGCGTACGTCGAGAAAGAGGACATCGGGTATGCATCGTCCGATCAGGTCGAGCGCTTCTTCGCCCGTGCGAGCCTCTCCGGCGATCTCGATTTCCGCGTGAGCGGCCAGTAATCGCCGCAATTCACGACGCGCCATTCGCTCATCGTCGACAATCAGTGCTTTCATTGAGTGGCCGGGATCAGAACGGTTGCGGTCACGCGCCCCGCGCCGTTCGCCGTGAGCCGAAGCGTGGCGCGGTCGCCGTACAGGATACGGAGACGATCCCGCGCATTGGCGAGCCCGATTTGCGTGGAATCTGTCCGCAGCTCGGCCAGGCTGCCCGAGTTCTCCACTTCGATGCGCAACTCGCCACCCTTCGCACCAGCCCGAATGAAGAGGTCGCCGCCGGACGGGACGTCCTCCACGCCGTGCTTGATCGCATTTTCCACCAGCGTTTGGAGCAGCATGGGCGGGACGGGGTTCTGGTAAACGGCGGGGTCTACCGCCAGATGCACCCTGAGCCGGTCCTCGAAGCGAATCGACTCCAGCGCCAGGTAGTCCGAGGCGGCTTCCACTTCGCTCGACAGCGGGACCGTATGCCGCCGGTCTCTTTGCAGGTTGTAGCGCAGGATGTTGGCCAGCCGGGTGACCATATCCCGTGCCAGCGCCGGATCCTCGCCGATCATGCCCCGAATGGAGTTCAGGCAGTTGAAAAGAAATGCGGGTCGAGCTGGGCTTCCAGTGCGCGCAGTTCGGCGTTGCTGAGGGCCAGCTTCATCCGCATCTCGTTGTGCCGCGCTTCGCGGGAGTGGCGCAAAGTGGTGATGGTCAGATAGAGGATTGTCCAGCTGGC
>JBEKAQ010000235.1:0-3535 GCA_050015835.1 Bryobacteraceae bacterium | reverse complement strand
TGAAGTGATGTGGCTTGGCGTTTTTCTGGGGATTGCGGCGATCCCTTTTATTTACTATTTGATCGTTCTGTACAGCTCGTGGCGATTTTTTCATCAGGCCGCCGACACGCAGGACGCCGGTTTTAGTCCGCCGGTCAGCATCCTGAAGCCGTTTCGCGGCCTGGACCTCGACGCTTACGAAAACCTCGCCAGCTTTTGCCGGCAGGATTATCCGCACTACGAGCTGGTGCTGTGTATCGATCCCGACGATGAGAAAGTGCATCAGGTGGTGGAGCGCGTCCGGCGCGATTTTCCGGAGCGTGCCATCCGGGTGCTTCCCGGTTCGGGACGAATCGCCACCAACGACAAGGTCGCCAAACTGGCGCGGCTGGTGGCCGAAGCGGAACACGAAATTGTGGTGATCAGCGACAGCGACGTGCGGGTCCGTCCGGATTACCTGCGCGCTCTGACGGCTCCGCTGCGGGATCCGCGGGTGGGCGCGGTTACATGCTTTTATGTCCACGAGGAGGTCCACAGCTTTATCGATCATCTACAGACCGCCGGCATGATCTCGGACTTTTATGCCGGCATCCTGGTGGCCTGGCAATTAGATGGAATCAAATTCGCGCTGGGGCCGTCGATTGCCACGACGCGATCCAGGCTGGCGGGTTTTGGCGGTTACGCGTCGATTGAAAATCGCCCCGCCGACGATCTACTCGTCGGTCGTTTGATCGCCGAACAAGGATACGAAGTGAAGCTGCTGCGGTACTCCGTGCTGACGGTCTCCGATTACCACTCGATGCCGGATCTATTTCACAAGCGGCTGCGATGGATCGTGGTGATGCGCCACATGCGTCCGTGGGGGCACTTCGGCCTGATCTTCACGCATGGGCTGGCGTGGTCCATCGCGGCGGTGATCGCGCAGCCGACCTGGGCGGTGGCCGTAACTTATCTGGGCGGCTACATCGCGATGCGCGCGGCGATTACGTGGGTCATCGGCGTGCGAGGGTTACATCAGCCGCATTCGTTGCGGGAGGTTCCGCTGATACCGCTGTGGGACGCCGTCGCGTTCGTCATCTGGCTGGTGAGCTTTACCCAGAGCAGCGTACGGTGGCGGGGAGCCGACTACTACATTCGCGATGGGCAGCTGGTTCCAGTGGCGCCGGTTGCGGTCAAGCGATAGTCCGTCTTCCGATTGCCTAGCCGCCGACCAGCACAACTCCGGCGAGCACGATGAGCGCGCCTAGCGCCCGGCGCTTGCCCACGTGCTCCTTCAGAAGCAGTTTCGCCAGCAAAGTTTCTAAAAAGAAGCTTGCGCCCGACGCGGGTACGGCAAAGCTGAGTGGACCGATCTGTACCAAGGCCATGAAGGAGAAGAACGAAACGGCCAAGCACGCGATGGAAAGAATCAGGAAGCGCCGCTGCACGATCATGAACAGCAGGCGCAGCAGGCCGCGCGCGCCGGCGGATTGCTCGCCCGCCCGCTTCATTTCATGACTTTGCAGCAGATCGCTGAGCGCGGTCGCGACCACCATCAACGCCACCAGAATCCATCTCATGCGGGCCTATCCTCATTCTCCGTTGGTTTGCGGGAAGTGGTATCAGTCTTCGCGTGAATCGTGGAGCTGGTGAGAGCCGCGCCGATCACGATGAGAACGGTTCCCAGCCAGCGCGTGGAGGTCACTTCCTCATGCAGAACGGTTTTGCCGAGAAACGCCGCGATCACGTATCCCACGGCGGTGACCGGCAGGACGAAGCTCAGATCGGAGATGCTCAATAAGACCATGCGGACAAGCAGCGCCACGATCAAAGCGACGACGCCCAGCAGTACAAACGGGTTCAGCATGGCGCGGATGTAGAACAGCGGATTGGCGGACGCATTCTCCGCCAGGTGTTTCATGCCCCAGGCGAGCGACAAATTGCCGACTGCCTTCAGCGCGATGAACAGCAGCAAGACGGAGAATGTTTTTAGGATGAGGTTCCGCGGCATGGAAGTGAGTGGGCGGCTAAGGGAATGTCACTCGGAAGATCAGCGGCTGGCAACCTGGCGCAAGAGTTTCTCGGCGGTTTGCTTGGGAGGATCGTCGGGAGTGAGGTCGGCATTAAGGTAACGCTCCAAGAGTTGCCGGGCCAGTTCTGACTCGCGATGACTGTCCACATAAAACCGGGCTTGCGCGAAGGCGACGCGGGGATCGCCCGGCCACCGCTTCGCGGCTTGGGAAAAGACGGCTTCACTTTCCTCCGTGTGCCCTAGCTTTGCCAGATAGCGCGCCAGATCGAGCACCCGGCCCACTTCGTTGGGCGCGAATTCCATGGCCTTGCGAAGATGGGCCACTGCATCGGCGTACTGCTTCTTATGGTCGGCCAGAAGCGACATTTCATGATGATACTCGGCCGGCCGTTCGTGTTCGATGCGTCTGGCGATGGCCTCCGCCTTATCGAGGCCGCCGCCCAGGAAACCCGGCGCATTCAGGTAGTAGTCGAACAGATCGTTCATGGCCTCATTGTTTCGCGGGTCGAGGGCGATGGCGGTCTCGAAGCACTGGCGCGCCTTGGAGGCCCGAGATCCGGCGAGGAGCCAGCCTTCGGTCTCCGCACGCCGGCCGTAGGCTCGTCCCAGCCAGAGATGATAGTCGGAAACGGAGGGCGCGAGCGCGCGAGCCTTTTCGAGAAGCTGAACCGCCTTTTCGTAATTGTCCAGCATGAAATAATTCTTGCCGGTCAATTCATAAGTAGCCGCGTCGGGAGCCGGATCTTGCTCCAGGAGGCGCAGAGAGGCTTGATAGTCGGTCCTGTGATAGAGGGTTTGGGCGCGCTCGACGACTTCCGGTGAAGCGCGGAGGGAGCTAATCATCAACAAAAAAAAGGCCAACTTACGCATGCCGGAGTATGGCGGTTCACCCAGTAACTTAATTATAAGCGAAGGCCTTCGCCGATCTCACGCGTTCGGGCGGAGGCTACGTTCCTAATGCTTTGGGTACGCGGCGTCGATGAACCACTCGGAGGAGTGTCCCCGGCCGCATGCAGGAAATCTTGATCCTATTCGCGCAGACCTTCGGATTGATGATGCTCCTGAAGGTTCTACCGGGTCCCCTGCAACGGCTGAAATTCGCGTGGCGCCATGTGGCGCATCAGCGGGCGGTTTGCATCGTAATGGCGGGCGCGATTCCGGTGCTATTGCATGTGGCTTTGTATCCGCCACCGGAGCCGGCGATACACGACGAGTTCGCCTACCTTTTACAAGCGGACACGTTCGCGCATGGACGCTGGGCGAATCCGCCGCGTCCGCTGTGGGAGCACTTCGAACAATTCCACGTCCTTTCGCAACCGGTTTTCGCTGCGAAATATCAGCCACTGCCCGCCGCGCTGCTGGCAGTGGGACAGGTTGCAGGCAGTCCCTACTATGGGCTGTTGATCAGCGCCGCGCTGACGTTTTCGGCGGCGATGTGGATGCTATATGGCTGGCTGCCGCCCAGCTACGCGCTGCTGGGATGGGTGATCGCGCTGACCCGCTGGGGTCCGACCACTTATTGGATGAACAGCTTTTGGGGCGGAC
>JBEKAQ010000234.1:0-3535 GCA_050015835.1 Bryobacteraceae bacterium | reverse complement strand
GGCAGACCCTGTCCATCTCGCAATACGCCGCGTTGTTTTCGCTGCTGGGAACCACCTATGGCGGCAACGGCACCACGACTTTCAACCTGCCCAACCTGCAAGGCCGCGTGCCGGTCCATCAGGGCAACGGTGCGGGCCTGAGCCCGTACGTGATCGGCCAGAACGGCGGCGCGGAGAATGTTACGCTGCTGACCAATCAGATGCCGAGCCACAATCATCTGGTCAATGTGAACAATCAGCCCGGCGTCAACGCCGATCCCACCAACAGTTATCTGGCTGAAACTGCCGCGCCCAACACTCGCCCCCCAGTTCTGACGCAGACCTATACCAACGCCGCGCCGACCGGCACTTTGGCGCCGACTGCCGTCTCGACCGCGGGCGGCAACCTGCCGCACGCCAATATTCAGCCGTACCTGACCGTGAATTTCATCATCGCACTGGTGGGAATCTTCCCCTCGCGGAGTTGAATAAGCGGTTCAAGAAAACAGTTGAACCCAATTTAAGAGAACGCGCATGAATCAACCCGTAGGAGACAAAACGGTCCGTTGCTTCCTGAGACCCGCGCAGCCGGAAGACGAGCAATTCCTCTTCCGCCTCTTTGCGGAGTCTCAGGAGCATCTGGCCGCCTTCCGTTCGAATGCGGAGCTTTACAGATCGCTGATCGAGATGCAGTACACGGGGCGCAAGCAAAGCTACGCTACCGAGTTCCCTCACGCTACCGATGCAATTCTTTGCGTGGAAGATGAGGCGCGGCGCGCGGTGCCGGTGGGCAGGATTCTGGTTGATTGCAAGCCGGAGCGCTGGCGGATTGTGGATATAGCGCTATTGGCCGCGCAGCGTGGAAATGGCTTTGGGAGCTGGGAGCTTCAGCTCCTTCAGCAGCGATGCAAAGCAGCAGGCGCCAAGCTGGCACTGGCGGTGAAGCCGGAGAATCGCGCGCGCCGGCTCTATGAACGGCTGGGCTTTCGCGCGACGGAGGAAGGCGTTATGTCTACGGAGATGGAATGGGTCGCGCCCTCACTTTATGCTGTTGAACCCCGTTGTGGACAGGGCATAGCACCGCCAAAGCGCACGTTGATCTACAAGACGGGTCATAACGCCGCAATGAAAATCGAAGTCTTTCAACTGCATCTTCCGGGCACAACGGTATGGTACGGTTCAGCAAATCAACAGTATTCAACAGATATGTGTATTGGACTGTCTAATGCGGCTTCCCCCGTGGTTCCGGTCTTGGATTTTTAACTGATCAACTTTCCTTGGAGTTCTTCATGTTGGATCGCAAAACCGTTGGTGTCTTCGCTGTTTCTCGATTGATGGGATCGGCAGCTATGGCCGCGCCCGCATCTACCAACATCGATGCCTGTGTGAATAGTTCCACCGGCGCGGTGCGCATCGTCGCTTCAACCTCCCTTTGTGTCGCAGGTGAAACCGGCCTAACCTGGGCACTCTCAGGTGCGACCGGGCCTCAAGGGCCGACAGGGCCTGCCGCGCAGCGGGCGCAACCGGTGGCATTGTGAAGGATGCCAATGGCCACGAGCTTGGAACTCTGCTGAGTATCAACGGAACGAGTGTCACCGTCTACAACACGGGCGGCTATGTCATCACGATCAACATGGATGGCACCTTCAATCCCTTTCACCGATGAGAGGACCCATCGCTGCTCCATCACCATGACTCGCGTGCACTGAGTCCAGGGCAACGCAGTAACACGGCAACGAAAGTCAACTCAAGTAGACGAAATGGGCTCGCCGCAAGAGTGTAGCTCAGGAGGTAGCGATGAAGAAAGTATCGATTGTTGTACTCGCATTGGCAACTACCCTCGCGGTCACATCGGTCGCAAGAGCCGATGATTCGTTCGCCTTCACCTTCAATGACGGCGGCGTTTCCGGATCCGGCACACTCTACGGAACCTATGAGGGCGCCGGCAACCCATGGCTGATCACCAGCGGCTCCGGCACGTTCACGGACCCTGACGACAACGGCACCATCAGCCTGATACCGAACCCGTACGGACCTGGCGGTTCATCCACGACGCCGGACAGCATCATCACATACGACGATTTGCTTGATCTGTTTCAAGTGAGCGGCTCGTATCTTGACCAGAACGGCCTGCTGTTCCAATTCGGCAATGGCGATTATCTCAACATTTTCTTTGGCTATTCCGTTGGCGGAGGCGGTCCCGATTACTATGGATGGTACGATGACCCCCAAGGAAACGGTGATGATGTTTTGTTTTCGGAAACGGGAAGCTTCACGATCACGTCTTATGACATCCCGGCGTCGGAAGAAGTAACCCCGGAGCCGGGAACTTTGCTGTTGCTGGGCACCGGACTCTTCGCTCTGGCGGGCCTGCTGTTGCGCCGGCGCGCGACGGCTGGCCTGGTCCCGAACTCATAGTTCTGTTGTCTCTGTTACCCTTCCCCAGACTGAGGGCGCGGAAACGCGCCCTTTTCTTTGCAATTCTACCTTCGGTGCCTGGATTTCCTATGGCTTCTCCTCCGGCGTTGTCTGGTCAATACCGATGCCGAACTTCGGCTCGTCGCGCGTGCCTTCGATGTGGATAGGAACCTCGGTCCCCGCTCCTTCTTTCTTGAAGTGGCGGTCAACCGGCTTGAGCAGCAAGCCCTTCCAGCCGCCCACCATCTTCGAGACCGAGGCCTCCATCTTCGCGGTTCCATCAAAGTTCAGCGCGCCGTCCTCCAACCCATAGGTGCCGTTGAGTTCGATCTTCGCTCCCGGCACGGTGTAAACGAGCGCCGGCAGCGTGATGACCCCGCCCACCAACTGGAAGCCGCTTTCCATCTGCGAAAGGATGCTGGCCGGATCGGTGGTCTTCAACTCATCGGGCCGCCCTTGCCCGCGCAGGCTCAGCTCCGCGATGCGCTTCTGGATCTTGTCACTGGTGAAGCGCGCCTTGTCCAACGTAAACCTGCCATCCAGATTCAGCCTCTCATGCAGCGGCGCCGGCCCCGGCGGAATGTGCAGTTTGGTCTTCACCATCACATCGCCAGTCAAGAGAACTTTGTCGGAGCTGCCGGCCAGGTGCAGAAAATCCTCGATCCGCGCGCGGTCCACGTTGACCTTAAGCGCAATGTCGTGGCCGCCGTTCTGCCGCGCTCCCCCCACCACCGCACCCGGCACGCGCACAATCGCTCCCTGCGCGGTAAAGTGCGAGTGTCCCAGCGTTGCATCCACCGGATCCAGCCAGGTGTCTCCATTGGTCCCATCCACCCGTGCGTGAAAATGCGTGGTAAGCGCGAGGATGTTGCCATAGTGCGTCAGCCGGAAATCCGGCGTCCGGGTCTCGCCATCCACCGTCAGATCGCGCAGCGTTCCCTCGAAGTGCCCGGTGGAGTCGAGAATCCCCGAAATTCCCTTGAATGTGGCCAGGTCCGCATGCTCAAAGCTGTAGTCGCCTTGCAAGGGCATCTCTCCCAGATCCGCTGCATGAAATGCTCCAAAGCTTCCTGTGGTTTTGATCGTTCCCCGCGGCTTGGGGTTGGTCAGCTCGGCATCAAAACCTATCGCCCCGCCC
>JBEKAQ010000233.1:0-3541 GCA_050015835.1 Bryobacteraceae bacterium | reverse complement strand
ACGTATCCTCCGGAAAGTGGGTATACGTTCGCCATGATTCTCGCCATCGGCGCGGAACGACTACCTGTGGTCCGTGATTTAATACGCGAGGTGACTCGCGAGTCATTTGAACGGCTGGGATAGGAAGAATAGGGCGGATGTGAAACCGGGGCGGCAAGTGACTGGTGGAAAAAAGCCGAGGCGGCTGGTCTGGGCTGCGGACGCGACTCCAGAAAAACCGTTTGCGACTGCCTCATGCACCACCCCGGCTATGGCCCCCGTATTGCAGCGGCGACGCAAACGATGGCTGACGATTTGGTGGGGCGACTTGACAACTAGAATCTCGTTTTCAGGAGATCGGCGGCGCAGAACGCTGGAAGTAACGGCCGGACGGCTGATCGAGGTTAATCATGACTATAAATAGGAAGACAATTCCAAGGGACGAGGCATCCCTCGCTCTGCCGGTTGTCCGGGTGACGCCGAAAGCCAACGGCGAAGCTGCTGTTGGCGGAACGGATCTTTCCGGCTTTCCGGCTTTCCGGCCAACAGACCCCACGAACCCGCACCACAAGCCCGGCAAGGAACCAAAGATCTGGACGCCGCCCAGGAACATCGTGATTGCGCGTGACGTGTTCGGCCTCACCGCCGGCGAAAAAGATATCCTCGCCGGGCTAGAGGAGAAGGAACGTATCGTAAGAGCCAGGATCAGGACTATCGCGCTGCCGGGCTATAACGGGGTGCGTGGGTTCTTCTTCTTCGGGCCTCCGGGACACGGGAAGTCGCTCTTGCTGCGAACTGAGTTGGATGCCGTTCGCGGCGGCCGAGACAAATGGGTGCTATACAACTCGGACATGTCGCCGCCTGCCCTCGTCGCGGAAATGGAGGCACACTGCAAGATGCCTCTGGTCTTGGAGGACTGCGAGCAGTTGCTCGCCAACCCGAAGAACCGGGGCATCTTGCGGAGTGCAATGGCCCCGCCGTACAAGGTCAATCCCAAAAACATGCAGGTGTCGTACGACTTCGTTTTTCGTGCTCCTATCTATATTGTCTCAAATCTGCCGCTTAATGAGAAACACGGGGTGCTGGCCGCTATTGCGTCGAGAACCGGCCCGATCTGGTGGCAACTAACGCGGCCCGAATTGGCGGTTCGCATGAAAGCCATCGCCCTGAGCCGTGGCAATGGCAAACTCACCGTCGCCGAACGCTGGGAAGTGGCCGAATACTGCATTGACCAGATGAATAGCGGAGGGCGGGTGGATCTCCGCACGCTCTGCGATGTTGGGTTACCGGTACGCCTTCTTTACAAGAACGGCGAACTCAAAGTCGACTGGCGCGACTACATCGACAGCCATGTGCGTGGAACCGTCGAGATCAGGCCCGAGCGTCGAAACGAACGGATCGACCGCGAGCAACATATCGCGTGCGAAATCTACCTCGCGGGGAAAGATACTGACGACCGCCACCGATTGTGGGAAGAAAAAACCGGCCTCAAAAAAACGGCTTTCCGCGACCGGCTCCGCGAGGCCCGTGCGAACGGCCTGTTTGAGCAGTATCGCCGGAAAGGCGGAAAGTCGGAAATTACCGAGCGTGGTAGTCCCTCGATCACGGAACAAGATGCGTGGAAATCTTCTGCGAGGGCCGACGATCCGTTGCCGATCGAAGAGGAGCCGCAACCCGACGGCGGACAGCAAACAGAGGGCCGGGAAGACAAAAACGGCGACGTTGCCGGTGGTGTCCATGACTCGGCGGGCAGTGTCGTGTGGGAGGAAGTGTGAATGGAATCACGCACGAGGATTGCTACCGGCGACGCCCCGAACGTGCTGAGGCAAATCCCCCGCCAGTCGATCCACACCTGCGTTACCAGCCCGCCTTACTGGCTGGTGCGTGATTACGAGGTCGATGGGCAAATCGGGCTGGAACCAACACCTCAGGGGTATATCGACCATCTGATCCAGGTATTTAACGAAGTGCGGCGAACGCTGCGCAACGATGGCACTTGCTGGGTCGTGCTCGGCGATACCTACTTCGGCAGCGGTAAGGGTGCCGGCTCGCATGGCCCGCGAAAGGAAACATTCCAATTTTTCCGGAAACCGACCGAGATTGGCGGAACGGTAAAGTCGTTGGCGCTGATCCCTGAACGGTTCGCCATCGCCATGACCGACAGAGGATGGATTCTGCGGAACGTGATCATTTGGCACAAGCCAAATGCCATTCCCACCAGTGTTAAGGACCGCTTCACGGTCGACTACGAATTCCTCTTCTTCTTTGTCAAAGAACGAAAGTATTACTTCGAGCGCCAACTCGAAAAGTCGCGGTACCCTGGCGGCAAGCATGTCCATAAGCGGCCAGGCAGCAAGGGCGAACTCATCAATCGCACGGTGAACCCGACCTATCTTGCGAGAAACGTCGTCACGGGTGAGTTCAGAAATAAACGGTGCGTTTGGAAAATCCCGACCGGCCGTTGCATGGATGCTCATTTCGCCGTCTACCCCGAGGAACTGATCGAGACACCCATCAGGGCTGGCTGCCCCGAAGGCGGAATTGTGCTTGACCCGTTCTGTGGGGCGGGAACCACGGCTATCGTGTGCGAACGACTGGGCCGTTCATTTCTCGGCATTGAGTTAAATCCCGCGTACGTGGAAATTGCCAAACGACGAATACGGGAGGCAAGGGAACAATCGGCATATACCTCCACCAACCGGCGGCAAGCCAGGCAATCATGAACAATTCAAACATTGTAACCACCACCGGCGCGGAACAATTGCCCCGCACCGCACCGTGCGGTGGGCGGGTCCAACAGGAAGTGCAAACCATGCGGATTGCCACTGGCGATGCCTTGACCGTGCTGAAACTCATTCCCTCGGTCACGTTCGACGGGTGTTTTTTCGACGGCCCCTACGGTCTGACCAGCATCGGCAAACGGTTCGGCGGAAAAACCAGCAAACCGCCGAAAACCAACGAAGGTTCTAACGGCGTGTACGGCCGCACGGCCAGGGGATTTCTGGGCCAGACCTGGGACGGCGGCGTGCCGTCTGTCGAAGTTTGCCGGGAATTGCTGCGGGTTTGCAAGCCTGGTTCATGGATGTTGGCATTCTGCCACCCTCGGACATTTCACCGCTTGATGTGCAACATTGAAGACGCTGGCTGGGCGATTCGCGACTGCCTGATGTGGCTCTACGGTCAAGGTTTTCCCAAGAGCCATAACTTGGGCAAGAAGATGGGGGACGCAGCTTGGAACGGCTACGGCTTCGCGCTCAAACCGGCCTATGAACCGATCATCTTGGCGATGAAACCCCTCGATGGTTCATTTGCCAACAATGCCCGCAAGTGGGGTGTGGCTGGGCTGAACATCGATGGCTGCCGTATCGGCCAGGATGAAATTAGCGTCAATCGCTGGCAGGACGGCAGTAAACCTTTTGGCGGTGGTGCCGGTCATCCTTATGAAACGACTTGCGTCCAAGGGAGGTATCCCGCCAACGTGTTGTTGGACGAAGAGGCCACCCGACTGCTGGATATGCAAGGCCCGGTGAGCAAGAGCGGATACTATCGGAAATCAGGCCAA
>JBEKAQ010000232.1:0-3541 GCA_050015835.1 Bryobacteraceae bacterium | reverse complement strand
CTCCTCGCGGACGACGCCACCACTGGCGCCTCCATCGGCCGTTTTGCGCTCGATAAGCAAATCCACGGTGACCTCGAAGGCACCAGCAAGGGCGAGATGCTCGGCGCAGGGGATCCTGCAAAAGGCACCGCCGGCTACGTAGCCATCGAACGCATCACCGGAACCCTTCACGGCCACACCGGCTCATTTGCCCTGCAGCACAATGGCTCAATGAACCAGGGAACATTTCTGCTTGAGGTCACCGTCGTTCCCGGCTCCGGCACAGGCGAACTCGCCGGCATCAGCGGAATCATGAAGATCATCATCACCGCCGGCAAGCACTCCTACACTTTCGACTACACGCTCCCGCAAACCGCGCAGTAGATACAATCAGTGAATACGGAAAAGCTGTGCCCCATTCATCACGGCATGATCGTGATGAGTGGGTATCGGGCCTAATGCCAACTCCATTCCAGTTTTTCTGCGGAATGGGTGGGAAAGCACAAAGCTCAACAGGTCTCCTTCATCCCGAGCATCAAAAAACCGATTGTCATCCTGAGCGAGCGCAGCGAGTCGAAAGCCTGCCCTGAGCGCAGCCGAAGGGGACCTGCGGTTGCACTTCATCCACACCGGTTCGATACCATTAATCCCATGCCCCAATTCCCTCCCGGCCAAACCCTGCTCATCGACGCCGACGATACCCTCTGGGAAAACAACATCTATTTTGAACGCGCCATCGCCGCCTTCATCAGCTATCTCAACCACCACGAGTACTCGTCCGCCGAAGTCCGCAATGCCCTGAACGCCCAAGAGCGCGAAACCATCCTCGCCCACGGCTACGGCCTCACCAGCTTCACGCGCTCGCTTGTCGCCACCTATGAGCGTCTCAGCCCCGGGCCGGTCACGGAACACAACATCAAGCGCGTGCGCAGCTTCGCCCGTTCCATCGCCGAACAAGAGATCGAGTTGCTCCCCGGCGTCGCCGAAACGCTGGCCGACCTTTCCACGCACCACCGCCTCATCCTCATGACCAAAGGCGATCAGGCCGAGCAGGCCGACAAGCTCGCCCGCTCCGGTCTCGCTCCGCACTTCTCCGCCGTCGAAATCGTCGCTGAAAAAGACCCTGCAACCTATCGCGCCGTCATCGCCCGCCACGAGCTCACTCCGCACACAAGCTGGATGATCGGCAATAGCATCAAGAGCGACATCAATCCCGCCCTTGCCGCAGGCCTCCACGCCGTCTTCCTTTTCCACAAGGACACATGGGTTCTGGAACACGCCGCCCTCGATGCCGCGCCCGAAAGCAAGCACCTGCTCGAACTCGATTCCTTCGCCAAACTCCGTGCTATCTTTTGAGCACACGGCGAATCCGAATGAACTTGTCGCAGAATCAATCTGGAGTTATGCCCGGCATCGAATATCCGCCGCCGCCGCGCGTGCATTGGCTCGTATTGGCGCTTGTGTGGGGCGCAATTGGATACCTCATCGATCAATTAGCGCCCCAGCCCTATCGAAACCTCCTTAATAGCCTGATTCCGGACGCCTGGGCCTTCTATCTCTGCCTCTGGATTCGCCAACTCGATCCTGAATCGCGATGCGCCTTCTGGTGCGATGTCTACCTCGTTGTCGAACTAAGCTTCGCCGCGCTGACGATTCACCAGCATCCTTCGCCGACGATTCAAACTCTCACCAGCCTGCTTGAAATCGCGTCGGCCATTCTCGGTATCGCGACCATCTATCTCGTCCGCGCCGATCTTCTGAAGCACTACAACGAACGCGAACCCATCGGCATCAACCTCGGCGGAGTCGTGACGTTTTTCTTCAACTTCCTCTACTTCCAGTCGCAGCTTTACCCGATCGCTCAATTCAAAAAGCGACAGGCCGAAGGAATCGCAACCGCCGCAGGCCGGACCCTGCTCCCATAATCCCGAACCCTCCGCATTCCCAGAATTCCATTTGCATCGCCAACCCATGCATGTCAACCAGCCCGCTCCTCATTTCGCGCATCCAATCACCAGGGCGCGCATCCCAAAGCCCGACGACCTCGAGAGAAAAGCCGCAACCAACCGAAGCCTATGGCCGCAAAAATCGAAGACTATGCCCTCATCGGAGACTGCGAGACCGCCGCACTGGTCGACAAAAACGGCTCCATCGGCTGGCTCTGCTGGCCCGATTTTTCCTCCGCAGCCTGCTTCGCCTCCCTGCTCGGCAGCGAGGAGAACGGCTACTGGAAAATCTCTCCCGCTGAGGGCAAAGGTAAGACCACTCGCCGCTATCGCCCGCACACACTCATTCTCGAAACCACCTTCGAACACAAGAGCGGCTCGTTTCGCCTCATCGACTTCATGCCCGTGCGCCAGCGCAACTCGCACATCGTCCGCATCGTCGAAGGCATTCGCGGCAAAGTCCCCGTGCGCATGGAGATGGCTCTGCGCTTCGATTACGGCCTCACTGTCCCTTGGGTCACCCACGTACCCGGCGGCGTACGGGCCATTGCCGGCCCCAATCTCGCCGTTCTGCGCGCGTCCGTTCCCTTGAGCGGAGAGAATATGAGGACGGTTGCCGATTTCACCGTGAGCAAAGGCGATCGCGTTGGTTTTTCTCTCTCCTATGGCCTGTCCTACAAGCGCAACCCTGCTAAAATCGACCTCGCCCGGACTCTTAGGCAGGCTGAACAGAGCTGGCGTCGCTGGAGTGCGCGTCTCAAGTACAAAGGCAAATACAGCGACGTAATCGAGAGGTCGCTGATCACGCTTCGCGCCCTCATCTATCGCCCCACGGGTGGCATCGTCGCCGCCGTCACCACCTCTCTCCCGGAGTTCATCGGCGGAGTGCGCAACTGGGACTATCGCTATTGCTGGCTGCGCGACGCAACGCTCACACTGCTTGCACTCGTCAACGGCGGCTATTTGAATGAGGCCATCGCCTGGCAAGACTGGCTGCTCCGCGCCCTCGCCGGCAGCCCCGAGCAGGTGCAGATCATGTACGGCCTCAAAGGCGATCGCCAGCTCATCGAGTGGGAAGTCGGCTGGCTCTCCGGTTACGAAAAATCCAAGCCGGTCCGCATCGGCAACGCAGCATCCTCGCAGGTGCAGCTCGACATCTATGGCGAAGTCATGAACTGCTTCTACCAGGCTCACCGCTCCATCGGCCACCACACGGAAGATGACTTTTGCGTGATGGCGAAGCTGATGTTGCAGTTGGAAAAAATCTGGGGGAAGCCCGATTCAGGCATCTGGGAAGTGCGCGGCGAACCCCAGCAATTCACCTATTCAAAAATGATGACCTGGGTCGCATTCGATCGCGCTGTACGAATCGCCGAGCAGTTTCACTACCAAGCGCCGGTCGAGAAGTGGAAGACGATCCGCGAAACCATTCATCGCGAAATCTGCGCCAACGCCTTCAACAAGAAGAAAAACAGTTTCATGCAGGCCTATGGCTCCAGCCAGCTCGACGCCGCCCTGCTCCTGATGCCGGTGGTCGGCTTCCTGCCCGGAAGCGATCCACGCATCAAAGGCACAGTCGAGGCCATCGAGCGCGAACTCATGCCGGACGGCCTCGT
>JBEKAQ010000231.1:0-3544 GCA_050015835.1 Bryobacteraceae bacterium | reverse complement strand
GCAGACGTAATAGCGAACGCAAACGAACCCGGGGTCCAGTTATTTGCGGCAGCGATAGAAAAAAGTTCGGCACTCTACGGTGAAGATGCCGTTCTTCATGCCACTGAGCAAATCCTGACCAGATTCGACACGTTCTTAACGAAGCGCAGTGAAATGGGAGATCATGAGCGGGGCTGGTAGTGTTTGCTGAGGGCCGATTTGATCAGCGTGCAAAGGTATGGGTAAATGAGTTTAGGCAGCTCGGCACCAGATGGGGCGTTATCAGAAACCTCAGCGACATCCCATATTTTGCAAGCGTAAAAGAGACGCGTCTCCTTCAGGTCGCTGACTTCGTTGCCCATGCCGTTTTCATGTTGTATGAGCGTCGGAATCCGTCGCTGATTCACAAGTTCATTCATCGTTTCACTCAGCGCGACGGCAGACTACACGGGTTAAGGCATTTCCGCCCGGCTTCATCGACAGGCCTGTGCGATTGTCCGGCCTGTTACAACTGGAACCATCCGCACCATTTTGGCCCGTGGCTTTAGTTGAAATCGGATTCACGCACCTTATAGGACACCACTGGCCGGACGGCCGAACCTTCGGCGTGATACGCTCGTATTAACTACTCAGAATGGCAGCTCAACCGCAATCCGCATCGTCCGCGAACGAAGCCAGCCCGGCCATGAACGCATGGCTACTGCCGCTGGTCGCGGCGTGGCTGGTCCCTGGCGCGGGGCATTTCCTGCTGAAAAAAACGGGACGGGGCGCACTCATCTTCGCGTCGGTCTTCCCGATGTTCCTCTTCGGCCTCTTTATGCGCGGCACCATGTTCACGCCGGAAAAGGGCGCCGACTACCTGACCTCGCTCATCAATTACGGCGGCTTCGTCTGTAACCTGGCGGCGGGCGCGATGTATCTGTTGACGACCATGTTCGGATACGCACAACCCGATATGCCGGGCGCCGTCCACGACTACGGGACGAAGTTCCTCGTGACGGCGGGATTGCTGAACATCCTCGCCATGGTCGACACCTGGGAGATCGGTACGGGGAAGAAGGACTAATGCCGAAGCTGAATCTTTCCCACTTCGAGGCGGCTTTCCTGTTCTCTTTATTCGTCTCTGTGGTCATGGGGATTACCACGAAGAAGACCAATCCGGACCGTTATTATTACGGGGTCTATTGTTTCGGCTGCTTCATGGTGGCGCTGTTTGCGATCGGGTGGGCGATGAAGCTGGGACACGGCTAACCCAAAAAATCCGATCACAAAAATTCGCGATCCTTTTTCGTACTGTCTTCAATAACTTGAGTTTCGCGGGCGGCTGTTGCGGCGCTGCGGCGGTCTATCGTCGGGGCAAATGCAAGTTGTTCTGGCTTATAAAAATTTCGCCGCCAATCGCGCGGTGAGTCATATCGGATTGGGCGTTACGGCGCTCAACGTCGCAAAAAGTCTCCGGGCCGCGGGCGTCGAAGCGAACGTCTGGCCCATCCTCAGCGCGGCCGATCTGCGCAATCAACTGCGCAAGTCGGCGGCAATTTCCCCGGTAAGTCGGGTGGTCGTCTCGGCGCCGTGGATTCAAACGGCCGATCTGGCGCAATTGTGCGCCGATTTTCCGGAAACGCGGTTCGCGGTCAACTGTCACTCGAATCTGGGCTTCCTGCAGGCCGATCCGAGTGCTATGCGCCTGGTCAGGGAAGGCATCGACCTCGAGCGATGCACGTGGAATTTTCAGATTGCCGCCAACTGCGACCGGCTCACGCGGTGGGTGCAGAAGGCCTACGCGGCGCCATGCCTGTATCTGCCGAATCTGTACTATCTCGACAGCGCGGCGCCGCGGCGGGCGAGGTACCAGGCGGGCACGCTGCGCATCGGGGCGTTCGGCGCTACGCGGGCGCTGAAGAATCTGATGACGGCGGCGGGCGCGGCGGTGGAAATCGCCACCAGCATGCGCGCCGATCTCGAGTTCTGGCTTTCGTCGGGCCGCAACGAGGGCGCGGGTCCGGTGATGGACGCGGTGCGCCAGATGCTGGTGGGATTGCCGCACGTTAAGCTGATCGAAAACGGATGGCAGACCTGGCCGCAATTCCGGCAGACGGTTCGTCACATGCATCTGCTGCTGCAGCCCAGCTATACGGAGAGCTTCAACGTGGTGACGGCGGATGGCGCGGCCGAAGGCGTTCCGAGCGTAGTGTCACATGCCATTGAATGGGCGCCACGGAATTGGAAAGCCCAGGTGGACGATGCGGGTCACATCGCCAGAGTGGGGGTGCGGTTGTTGCGCAGCCGGTGGGCAGCCTCGCTGGGCTTTGCGGCGCTCACCCGGCACAACCGGCGGGCCATGCGGATGTGGCAGGGATTTATCGAGTGATGCGGCGTGTCTACAGGCCGGCGTACCAATCGTAGCCGCGTTCGGCCCAGTAGTCGTTGGGGCGCGTGTTGGCGTATTCGATGCTGCCGATCCGTTTGATGTTCTTGATGCCGTATTTCACCGGAATAACCAGGCGCAGGGGCGCGCCGTGATCGTCGGTGAGGGGCGCGCCGTTCATCTCCCAGGCGAGAAGCGTCTGCGGGTGCAGCGCGCTCGGCATATCGAGGCCGACGTAGTATTGTGCATCCGGCGTCTTCATGCCGACGCACTCGGCCTTCTCCGAGCCCGGCGCGAACTTCGCGGTGAAGTCGGAAAGCCGGGCACCGGCGAACTGCGTCACTACGCTCCAGCCCTCCACGCACTTGAAATCGATGGTCTGCTCATAGCGTGGCAGGGTGCGGATATCGGCGAGAGTGAGGCTGCTCGCTGGCTTGGCGGCTCCGAATGGTGTCACCTGCAAACGCCAGGCATCCTCGTCAACGTCGTCGTCGAGACCGATGTCGCCGTTGTCTTTGAGGAAACCTACGGCCGAAGCCGGATACGTCTTGACCAGATGATCGTTGCTGTAGAGCGTGGCTCGCACCACGCGTTCATTGAAGCCCAGAACTTTCCGCAGGGAGGGCGGAATACCTGCATCGTCGCCCGAATTGAGCCAGTGCCAGCCGCCGATTCCGGCCACTGCGCCCGCGCCGAGGACCATAAACGAGCGACGGGTGCGGCGGGCGATCTCCTGTTCGGGGGGAGGAGCGGCTGCCTGTTCGGGCGTGGGCGTCGAATCGTTCGCGTCAGTCGCCATGATTTACCTCGGCTTCGATCAGTTCCGGCGCTTCCACCAGGTCGCAGCCGCAGACCATGGAGCGGAAGTTAGGCCATCCGGCTCGAACTACCTGCCCTATATGAATGATAAAAAATCCGAGATAGCCCATGGTCAGCCAGAAATGCTCCCAGCGTGCCCATTCGTACCCTCCCGCGAGCGCCGTCAGCCAGTGCAATTGCGCGGGTTTGTAAATCGCGAGGCCGGTCAGCAGACTGAGCCCGCCCATCAGGACGATCCCCGAGTAGGAGATGCGCTGGGCCGCGTTGTAACGTCCCTGTGGGGGAAGAGGCACTTTCAGGCCCATGTCATGCAGTGCAACCTGGAGCGCTTCGCGGAAGGATTTTCGTTCGGGCAGCAACTCGCGCCATTCGCCCGAA
>JBEKAQ010000230.1:0-3544 GCA_050015835.1 Bryobacteraceae bacterium | reverse complement strand
CACTGAGGCTATTTCTCTGGGCCACGATGTCCTTTAGCCTGCTATGGGAATTTGGTTATCTGATGAAGTGCGGACTCACTGGTCAGGGAGATGCGATGGCACTCATCAGCGAATTAACGCCCGGCTGGCTTTGGCGAACTCTAATGTTCGCGATTGGTCTCGTCCTGTATCGCTCGGCCTTATCATTCATAAGTGCTGAGTTGCATTTCGTACTGAGCGCGGAGGTCGTGCAAGGGCGTTCTCGCTTGGTACGTCTGCTAACGACCCTTTGCAGTGCCGGCGGTTTGATCGCGTGTGCCGGTCCGATCTTCGATCCACGAGGGCGGCTGGAGATGCTGAACTCCGGAGCACTAACCAGCTTCGCATCATGGGTGGGGCTCATCGCGGTGCCATCTCTTTTCCCAGCGCATGCGGATAAGGACCTCATGGCGGCCGGCCCTGTCGAGCGCAGCATTCCATTGATTCTTCTTGCCGCGGTCGCTTCGGTTCTGTTCGTAGCAATTCTGGGTCCGGGCATCCCCTTCTCGTTGTGATCGGTTGCGCTCACATACGAGCGACGGGAGCAGGCGGCGCGGGCAGCGCGGCTGTCGGGCGCATTCCCGAGGGACCATGCGGGACTGTAAGCTGGTCCTATGGTGCGACTCTAACGATGGCGGGCGCGTCGCCGCGGGCGATCCTTCTGCCGGGCCTTCTGATGGCGCTGGCCGCGCGCGCATCGGGTGGCGTGGAAGCCCGTAAGAGTACGGCGCCGAGCCCGCCGGTGGCACGCGCAGCGGCGATCACAATCGATTATCCGGAAGAAGAATCGATTTTTCCGCCTGAAATCACGCCCCCGACGTTCCTTTGGACCGATAGCGGCAAAGGCGTAACCTTCTGGCGGATCGAGATCGCGTTCGGCGATGGCGCGGCCACGATTCATGCCATTTCCAAGGGCGAGCGTCCGCGCGTCGGCAGGATCGATCCGGATTGCGTTGCCGACACGAACGATCCCCCCAAGCTCACGCCCCGCCTGGCGGCGGCGCATTCCTGGGCCCCGGACCTTGTAACGTGGCAGGCCATCAAGCGGCATTCGGTCACAAGCGGGGCGATGGTGACCATCACCGGCTTTCGCGATGGCGTCCCGAACCAGCCTGTCTCTCGTGGAAAGGTCATCCTTCGCACTTCAAAGGACAAATTGGACACACCGATTTTCTATCGCGATGTGCCGCTGATGCCTTCGGAGCTGGAAAGAGGCGTGATCAAACCCTTGGCGGCGGAGGCGATACCGCTGGTCGCCTGGAGAATTCGCAACGTAGGTGAAGCCCGGAGCCGGCTGGTGATGGAAAACCTGCCGCTATGCGCCAACTGCCATTCGTTCTCCGCGGACGGCAAGACGATGGGAATGGATCTGGATGGCCTGCAGGGCAACCGGGGGATGTACATCCTGGCGCCGGTTGCGCCCCAGATGGCGATCCGCAAGCAAGACGTGATTCAGTGGAGTTCAGCGGCAGGCAAGCTGAAGGGGAGCGTTCGGATCGGCTTTATGTCGCAGGTTTCCCCGGACGGGCAGTATGTTGTAACTACGATCAACCCTGCTGCGATGGCTGCCAGTTCCGCAGAGCCTCCCAGCAACTACTACGTGGCCAATTTCAAGGACTATCGCTATCTCCAGGTGTTTTATCCCACGCGCGGGATTCTGAGCTGGTACAGCCGGCAAACGGGAGTGCTGCAGCCGCTCCCCGGCGCCGACGATCCGCGGTTTGTGCAGATGGGCGCCGTATGGAGCCCCGACGGAGAGTCCCTGGTATTTGCACGCGCCGAAGCCACCGACCCCAATCCGCCCGGTGTGCCGCTGGCGAAATTCGCCAACGACCCGAACGAGCTCCAACTCAGATATGACCTCTACCGGGTTCCATTCCGCCAGGGTCATGGAGGCGTGCCGGAGCCGATCGCCGGCGCGTCGCGGAACGGCATGAGCAATACCTTTCCCAAGGTGTCGCCCGATGGGCGATGGATTGTGTTCGTCGAATGCCGCAACGGCGAGCTGATGCGTCCCGACAGCCGGTTATATATTGTTCCCGCTGGAGGCGGCCGGGCGCGACGCATGCGCTGCAACATGCCCGAGATGAATTCGTGGCACAGCTTTTCGCCCAGCGGCCGGTGGTTGGTGTTTTCGTCAAAGAGCAGGTCGCCCTACACGCAGATGTATCTCACGCACATCGATTCGGACGGCAACGACAGCCCGGCCATCCTGATTGAGAACGCTACCGCGGCCAACCGCGCCGTGAATATTCCGGAGTTTGTAAACGTCCCGCCGGATGGCTTGCGTCAAATCGGCGGGCCGGTCGTCGACTATTACCGGCTGGTCAACACCGCGATGTATCTGCAGAAGACTGGATCGTACCAGGAGTCCGCGGTGAAGTGGAGGCAAGTTCTGGAACTGAGCCCCGATGACGAAGTCGCGCACCGCAGTCTGGCAACCGTGCTGCTGATGACCGGCCATCGGGAGGAGTCCGCGGTTCATTTCCAGAGAGCGTCCGAGATTAAACTGCGCGCGGCGGTGGAGGCCGATCCAGCCTCGGCGCGGGGATTCAACGATCTCGGCGTGCTGCTGGCTCAGACGGGGCGCGTGGAGGAAGCCGTGACGCAATTCGAGAAAGCAGCCAGGCTGAAACCGGATTATGCCGCCGCGCTGGCGAACCTGGGCGGTGCGCTGGTGAAGGTAGGGAGACTGGACGAAGCGCTGGTACAACTGACCAAAGCGCTGGAGTCCGACGCTAAGTCCGCGCCCGCGCACTACAATCTGGGACTGGTTTTGAGCCAGCGGGGGGATGTGCGGGGAGCCACTCGCGAATGGGGAAGCGCGCTGGACCTCGACCCGAAATACGCTGAGGCCCACGACCGGCTGGGCGACGCGCTTTATGCGCAAGGGCGGACGGCGGAGGCCCTCACGCACTGGCGCGACAGCATCCAACTGCAACCGAACAACGCACCGACGCTGCGGCGAGCGGCCTGGGTACTGGCGACCTCGCCCGATGCGAGCATCCGGAATGGCGACGAGGCGCTTCGGTTGGCTGTACGGGCGATTGAGGTGTCCGGCGGAAACGACGCGCGGATGCTGGACACGCTGGCGGCCGCGTACGCCGAGAGAGGGCAGTTCGCCGACGCCGCGGCCACCGCGCGCCGGGCTCTGGCACGGGCCGAACAAGCGAACCAGCCCGCGCTGGCGGCCGAGATCGGGATCAGGGTCGCGTTGTACGAGGCGGGCCAGGCGTTTCGCGACCGCGCTTCTCCGCCAGTCGAACCGTGAGCCGGATCCCATGCGCACCCGGGAACGGAGGACCGTACCGACGTCGAAGCGACTTGCGCGGCGGCGAGTTGCGCAGGTGCCAGCGCTAGCAGCTGAAGTGGCCCGGCGCGCCTTGGTCGACGAGTTTCGCCGTGTCCGCCGCAGCGATGGTGCGCAGCGGTCAAGGCCGCGCGCCGGCAGGCGCACCTCTCGGACGCGGCGGCCTTCCAGGCCGCCGCAGGATGCCGCGTGGGTTCGCGACACGGTTGGCCACCC
>JBEKAQ010000229.1:0-3574 GCA_050015835.1 Bryobacteraceae bacterium | reverse complement strand
GATGACAACGATAATCAAAACACCAATCAAAGCCGAAAGCATCGCGCACCCCTTTGCCGTGATAGCGTACTCCGTCACGACGGAAGCATAGCCCCGCCCGTCTGCACGCGAAAGCTTTCCCAGGCGGGGAATCGTCAAATCGGCCAATCAACTCATGGGTCATTGGCCGCCGGAAGGCGTATGGCAGCCCGACCGGCTGTCACCGTCGTTCGGGTTTTTCTCTTGCCTTTGCGGGGCGCGGCAAGCGGTTGACGGTATCTTTCAGGACGATGCATTTGGGCGCGGCCGGGGCACCCGGCGAGACATATTTAGCGGCCCACCGCTGCTCGAACCTTCTTTGAAGGTGAAGAGGAATATCGGGCATAGCCAGGCACCTCGTTCGTGGTGGCCCCGTTTCATGACAACGCGCAAACGCCCCAAAAGGTCCGCCTCAATCGATGGGTCTCACCCGTATTGAAGAACGTCATAATTGGCCCGCAATGCTCGTGGAACGACCGTGCATGGGTACTGCGCATGGCTATGAGCGGATAACGGCGCCGGCGGCGGGCGCGCTGCTGTTGTTGGGCCTCTCGCTCGGCGGCTGCGCGACTTCCTCTGCCGGCTCATCGCTGATGGACGCGCGGGCTCAATCACCGGCGCCTCCGAAAGCAGGCGCTTATCTGCCGGTCGAAGATCTGCCGCCGAAGCGCGAAATGCCCGCGATGACACCAGACGAACGGTCGAAGTTGAAAAATGAACTGACCGCCGCGCGCGACCGCCAGGCGGTAAAGCCGGTCAAAAAGCCCGAGGGCGCTGCGCGTGCTGAACCCGTAAAACCCTGAACGAGGCAGGAACCAACGTCGCATCGGCCGGTTGGTGACGGCTACCGGACGCGAGCTGCCCAATGCGTCCGATGAAATGACGGCCTCAGCCCGTACCCCCGCGCTGAGGCCGTTTCATTGAGACCCTGCGGGCTCGCAGCGCTGCCGCCGGAGCAGCAGGAGCAGCAGGAGCAGAGGCTTCTACGGTCGATCCGGAAATTGAAAAAATGCCCGGGTCGGATGCGGTACGATGTGTTGGTGATGGTAGCCTGGAGGACAATCCCGTGGTGACCGCGAAGCTTTCGACGCCCGGCGATGACATCGATCGGGAGGACCCCGAGAGCTACATTCCGCACTGGCTGCGCGCGGCGATTCAGGGCGAGCCCGTGTCGTCGAGCAGGAAGGACCGCTCTGCGACGAAGCCAACGACCGGTGAGCCCAGGCGCAAGCCGTCACCGGAATAGGCCGTATGGCTGAGTCGGCATACAATAGCGGTGAATTGCCCAAATTATCTGCTTGCCGCGAGCGCCGCGTCCGGCTCTCATCCTCGCGCCGGTCCTTGGCTCGACACCCAGTTAAGCCGCTGGCCTCGATCCATCCACGGCAACAACCCCCACCGCAACCCGGTGGGGGTTTTGCGTTGAGCCGGCAGCATGCGGCAGGCTCAAGCGAAGATCGGAAATGTGGCGCGTCCTCGGTGATTTGCGAAATCGCCGCACCTGATGCGCAGCCCGAAACACGGCTGTGCCGGGTCAGAGGGCGTCTTCCGCCTCGTCGACATCGACCAAATAGAACAGCCGGAGGCCGGTTGTCGTCGGAGGGGTCGCCGCCCGGTAGCGGGCCGCTTCGACGGGGCGAGCGATCCTCACCCGGAAGAGCGCATAATTGTCGCATAACGGCGCTACCCCTGCCTTCATCGCGCGGAGCTCGGCACGCAGTTCCTGGTCTGCCAGGACCACCTCAGCCTCGGCCTGAGTCCTGGCCGCGAAGCAGAGGATCGGGCTCCTGTCGGCTTCCAGTGTGAATATCGAAAGCGAGAATTGATCGGTGCTCATCTATCGGTGCTCATCTATTGTATCCGTGGCGCTGCCGGAAGCCTTAGCCAGCCCACGCCAAACAATCGCATAGCCCCGGATTGGTTCCGTGGTGCCGCCCCCCGGAGCATTCCGCTGCCTGCGGATGGGCGGTCCAGGCCGGGGCAGCGGCTATTGAGAAGAGAGCGCAAGTCGAATATGCCCGCCCGGAACAAGCGAAGCACGGTTGGATATGGAGCTGCCGCGCGCTCGGAAAGAGGCCCATGGCATTTCGTGTCTTGATAACAGGTGGAACGGGGCAGGTGGGCGCTGCGGTGGTGCGCGCGCTGGCCGCGGAGCCGTCCTGCGCCGAAGTCGTGATGGTCAATCGCCGGGCGGTCTCCCTGAGCGGTGATCCCCGCGTGCGGCAGGTGATCCTGGATACGGCATCTGCGCAGTTTCCGGCGGAAGTGACCCGGCTTGCGCAGGGCTTGGTGGCGCAAGGCGATCCCGTCTACGGCGCATCCTGTGTCGGCGTCGGCAAAGGCAGCATGCAGTGGAGCGAGGAGGAATTGAAGGCCCTCGAAATCGGTGTGGTCGGCGGTTTTGCGCAGGGGTGTCGGGCCGGGGGGATCACGCGGTTTGCGCTGCTCTCGGCCGCGGGAAGCAGCGCGAAAAGCCGGATTCGCTACGCGCGGGTGATGGGCTTGAAGGAAACAGCGGTTGAAGGCATTGGCTTCCAGCGTCTCGCGATTTTTCGCCCCGGAATTATCGCAGGCAATGCCCACACGCCGGGCTATGTCGCCTGGCTGGGGCGTCTGATCCCCGGACCTTTTGGCTCGATCGAGCAGGACGATATCGGACGCGCCTTTGTCGCGGAATTCTTGGGCCTCTCGGCCGCAGACGGCGTTGTGTATCTCGATAATGGGGCGATGAGACGAGGGTCGCGTGGTTTGAAGAGTCCGCGATTGGCGTAGGAAGCCCGAGGAAGCGCCGGAATTCCGTAACTCTTCATTTCGCCGTTGGTACGAAAGCAATCGTGAGAGTGGGTTGAACGATCACGCCGTTCCACGAATTCTTGGCGATCGTCGAATAGTTTCGAAAGTAATTGGCGGCCAGCGAGAAAGAAACGGCCTCCATGACATCGGAGTTCGCGAATTTTTGCGCAGCCGGCGAATAGGTGAGAAGCGGCCCTGTTTGCAGCAACACGTCCTGCCGGCCTCCGGGCACGTATTGATAATGCCGCGGCGTCGCCACCGCCTGGACCGCAATCGCCCAATCCGACTCGGGGAACCGCCTTCCCATGGTGACGGACGCCGAAACGTTGGCGTTCTCCAATGTCGAGATTTCCGAAAAGGTCTGCCCGAGGGTGAGCGCCACATCCATGTAGTAGCAAAAGTTGCTTGGAGTGGACGGGCTCTTGTTCGGCTGGTTTGGTGGCGCAGAAGTAGAGGCGGGAGTCGCCAGGGTCCTGGAGCCGGCAAGGCATGTCGAAGTTGCGGGATCCAGATTCCAGTTTTGCCGCGCCAGCGTGATTTGCGGCGTGAGCAGATCGGCCGACGTATACCGAAACGTCGGAACATAGGTCGTTTGATTGAGGACGCCGAACGACACGACGTCGAACGTAACGGCACGATTCGAAATCGACGGCGTCTGATCCCTGGTGATGGGCACGGCGCTCTTGCCGTCATAAAAAGTACCGTCGAGGAAGTACTGGTACGCCGCCTGGACGGTCAATGTATCGATGCTCTTGGTGGAATA
>JBEKAQ010000228.1:0-3590 GCA_050015835.1 Bryobacteraceae bacterium | reverse complement strand
GTTGACCCGGCCTTCGGTATTAATGGAGAAGCGCTCCCAGAGCTGAACGCAAGGGATGTACTCGTCCGGGGTTTTGACGCGCTGGAACGGATCGCGAATCAGACCGCCGTATGTATGGAACGGGCGAAGTTGAATCCGGTCACAGTAGGGCGACCAGAACCGTTCGAAGTCCTGCCGGTGGCGGCGGAAATCAGGGTGATCGACGGCAGAGACCACGATGCGCGTCCGGCACCCCGGGCGGCGCTCACGGGCCGCGTGCAACCTCCTCACCCCGTCCACGACCTTGTGGAAGAACCGATTCCTCCGCCATGCTTGGTATCGGTCGGGATCTGCGGCGTCGGCGCTGACCTCCAGCATATCGATGCCGGAATCCAGCAGTTCCTCGACGTGCTGGTGGAGGTAGATACCGTTGGTAAAGCTGGTCACGATCCCCACCCCGGCTCGTTTTGCCGCGCCGATCATGGGTATGTACTCGGGGTGGCTCATGGGCTCGCCGCGGGCATGGATTCGTAGCATGGACCAAGGATAAACCGCTACCTCTTCGGCGATACGCTGCCACAGTCCCGTATCGAAGTACGACGGCACCATTGTCACCGTCCCCAACCCCACTGGGCAATAGCTGCAGTTCGAAGGGCAGATGCCCGAAACGAGGGCAACCTGCACGACCGGCGGAAACTGCTCGTACTCCCCGGTTCGGAACCCAAACGGTTGTGTTGTGCTCATTGAGCCACTCCTCTCTCTCCGTACCAGCCGATGCCGAGACTCTCGATGGCGCTGATGAACAACGCGCGCCACTCCCTGACCTCGTCGGGTCCAAACGTCCTGGTGTGCATGACAAACCCCGCCGAGCGACTCCGTCCTACCTGGACATAGTGACTGAAATCCGGGTCCATCCAGGTGATGCCGTAATAGTCCGGCCTGGCGAACAGATCCGTGCCGGGATAAGGAATACAGGGGTACACCATCGCCTCGTCCAGATGCAGTCCGTCGAGTCCGCCGATGCTCTCGGCTACAGTGTCATTGGTCTCCCCTGGGAAGCCGATCACAAAGTACCCGCGGACCCGCATTCCGCTCGCGTGCGCCGCGTCGATGCCGGCCCGGATGCGCGCCACCGAAGTGGCCTTGCCCATCCGCCCCAACATCGCCGGGGACAGAGACTCCACGCCGAAACTGACGTGCACGCATCCGGCCTCCGCCAGCAGTTCGCAGATCCGCGGGGAGGTGAGGTCTTCAGCACGGGCGAAAATCCGGAAGCGGATCCCAAGCGGGCGCAAGAGGCGGCAGATCGCGGCGACCCGCTGCGGATCGGCGGCGAAGGAGTCGTCATTGAAGCGGAACGCGGTCCAGCCGCGCTCGACGTGGCCGGCAACCTCCCTGGCGACGCTTTCTGAGCTTCGACTCCGCCAGCGACCACGCTCCTGCACCCGCGAGTTACAGAAACGGCAGCGGAAAGGGCAGCCACGGCTCGAGTCCAGACTGATGGCGGGCCTGCCGGCGACGGCCCTCGTATACGACTCCAGCCGGCAGAAGCGTTGGTAATCAGGGAAGGGAAGCGCGTCGAGATCGGCTATCGGGACAGCGCGCATAATGCGGGGAGGAGTGCGGCCGGCAGACAGGGATCGGAGCACGTCGGCGAAGGCCAATTCCCCCTCGCCGACGACCACCGTATCGAAGTCCCTGCTGACCTCCGCGGGCAAGGCGCTGGCGTGGGGGCCGCCGGCTACGAAGAAGGCATCCGGCACGGAGCGGCGCAGGTCCGCTAGCAGATCGAGAGCGATGGAATTCGTTACGGAATAGAGGGAGAATCCGTAGACCTTGGCTGGGGGCACGCGTTCCCGCAGGCGGTTCGGGGGAACGCCGGCAAGGTCACATACAGTGACGGAAAAGCCCAATTGGGCAGCGTAAGTCGCGAGCGAAACCGGTCCGCCCGGGGCCTGGACGCCGTCTTCCTCGAGTTGAGGAACCGGCGTCTCCAACAGTACAACCGAGAGCCCACCCTGCGTCATGATGGACCTCCTCGACCTGCCTGTCAAAGGATATAGCAGATAATGGGATCTTAATCAAGTGTTTTCTTGGAATGTTTTGCTAGCAGTGTTTTCAGGCTCCTTGCGTCGGTCGGTTTCAGGCTGGTGAGATTTCTCCGTTTCTCCGCAGACGGAACTTGCGCTTTCGACATACGATGGTTGATCCGAAAAATCCCAGTCGCCAGAACATGGAACCCGGCCAAGTCCTCGAGCGGCAGGGTTATCCAGCCGCGCAAACCAAGAGGTGCCGCCATGACCCGGGCGCGCTGTTGACCCACGCCGAGAGGCCGCGCAGGAGAACCGCCGCAGCCGCCAGTGGCGCCCAGTGCGGATCGAGAGCAACCAGCGCACAGGCAGGAGGCAACGGGTGGGTAAAGAACTCGCCCACATACCCCCATCCCCGCGAGCATCTCGTGCTGCGCGCCCAACGCAGTCGATGGGCGAAGTTCCCGCGGAAATCCCCGCCTCCGAGTCGATGATCGATGGGATACGAGGAGAGGATCAGCCCGGAGCCGTGCGTCCGGGCTGCGTGGCCGAGCATGAAGTCCTCTGCCAGATACGTCCCGAACTGGTAGATCCCGCCAATACGCTCTAACGCCTCTTTGCGCGCGGCATTGAGCGGCCCGATGGTAAAGTCGATCTCGCGCAACATGGAAGCGACCAGCACACCTCCCATGAAACGCGTGTTGATACCGAGCGCGTCCATTTGCCACCAGAAGCCGCCGTGGGGCACGGCCCGGTAGGGGCAGGTGATCAACCCGGCCGCGGTTTCGGCGAACTCGGCGGCGAGTTCCCGGAGCATGTCGGTCCCGGTGCGCACATCGCTGTCCTTCATAGCCACCAGTCCGTGACGCGCCTGCTCAATCCCACAGTGCAGGCTATACACCTTGGCGTTGGCAAACGGGGGCTCGCCGGAGACCACGACCCTGGCAGGCACTGAAGGATACGCAAGCACCAGCTTGCGCACGACGTCCAGCGCCGGATCGGCGGCATTCCGCGCCACGAAGATCAGCTCGAACTCGGGATAATCCTGTTCGAAGGAGGAGCGCAGGTTCTCCTCCAATCCGTTTTCCGCTCCGGCAACCGGCGTGATTACCGTGAACGCGGGAAGAACCGCTGGTATTCCGGACTTGCGGGAGCGATAGCGGCCGGCCGCGACCAGAACCAACCCGCAATAGACGATCGATCCGGTGACCAGCATCACCGTCATAGTCACCAGTGCGTCAAACAGCATCTATGCATGGATCATATCATCGCGCGCAGTTTGGTTCTGGTTTATACTATCCGATTATCCGGTATTGCGCCATATGACACCCGGTCTCTCCTCGTTCGTCTGGTCTGTGCCCTGCCATGCCGGAATCGGAGGATCTGCCGTGTCCTGGGTATGCGCCGCAATGGCCGGTGCGGCTGGCGTGTATCAACTCGTCGCCGCACTCGCGTCGATCGCGTTTGTCCGGCTTCGTAAGCCGACTGGCAGCTTCACGCCGCCAGTCTCCATACTCAAGCCTTTACGGCAAGGGCATTCAATGCCGGAGGACGCTCTGCAGACGAACCGGCTGCAGGACT
>JBEKAQ010000227.1:0-3716 GCA_050015835.1 Bryobacteraceae bacterium | reverse complement strand
CCACTTAGCGCAGAACCCCGGCCGTCAAGGAGGGGACGGGCAGGCGGCTGGCGGTCATTGTCGCCGGGTGCTACCAGGAGGAGGAATGAGAACGGCTTTTCTCGCAGTCGTTATTATCGCGACTACGTGTTGGGGACAGCCAGCGGATGGCTCCAAACCCGCGCGCATGAATGCGATGAATGTGTGCGGCAGCGCCGCTTGAGGCTCCATGAGGCGCTGGAAAAAGCTGGGGTCGCGTACGTGTACAACCAATCCCTGGGCACGGCGCACGAGTGGCTCACCTGGCGGCGGGATTTGAACGAGTTTGCGCCGCTGTCGTTCAGATAGGAAGGCGGAGATATGCGGAAGATCCTTGTGGGCGCATTGTTATTGGCGGGGGCGTCCGCCGCGGCCCCGGTGAAGGTCGAGGGTGGTCTGGTAGAGGGCACTTTCGAAGACGGGCTAACCGTTTATCGGGGGATTCCGTTTGCCGCTCCGCCGGTGGGAGATTTGCGCTGGCGAGCGCCTCAACCTGCCGCGAAGTGGGATGGAGTGAAGCGCGCGGACAAGTTTGGCCCCGCATGTATGCAGGGCGGACCTGACCGCTCGGCCGGTGCGAATCAGGACCCCGGCATAAGCGAGGATTGCCTGTATCTGAACGTCTGGACGCCTGCCAAGGCGGCGAACGAACGCACACCTGTGCTGGTGTGGATTTACGGCGGGGGCTTCTCCGGCGGGGCAACATCCAATCCCACCTACAGCGGGGAGAAATTGGCCAAGCGGGGGGTCGTGCTGGTGAGCATCGCGTATCGGGTCGGGGCGCTCGGTTTCCTCGCCCATCCCGGCCTCAGCGCCGAATCTAAAGACCTGGTTTCGGGCAACTACGGGCTGCTCGATATGATTGCCGGATTGCATTGGATCCAGGAGAACATTGCCGCGTTCGGGGGCGATCCCCGGCGAGTGACGATCTTCGGCGAGTCGGCGGGCGGTATCGCGGTAAGCATGCTGTGCGCCTCGCCGCTTGCCAAGGGGCTTTTCCACGGCGCGATCTCGGAGAGCGGCGGCTCGTTTGGGCCGCCCCGTCCTGGCGGAATGCCCGGCGAGAATCTACAGCGCCTGGCCGATGCGGAGCGCGCGGGAGAGTCTTACGCAAAAGCAGCCGGGGCTTCCTCCGTGGCGGAACTTCGGAAGCTGCCCGCCGAGCACTTGCTGGCCACGAGCCGCGGCCAGCGCGGGTTGGGCTGGCCGATCATCGACGGCCGGGTGATTCCGGACGACCAGTACAAGCTATATGAGGCTCGGCGCTACAATGACACGCCCATACTGGCCGGCTACAACTCGGATGAGGGTCTCAGCTTTTCGCCGCCGAAAACGCCGCAAGCGTATATCGAGAGCGTTCGCCAGCGCTACGGGCCATTCGCGGACAAGCTGCTGAAGCTGTACCCGGCGGGCGAAACCACGGTCCCGAAAACGGCTCGCGACCTGACGCGCGACGCGGCTTTCGGCTGGCACACCTGGGCTTGGGCTCGGCTGCAATCCAAGACCGGTAAGGGCAAAGTGTTCTACTACTACTTCGACCAGCATCCGGAGTATCCCGCCGGATCGCCGCGCGAGGGCCAGGGCACGCCGCACGGGGCGGACGTGCCGTATGTCTTCGAGCACCTCGGAGCACCTAACCGCCAACCGGCTCCCGGAGATCGGGAACTCTCAGACACCATGGCCGCTTACTGGACGAATTTCGCCAAGCGAGGCGATCCCAACGGCGAGGGCGTACCCAACTGGCCGGCATTCAGCGATGCCAATCCCGTCGTCATGTATCTCAAGCAGGCTCCCCGCACAGGCCCGGTTCCGAGCGAGCAGGGATTGAAGGGCCTCGAAGCTTATTTCGCCTGGCGGCGCACGCCCGAAGGCGAGGCCGCTGTGCGGCCGAAGGAGCAGGCGACGGGCGGCGCTCCTCAGACGGGGATCGCGGCCAAGAGGCCCGTGTTCGGCGGCGCCTGCAAGATCTGCCCGTGGGGCGCGATGGCGGAAGTTGTACAGGCGGCAATGAAGCCGTACGGTTACGACGTGCAAATTTGCTATAACTGCAACGCTGCCGAGGCTCCGCGCATCGTCAGCGAGGCCAGATTGCCACCTCTCTACAAGCCGGATCCCGCAGTCCCGGAAATTTTGGCCCCGCGGAACGTTCCGGGACTCGGCCCCATCGACTTCGGCGCGGTCGCCGTCCAATTCCTGCGGAGCGCCTACCGGGGGACTGGCGTATACGCGAAGGAGAAACCCAGGACGAACCTCCGCCTGATCGCTAACATTCAGGACCCGAGCTACGTCTTGGTTGCGGCCAAAGCGGAGACAGGGATCACCGACCTGTCGCAAATCCGGGAAAAGCGCTGGCCAGTCCGAATCTTATCGGCGGGGATTGGCAGCAACTCATCCGTCATCCTGGACCACTTCGGCCTGTCACGGGAGGCCATCGAGGCGGCTAGCGGCCGCGTTGGGAGTGCGCCTGAGGACCGGGAGAACTTCGACGTCGCGATCGGTGGTGGCGGCGTGATGACCACGGCTCCGGAATGGAGGATATGGACGGAGATCAGCCAGAAGTTCGACCTCAATTTCATCCAGCTACCTGACGACCTGCTGGCGACACTGGCACTGGAGGGCGAGCAGGAGCGCGGCATCATCCCTGTCGGCCTGTATCGGGGCGTCGTGCGCCCGATCCCGACCGTCGTGCGCACCGGCACAGCGATCTACGGCCGGTCCGACATGCCGGACGATTTCGCTTACATCGTCGCCAAAGCGATGGACGAACAGCAGGAACTGCTTCAGTGGAAACATCTGAATTTTTCCTACAACGTTCACAATGTCTGGAAGGCGTATGAAGTCCCGCTCCACCCGGGAGCGGCGCGATATTACAAGGAACGCGGCTACATGAAGTAGTTCTGTGAAGGCTGGAAAGGATTAAGCCATGGGCGCATCGATCGCTGTCTTCGGCCTGTCCGCGATTGCGCCGAGCAACGGGTGGTACTATTCGTATGCGTATCCGGTTCCTGACTCACCCGCGGGCCGGCAACGCAGCCGACTGCATTTTACCTAGCCTCGCTAGGAAGGATTTTATGAGTACCTTTCGCAATTCACTTCTCTTATTCCTCATAGTCTCGGCTCCGCTTTCAGCCGCAGACCCCGTGCTCTGGTACCGGCACCCGGCCCAACGATGGGGCGACGCACTCCCTGTCGGTAATGGCAGATTAGGCGGCATGGTCTTTGGCGGCATTACAAAAGAGCGCGTCCAACTGAACGAAGATACGATCTGGAACGGAAAGAAGCGCGACCGTATCAATCCGGAAGCGCTCAAGGCGTTACCGGAGGTCCGGCGTCTGCTCTTCGCCGGCAAACCCCTCGACGCGGTCAAGCTCGAGGATGAAAAGCTCATGGGCATCCCTAATCGCCAACCGCCATATCAGCCGTTGGGTGACCTGAACATCGAGTTCTCGGGCCTGGACAATGCCAGCGACTACCGCCGCGAGCTGAACCTGGCAACCGGCGTTGTGCGCGTGAGTTATCGCAACGGGGAAGCGACTTGCACGCGCGAGGTGTTTTCCTCGGCGCGGGACCAGGTACTGGTGGTCCGCATTGCCTGCGACAAGCCCGGTCAGTTGTCTTTTCACGCCACGCTGACGCGCGAGCAGGATAGCCAGACGAGTGTGGCCGCGCCCGACCGTGTCATTTTGCAGGGCGAAGCG
>JBEKAQ010000226.1:0-3734 GCA_050015835.1 Bryobacteraceae bacterium | reverse complement strand
GGCAACATTGGCAGAAGCGCCATTGGTGGTGGGAATGGTGTTGTAGATCAGCACGCGGTTCTGACCGAGGTCGCTGACATACATCCGTTGGCCGTCGGTCGTAACCGAGACCGGATCCTGCATATTCGCCGCAGTGGGATTGCCGGTGGATTGTGTGAGATCGGTTTGGATAAAGGTGGTGAAGTTCGGCTGCCCAATGACCACGTTGGCAGCGGCACCGTTTGTGGTGGGAATTTTGTTGTAGATAAGAATGCGGTTGTCCTGGGTGTCGGCGACGTAGAGCTTACCGTTCGCGATCCAGACGCCTTCAGGCCCGCGCAGCGAGGAGGCCGTCGGCGGGACCGATGTGGTGGTCTGCGTGAAATTCGGCTGACCGATCACTACGTCGGCCGGCTGTCCGTTTACTTCCGGAAGCTTGAGCCAGATCAGAATGCGGTTGTTATCGGTGTCCGCAACAGCCAGGACGGTGCCATCGGTGGCGACCGCGGTTGGATTGCGCATCCCGGTAGGTCCGCCGCCGACGTCGGAACTCACGAAATCAGGTTGACCCAGCACGAGGCTGGCAGTTCCGCGGCACACTCCGCAGGTCGATCCGAAAACTGTCGGATCGGCAGTGGGGCTTGGATAGGTGCTCGTATCGCTGAAGCGCAGTACGCGGTTATTGGTGGGGCTGGCCGCGAGGCGGTTCGCGTCGACAACCCAGAGCACGCCGTTGGCATAAGCGACGCCCGCAGGCGAGCCGATCAGCATGTTCGTCGCGCCATAATCGGCGGTCGTGAACGTAGTTTGGCCGATCGCCAGGCGCGCGGCCTGACCCGTCGAAAAATCCGGAGTTTGTGTTTGACCGGAAGCGCACACTGCCGCTAATCCGGCCATCGCAATAATGGCCTGGGAAAGATTCATCTTAAGCGAGTTAAACGAGGTTGAATCATGAGTATAACAAGGGCATGAGACGTGCCGTTGGGCCGGGGTGGTTTCGTCTGATTGGACGCGTTGGGGTTGCGGGCGGGGGAGCCTGCGGGCGGAGGAGGAATTCTGTCACTTGAAATCACTCCCTGTGAAAGAAAAGCGCGGGTGAAGCCGGACTATCGAAGGAGACGGCGAACCGGTTCGGGCGTCTCGCCCAGCAGAGCGGCGCCCGCGAACACGGACATTGTCTCCACCAGCTTGTCGATGTCCGCGCCTTCCTGAATGGGCATTTCCTGCTCGACCCAGTTGGACAGCGGGATGTTGCGGAAGAAAATCCGCTCCTGGCGCACAAGGCTTTTCTTAGTCGGGAACAGCATCTTTTGCTCGCGCGTATAGTGGCGCTCTTCAATACGGATGTCAGCCAGAAAATCGTCCATGGCCTGGCGCCGCGACGATTCAGTGGCGTTGCGCAGCGAATCCTGCAGGGCATCTTTCTGCGCGGCCAGAGCAGCGCGGGCGGCAGCGAGATCTTCACGTTGTTTCGAGAGGAGCACTTCCATGCGCGACTGCATGATGAAGTACACCAACAGCCCGGTACCCACCGAACAGATGCCCGACCACACTACCCACCACAGCGGGTTCATGCTTTTGAGTTTAGTATCCATCATCGGGTCTAAGCCCACCGGCTTTGAGCCGGTCAGCTTTGAGCAGCCCGTTCCAATCCTGGAGAAGAGGAGGAATGGCCGAATACAGGCGAAGCGCGCACGCGGTGTTCGACCTGAAGTATCACAATGATTTGATGCGCAAAGTACCGGAAGAAAGCGCTGCGCGGGAGGATAGCGGAGCGGGCGCGCGACCTGATACGACAGATCTGTGCGGCGCGAGAGGGTGTGATTGTACGGGGAGGCGATATGGCCTGACCATATCCACTTGTTTTGTTGCTTTCCTCGCCGCCAATACCGGCACCGGCGAAACTGGCGCAGTACATCAAAGGGCGTTCGTCACGGCATCTGCAGGCGGAGTTTTCCGAACTGCGAAAACAATACCGGGGCCGGCATATGTGGGCGCGGTGGACGAGGCAACGATCAAAGCCTGTATCGAAAACCAGAAGTGGGACGAAGACGACGGGTCGTTCAGGATTACAGCGCCCACCAGGCCTTAAGCCGGCGCTGTACCCGGGCGCCTTCAGGCGGCTTCAGCCGCCAAAGGATTCTGCCGGTTTTCAGCTTCCTGCTGCGCTGAGGCGCAATGCATTGAGCCGGAAACTTTGCTTCTGCGTGCGCGCAGGTTTTAATCGGAGCAGACCCGGGCGGCAAGCTATGGTCGACCCCGCTGGAGAGTCTGTCATTTCGTGACGGGCACGCTGGGCGTTCTCGATCTGGCGGCGCAACGCGGACTGGCGGACTTCGGGCAAGCTGTCGAACACCTTCGGAAAACTAACTTCCGGGTTCCCCAGGTTCTGCTGGATGCTCTTCTGCAAAAACACAGTTAGAGTTTTGGGCGTATCTGAATCTCGGTCGACACGTCGACGGCGTCACGCTCTGTCCCGCTCAAAGTATCCCCATCCTCGGGCGAAATGATGGTCTCAAGCAAATGGACCACGGCCGCAAGCTGGCCAGGGCCGTTGCTCCAACAGCTGATGTGCATGTTGCCTGTCGGCCCTGCGCTCTTGATCGAGATTCGGTCCCATAGTTTCCGCTTATGCTCGCGCCGCCTTCAACTCAATCATTACGCCGCCGATCAGCTCCTTTGCATCGGCAATCGACTTGGTAATGAGCTGAATGTCCATTGCGGGCATCCCCGGCTGCCGCGCGCTTCGGCAGTAGACCCCGTGCTGTCCGGCCAGCACCAGGGCATCGGTGAGAACATCGAGCGCCACCGCCAGCCGCCCGCGGGGCACGCCCATCATGAACTCGTGCTTCTCGAGTTCCTCGCGACGCTCATCGTATACACTCACGTCCTCTATTCTATTATTCGAAACCTATGGGAGTTCCAAACTGGCCGGTATCGGGGGCGCGTGAGCGCGAACTAATCGAAGAAGTCCTCGCCAGTACTCAATGGGGCGGCTATCATCCCATGGTCGCGCGCTTCGAACGCGAATTCGCCGCATTCCAGCACTGCGCTTATGGCCTGGCCGCCATGAACGGTACTGTCACGCTCGAGATGGCGCTTCAGTCGCTCGGCATCGGCGAGGGCGACGAGGTCATCGTACCCGCGATCTCCTTCATCGCGACGGCCACCGCTGTCTCCCGCACAGGCGCCACGCCGGTCTTTGTGGATATTGAGCCGGACACCTTCAACATCGACCCCGAGCGCGTACGCGAAGCCCTCGGTCCGAAGACGCGCGCCATCATTCCCGTCCACTTCGGCGGTCCTATGGCCGACATGGACGCCCTCCGCCACATTGCAGGCGCGCGCGGTATCCCGCTCATTGAGGACGCCGCCCACGCCCACGGCTCCGAATGGAACGGAGCGCGCGCCGGCAGTATTGGCCTCATGAGTTCCTTCAGCTTTCAAAACGGTAAAGCTATGACCGCCGGCGAAGGCGGCATTCTTCTCTCGAACGATGAAGCCCTTCTCGACCGCGCCCGCGAGATTCTGGACTGCGGACGCCGTAAGGGCGAAGGCTGGTTCTTTCACTACACGCTGGGGTCGAACTACCGCATCACAGCGTTCCAGTGCGCAGTGTTGATAGCGCAACTGGAACGCCTGCCGGAACAGAACCGGCTGCGCGAACGCAATGTCGCGTCGATTCGAGCAGAACTGGCGGATTTGCCCGGACTTCACCTCCAGCGCGTTCCGGACGCCGCGCGCGTGCACTCGAA
>JBEKAQ010000225.1:0-3756 GCA_050015835.1 Bryobacteraceae bacterium | reverse complement strand
CAAATACAGATCGTAGTCGCTCAACCCTGGAGCTTGCGCCAAGCTTGGCATCGCCTCGCACCTCAAGGAAACACACAAGAAGCCGGACCGCCGGCAGGAGAGTAGTTCCTTCCGGCAGATCGATTCCACCATCTCACTCTACACGGAAATCAGCGGAACCGTCCATGGTTCCTAGCACGAGATGCTCCAGAACGGGACCGGCTCTTCGCAGGTTGAGGCCTCTGGACCGGGGCATGGAAAAGCCACCGGATTCGAAGCGCAATATCTGCACCTGAAAGTGCGGAATTTGCTGATGTCATCTGCCCTTTCCGCAAAGGCCGTTTCAGACCCCGGTCTATTCCGGCCTCGGCTCCGCTGAAGGCTTCTCTTTGCGTCATAAAGCTCCGACCTCCTTTGCTCAACTGCGTCCGAGTGGTGAATGAAGTGCTATGGATGACGTGGAGATTCGCCGTTGCGCTTCCAACTGCATCCAGCTCGACGGGCCGCTTCCAAATGCGGCAACGGCGCACTGCTGCCGGGCTAGGACGTTTTCAGGCAATGCTAAACACTCCGATGATAGCCGGCAGCCCTGAAGTACACCGGATGTCTAAAGAAGCGGACGCTGCGGACCGCGCGTTGTATGCGCCGGAAGTGTTGTCATGGGTTAGGTTAGGACCGGAACCTTGTTGAATTGCTTGTCTGTGGTGCAGAGCGATGATCGGACTGAGGCGTCTGACGGCAGCCCCCCCGGCAGCCCCCTGGATGCCCCCGTCATTCGATGCCAGGAAGCGGCCGGCCGCAATGATGCGAAGGTTCTCACAAACCGTTCGCGAGGCCGACGCCAATGGCGCCGGAACTCATCCTGAGATGCAACAAACTTGAACTGGAAAAAAAGGAACATTAAAACATGTCTGAAACAAACTCGGTTGTAGCCATTTACGAAACCCACGCTCAAGCAGAGGAAGCGGTGAAGGCACTGCAGCGGTCAGGGTATGACATGAAGAAACTGTCGATCGTCGGCAAGGACTATCATACCGACGAGCAGGTCATCGGTTACTATAACGCTGGCGACCGCATGAAGTACTGGGGCAAGCTGGGCGCCTTCTGGGGCGGTCTGTGGGGGATGTTGTTCGGAGCCGCTTTCTTCGCCATCCCTGGAATCGGGCCGATATTGGTCGCCGGCCCGCTGGTCGCCTGGATCGTCGGCGCGCTGGAGGGCGCCATTGTGGTAGGCGGATTGAGCGCGGTCGGCGCGGGGTTGTACAGCATTGGAATCCCCAAGAACAGCGTGGTGGAATACGAGTCGGCGCTCAAGTCCGACAAGTTTCTGCTCTTTGCGCATGGCACAACGGACGAGGTGGCCAAGGCTAAGGACATCATGCAGACGACGAATCCTGTGCGGATTCGAGTACACGCCGCTGAGGCAGGGCAACTTGCCGCGGCAAGCGTCAAGTAGTTTTCGTTCACTAGCCGGAAAACACCGGAATCTTTAAGGAGAAATATCATGTACAAAAACGTGTTGATTGTTTCAATTGCGGGCCTCGGTTTGGTGCTGCCCGCTTTCGCGTCGGATCGCGAGGATGATATTGGGCGTGTGGAAAAAGCGACCCGTGTTTTTAGCGAGATCATGGCAACGCCCGACAGAGGCATTCCCCGTGACCTGCTGGAAAAGGCGAAGTGTATTGCCATCGTTCCAGGAGAGGAGAAGCTTGCCTTCATATTCGGCGGCAACTACGGAAAGGGAGTGGCGACCTGCCGCACGGCCAACGGCTGGAGCGCCCCGATGTTTGTGGCTGTCGGAGGAGGGAGTGTCGGCTTTCAGATTGGCGGCTCTTTCACCGACGTGGTGATGCTGTTTATGAACGACCATGCTTTGCAGAGCCTGCTGGGTGACAAGTTCAGAATCGGCGGCGACGTAACCGTGGCGGCTGGGCCAGTGGGGAGACAGGCATCCGCCAACACCGACGTAAGGCTCAATGCGGAGATCCTGAGCTATTCGCGCAGCAAAGGTCTTTTTGCCGGGGCCAGTGTGGATGGCGCAGTCGTGCAGGCGGACCATAGCGGAGATAAAGCCATGTACGGCCGCGATGTCACCCACCAGGAAATCCTTCGCGGCGGAGTTGCGGCGCCTGAGTCTGCACACCGCCTGCTGGAGGAACTTAGCAGGTACCCCGCGAACCGTGACAACGGCAGCCGCTAACGGCACGTCTTGCGACCGCCGGTACTGCGATGGCACCGGAGTTCCCCCTCCCTCCGGTGCCAGTGCGGCGGTACAGCTTGGCCGCCTGGAACCTATGGCAGATCCAGGTCGGCTGCGGGAAGTAGTTTCTACGGACGCCAGCCAGACCACGGTTCGCGTCATTCCAACGGACGAAGACCTGATGATCACGCGTTCGGTTTGCCGCATTCTCGCAACCGGCGCGGGGAACCGAAAGGACTGAACCATGAAAACCAACACAATGATTCCGGACAAGAAACCCGGCGTGATCGACCCCAGGGACTTAGCCGTGACAACCGACACACTCACGCCGGAACTGCTCCACAAGATGGACGCCTACTGGGCGCGCCGCCAACTATTTGTTAGTCGGCCAGAATATCGTCGACCTGATGAAGCTGCAGTCCAGTAGCGAGCACCCGCATGGGCTCAGCGAGACCGACTACGATTCGCTCTTCACCAAAGACAGGCACATTATCTTCGGCTTTCATGGATACCCGTGGCTGATCCATCGTCTGACTTACCGCCGCACCAACCGCAACCTGCACGTCCGGGGCTACAAGGAAGAGGGCACCATCACGACGGCCCTCGACATCAGGGTGCAGAATGACCTGGACCGGTTCCACCTGGTGCAGGACGTGGTCGACTGGCTGCCCAATCTGGGCTCCCAGGGCGCCTACCTGAAGCAGGCGATGCGGGACAAACTCATCGAACACAAGCTATACATCGACCAGCACGGCGAGGACTTACCGGAAATCCGCAACTGGAAATGGAGTAGCCCGAAATGAATTCGCAAAAACTTTGCGATGGAAAAAATGGGTAGGACAGCCGCGACATAGGAAGGACAGGAACCCATGATGGAACTTAATGCTGGCCAGCCCGAGGCTCCCGAATCGAAGCCCAGGACGAAGGAAGAGCCGGAGAACCGGCTCACAGAAGATGGCCCCGGTGAAATCGAAGGAACGAAATCTAATCCGTTTCGGAAATACCTCAGCGATTTGTGCGGTCCTATCCGTGGATGATCGAAACGGTGGATGTAGCCGAGGAGTTTGAAGAGGAAAGCGGGATCGTTGACAACCAATGAATGAGGCTAATTACGGTCACCCCGGAAACGAAGGGCCGAAGCGCGATCGTGTTCATCGCGACCGTCATCCTTATTGGAAACGTGCGCGTCATGATTGGCGCGTCTGGGTCGGCCTGTTCTTCATGATGGCGGCCATTACGATCTATGTCCTCAGCGATGATCTGTCGATCTTCCCCCGCGGCCATCGGCAGCAGCCCGTTTCGGATGCCAGGGGAAAATAGCGGAGCCGTATACCGTGAGTCAACTTCTTCTCTATCCCCTTCACTTCGAACCGATCTATCAGTATCGGCTCTGGGGCGGCCGGCGTCTGGCCGGCGTGCTCACTCGACCGCTGCCCGACGGCCCCGTCGGCGAAGCGTGGGTACTCAGCGATCGCGAGGACCATCCCAGCCGTGTCGCCGATGGACCTCTCCAAGGGGGGACCATCGCTGAACTTCTGGAGCGGTTTCCGGAACAGGTGATGGGAAAGCTGGCGGGG
>JBEKAQ010000224.1:0-3786 GCA_050015835.1 Bryobacteraceae bacterium | reverse complement strand
GTTCCCCATGTGCGTCTGATCGCCGGCCGTGCCCGTCACGTACCAGCCGCCCCACCGCTGGGTCAGCGGGCTCTCCTGTCCGGTGATGAAGGCGTCCGTGTGCGATGCCTGCGTGCCGGACGGATTGGTAAAGGCCGACTTCAGCAGGACGCCCGGTACGTTGCGTGTCCCGGCCGCTACGTGGCACTGCGTGCAGTCGAGTTCGGCGCGCTGAAAGACGGGACGGTCGGCCTTTTGCTCGTCGAGGATATAGAAGATCGCGCCCTGCACCGGATCGAACGAAACAAACTCCAGCACCTTTCCCTCGTGCACCTGGCCGACGTAGACATCGTCGTTGTAATAGAGGGCGCGGGGATGTTCCGGAGAGATTTTCTTGTACTGGAAACTGGTCTTGGAAAAAACAAGCGCCTGGGAATCGACCGGCACGGAAAGCTTTTCGAGGACCGACTTCAGGTAGCCATGCGCTGGCTCGTAATCCAGTTTTGTTTCGCCGCGATCGAGCTGTTTCTGGAGTCTGGCTACCGGATCGGTCAGGTTATCCGAGCGGTAGTTAATCGGCTCCTCGCTGAACGGAACGTATCCCTGGTTTTTTACCGCGACCTGACCGGGCGCGGGCAGGTTCAGCCAGCCCAGCGTAAGAACAGAAATTGCGGCGGCGCACTGCACCAGACGCCTGGCTGCGCGAGTGTATGTCAAAGGTATCGCCTCCGAGGCGGCAAGCCTCGCCAATGTCCAACGTCAAATAATCTGAACTCCCGCGGCACGGTTAAGTGGAACGCGGCGTTCCCGTCGTGGACACTGCGCTGGTGGGCTGGCCACCATTGGCGACAATGTAGATGTAGTATAGGGCGATTGGCGCCGGGATGTCAAGCTGCTGCCAGCTTCTCCATGATCAGACGCAGCGGCTCCTCGGGGGGCGTGGCCGGACCACGGGTTTTCAACCGGGCGCGCCAGAGCTTTTCCGCCACCGCCAGAGCGTCCTCGGCTAATTCATTGGTGATACGGACGGGAGCTTTCTGCGTCGTCACGGCGTCGGCTTCCGCCAGCAACCGGGCTCCATCGCCACCCGCCGGGCACTGCGCCAGACTCGCGCGGGCCATCTCGAGGATGCGCAGACTGCGGCGGTACTTCTCCGCCGTGGGCAACTGGCGGGGGGTGGGGTCGAGCGTGGTGACCGTGTTGAGCAATTCCAGGCGCGCGCGGATCGAGGAATCGTTCGGGTTTTGCACGAAGGCCCGGAAGAACGCGGTATGGGCTTCGCGATATTGCCCGTTTTCCAGTTCGGCTTCACCCAGCCCCGCCAACGCCTCGCGGTCGCCGGGGTTCTTCGCCACCAGGGCCTGATAAACGCCGGCCGCCCGTCCGGGGGATCCGGCGGTTAAAAAAAGCCTGGCCAGACGGGGCTGCAGAGTGGCATCGGCCGGGGCTTCGGCCTGCAGCGAGATGAGTTCGGCGAGCAATTCCTGCTGCTGGCTTTTCGACGACAGGAAATCGATTAATTCCATGTGGGCCGCCAGGCGACGGGATGTGGAATTTTGCGGCCACTCGCCGTAAATGGCCCGATGGTAATACGATTCGGCCTGGATCGCGTTCCCCTTCTTCGCCGCCAGGCGGCCCGCGATCAGGTTCGTTTGTCCATCATTGGGTGCGCGCTGCAGCGCATCGTCCATCAGGGGATCGGCATCCGCAATTTGTCCGGCATTCATTAATGCCGTAATGAGTGCCAGTTCGTAATCGACGTTTTCGCGCACCAGCGCGTGCGCGGTTCGCAGAGAGTCCACGGCCTGGCTGGCTTTGCCGGCGTCGAGGAGACGCATCCCGGCGAGATATGAATTCCGGGCGCTGTTCCGCACTTCCGCCGATTCTGTTTTCGCCAGGAAGCGGTCCAGCGCCGCCAGCGCGATACCAATCACGACGAGGATGGCGATCAGGCGAAGCACGGAGCCGGTAAGTCTTTTTACCGCGCCGTCGCCTTCAGCGGGCAAAGGATTATCGATCGGCAACGCCATAGGATTCGAGTATCTGGTTGAGCGTCACGATGCCGGACATTTCGAAAAGGTCCGCCCGGCTCACTACCGGCAACGCGTCGACGCCGGTGTCGCGCATCCGCTGCAGCGCATAGCCGAGCGGATGGTCGGAGTGAACGTAGGGAAATCCAATTCCGTGGTTCACCAGTTCGCGCACGCGCCTGGCCGCGGGGTCGGCATTCTCGAGAGCGCGTCTTCCAATGACCCCGTACACGCGATTCTCATCGCCAACCGGCCAGGAATTAGCCTTTTCGCGCTCCAGAAACTGGCGGGCTTCTTCGGGCGTGGCATCGAGGGGAACCATAGGAGCCCTGGCGCGCATGATTTCGCCAACCCGCTCGCCGGTCCATTCTTCCCGCGATTCCGCAGTGGGAAGATGAACGCCTTCCTGGCGGGCGAGAGCCTCGTAGATTGGCTCGGGCTGCAGTTGCCGCGAGATGAAAAAGCTGATCAGATTGGAAATCATCAGCGGCACGATGATCGAGTAGTCGCGCGTCATCTCGAAGATCATGATCACGGAGGTGAGCGGCGTTCGTACAATGCCCGCAAAAGCGGTTCCCATTCCGACCAGCGCGTAAGCTCCCGGACTTGCGGTTAACCCGGGGAGAAGCGTGTGCGCGACACCACCGACGGTTCCGCCGAGCATGGCGCCGATAAACAGGCTGGGTCCGAAGATGCCCCCGGCATTACCGGACGAGTAGCAGGAGGGCGTGGCAACGATCTTCAGCACGGCCAGAACAGCGACGGTGCGGATGGGGAAATCTCCGCCGAGCACGCGGTCCACATAGTCGTATCCGACGCCAAGCACCTGCGGCATGAACCATCCCATAAGGCCGACTACCAGCCCGCCCACCGCCGGCTGAAACCAAATGGTGGATTTCGGCAGACGCCGGAACCAGAGGCGCAATCCGAGAAGCAATTTCACGAAGGCCACCGACCCGATGCCGCCGACGATGCCGAGGATCGCGTAAATGCCGAATTCCAGCGGATGGACCAGGCGGTAGGAAGGGACATGGAACAGCGGCTCGTCGCCGAGGATCAGGTGCAGCACCATCCACGATGTGGCCGAACTGACGACGACGGATCCGAGCACGGGCGCATGCATATCGCCGAGAATTTCTTCCAGCGAGAACAACACGGCCGCGATGGGCGTATTGAATGCGGCGGCCAGCGCGGCCGAGCATCCAACCGGAACGAGGGCCTTCACGTTTTCCGGGCCAAGACCGAAACGGCGTCCGATCACCGATGCGATACCGGCGCCGATTTGCACCGACGGCCCTTCGCGGCCGAGCGCGATGCCGCTCGCCAGGGAAATCGAACAGCAGAGGAACTTGCCCAGTACGGTGCGAAGGGAGATGTAGCCGTCGCGGATGAAGAGGGCGAATTTTGCCTGCGGGATGCCGCTGCCGCGCGCGTTGGGAAAAAACCGGAACAGCAGATATCCGCTGATGAGCGCGCCCACCGTCGGCACCACCACCCGGCGCCACGCGGCGCTTTCCGGCGGATACATGCGCGCTGCCAATCGTCCCGTCAGGAGAATGAAAGCGACCGTGGTGAGCCCGACGATGACGCCGATGAGCAGGCTCAACGCGATCAGGAGACGGTCCTCGCGTCGTATCACATCTTTAATGTTTGCATTAGCGCCTGAGCGAACCGCAAAGCCCATCGATGCTGCGCGCCGGGGTCCGCGATCTCGTCCTGGCGGAATTCCACCTGAAGGTGCGGCAGTCCCCGGCGCAGGGCATGGAACGGAACGCTG
>JBEKAQ010000223.1:0-5721 GCA_050015835.1 Bryobacteraceae bacterium | reverse complement strand
TTTGCCGTCCAGCTCGCCGATGGGGGCTTCAGCTCAGCGCTCGTCCAAGCGCCAGAACTCGATGAGGCGGACGTCCGTTTTGCGTTCACCTTTCAGTTGCTGAGTGGGGCGGTCTTGGCGGCATGCTTCGCACTTCTCGCTCACGCCGTGGCCGTGGCTTTGCGCGACCCTCTTGTGGAAAGCGTGGTTCGAGTCATGGCGCTGGTGTTTCTGACACAGGCGTTGGGGCAGAGTTCGGCGGCCCTGCTGAAGCGCCGGCTGGCGTTCCGCGCCCTACAGACGGCGCAGGTCGTGTCATCCGTGACGGGATATGCTTTGGTTGGAATCGGGGCGGCGTCGCTTGGCGCCGGCGTGTGGAGTTTGGTCGCCGCCCAACTTACGCAGAGCCTGACATTTTCGGCGCTAGTGTTCGTACAGGCGCGGCATTCGTTGGTCCCTTGTTGGAGCCGGCCCGGGTTGCGCCTGGCGCGTTTTGGGATGAAGGTAACGGGAGCGAACATCCTGAACTGGAGCATCACCAATTTCGACAACGCATTTGTGGGCCGCGCCTTCGGTTCGACGGCCCTCGGCTTGTACAGCAGGGCCTTCAATACAGTGAGCGCGCCGACCGAGGCAGTCGTCAGCACATGGCAGCAAGTGCTATTTGCGAGTTGTTCGCGGCTTGCGGACCGGACCCGCGCGTTCCAACGCGCGTATCTCGCCTCTGTGTGCGCCGTCTCTATCATCACATTTCCGATGTTCTGGAGCGTAGCCGTATGTGCGCCGGCGGTAGTTGCCGGTCTCTATGGCCCGCGTTGGGCGGAAGCGGCGCCGTTGCTTCGGCCGCTTGCGTTCGCCATTGCGGTGCATGCGGTGATGGCCATGGCCGGCCCGATGCTGGCCGCGGCCGACCAGGTCAAGCGGGTAGTGCGAGCGCAGGCGCTGACCCTGGCGGTCGCCATCGCAGCTTTTTCTGTGTGCATCCGCTACTCCGCTGTCGCGTTAGCATGGGCCGTTCTGGGTGTTTACGTATTCCGGTTTCTCGCAAACACGCAGCCGACGCTTCGGCTGCTACGTCTGGGGTGGACAGATGTTTTCCGGGTATTACGAGGACCGGTCGTCACGAGCTGTATTACAGCCGGGGCGGTATGGAGCGCGGGGCGCCTGGCGAGTATCTACTCCGTCAAGCCGGTGTGGACACTTCTCGTGTTGAGCCTAACCGGCTTCACTACAGTGTGCGCGCTCTTCCTCTTGGCGGCGGATCATATCTTATCCAGGGAACTGGTTCTGGTTTTGACGCAAATTTCCCGATCGCTTCCGGCTAAGCTCTCGCAGTGGCTGGAAGGAGTCAACGCAAGACAAGCCGGTCGGGATACGGTGCGCGGCGTGCGACAGCGGCAGGCATCGGAGAAAGAGGCGCGGCCTAGCGCCAGCGCTTCGCTCTTCATCGCCGCAATGGTGGCACCGGCAGGTAGAAAGAAAGTGCAATGAAACTGATAGGCCTTAACGATGAAGTCCTGCGTCTTCGCATGGGAGTCGCTGGTTTGGAGAAATACAATTGCCGGTTTCGAATCGACCATTTGGCGTGGCAGCTCTACCGGGTCCTGACCTCGGGGGAAACGGGCCAGATACCGGAGGACCCAATTGCGGCTGAGAATTCTCGCCGTGTTCTGCGACCGCTTGCCGCAGGGGAGTTGCGGCAATGAAGATTGGGATTGCGGGGCCGATTTCCCTCGCTCCGCTTCAGCAATTCTTCCCAGCGAACGCCGCAATCCCTAGCGTTGCGAGTTTCCCCTTGATCGGTGCTATCGCCGCGGACTTGCGGGAACGTGGACATGAGATCTCGATTTTCGCTCTATCAGGAGGCGTTGCCCACACGCGAATCATTGAAGGCGACCGCGTTCGCCTCTATGTCTGCCCGCGGCGCCGGGAGCGGTGGCAGATGCCGGATTTCTTTCGTGCCGAACGGATGGCACTCCGGGACGCCATGCGGCAAGCAGACTGCGATGTGATACACGCACACTGGACGTACGAATTTGGCGCCGCCGCAGTCGCCAGCGGTCTACCACATGTGGTGACCGCACACGACGTGCCGATGGTTGTGCTGCGATTTGCCCGGCATCCGTACTGGCTAGAGAAGCCCTGGCTGGCAGTCCCCGTACTGCGTAGGGCGCGCTGCGTAACAGCCGTATCGCCGTATGTGGCACAACAATTGCACAGACTGCTTCGCCCGCAGCACGACATCGTAGTGGTACCCAACGGAGTCGGGACGGAAGTGTTCGCGTTGACGGGCCGGCGCGCCGCCAGGAGAACCGCGGAGACGATTACCTTCGCCTCGGTCCTGAACGGATGGGGTCCGCGCAAGAATGCTAAGGCCTTGATCAGGGCGTTTGCGCTTGTAAGGAAGAAGTTCCCCGGCCTGGTGAAGCTTAAGATGATTGGAATCGGCTTTGAGAAAGATGGGCCGGCTGAAAAATGGGCGAGACGACACGACGCCGAATTGGGGATCCAATTCGTTGGTCCGCTGCCGCACTCCGAGGTTCTGACGATTTTGGCGGAAGAAGCGGATGTCCTGGTGCACCCATCGCTGGAGGAGGCCTGTTGCATGGTTGCAATGGAGGCCATGGCAATCGGGATACCCGTGATCGGAGGAGAGAAGAGCGGCGGAATCCCTTGGGAGCTTGCCCACGGCGAAGCCGGCATACTTACAGACGTTACCAGCTCACCGTCGATCGCGAAAGCAATGGAACTGCTCGTTACCGACGCGGGACTGCGTAAGGGCCTGGGCGCTTCAGGCCGCCGGCGCGCAGCGGAGGAATACGATTTAACTCGCACGGTCGGGTGCTATGAGACTTTACTGGAAAGGGTTTGGCGGAACAGGGCGAACGATTAATAATTGTTACCCGTTGTTCAAGACTTGGCCCTTTCAGAAGACGCCAAATGTGGCGCTCGCTTTTGTGCGGTCTAAGAGCGTGCCGGCTGCCCTTCATCGCAGTGTTCCTGCTGAAACGCATATAAATCCGAGGGCAGCCGTTGGGTGGTACACTTCCCGATAACCGAAAACCAAAAAGGAGACTCTTTGTGAGAACGTCGTTTAGAGCTGCCATCAGGACGGGTGTTATGGCACTCCTGCCGGATCGATGGGGCGATAGCCTGTTGACGGCGAAGCAGGCGTTATGGTGGCGAACCATCGGACGGCATTGGCACTATAGGAAGTTTGCCCTGGATGGCGACAAGGAATGGCTCAAAACTGCGTTGTCAAGAGTTCGGCAAGACGCCGGGCCTGGTCCTCTGGCCATTCTCGAATTCGGATGTAACGCTGGTAATAACCTCTACACCCTCCGTCAGGACCCGGCGACGGCTGCTGTAGCGTATTGCGGTGTCGACATCAACCCGGAAGCGATCGCCTTCGCGAGAACACGTTTTCCCTCCGACTCCTTTCATGTTGGCGATCATGGATGGTTCATCAGACATGCTGACGCCCTAGGGTCGTTTAACCTCTTCGTCGCGTCACACATCTTATACTACATTGACGAGAAACACACGCGGTTGGTACTGGAGGCTGCTCGATGTTAGATCCTGTACGGGTCTCCCTCTCACAACCGAGCGCAACCCTTAAGGCGCCTATGGCAGCTTTCCCATGCCAAGAGACCGTCGACATTTTGGGCGTGCCTGTCGCGGCGACCAATATGCGCGACAGCGTAGAGCGGATCAAAGCCTGGATCCACGAAAAGAGCCGAGCGTACGTCTGCGTTTCTGGCGTGCACGGCATTATGGAGTGTCAAAGAAGCGAGAAGGTGCGCTCAGTCCATAATTCTGCGAACCTTATCGTCCCGGATGGAATGCCACTGGTATATATCAGTCGCGTGGCCGGCCACAAGAACACCACCAGAGTCTATGGTCCCGACCTCCTGCTGGAAATGTGCAAGGAATCGCTCGCGCAGGAATTCACGCACTTCTTTTTTGGCACTACGCCGGCTACTCTTGCCAGCTTGCATGATCGCCTTATCCGGCACTTTCCAGGGCTCAGGATCGTGGGCACCTACGCTCCTCCATTTCGCCCGCTTACGCCCGATGAAACTGCCGCGGTCATTTCACACATCAACTCCCGCGGGCCGGACATCGTCTGGGTCGGTCTCAGTACACCGAAGCAGGAATGTTGGATGGCGGAGAATCGCAGTGATCTGAATGCGCCGGTCTTGATTGGCGTTGGCGCTGCGTTCGATTTTCACGCGGGGAAGGTGCCGCAGGCGCCGCGATGGATGCAACCACTATGTCTCGAGTGGCTGTTCCGTCTGATCGCGGAGCCACGGCGCCTGTGGAAGCGTTATCTGCTTAACAATCCGCATTTCTTATGGCTGGTAATGCTGCAAGCGTTGAAGCTGAAAACGTACAAATAACCCAAATAACCATCTACAACGAACGCGGCACCGGGGCGCGTTGCGCATAGGAGATCCTCATGAAGCGAATACTAGTATGTGGAGCGGGTGGTTTCATCGGAAGCCATTTGGTTCGGCGGCTGAAAGCCGAGGGCTTTTGGGTAAGAGGCGTCGACCTGAAACACCCCGACTTCTCGGCGTCGGCAGCCAATGAGTTCGTCGTCGGAGACCTGCGAGAACCAGGTCTGGTTCATGAAGTCGTGAAGGACATCGAGGAAGTGTACCAACTGGCGGCGGACATGGGTGGTGCCGGCTATATATTCACCGGCGAACACGATGCTGATGTGATGCACAACTCGGCTACCATCAACCTGAATACGCTGGAATGCGGACGAAAGGCAGGGGTGCGGAAGTTCTTCTACTCCTCGTCGGCTTGCATTTATCCCGAGTATAACCAGCGAGACCCGGAAAACCCGAAGTGCTCCGAGGAGTCCGCTTATCCGGCGGCCCCCGATAGCGAATACGGCTGGGAGAAATTGTTTAGTGAGCGGCTGTATCTGGCTTATCACCGAAACTGGGGCGTGGACGTCCGTGTCGCTCGGTTTCACAATATATTCGGCCCCGAGGGAACGTGGACAGGCGGACGGGAGAAAGCGCCCGCGGCGCTGTGCCGCAAAATCGCCGAAGCTTCCGACAGCCGGGAAATTGAGATTTGGGGCGATGGTTTGCAAACGCGCTCGTTTCTGTACATCGACGGATGCGTCGAGGCGATTCGGCGTCTCATGGCTTCCGACTTTACCGGACCGGTAAATGTCGGGTCGGAGGAAATGATTTCCATCAACGGGTTGGCCCGATTGATTATGGACATAGCAGGTAAGAATCTCGGCATTCGGCACATTCCCGGACCACTTGGCGTACGCGGCCGAAACTCGGACAACCAATTAATACGGGAGCGGCTCGGCTGGGCCCCGGACCGCCCTCTGCGTGAGGGCCTGGAAAAGACCTATGACTGGGTTGCCGCTCAGGTCGCAGCGTCGCGCGCGATACCAGTCGCGATCGCCAGCTAATCAGCGATGGAAACCCTTATTTATATTGGGCTCGTCCTTGGACCCCTGTTCTTATTCGTGCTTTTGTTCTGGCGCTATCCCGCGCAAGCCGGACTTGCATTTCTCTTCGTCGTCGTGGTTCTGGATTGTTTGGAGATTGGCGCATCCGGAATCGACGCGGGGATCTCCCTTTACTTCGACGACGTCGCATGCGCCGTTCTGATTGCCGGCGCTGTAATTATAGCCGGCAGAAGCGGGAGGTTACCGGCCAACTACTGCTGGCCGGCCCTCAGTCTGTTCGGACTGGCGATGATGAA
>JBEKAQ010000222.1:0-5820 GCA_050015835.1 Bryobacteraceae bacterium | reverse complement strand
AGAATCACGAGAAACACATCCCGCAGGACGGTAAACAGACTCTGGGTTGTGGCGAGAATCGCATTGATGCCGCTTTGCTTGTCTGGCATGGGGGAACCTCCTAGGCGTGAGTGATGGGGCACCGATGGGGTCACTATACAAAAGAGAGAATCAGTCTGTCACCTAATGTTTTTAGATCCCATTGAAGAACGGTCGCAACGCCTCTGTTTGCTGTGACAGGCGTTGAACTCAGGGTGAATCTGCCAGCGCCGCTGCCCGCCGGGTCGATGTGCTGACCGCCGTGCTGCCCGGCGAGCTGACCGCGAAACTGCCCGCACCGCAATGACGCATTGGGCGTGGAATTTAAGGTTTCGACAGCGAGACATTGATTCCTTTGCCCCCGCCTCCCGGTCAAAGCCAAACAATTAAGGCAAGAATTAAAATACAATGATTCTCTCGGACGAGAATGGCGGGGATGTGCTACAACCAAAACAGATTTACGTTTCCAGCTGAAAGCTCCGATACGGCTCGAATCATGCAGGAGGAAAATCATGGCAACCGCACAATTATTGTTTAATCTGAGGCGTTCATACGCACTTCGCATGGCGATGCTGGCGCTTGTGCTGCTCTGCGCAACTGGCGTTGCTGTTGCGCAAACCTGCTCGGGGATGTCGCTGGGCAACAATGCAAGCCTCAATGGATTCGTTCCGTTTCCTTCCACCAATGTATGGAACACCAACATAGCCTCGGCTCCCCTTGACCCGAATTCGGATGAGATCACCAGTGTATCCAGCTTTGCCGGGCAGTACCTGCATCATGATTTCTGGTCCGACTATGGTATGCCTTATGTCGTAGTGGATTCCACGATCACACCCTCCGTGCCCATCAATGTTATTGACTACGCAAGTGAGAGCGATGTGGTGGTCGCGCCCTATCCGGCCACCGCCCCCATCGAAGGCTACCCCGCCGACTGCTCGGGCTGGCCGGACACCTACGTCGGCGATGCTCATGTGCTGTTGCTGGACCGCGCGAAATGCTTTCTCTATGAGACCTACAACACGCATCGCTGCAATGGGCTTTACAATTCGTCGAGCGAGACGATCTGGGACATGACCAACTATGAAACGCGCCCCTGGGGATGGACTTCGGCCGATGCTGCCGGCCTGCCCATCTTTCCCGGCCTGGTGCGCTACGACGAAATCGCTTCGGGAGCGATCAACCACGCCATACGCTTTACCATGCTGCACACCAAGGACGATGCCAACGGCGGGTACTTCGTCTATCCGGCCTCGCACGCCGCGGGCAATATCTGGGGCGCCTACAACGTGATGGGAATGCGCATACGATTGAAGGCCGGCTTTGACATCTCCGGCTTCTCCCCGGTCAATCAGATCATACTGACGGCAATGAAGCAGTATGGGATGATTCTCGCCGACAATGGCGGCTACTTCTATTTCCAGGGAGTGGCCGACCCGCGCTGGGACGACAACGACCTGGATAATCTGGACTCAATTGCATCCTCAAACTTCGAAGTCGTGCAAATGACTCCTGAATTCCCCGGCTACGATGCCGCGACCGCGCCTACCGGGGCCGTACCGGCGATCAATAGCTACACGGCCTCGGCTTCGACCGTTAGCTCGGGCTCCCCCGTCACTTTCAGTTACAATGTCAGCGGAGACTCTTACGATTTCATCGACATGATCGGCCCGGTTGCGGCGGGCAGCGGCAGCGTGACCATCAACCCCACGGCAACCCAGACCTATACATTGAACTCCACCAACGCCTATGGCCGGACAACCAGCACGCCTCTGACAGTTTCGGTGAATCAGATCCCGTCCATCACATGGACAACACCGGCAGCTATTGCCTACGGCACGGCGTTGAGCGCAACGCAGCTTAATGCAAGTTCGACCGTAGCTGGTACCTTCGCATATTTGCCTCTTGCAGGCACTGTGCTGACCGCTGGAACGCACACACTTTCGGTCATCTTCACTCCCACGGATACAACGGACTACACCACGGCCAACGGGTCAGTGTGACGGCGGTGAACATCAGCAAGATCGTGGGAACGGCGAATCCAACTTTCACGGCCAGTTACAGCGGGTTCGTCAATGGAGACACCGCGGCTGTTCTGAGCGGATCGCCTGCCTTGTCTACCACGGCGACCACTGCCAGTCCGGTCGGAACGTATCCGATTGCGGTCGCGCAGGGCACGCTGACGGCGGCGAACTACACGTTCACGTTTGTTCCTGGAACGCTGAACGTGGTCGCTGCGCCCACCATCGTGCTGACGACCTCGGCTCCGCTGTCCGGGTCGGCCAGCGCCGGTTACACAGCGACCGTCACGGTAACGAACAACGGCTCGGGAGCTGCCTCGAACGTGACACTGACCGGAGCCGCATTGGGGTCCGTTTCGGGCACGCCCCTACCGCAGACGCTGGGAACTCTTGCCGCCGGGGGCGGAACTGCCACCGTCACGGTGAACTTCCCGGGCAGCGCGGGCGCTAACGGAGCGGCGGTTGTGGAGAAAATTTCGGGGAGTTATACCGGGGGCACTTTCTCGGCAAGCGTTCATGCTACACTGCCGTAAACAGGAATCATCTCAATGTTTTTAACATTTATTTGGAGGAATACATGAAGGGCTTGAAATATTTCCTGTTGCTTTCACTCGCGAGTACGGGTCTTTTGCTGAGCAGTCCGGCCGCAAAGGCGGTCCCGTACTCGTTCGTTTTTACCAATCCGGATCAAAGCGCCGTTGCCGGGGATACAGTCGAGTTCGATGCAATCATCACCAACCTTGATTCGCTCAACCCCCTTTACCTGAATAGCGACAATGTTGCTTCGCTCGATTCGCCGTTGACCCTGGACGACACCGCGTTTTGGGCCATTCCTTATCCATTGAGTCCTGCCGGAAATCCGGGCAATTCCTATGCGGGTGCGTTGTTCGACGTGACGGTGCCCCTGGGAACCGTGGCCGGCACCTACGAGGGTGAATACCAGGTGCTGGGCGGAAGCGACGAAGACGCCTCCGATTTGCTGGGGGACGAGGATTTCACGGTCACCGTTGAAAGCAGCGCGGTGCCGGAGCCTTCGAGCCTGTTGCTGTTGCTGAGCGGCATGGCGGGGCTTGCGGGGACTCTCCGCCGCCGGCTGGTTCGATAGCTGGAAGGATGTCACTGAGCAGACCGAAGGCCGGGCCGACCTCAAGGCGACTCCGTTCCGGGAGTTTTGGCCACCTGGTTGATGATCCGCGCAGGCTGCTCCCGGCGTCTTTGCGGATGCCTATCATCCCGCGGGAGCGCCCGATACGAATCTAGTCGCGGCGTGAGACCATCGGTCACTGGACGAGATCCGCTTCCATCGGACCAAGGACCAAACTCCCCTCAAACTCGCGATTGCCGATGATTCCTTTCCTGACGCCGGCGATGGGGATTCTCTTCTCTTCACCGGTCGTGTTGACATAGAGAGTCCGTCCATCGACAACCCGTGCATACACTCCCTCGGGAGTCTTGGGGCCCGGTTGAATGCCCGCAACCGTGTAGAGATAGTTCATCAGCGGTCCGATCGCGGAAGGATTCGATTCCGTCGCCAGATAGATCGCATTTCCTTTGCCGAACTTGTTCAGTGTGACAGCGGGAGTATGGTCCGCGGTATTCGTGAATCGCGCGACGACCGTAGCCGTGGACGGCTCCAGCACTTCATAGTGATGCACTTTGGTGTCGATTGATTCACCGCCCAACTGGAATTGCAGCGCCGCCGGAATATCATAGAACGCGTTTGTCTTCAGTCCAAAGACATCGCTCAGGCGGCCGGGCAGCGGCGTATTGAACCATTGCCCGTGCTCATCCACTTTGGCCGAAAACGCGGTCATCAGAACCGTGCCGCCTCCGCTCACGTACTCCCGAAGAGCCTTCGCGCTGGCGGCGTCCATCACGTAATCGGCCGGCACGACGACTAGTTTGTACGGCGACAGATCGGCGTGCCCGATATTGATGATCGCCGTGTCGATATTGGCGCGGAAAAATGGATCAAAGGCTCCCTGCACCTGATCTGTATAAGCAGGCTGGAAGAACTGACGCGTCGTGCTGGAGGGACCGCTCGGATTTGAATCAATGAAGGAATCGAAAGAATAGGCGATAGCCACCTCCGGATGCGTGGATCGAGGGAAACCATATTTTGAAAGCAACTTGAATTCGGAAGCGATGCGCGCGAACTCATCCACCTTCCAGGAGGGAGTGTCGTCGTGGTCAACCAGCCCAAAGAGCGCCTGCTCCTCGCCGCCAAGATGACTGTTGAAGGTCCATGCGAGAATTCCCTGCGCGCCGATCATCAGCGCGAGATGCGCATACATGCGGCTTCGTCCCGGCGTTCCGTAGTTGCCTCCGCCGCCTGCGGTGAATTCGTTGAACCAGATGGGTGTGGCCAAATCTCCTTTGACCGTCATTGCGCCGAAGACGCCGCCGACCGGATCGCCCGGATAAAAGCCTTCGGCCCCTAAGGACACATAAGATTTGTAAGTGCTGAGATAGTCGAAGCCTCGCCTGCCCGCGGTATCCCACAGGTTCGAGATCGATGGAAGCCCCGGCATATTGCGCTGGCGAATGGCATCGAGTTCCTCAAGCCGGGCCACTGTGACATCGGACCAATAGCGGTGGAGATCCAGATAGCGCTCGGGAGGTCCAGGCCCATCCGCGAGCGGCAGGTCAACATCCTCAAAGCTATTCAACCGGCGCGACCAGCGCTGCGTCGCCCAGGCCTTGTTGAGTTCTTCGATGCTTCCGTACTTCTTTTTCAACCAAGTGATAAACCGCTGCCGATCCGCTTCCGAATACGACATGAAACCGTTGCCGATTTCGTTGTTATAGCCGACGGCGATCACCGCAGGATGATGGGCATAGCGCTTGGTCAGCGCATCCGCCATGATTCCCAATTCGCGCACATAACCCGGATCGCCGATGTCGTCCATATAGCGCTCCGCGGGGGGCAGGCGCGTGCCGTTCTGGGTGACGAGATCGACGCCGGGGTAGGCGCGATGCAGCCAGATGGGCGCCGGCGAGCCCGGAATATCCAGAATCACCCTGATGCCGGCGGCCTGCATCTTGTCCATTACCTTGTCGAACCACTCGAACGTAAACTTGCCTTGCGAGGGTTCGAATGAATCCCACGACAGATCCCCCATGCGCACCACGTTGAATCCCGCGTGCTTCATGATCGCAATGTCGCCATCAATCTGCGCGGGTGTGCGATCGATGGGCTGATAACAAGCTCCCACGAAAAGCTGTCCCGGTCCCGGCCAGTTGGGATGCGCGGCAACATTCTGAGCCGCGGACGCAGAGCTCAATGTGCCCATGAGGATCAGTAGCAGCGCAAACTTCCTGAGCAAAAAACCGGATTCCCGATCTTTCAATTGTCCCCCTAGTCGCGTTCCAGCTTGACAAGCACAATGTCGTTGCTGTTCATCGGCACAGTCAGCTCAACCGTTCCCGCGGCTCCGCTCTGCATCACCTTGCCGGTCGCCGGAAGATCGCGCGTCAGCTCGTTCAAATGCGCAATCTGCGCCGCCGTCAACGCTTTGGGAGAGCCCAACTCAATGTATGCGGAATACGCATCGTTGGAGTGATAGCCGGTGCGATATACTTCCACGCGGTAAGCGGTATTGGGCGCAAGATGTGTTACCTGCAACTCGACAGACGCCGCCGCATGGGCGGGAATCAGCTTTGTATAAAAGGGCCGATCGCTCACCTTCTGATCCGGCTGCTCGAAGTCCCAAATCACAGCCGTGACGTTTCCACCCTGAGTGGCCAGCATTGCTTGCGGATCGCTTGTCTTGAGGCTCTCGCC
>JBEKAQ010000221.1:0-3815 GCA_050015835.1 Bryobacteraceae bacterium | reverse complement strand
CACCACCATGCGCTTCATGAAAAACTCGTCGAGATTCGAAGTGAAGATGGCGAGGAACTTGGCCCGTTCGAGCAGCGGCGTGCGCTCGTCGAGAGCTTCCGCGAGGACCCGCTCGTTGAAGTCGAGCCAGCTCAGATCGCGATCCAGCCAGACGCCGGAGAGCGGTTCGGGCAGGGATGAATTCAGAACTCCGTGATCGCCAATGGATGCCAGTGCGGGCGCGCTCATATTTTCCAACGCCTATCTTATGGGTAACTCCGCTACCGGACTATGAATAATGTGTTTCAGTTCGGAGAACTGATCCTCAGAGCAGATCGAGACCTTCCGAAAAACCGCCGGGGTCGGGCAGGATGCCGGAATCCAATTGCCAGACGCCCTTGAAATCGACAAAATAGCATTCGATGGAGAGCGCGGGAAATGCGTCCTTCAATACCGCATAGGCGCGCCGGAGCTCACCGCGGTGATGATCCACCTCGGCCGTTTCATCGCCGTTAAAAACCTTGTGCAGTCCGCCATAGGCGCCGCAATCGGAATGAAGCATGAGGATGACGCGGTCCGTGCCATGCAGGCGGACGGATTTCTCGACCTGCGCGATCAGGAACTCCCGGTCGGCTTCGTGCTCGGGAGACGCCAGGGACTTGGCCCCGCCCGCTACCACGATGGGGTCGGGATTCGCCACATTGATGCGTTTCAGGAACTTGCGCAGAACCAGGTCGAAGCGGTGGTCGAAGCATGCCACCACAACGGCATCGCAATGATACTTCTGGGTCGGCGAGTTGAAATGGAGGACGCGTTTCACGGGAGACTCAGAATCAGATCTTCGCATCTGGCGCGGCGGGACACAAGTTTTTATGTCAGTGGGTTTCAAGGATAATGACTCATGGCCAGTCACGAAGTTTTGACATTACAGAACAAGCTCTCCGCGATCTGGCCGCGAGCCTTCCTCCTTGCCTCCGTTTCCCTGATTTGTGAACTTTGGGCATTTGCGCGACTGGAATCTCGGCCGAAAGCGAGAACGTGGATGACGGCATTACTCATCTCCGCACAAGTCGGCTTTCTTGGGGGATGCGGCTGCCTGGGGGCCGCCATTTGTATGGAGATGGCGCTGGGGCAGCCTTCGTCGATGCCATTTCTGGTGGCCGCGGGCTTACTACTTGGCGCCTGGACCAGTTCCATTCTCACGCAATTCCTGCATAACGTGGTTCGCTCCAGGCTGGGGAAGCCGGCGCGGCCCATCCAGTACATTCGTTCCAGCGTCAGGCGTAGGCGCACGTCTCACAAACGGTAACTACCGATTGCGGCGGCATTGCGCCTGAGCCTTACGCAATCGGTGCGCAGCATGGGATTGCCGGGGAATTCGCCGACCAATTCGCCGAGTAATTTGAGCGCATCGGAAAGGCGGCCTTCTTCGACATAGAGGTTGACGAGGGTGCGCCGCGCGAATTCGCGGAAGTACCAGCCGGATTCGGCGGCGGTGCGGCAGAATTGGATGGCCTTCTTCCTGTCTCCGGCAACTCCGGGAATCCGTGCGAGCGCGCGCACGGGGGCCGGAATTCTCGAGATCAGATATTCCGTCGATCCGAATACGAAGTACGCATCGTGGGCCAGCGGCTCGCGTTCCAGCAGCCGGCGCGCCAGGATATGAGCGCGTTCGGCGTGCGCCTGTGCCGCGCTCCAGCGTTTCGAAACCAGAGCGAGGCCGTCACGATTCACGCCTTCGACTATGCAGAGCGCCAGTATGGCGGCGGGGTCGTCGGCGGCCAGACACTTCGCGGCCAGGGTCTGAGCTCGGCGCAACGTCGCCCCGATTTCTTTTTGCAGCGCTTGCGGCATAGGGATTCCCGGTCCCAGCAGAACCCCCACGATCGAGCGGGTATCCTGCTCCGGGATGCGCATCGACACATAGTGATAAAAGGGCACCGCGGCCGTCAGCGCATGGGCCAGGGGGTCGTGGGGAAATTCGCGCAGATATGCGCTCAAGAGAGACTGACTGGATTGAAGATCCGAGTTGAATAAATGGCGGACCGCTTCGCGCAGCGGACCTTCCGGGAAGGGCGCGGCCATTTAGTACCGCAGTGTGGGGCGGATGGCGTTCAGGCTGGCGACGATGGCGGACCCGTTGCTGAGCACCGCGGTCATTTGCGGCGTAATCAGCCCCCCCGGCAACGCCAGCGCCAGCGCGAGCGTGTTCATCATGGCGACGATTTTGTAGTTTTGCCTGATCAGCGCCACGCCGTCGCGCGAGATTTCGATGGCCTTGACGAGCTTCCAGAGATTGTCCTCCATCAGGACGATATTGGCCGATTCGTGAGCCACCTGCGCACCGTGTTTCATGGCAATGCCGACATCGGCAAACGAGAGGGCGGGCGAATCGTTGATGCCGTCGCCGACCATGGCGACTATGCGCCCTTCGCGGCGCAATTGTTGAACGTACTCGGCTTTATCGGCAGGCAGCGTGTCGGCGACATGACGGGTCAGACCCAGCCGCGTGGCAACGGCGCGCGCCACCGTGCCGTTATCGCCCGTGAGCATGATGGTGTCTTTAATTTTCCGGTTGTGCAGAATCCCGATGACGTCGCGGCTTTCGGGGCGGACGCGGTCGGAGTAGGGAATGAGCCCCACCAGATTGCCGTCCACGGCGAGGAGGAGCGACGAACAGCCGTTCTCGTTCAGAAGATGCTGGTCGCTGGCGGCCTTCTTTGTGGCGATGGAGTTCTCGCGGAGGAAACGCTCGCTTCCGAGATGTAGATGATATCCGTTCACCTGCGCCTCGACGCCGAAGCCGATGCGGTAGTTCACCTCATTGCAATCGGGGACTTCGATTTCGTCCTTCTCGGTACGCGCGCGGATCGCTTCGGCCACCGGATGCTGCAGGCGGGCTTCGGCGGCGGCGGCGAGGCTGAGAATCTTGCGCACGGGGAAATTTTTCAGCTTGTAGCTGATGACGTCGTGAACGTGGGGAATGCCCGCGGTCAGCGTGCCGGTCTTGTCGAAGACAATGGTATCGACCTCGGCCAGCTTCTCCAGATGCGCTCCGCTCTTGATGAGAATGCCCTGACGGGCGGCGTGCGTCATGGAGGCGAGCACGGAGGTGGGCGCGGCCACGCGGATTCCAGTCCCGTAATCGACAATGACGAGCGAAGTGAAGCGGTTGATATCGGCGAACCCGATACCCATGCCGGTGGCAAGCGTCAGGGTAGGCCCTACCAGGCGATCCGCGAAACGCTCCGCATGGTTCTGGATGCGCGTCTCGCCGACGGGCGCGGACTCGACGAGGTGAACGATCTGGGCGGCCGTAGTTTCATTGCCGACGCGCGTGGCGCGGATGGTGAGGTAACCTTCGCGCAGGCCCGTGGCGGCGTAAACAGCTTCGCCCGGGCCGCGCGGAACCGGCAGGGACTCGCCGGTGATGGTCTTCTGATCGATGGTCCCATTGCCGGTGAGGATTTCGCCATCGACCGGAATCATTTCGCCCGAATGCGCGACCACGACGTCGTCCACGGCGAGGAGCGATACGGGGATGGCGTGCACGGCTCCGCCTTTGAGTACCCAGGCCATTTTCTTCTGGTATTCGAGCAGCTCGCCGACGGCGCGTTTGGAACGGGCGGCTGTCAGGTCGCGAATCCAGTCGCCCAGGCGCACCAGCCATACGATGATGCCGGCGGTCAGGAAAGCGCCATGCGCCATGGACACCGTAATGGCGAGAGCGTCGAGGAAATCGACGTTGAGACGCCGTTCATGGCGCAGAACTTTCCACGCACGGCGGCCGATGGGCCGGGCGTTCCACAGCATGAGCGGCGCGTTGACAGCCACCA
>JBEKAQ010000220.1:0-3832 GCA_050015835.1 Bryobacteraceae bacterium | reverse complement strand
GGTTCCTCCGCCGGTCACGATTGCAACCTTGTCGCTGAGTTTCACGGTTTGAAATTCTCCTGATTATTAGTTCGAACACTGGAGTCCGGGTCCACACTGATCCCCGCTAGTGTCAAGAAACAGTACGCTATGTCAGAGCATCGACTATGTCAAGCGGGGGGTCTGGATGCGCAAGAAGAAAGCCCTACCGAAGGGGCCGCCGCAAACCAGGAGGTCCGCCCCACCAAGCTGATTGACAGGTAGAACGAGTCTTGTTAAAGTCCGGGCATGCGTATGCTTGTTGCGCTTCTTGTGCTAGCTGGATTGGCCTTCGGGCAGGAAGCCGATATCAAGGCCGCGGAGCAGACCTGGTCTAAAGCGATCCTCGCGAAAGACACCTCAACGCTCGAAAAGCTTCTGGCAGATGGATTAATCTACGCTCACTCGACCGGGATCGTCGATACAAAGAGTAGTTACCTCGCGAAGATCTCCGGCGGAGGCTTGAAATATATAGCGGTGGAATTCGAGAGTATGACGGTCAAGCCCTATGGGACCACGGCCGTCGTGTTTGCCCATGTACACATCCGTGGAGTCAACCAGAACGGGCCTTTTGATGACCACATGCTGATGACGCACGTCTGGCACCGGAACGGCAAAGACTGGCAATTAGTTGCCCATCAAACCACCAAGATACCTTAGCTTAGGAGGACGATGATGGAGTTACGCCGGCACATTCTCGCCGTGTTGCTTTTGGGCCTGGCAATGACGACCCTCCACGCCGCAACGGGGCCGACTGTGGAAGAATTTGCCCGATCCCCCCGCTACCAGTGGAACGGCGTGGCGGTTTCCAGGTCCGGACGGGTTTTCGCCAGCTTTCCCCGCTGGCTCTCAGACGATACCATCTCAGTGGGCGAGATTCGCAAGGATGGTTCCATCGTGGCCATTCCCGGAGGCGCCTGGAATGCTTGGCGAAAGGGAGAATCGCCCCAGACGGCTTTCGTGAGCGTGAACGCATTATTGGCCGACGCGCAGGATCGCCTTTGGGTGGTCGACCCCGCTGCCCCCGCGTTCGGACCGGCGATCCCCGGTGGCCCGAAACTCGTCGAAATCGATCTCCGGACAAATCGCGTCGCACGCGTGTACCTGATCGACGCTGATGCCGCACCGGGCAACAGCTACTTAAACGATGTCCGCGTCGATGGCGAGTACGCCTATTTGACGGAGTCCGGTATCGGCTCCATCATTGTACTCGACCTGAAGACCGGTAAAGCCCACCGCCGCTTGGCTTCACAGCGCTCGACAAAAGCGGATCCTTCGGTGGTTCCGAAGGTCGATGGCCGTGAGCTTCGCGATGGGGAAGGCAAGGTGCCGCAGGTAAATGCCGACCCAATCGAAATGTCGCCCGATCATAAGTACCTTTACTATCAGGCTGCCTTCGGTCCCAACGTTTACCGGGTCCGGCTGGAAGACTTGCGCGACCTGTCGCTTTCCGATGACGCTCTGGAACATCGCGTCGAACTGGTTCGCCATTCCCCGCCTATCGGCGGCTTCCTGGTGGATGAGGCAGGTAATTTCTATCTCTCCGAATTTGAAACGCACTCGGTGGAGTGTATCGCGCCCAATGGTAAAACAAAATGGAAAGTTACAGACTCGCGGCTGGATTGGCCAGACGCTCTAGCGCTCGGGCCGGGCGGGTACTTGTATTTTCCGAGCGTTCAAATCGATCGTCTTCCCATGCTCAACAGTGGAAAGAACGACGTAAAACCGCCGTTTCGGATGTTCCGAATTAAGCTGCCGGAATAAGTGTCACACCGAGCCGCGTCGTCCGTCAGGCAGCTATGAAACAATGCGCTGCAATCGAAAAGCGCAGGCGTAAACGCCTACTCCACGAACATTCGAATGCACCAGCCGACCTTGTGGAGTAGGCCTTCGGCCTGCGATTTCTAGTTAGGCAGGGTGAAGTGACGCTAATTGGCGGCTCGCGTCCCGCTCGCCCGCTTCTTTCTCCGCGATGACGGCCTGGATATTCTCATCGGTCGCCTCCACGCGTTTGGAAGCGCCAGGGTCAGAACATACTGTCGTCTGTCCGGGCCCTCGTGTGACAGTGTGGGGATAATCCGCTCGGCCAACATCTGCCCGGCGCCGTTGGCCACCGCGCAAGCGGTGATGGTTCCGCCAATATCTACGCTGGCAAACATAGCTGGCTCTGGAGCCTGTCCGGAAGGGGATACGCACCGCGGTAAATACGGGGCAGGCGATTCATTCGCCTGCCCTTTGCCAGTTCTCGCGAAAGCTCTCAGGCGCTTTCATACAGGCGCGTCAGCACAAACTCGCGGTGTCCCAGCACTTCGGCATTGGTCAGGCGTCCGTTGGCGGTCGCGAACATGCATTCGAGCAGCAGATCCCCGGCCTGGTCCATGTTGATTTCGCGCCGCAGAATGCCGCTCACGTCCACGTCGATATGCTCTTTCATAGTGCGGACGGTGCGCGGGTTGCCACCGATTTTGATCACCGGCAGGATAGGGTTGCCAATGATATTGCCTTGGCCGGTGGGGAAAAAGTGTACCGCGAAGCCCGCGGCGGCGCACAGCGTCACCATTTCGGCGGCGGCCGAGGAAGAATCCATGAACCAGAGGCCCGGGCCGGTAGGGGATTCGGCCTTGTCCAGCACGCCGTCCACCACGCACTTCTTGCCGATTTTCTCGATATTGCCGAGAGCTTTTTCCTCGATGGTGGTAAGACCGCCGGCAATATTGCCCTTGGTGGGCTGGGATTCGGAAAGATCGTCGGTCTTATAGCGGTTGACCAGGTCCTGGTAGCGGTTGAACATCGCCATGAACTGGGCGGCGATCTCCGGCGTGCGGCAGCGCTTGGCAACCAGGCACTCGCCGCCGGTGATTTCGGTGGTTTCGCCGAAAAGCAAGGTCACGCCTTGCTCGTAGAGTTTGTCGAAAGCGTTGCCGACGGTGGGATTGCCCGCGCAGCCGGAGGTGGTGTCCGATTCGCCGCACTTGGTGGATACCCACAGGTCCTTCAGCGGGCATTCCTCCCGCCTAAGCGCGGAAGCCGCTTGCATGAATTCCTTGGCCGCGCGCGAAGCACGCGCCACGGTATCGATATCGCCGTGCAGCTCGATACCGAAAGAAGCCACCGGCTTGCCCGTGGCGGCGATTCCGTCCGCCACCTTTTTAGCCCACCCGTCCTCGATCCCAATCACCACCACCGAGGCAACGTTCGGGTTCGCCCCCGTCCCGATTAAGGTACGGAAGTGCAGGTCCAGGTCCGCGCCGAATTGCAGCCGTCCATACGGATGGGGCAGCGCGAGAGTGCCCTTGATATTGTTGGCGACGGACTCGCAGGCGGCGTTGGAAAGGTCGTCCACCGGCAAAAGGATGACATGGTTGCGCACACCGGCTCGCCCGTTTTCCCGGCGGTAACCCCAAAAGCTCCTGTTGCTCAAATCGAAAGCCACGTTTGCTCTCCTCCGCTCTACCAACGTTTGGTCTTCAGGTTGTGCACGTGTACGTGCTCCCCGGCCTCGATCGGCGCGACCACCCGGCCGATATCGACGCCGTACTTGATGACGGTGTCGTTCTCCCGCAGAGGAACGATGGCCAGCTTATGCCCGATCGGAATGTTGCTGACCGCCTGGTGGGCGATGATCCGGTCCTGGTCCATAATCCACCCGTTGAGCCGGTCGCCGGCTTTCACACCTTCCACCACGACGACCCCGACCGAGTCGTTTTCATCGTGCACTACAAAGTGAATGTCCATATGTTTCTCCGTAAATAGGGCGGTGCGGGAGCCGCTCCAGGTGGCGGGCTGCCGGACGCCTGGTGGTAATAGTATATGA
>JBEKAQ010000219.1:0-3842 GCA_050015835.1 Bryobacteraceae bacterium | reverse complement strand
GGCCATCCTTGCTCCGCTCCCATGGCTCGCGCCGCGCCTGGCGCCTGGCCAGGCAATCGACCCGCGCACTCGCGATTTCTGGAACGGCAAATTCAAAGACCCCAATACCGCCTACCGCCGCCAGCCGAGCCCGTTGCTGGTGGAATCGATTCGCGGCCGTAAGCCGGGTACGGCGATCGATCTCGGCATGGGCGATGGCCGCAACGCGGTTTACCTGGCGCTCCAGGGATGGCAGGTAACGGGCGTGGACCTCTCCGACGTCGCGGTGGCGCAAGCCCGGCAGCACGCCGCCGACGGCGGCGTCAAGCTCGAAGCGATCCTCGACGGTCTCGACCACTACGATTTCGGCCGCAACCGCTGGGACCTGATTACTTTGTTCTACGTACACGCCTGGTACGAGGGTGCTTGGCCCCGGAGCACCGAACGCATTCGCGAAGCGCTGAAACCAGGCGGTTTGCTGGTGATGGAAGGATTCGCGGGCGAAGAGAGATTCATGTTTCAGAGCAACCAGTTGTTGCGCGACTTCGACGACCTGCACGTAGTGCGCTACCAGGACACGATGGACGAGGCCGAGTGGAACCCCGGCCGGCAAAGCCGCCTGGTGCGTTTCGTGGCGGATAAGAGCCGGTAGAAAGCGAAGTTGGCGTGGGCACTGAATTAGTGTTAGTGGGGCAGGCGCTTCTGCCGGCCCGGGGCGGTGCGACCGTCAAGCGCGGAGCTCAGGTATGCGCCACCGTGGCTCCATCCTGAAAGGATCTCTGCGATTCGTCTCGGCAGTTCTTCAAGGCCGTGGCAGGGTGCCGGAGGGAGGCGTCGGCAGGCGGAAGCGCCTGCCCCACGGCGCCGCCGCGCAGCCGTTGGGTCGCTCACAGCCGGAGATCTGGTACAGCAGGCTCAGAGCTAGAGATCCTCCGCATTGGGGATGTTAACACGAGTTTCCGGGCGAAACGCCGCCGCGCGGGGCTTCTGCTACAACAGGAAAGGAGACAAGCGTGTCCTTTTCCAATGTGTACGACGATACCGAGAGAGCCAGGGCGTACGCGACGCTGGAGTTCCCCGGCACTTACTATCTGGCATACCGCGATTTGCCGGCGATCGTCGGCGCGCACGTTGCCGGTCGGGCGGCTCTCGATTTCGGCTGCGGCGCCGGCCGGTCTACCAGGTTCCTGAAGAAGCTCGGTTTCGATGTCATCGGCATCGACATCTCGGGCAGCATGATCGAGCTGGCGCGGAGCGCCGATCGGGGAGGAAGCTATCGGCTGGTCGCCGATGGCGAGTTCACCGCTTTCGCGCCCGGCTGCTTCGACCTGGTTCTGTCCGCATTCGCTTTTGACAACATTCCCGGCGTCGACAAGCGGCGCAAGTTGTTATGCGGCCTGCGGCGGCTACTGCGGCGTGACGGGCGGATCGTCCTGCTCGGCTCCACGCCGGAGATCTACACGCATGAGTGGGCGTCGTTCACCACCAGGAATTTTCCGGAAAACCGCCGTGCGAACAGTGGCGACCGAGTCCGCATCGTGATGAAGGACGTGGCCGACGGGCGCCCGGTGATCGACCTGGTGTGGTTCCACGAAGACTACTTGAATCTGTTTGCCGCATCCGGGCTTGACCTGGTTGCACGCTACAAGCCGCTCGGGCGCGAAGAGGAACCCTACCAGTGGGTGAGCGAGACCTCCATCGCTCCCTGGGTCGTTTACGTTCTGGGGAAAAACAAATGAAAGCGTTTCAAATTTCTTGACTTTCTCTTTTTATTCGCCCACAATGAAAATCGGGTAACTCGATGGCACTTACCAAACGGCAAAAGCAGGTACTGGATTTTCTGGCGCAGTTTGTGGATGAGAACGGTTACTGTCCCAGTTACGAAGAAATCGCGCAGGGCCTCGATCTGGCCTCTCTGGCTACCGTGCACAAGCACATATCGGTGCTGACGGACAAAGGCTACCTGAAGCGCGGCTATAACCAAAGCCGGTCGCTCGAGCTGAACCCCAAGTATGCGCAGGAGCAGCGCCGCCAGCGCACCGCGGCAGCGGAGATACCGTTATTGGGAAGGATCGCCGCCGGTGCGCCGGTGGAAGCGGTGGAGCAAAAGGAAGTGCTCCAGTTTGCCGATTACACCGGAAACCCGAACGTATACGCGCTGGAAGTGCGCGGCACGTCGATGATCGAAGATCATATCTGCGACGGCGACGTGATCCTGCTGGAGCGCACCAGCCAGGCGCGCGACGGAGAAACGGTGGTGGCGCTGGTCGCCGGCAGCGACGCGACTTTGAAAAAGTTCTATCGCGAAAATGAAAACACAATTAGATTACAGCCGGCTAACGCGGCGTTGAAACCGATTCTGGTACCCGCCGAGGACGTGCAGATCCAAGGCCGGCTTTTGGCCGTGCTCAGAAGATACTGACAGCGGCGATTGCCGGGCCGCGACCGTTGAAAGCGGTTACTCGCGCGCTGCTAGCGGCTGAGCAATTCCCGTTCCGCGCGCAGCCAGTCTTCTTCCTGGGATCCGCCCTGGCATCCGCGCGCTTCCCAATATAAATAGGCCAGTTTGGCGATTTCTTCGCGCGATGGCTCGATCGCGATGGTAGTGGGTTGGGAGGTTTTCACTTCGGCGGTAACCTGCTCCGCGGCGGCGTGTTTGGTGCGGCTCGCAGCCGGCCTCCGGCGCGCCGGCGCGGGGGCGGCGGCTGCTGCGGAAACGCATTCCTTTGCAACGTTGTTTTTCTTCGGCATGCGATTCACCTTTCCCTTATCTGAATTGGGTATGTAGCTCCAATTATATCGGACCTACAGCCGATTTCCTATCAGAACTTTCTATTCGCGGCATTGGGACGGTGAAGTTTCGGACGCTGCTGTCCTGGGGATCGGATATAGTTGAAGTTGTAACAGCCAGGAAGGATGGATGGATGCGCCTCAGCGCTCCAATTTGGGTAGCGTTTGCGCTAACGGCACAGGCACTGGCCGCTCCGCCGAAAGTGATTGCGGTGGATGTGGATGGCATCGTACATCCGGTGACCGCCGAAGTGGTTGCGGGAGCGATTGCGCAGGCGCGCTCGGAAGGTGCCGCCGCGCTTTTGATCCGTCTGAACACTCCCGGCGGGCTGATGGATGCCATGCGGGAAACCATCGAAGAGATGATTGCCTGCCCCGTGCCGGTGATCACCTTCGTGGCGCCCAGCGGAGGGCGCGCCGCCTCGGCGGGGTTCTTCCTGCTGGAAGCCGGCGAGGTAGCCGCCATGGCGCCCGGCACCAACACCGGCGCGGCGCACCCGGTGGCGTACGGCGGGGAAATGGATGCCGTCATGAAAGCCAAGGTGGAGAACGATGCCGCGGCCTATCTGCGGTCCATCGTTTCCAAACGCGGGCGCAACAGCGCGCTAGCCGAAACCGCCGTCCGGGAAAGCCATTCTTTCACCGAGCGCGAGGCCCTCGACCAGCACCTGGTCGATCTGGTGGCTGCCAACGATAACGCCTTGATGACTGCCTTGGACGGCCGTACGGTGACTCGATTCGACGGCAGCGCCGTCACACTGCACCTGGCTGGCGCCCAAATCGAAGTCTACCAGACTACTTTGCGCCAGAAAGTGATCGCCGCCATTGCCGATCCCAACATCGCGCTGGTCCTGCTGGTGGTAGGCGCGCTGCTGATCTACGTGGAGTTCAGCTCGCCGGGCCTGGTGGCGCCGGGCGCGATCGGCGCCATTCTGCTTCTGCTGGGACTGTCCGCCATGTCGGTCCTGCCGATCAACTGGCTGGGGGCCGCGCTGCTGCTGTTGGCGGTTACGCTGTTTGTGCTGGAAGCGAAATTCGCCGCCCACGGCGTGCTGGCGGTGTCTGGAGCCGTC
>JBEKAQ010000218.1:0-3866 GCA_050015835.1 Bryobacteraceae bacterium | reverse complement strand
GGCAGGTGGGATATAAAGAGGTGCGCTATGCGCATTTGCTTTCGGGCGAGCCTGCGGCAGCGCCAGTGGCAGGGACGGCGCAGAGCCCCGCTGTGCGCGAGAACCGCGACGACACGATCGCGCGGTTGCAGGCCACAGTGGATCGTCTGGAGGCGGAGGTCGCGGATTTGAAGCGGCAGTTTGGGGAGTTCAAGCGCCAGTTCGAGTAGGTGACGCGTGACGGCGGGCTACAGGTATGGCATCGAGTGAATCCGGTGCGCGCACAAGGCGTAACGCAGCTATGACGGAGGATCAACGGAATCTCCTGGATCGACGTTTTTCGGGGCGTCGAACTGGTACCGCCGCCGACCCTTGATGCCGATGTCCCAACGTTGATTGACGCCGGTTGCGTGATGCCGGGTGCCGTGGTATGCGAAGTCATGGAAGACAGTCGGTGTCACGAGAACGTCGCACGACTCTGGACGGACAAGCGCTGGGGACTCGTCGCGATCGGAACCGGATATGCCTTGAGCGAGGACGGCCTCTGGCGTCGGCACTCGTGGGTCGGCTATGAGCCCGGATCGACGCGGATCAATGCTAAAGAGGGGTTGGGCGCCGCGCCAAGTGACGCATACTGGAATGGATGCAGGATCCGGACCTAGTAAAGCGGGCCAGCGGTTTTCATCCATGGGATGCGATGAGCCCGATGGCGCTGTCAGCCATCTTGAAGCGCGGTCCTTTCCGATCCACCGTTGAAACCGGGTGCGGCGGCAGCACTATCGTTCTGTCTCATGCGAGCGATCGCCACATGGCTTTTGCCATAGATGGCAAAGACCGGACTATTTCCGAACTTCGAAAACACAGCGATCTTCGCACCGGAAAAGTGACCTTTGTCGAGGGGGAGACGAAGGATACTTTGCCTCCGTACAGGTTTGAAAGCGAACTCGACTTGGTGCTGCTGGACGGGCCGCATGCCTATCCGCTGCCGCAGATCGAGTTCGCCTATCTTTTTCCATGGATCAGGGTGGGAGGATGGCTGGTGGTGGACGATATCCAAATTCCCTCGGTTTATGAGATATTCGATTTTCTCAGGAAGGAATCGCCGGTAGTGCTGGAAGAAGTGGTCGTGCGCACGGCATTCTTCCGGCGGACCGGCGCTGCGGAACATTCGCCGGATGGCTGGGCGCGGCAAGGCATAAACCGGCACACGGTCCTGCGTTATTCCTGGCGCGATCACTTACGAAGGCTGATTGGCCGCGCTTGATAAGAGGCCACCGCGGCCACGAGCCTGCCCCACTATTTCTTGCCGGCCTTGTCCAGCCGCAGGAAACGCGCGGCGTTGTTGTAGAGGATGTCGCGCTTTTGCTGCGGCGAAAGATAGGTGGCGCCTTCGATTACGGAGATCGACGTGGCCATCAGCTTGGGCCAGACTAGTTGGTCGGTCCCGAACATCACACGGTCCTCGAAACCGGCTTCCACGATTCGCTGGATGTAGTTGTGCACTTCCTTTAACGGGTAGCTCCAGATGAGTCCGGCAACATCGACATACACGTAGGCGTTGGCCTGGAGAAGAGTCAGTAGCTGGTCGATCATCGGGTAGCCTGCGTGCATGATCCACACGCGCAGCTTGGGATGGCGGGCCAGCAGGTCCTCGAGCAGCAGCGGGTTGCCCATGGAGCCGCGGAATTTCGGCATGGTGATGTTGGCGCGGCCGGACCCTCCGGTGCCCATGTGGATGCCCACGGGGATGTCGAGTTCCTCGGCCAGGGCGAAATAGGCGTCCACCGAGGGATCGCTGGGCGAGAGACCCTGATACTGCAATCCCACTTCGCCCATCACCTTGAATCCGCCCTTGGTGAAGGCGGTTCGCAACTCTTCGACCGGGACATATTTCCCCGGCATCATGCCGTTGTCGAAAGACGTTCCCGGAATGATTCGTCCGGGCGCCGCGTCCTTCCACTTCTGTACGGACTTCTGATCTCCCATGACGACGGCGGTGACATTCAACCGCTCGTACTCGGCGAGCACTGCTTTCATGTACTCCTCCTGAGTCTTGGAGGGCTCCAGCAGATCGGTGCAGTCCTGTTTGGCCCAACCGATCGGGTCGGCTTTGACGCTCGGGTCGGCCGCCAGGAATTGCGGGTTGAAGGGGCACATCGGCCCGACTCCGGGAATGCCGCCGAAGGTGTGGACGTGGATGTCGATCACGGGCGGCCTTGGGTTTGCGGGCGGCTGCGCGGAGGCGATTGCCGCGGCCGCGATCAATAGGCTGGATAACGAGGTACTGCGCATGACGAGATCGTATCAGACGGCAAGGCGGAGGACGCTCACGAGGTTCAAAGGGCCGAGGGTAGGGAATCGCTCGGGCGAGGTTTCGATGGCCATGCGGATGGTTTCGAAGTCGCGTGGGTTGTGGTGGACCAGGGGCATTGCGGCGACCAGTGCCGTGGTGGCGATGAGGATGTCGCATCGCCAGCGGAAGAGCCTATCCTGACGCGATTCGAGGGCGCGGTGAGAGTGCCTCGGCGGCGTGGGAGGTTGAGGCAACAGCGCGCTCAGTTCGCCTGCGTATAAAGCAACGTTGGCATCGACCGGTCTAACCACGCCTAGAGAGTTGAGGTATTCCTGCCTCTTCAACGCCAGAAGCGCTTGCCGATCCGGCGGATCTCGCTGGATTGACAAGGCGTAGCCGCGCATCCGTTCCATAACAGTGATCGCGGAAACGTGTACGGCGTGCCGTTCCAGATACGTGGCGAGCCAACTGCGGGCGGCCGAATCAGTCGAACGCCCTAACCAGTATTCGGCGCTGGTGTCGAAGAGGTATGGGCCAATAGCAGGGTCTATCACGCCTACTCGTCCGTGGGTTCCATGACGATGCCATTGACCAAGAACATCTCTTCATCGGTCAGGCCCGCGAAGGCCCGCCGCCCGGCCTCGAACGCCCGCATGCGTCGCTCAATCTCGCGCTTGGCTTCGGCCTCGGCGTGCAGGTTCTTCTCGAGCGCTTCGGAGACGACCACGCTAAGGGTGACCTTCCGCTTTTCGGCAATGCGCTCAGCCGCGGTGAGCGCCTTGATCGGGAGGGTGAGGGTGGTACGGCGCGTTCCGTTCTTTGTCCCGTTCTTCATAGATGCATTATAACGTCAAAAAGTGCATCAACGTGCATCATCACGCGATCCGCGGCAGGAATTTGGGCGCGCGGCGGTGGTGCGTGGCCTGCTCGAAAGCGTACGCCAGCTTAATCAGCAGCGCCTCCGAATTCGCCGCGCCGAAGAAGGAGATGCCCACTGGCAGTCCAAAAGCATAGCCCGCGGGGACATTGATATTCGGGTAGCCGGCGACGGCGGCGGGCGTGGAACTGCCTCCGGGATCGTGGTCGCCGTTGATCAGATCCGTGCACCACGCCGGGCCGGCGGTGGGCGCGACCAAGGCATCCAGACGATGTTTGCTCATCACCGCGTCGATGCCTTCGGTGCGCGAGAGCCGGTGGTCCTTTTCGAGCGCGTCCAGATATTCTTTGCTCGTAAGCGGACCTTTGGCCTGCGCCTTGATCATGAGGTCCTGGCCGAAATAGGGCATCTCCCGATCGCGATGGCTTTCGTTGAAAGCGACCACGTCGGCGAGAGAGTGCACGGGCGCCTTGGGTCCCAGCGCGCCGAGGTACAGGTTCAAATCGTTCTTGAACTCGTAGCTCAGGACTTCCGATTCGGAATCGTCGAACTTACCGGCGGTGGGGATATCGGCGGGATCGATAATCTCCGCGCCGTGCCGCTTCATCTCCGCGACCGCGGCTTCGACCACCCGATCGGTCTCTTCGCTGAAGCCGAAGAACTTATCCCGGGCCACGCCGATGCGCGCGCCGCGCAGTCCGTCGGGGTCGATCGACT
>JBEKAQ010000217.1:0-3879 GCA_050015835.1 Bryobacteraceae bacterium | reverse complement strand
CGCGCTGGCGTTGACCTCAACACAATCAGAGCATGGCTGGGCCACGTTTCGCTTGACACAACCAATATTTATGCGGAAACGGATCTAGCCATGAAAGCGAAGGCCCTCGCCGCGTGCGATCCCGGAGGAGGCAATCGCAGGATCAAGAAAAGGTGGCGAGATGACCCCAGCATAATGGAATTCCTTCACAGGCTCTGATCTCCGAGCCCCGTTCGGAATCTCATTGACTCTCCCGGGAGGCGATTCAATTCGTTGTCCCGGGATTTCAATCTCGCCAGCACTGCGAACGGGTCAGTTGGAAAGACGTCTTGGTGAAGCATTCAAATTGTCGTACGCGATTCAGGACCCCGATATGGTTGGATGAGCGCTTTGGGCTGTTGACGTAAACCGACGACTGAACGGAAGCCGATCGGCGGAGCCTTGCGACTTCCGGGGACCAATCCCGGGCTGGACGGCCGGCAAGTTTACGAGATGCCCGTTATCAGACAAGTCACCGCCGGTTCTTTCCAGAAGACCGACTCGCGAGTACCTATCGGGTATAAGTGAATTGCGCGAATCCCGCTACCAATAGGCAAGTGGATTGGGGAGCACAGCGCCGCAGTTGCACTTCTGTTGCGGAGCTTCGACGGGAGTCATCTTGTCACAGCCAGGACAGCGAACGCGGCGTGGATTGAGGCGTCCTGGAACCCATACTCCGGTCATTCCGCCCTGCCCAAGTTCCGAGGTAAAGTAGCGGCTGACCATGGAGCGATGCTCTCCCTGCTTCATCAAGGGCGCCACGGAATCCCGGGTTTCCCAGGCGGTGATGGTCATCAGGCAATCTCCCACGACAGCTGAGACCATGCTGATGAACCCTGGCATGGATAACATGTCCATCGCAATCTTGCGGCCGCTTTCCCGGATGATAGCTACCTCCTCTTCATTGCGCGCAAAGAAGTTGGTGATACTGAATGCACCGGGAAGTGCGGTGCTTCCATTGCTTGCCCGAACGCTGGTGCCGAATCCAAAAGAGCCGATCGAAGAGGGCTGCACGATGATGTCAAGTCCCAGGGCTCGCGGTACAGCGCCACCATCGAAATATCCCTGCAGGGAGAGGATCTTGCCGCCTTCGATGTGGGCGAAGTCGGCTCCCGCGAGCGCGATCGATCGGCCGGTAGGCGGCAGGCCCATCATGGGGCCCGTGTTGGTGCCCTTCATGAGCCACTCGGCTGAGACCAATCCCTGATCAGTATGGGTCAGACTTACCACTTCGAAACTCAAGTCCGGGAAGGCATCCCAGAGGGATTGTGCGTATGCTGCTATCGCGGCTCCGGCAAGCGGGCCGGCGGTCGTTGGGTCGGTGTAGGTGCCACCCTCAGCAAATGTGGCGACAATGCCAGCCGCATCATGCCGATTCCAGGCGTCGGTATAGCGCTGAAAGACTTCTACTGGAGTGGCTGGCATGCACGTATGCTAGCACTGGAAGACGAATACATACCAGGTTGTCAACGAGTTTTCTCGGCTCCCGGCCATCCTGGATTTTGCGAAATCCGCCACTCTAAGCGCTACCAAACCGGTAAAGAGAAGCATGATCGCGAGAAACAATTGCTCAATCCTCCTTGCGGCGTTACACTCCAGCGGAGGTCCTTCCCACAAATCCTAGATCTCGGAGCAGCACGGTGCCTCGTCTTCTTTTTCGATTTCTTTGCATTTTTGCGTTAGCGACCGCGACCCTTTCCTGCCTTGCGGCCGATCAGGTTGTCTTCACCCGACTGGGCCCAACCCAATCCAGCCTTTTTATCGCGAACGCCGATGGCTCCGCGGAGCGGCCGCTCACGCAGCCAGGATCGCTCAATTACAATCCCACCTGGGCTCCCATGGGCGATTGGATCGCCTTTACATCCGAGCGGGCCGGACCCGCCAATCTCTTCCGCATGCATCCCGACGGTAGCGATGTCGAACGCCTGACCGCCGATTCGGCCTACGACGATCAGGCCGCATTCTCTCCCGATGGGCGGCAGATCGCATTTGTATCGACGCGGGCCGCGGGTTTTGCGAATCTTTGGGTCCTGGACCTCGCCACCCGCAAAGCGCGGGCGCTGACCACAGGGCGGGGTGGCGATTTCAGGCCGGCGTGGTCTCCCGATGGCCGCTGGATCGCCTTCTCTTCGGACCGCGACAGCAGCCTTCCCACCGCGAAAAGCCGTTGGGAGCGGCTCCAACTCGTCGACATCTATCTCATTCACCCCGACGGCTCGGGGCTCAGGCGTATTTCGCAGCACGGGAACTTCTGCGGCACGCCCAGATGGACGGCTGACAGCAAGAGCGTCGTGACCTACTGCATGTCGGCGGAAGACACATGGACGAACCGGACCAAGCTGCTTACGCCTTATGCGGCAGACGCAGCGAACCAGCTCTACAGGATTGATATCGCCACCGGCTCTATCCTTCCCATCACCAGCGGCCCCGGCGTCAAACTGGCGCCGTCTGTTCTTGCCTCCGGTAAGGTCGCCTATTTGCGTGGCGACGGAGCGAGGATCGAGATTGTTTCCGCCGACGACAAGGTGGGCCCCTCCGGCGCGGACATCGCGCCCAATCCCGCTGCCTGGTCTCCGGATGGCAGTCACGTTGTCTACGTCCGTACGGGCTTTAGGCCGAGCTCCGAACCAGTGAAGCAATGGAGCCGGAATCCGAACTTTGATCTCTACGCGACCACGACGTTGCCGGCCTACGACCGAACCGGAATGCGCCTGGCGGTTTCAAACGTCGTTCCCGGCGGCGTCACCAGTCTCATGGTCATCGACGGCAACCAGTCGGCGCGCGCCATCCTCGAGCGAAAGGATTTGATCCTGGCCCCGCAATGGTCGCCGGATAGCAAGCATATCGTTGTCGGCGTGGGCGGCTTCACTGCTTTTCTTGACTTCGCCGCGGGAACCAAAAAGCCCATCGATCGCGTCAATGGAGGAGCGCAGGTTGCGATTCTCAATGCAGACGGCACCGGCTTTCACCTGGTGACCTCGGGGCCGAACAACAACGCTTTTGCGGCCTTTTCGCCAGACGGAAGACGCATTGTCTACCGCACCGCCGGACCCGATGGCGAAGGCCTGCGCATCATGAATCTTGCCGACCGCTCGGTGACCGTATTGACCGATCAGTACGATAACTTTCCTTTGTGGTCACCGCGCGGAGACCTGATCGCCTTTGTGCGCAACATTGCTGGCGACTTTGAAGTGATGACGGTTCATCCCGATGGGAAGGCTATAACCCAGTTGACGCGCACGCACGGCAATGAAGCGCACCTGGCCTGGTCTCCCGACGGCGCGCGGTTATTGTTTACGAGTTCGCGCATGGGATTCAAGGACGAGACCCTTTACACCGGCAGCCCGCAACCGTATGGCGAGATATTTGTGATGAACTGGGACGGCACCCATGTGGAGCAACTCACCGACGATCAGTGGGAAGATGGCGGTCCCGCCTGGCAGCCTCACGATCCCGCCCCAACCTCTGCACAGACTGCTCAAAAATAGTCGCACAGCTTAAGTCTCCGGAGACGCGGTTCAGTCCCACGATCACGGGCCTCAACCAGCGCATCATCGTCAATTCGCGTTTCGAAGGTATTGGGGCGCTGGAAACGTGGGTTGGCCTGGAAGCAACAGCTGACAATCAGTCATGGATGCCGTTGAGGCGCCAACCGTGCGCAATCGGGGAAGCAGTTGTGCGTCACATAGAAGAGACCTTCGTCGTGACCCATTCACGAGATCCTGACCTGAAGGGCTAAGGAGTCTTTCCGCGTGTTACGCTCAATGCTTGAATTCTTTGGAGGCAAAATGTTCATTAAGAAGCGCGTGCTTGCGCTGTCTGGAGTCCTTGCGATTGCAGCGTCAGCGGCGGGACAGAACA
>JBEKAQ010000216.1:0-3927 GCA_050015835.1 Bryobacteraceae bacterium | reverse complement strand
AGAAACCCGCGGTACAACAGTCTTGTCTAATGCCGGGATGAGCCTGAAGGGGCCTTGCGTTTCCAACGCCAGATGAGCCTGAAGGAGTGGGGAACCGATGCCGGGGATTGTTAATCAGCATGAAAGACGGAGAACCGGCTGAACCTGGAGCAGATCCGGGCGTTTCCGGAGGCGAGCGAAGAAGTCGGATTCGAGGCCTCGGACCGGAAGGAGCCCATATGAGCGGACGGAGCGGACTCTGTGCGCACAGGAATATGCAGGTCCGGGCCGAGGCGGCAAAGGTCTGGTGAAGCGTTACATCGCGAAAGTGAACGGCCTGAGCCGGGCGCAGGTAACGCCTCTGGTCCGCCAGTACGCGGAAACCCGAACGGTGCAGAACCGGCGCGGCCGGGGACGGCGCTTCACGGCGCGGTACAGCAACGCCGATATCGCGTTGCTGGCCGAGGTGGACGAGGCGCATTGAAACGCTGAGCGGGCCCGCCACACGGAAGATCCTCTGCCGGGAGTTTTATGAGTTCGCCGACGCCCGCTGCGAGCGTCTGGCGAATATTTCAGCCGTGCACGTCTACAATCTGCGCAGGCGCCGGAGTTACCGCGAGCGGCGGGTGATCTTCGAAAAGACCCGGCCCACGCCGGTGGTGATCGGCTAGCGCCGCCAGGCCCGAACCCGGCGGCCGCCCCGGCTACCTGCGTGTGGGGCGATCTGGAGCAGGGGGGAACCAAAGGCGTGTACCACATCAACGCAGTGGACGAAGTGACGCAATGGCAGGTGGTGGGAGCGGTCGAGCACATCTCCGAAGCATGGCTGGAACCGCTGCTGCTGAGCATGCCGGAGCAGTTTCCGTTCCGCATTCTGGGCTTCCCTTCCGATAACGGCAGCGAGTTCGTCAATCACACGGTGGCGGGCATGCTGAACAAGCTGCCGATTGAGCAGACCGGGTCGCGGCCGCACAATTCCAACGACAACGGGCTGGTGGAGTCGAAGAACGGCGCGGTGATCCGCAAACATACGGGGTTCGATCGTATTGCCTCCGACCATGCAGACCGCATCAACGCCTTCTACGCGGAACACTTCAATCCTTATCTGAACTTTCACCGCCCCGGCGGAGTACCCGAACTGAACAAAGACCAACACGGTAAAACCAGACGCCGTTCCACGTGGTACGCCACGCCATGGGAAATCCTGCGGCAGTCGCCGACAGTGGCCGGATGCCTCAAGGAGGATCTCACCATGGAACAGATGGAACGGCTGGCCGGAACTCAGAGCGACACCGGAGCCGCGAGGAAGATGCAGGAAGCAAAACGCAAACTGTTCGCCGGCTTCGCCGACCGGAAAATCTCATGACGAAAAGGACTGCGGAAATGCCGGCGCGATTCCCACACTCCCGCAGTCACGGCTCGCTACCGCCATGGGAAAGTGGAAATCCAAAGGCAGGATTCCCACTTTCCCACGACGATTTCCCTCCCTCAAAATCAAACTCAAAATCAAAAACGAAAAGAGTATTCAACCCCGGCCTGCTAGCCTCATCTTCGGGCTCATCTCTGGATTAGAAAACGCTGTATACGCAACCTCAGTCGCGTTTGCCGAAGTCGCGTGTACCGCTAATTCGTTTGCGATGCTGCGCGGATCAGGTGCTCGGCGCGGAGCCAATCGAGCTCCGCCGTACCGTCCGGACGACCGGACATTTCCCACAGCAGTTGGGCGGTACTGCGCACGCGTCTCTCTTCGGATTCCGCGGGTACCGCGGACTGGAAAGGCAGCCTTGCGCTGAGATGCTTAGCCAGACGGTCGCGGGCGGCACCGTGAGCTGAGCGCGCCTTCTCCAGTTCGAGGACCACGCTGTCGATCCGCGACTTCTCCGGCTGCACGGAATCCATCAGGCATTGCAGAGCTGCGTGCTTACGCGAATAGGTTTCCCACGCGTTACGGTAGTCCTGCCAAAGCTTTTGGTCGTGTTCCATGCCTCTTAGACGGGCGAACCGGCGGAAAGGTTCGGAATGGCGATATTAAAAAGCCGCAGGAATGGTCCGATTCCCGGTTAAGCGCCGGCAGACGACTACCGGATGATTTCGCCGCTCTTTATTTGTTCTGCGTGAATGGATGATTGGGCACTGAAATCCGCAATGCGCCGCGCGAATTTGGGCGATCTCGCCAGGATCATGCCCCACAGAATGTGGCCGACGATGAGTTGCTGGGTTGGCGCATAGAGAAAGATCAATCCGTTAACGCGTCTCCAGACCAGATCGAACAGAATGTAATAAACGAAGATCCCGAAGATCGCGCCATAGAGCGTCAGCCGAGGCCGCGCTTCATCCCGGCAGACGCAGCCCCATAGAATCCCCAGTCCCCCGTAGATCGCAATAAACAGTGCCACGCCCCACAGCGAAGAACGCAGAAATTCGTTTCGATAGGCATCCGCGCCGTAAATGGTGGACGCGAAAAGATTGGGCACCAACCAGACCGACCGCCGGTTGAAGGTGGATGCGAGCATGATCCAGCCCAGCATGAAGAGGGTCCCCAGTACTCCGGCCTCAAGCCCCGCCAGCGCATGTCGCAGGCTCAGGCGAGACCTGCTCGCATTCGCGGCATACATTACTCCAAGCCTATACTGGCGGATGGGCCGAAGGCAAAACCGGAGAAAACTCGCAAAATGAAACGTCGGGTCGTGGTCACGGGAATTGGTGCGGTTAGTCCCAATGGCATTGGCCGGGAAGCCTTCTGGGCGGCCACCAGGAACGCCCAAAGCGGTGTACGAAGGATCACGCGCTTCGATCCGTCTCGCTTTCAGGTTCAGATTGCGGGCGAAATAACAGGCTTCGATGAAAGCGCCCATGTCGACGCGAAAGACCGCCCGCATGTCTCGCGTTGTGTGCCATTAGGCGTGGCAGCGGCAAAAGAAGCGCTTTCCGACGCCGGAGTCGAAGCCTCGCGGATGACACGGGAAGAGCAGCGTTCGATCGGTGTGCTGGTCGGTTCCGGCGGTGGATCGCAGGAGTTCACGGAAGAGCAATACCGGCTCTTCTATGGCGGCCACGAGAAACAGTGCAGCGTCTACACGATCCCCACCTCGACGATCGGAACACTCGCCAGTGAGATTTCGATGCGCTTTGGTTTCCGCGGGCTGAGCCATATCGTTTCGACGGGCTGCACTTCGTCCACGGACGCCATCGGGTACGCCTATCGGAATATTCAGTGGGGACAGTTGCCCTGGATGCTGGTGGGAGGCGTGGATGCACCCATCGCGCCGCTGATTCTCCGGGGCTTCATGGTCATGCGTATCCTCACTTCGCACTGGAACGAGGCGCCGGAAAGGGGATCGCGCCCTTTTTCCAGGGACCGCAGCGGATTCGTGCTTGGCGAAGGCGCATGGTTCTTTGTGCTGGAAGATTACGAACACGCGCGAGCCCGCGGCGCACACATTTACGGCGAGATTGCCGGTTATGCCTCCACGTGTGAAGCGTTTCATCGCGTGCGGCTGGAGGAGTGCGGCGAAGAGCCGGCGCGAACCATGCAGATGGCCATGGAGGAAGCCGCGGTAGCGCCGGAAGGCATCGGCTACATCAACTATCACGGAACGGCGACAGAACTTAACGACCGCATCGAAACGCGCGCTACCCGGCTCGCTTTTAACAGACATGCTTATCGCCTGGCCGGATCGTCGCTCAAGAGCCTCATTGGACACCCGCAGGGCGCCTGTGGCGCGGCCGGAGTGGCTGCCACGCTGCTGGCCATGCGCGACAGCGTAGCGCCTCCGACGATTAATCTCGAAGATCCCGACCCGGAGTGCGACCTCGATTACGTGCCGAACGAGGCTCGTCGGCTGGATTGCGAGTATGCGCTGGCGAACTGCATCGCGTTCGGCAGCAAAAACTCCGCCCTCGTCCTGCGAAAAATATAAGGGTCAGGAACTCTCGAAGGGGTTCTCA
>JBEKAQ010000215.1:0-3932 GCA_050015835.1 Bryobacteraceae bacterium | reverse complement strand
GAACGATGCTTCGCCGATCCGCGTGGGATGTTTCTTCTGGCCGTCGTAGTTGCAGGTGATGGTGCCCGCGCCAATGTTGGTCCTGGCGCCGATTTCGGAGTCGCCCAGATAGGCCAGGTGCATGGCCTTGGCGCCCGCGCCCAAGCGTGTCTTCTTCAACTCCACGAAATTGCCGATGTGCGCTCCGGCTTCCACCACATTGTCCATGCGGAGACGCGCGAAGGGGCCGGCATTGACACCGCGTTCCAGGCGCGAACGCACTACGATGGTGAACGGCCCGATTTCCACGTCGTCCGCGATGGCCGAATCCTCGATGATGGCGCAGGCGCCAATGCGGCAGTTCTCGCCGACGGAAGAGTTGCCCAGAATCTGGGCAAACGGCCCGACCACCGTGTCCATGCCGATGGAGACGCCGCAATCGAGGGTTACGGTCTCCGGCTGCTCGATAGTGACCCCTGCCAGCATGACTTCGCGCCGTTTGCGCGCGCGGAGCAGGCGATCCACCTCGGCCAGTTCCAGGCGGTTGTTGATGCCCAGGCATTCGCGGGCGTCTTCGATCAACAGGGCTTCGACGGCGTGCCCCGCGCGGTGCAGGATTTCGACCATGTCGGTGAGGTAATACTCATGCGCGGGATTGTCGGGGCGGATGCGGTCCACGTGCTTCCAGAACAGGTCTGCCCGGTAACAGTAGATTCCCATGTTAGCTTCGCGGATGGCCAGTTGCTCCGCACTGGCGGCCTTCTGCTCCACGACGGCGGCTACCCGGTTGTCCGGCTCGCGAAGCACACGGCCGTAGCCGGTAGGATCTTCCATCACGGCCGAGAGCAGCACGCCGGCGGCGCTCGAGTTCTCCTTGGCCTCGGCCAGCCGCCGCAGCGTCGCGGCGCGCAGCAGCGGGCCATCCCCGTAAACGATGAGAAGATTCCCGCCGAGCGGGGTCAGTTGCTCACGCCCGGCCATCAGCGCGTGTCCGGTGCCGAGCTGTTCCTTCTGCTCGATGAAGCCGATTCCGGGCACGGCGACGGACGCGCGGACCTCCTCGGCCTGATGCCCCACGACTATGAAAATGCGTTCGGGAGGGGCCAGCTCGAGGGCCGTATCGACCACGTGATTGAGCAGCGTCTTTCCGCCGGCGCGGTGCAGCACTTTGACTTTGCGCGATTTCATGCGGGTGCCCAGGCCCGCGGCCAGGATTACTACCGTAACGGGAGTTGACATCCTTACCATTATGGCTGTGCGGATGCCGTTTGCGAAGGCCGGCTTCTCCGGGCCCGGCGGTGTCAGGGACGTGCGCTGCGCCTGCGGCGGCCTTCGAGCGCCAGTTTGATCACCACCGCGGCGGAAGCAGCCGGGTCGTGCCGGACCCTGTTGGCCGCAAGCTGCGCCAGCTTGCCGGCCATCACCTGGACGCCTGATTTGAATAACGCGTCGATGTCGTTTTTCACCGGCTGGGCCGCTTGCCGGGCGTATTTCTTCTTCATCGCCAAAGGGATGGGCCGGATGTTCACGATGGCGTAATCGAGCAGGGGCCCATGCGCATGCCGTTGGATGACGCGGACGTGATCGGAAGCGGTGAAGTGCGTGGTCTCGCCCGGCTGCCACATCAGGTTCACGAAGTACGCTTTCAAAGCCGCTGATTTTCGTATCGCCGCGGGGATGCCTTCCACCAGCAGGTTGGGCACAACACTGGTGAATAACGAACCCGGCCCGAACGTGATCAGGTCGGCTTCCGCAATGGCAAGCAGCGTGGCCGGCAGCGGACGCGCTTTGCGCGGCAGCAGGTGGAGCGTACGAATTTCTTGCCGGCTGCGGCTGATGCGGGTTTCGCCGACTACGTGCGTTCCATCGGCCAGGGTAGCTTCCAGGGCCACGTTTTGCGTTGTGGATGGATAGATGCGGCCAGCGATCTTCAGCACCTCCGATGACGCCTTCACGGCTTCCGGAAAGTCGCCCATGATCTGCGTCAGCGCCATGAGAAAGAGATTGCCGAAACTGTGGCCTTTCAGGCCGCGGCCGGACGAGAAACGGTACTGAAACAGGCGGGAGAGCAGCGTGGAATCCTCGCTCAGGGCCACCATGCAATTGCGGATATCGCCGGGCGGCAGCACATCGAATTCGCGGCGCAGCCGTCCGGAGCTGCCGCCGTCATCGGTAACCGTGACGATGGCGGTGATGTCCAGGGCGGGTGAGGCGGCGCCGCCCGGACGAGCGTGAGCTTTCAGCCCCTCGAGCAGCGCGGAGAGCCCCGTGCCGCCGCCCATGACCACCACCCGCAATGGGGATTTGTCTTCCATGATTTTGAACCCGGGGGTTTACGAGCCTGGCGGCGCTCGCTACCAGTTCTTCTTTTCGGGAAAGAGTAGCGCGTCGAAGGGCGGCTGGTTGGCCAGCGGCGCGAAATCGGCGTCCTGCCGGGCCAGGATGCGGTTGCGCGGTTCGATTTCGATGGCGCGGCGCAGGTTTTCGTGCGCCCCCGGAAGGTCGCCGCCAAGGGCCTGGGCCAGCGCCAGTGCGTAGTGAATATGATCGGCGCCGGGGGCGATTTCGAGAGCGCGCTCCAGATGTTGGCGCGCTTCCGTCAGGTTGCGTATATTGATGAGGGCCACGGCGTAATTGTAATAATCGTCTGCGGAGCGAAGCGCGGGAGCCTCCCGGCTGAGGCGCCGGTCGCACATCGCGATATGCAGGCGGGCGCGCTGGGCGACGTCGCGCTCGGGGCCGTCGACGGCCTGCTGGAAGAGGTCGCGGGCTTCCTCGAAGAGGCGCGAGTTAAATAGCCGCATAGCGGATTCGAAGGTCGCGAGCTGCTCTTGCGCGTTCAACTCGTGGGGCGCATTGGCAGGAGGTGTGGAAGCAGGGGAAGAAGCGGCTTGCTCGGTTTCAGATGGCTTGTGGGACTGAGGCGTCGGCGGTTTGGTCATTCGCTTTTCGGGCACCTTGGAAGCGGATGTTTTCTTCTTTTCGGCCATGTCAGCCAGCCAACTCTGCCGCACCGGGCAACGATTAGCGTTTATACCAGACGTCGCAGGCCCGGCGCAACCATGGGCCGCCGAGTGGATGCCGGGATGGGCGGAGTGGTGGCTGGGGAGGGGCGGCATGCTATTCTGTGAAGAGATTTCGAAGCCGGCCGAGCGGCCGCTTCGCGAGCGGACCGGAGAGATGGCCGAGCGGTTGAAGGCGCACGCTTGGAAAGCGTGTATAGGGGAAACTCTATCGAGGGTTCGAATCCCTCTCTCTCCGCCACTTTATAATCAATAAGTTAGCTTTGGTCGCCCGGTTGGCGCGTGCAACTGGAGTTCCCGCTCCACGTCGACGTCCCAGCTCGAAACGCGGCCAATGGCCGACAGCGGACCGCAGAAACGTGGCATCATTAAGATGTATGGCGACGGGAAACAGCATTTCGCTTCCTGAAGAGCTTCTGGCCGGCATCAGAAGCGCCGCTGATGCGGAACGTCGGAGTGTTGACGCTGTGCTTGCTGACGCTGTGCAGCGCTACCTCGAAGACCGCTCATGGACCAGGCTGTTCGACTACGGCGCCGAGAGGGCGAGAGCGCTTGGTCTTCGTGAGTCCGATGCCGATCGGCTCATAGCCGAATCTCGAACTGAAAATCGCAAACATTGATCAGCGCTACTTTGGACAGCAGCGTTTACGTAAGGGCCCTTCATTTCGGCGGTCCTGCGGCATTGCTAATCGCTCATGCCCGAGCCGGCAACATTCGAATCGACAGTTCGGAACCGATTCTCAATGAGACGCTAGGCGTGCTGCGGGACAAGTTTCAATGGAACGGCTACATGATTCAGGATGCGCGGGGTGCGGATTCCGAGGGATGGCGATCAGCGTTCCGAACTGATGTCGATCACGATTCCGAAGTGATGCCGATCAGTGTTCCGAACTGAAGCCGATCAGTTTTACGGTTGTAGTTCGGAATGGG
>JBEKAQ010000214.1:0-3961 GCA_050015835.1 Bryobacteraceae bacterium | reverse complement strand
ATCTTCGCCCTCAAAATGCTGGCCGGCGAAACTCCCACCATCTACGGTGACGGCGAACAGAGCCGCGACTTTACCTTCATTCAAAATGTAGTCCACGGCAATCTGCTCGCATCGGAAGCCCCTGCCGATCGCGTCTCCGGCAAAGTCTTCAACCTGGCCACGGGCAATCGAATCACGCTCAATCAGGCGGCGGAAATCCTGCGCAAAGCCACCGGATACACCGGCGAAGTGGGCCATGCCCCCGAGCGCGGCGGCGATGTGAAGCACTCGCTCGCGGCCATCGATCTTGCCAGGCTATGCCTGGGCTACGAGCCGCAGGTGCAATTCGATGAAGGTTTGCAACGCACCGTCGCGTGGTACAAGACAATGGCCAGACCCGTCGGCGCTGGAGGTGAACGGTGACCGCCAAAATCGCAGAATCCCTTCGCAAGATCGAGTCTCGCCAAGCCAGAATCGGCATTGTCGGCATGGGCTATGTCGGCCTGCCGCTTGCCCTGCTCTTCAGCGAGCAGCGATTTGCTATCACCGGCTTCGACATCGATCCCGGCAAAGTCGACACGCTCAATCGCGGCCAATCCTACATCGTCCGCATCTCTCCCGCCGAGATTCAGGCTGCCCGTCTGCATGGCTTCCACGCCACATCGGACTACAGCCTCATCGCTCAGATGGACGTAGTCATCATCTGCGTGCCCACCCCGCTGACCGAGTATCACGAACCCGACCTTAGTTATGTCACCGGCACGGTCAGCAGCATAGCCGCCCACCTCCGCGAAGGTCAGCTCATCATTCTCGAAAGCACAACCTATCCCGGCACCACCGAGGAAGTAGTCGTTCCCCTATTGGAACAGGGAAATCCATCCGCCCTGCGCGTCGCCCGCGATGCCGAAAGCTCCGGATTCTACGTCGCGTTCTCGCCCGAGCGCGAAGATCCGGGCAACGACACCGTCGCCCGCCGCGACATTCCAAAAGTCGTGGGCGGTTGCGGTCCACTGGCCCTCGAACTGGCCTCCGCCGTCTACTCGACCATCTTCAACAGAACCGTCCCCGTCTCCTCGCCTGCAGCCGCGGAGATGACCAAGCTCCTCGAAAACATCTATCGCTGCGTCAACATCGCGCTCGTCAACGAGCTCAAGCAGCTTTGCATGCGCATGGGCATCGACCTGTTTGAAGTGATCGCCGCCGCCAAGACCAAACCGTTCGGCTTTCAGGCCTTCTATCCCGGCCCCGGCCTCGGCGGACACTGCATCCCCATCGACCCGTTCTACCTCTCCTGGAAGGCAAAGCAATTCGACTTCAACACCCGCTTCATCGAGCTCGCCGGCGAAGTCAACCTGGCCATGCCCTACTTCGTCGTCGAGAACATCGTCGAAGCCATGAGCCAACGCAATCAGCCCCTCCACGGTTCGCGCGTCCTCGTGCTCGGCATGGCCTACAAGCGCGACATTGACGACCTGCGCGAGTCCCCTTCGCTCACCATCATCGAGCTACTGCAAAAGCGCGGCGCACATGTCGAATACAACGACCCCTTCTTTCCCTCCGTCGGCCGAGGCCGCAAGTACGCCCTCAACATGACCTGCACCCCTCTCGACAGAATCCCTGAATTCGACTGCGTCGTCATCGTCACCGATCACTCGCAATACGACTACGCCGATATCGTAAGCAAGGCCAAGTTAGTGGTCGACACCCGAAACGCCACTAAGGCCATTCACGCATCAAACATCGTCAGGTGCTGACCACAGGGTCGAACCCTCAACCTGCCTGGCTCATTTGCATCTGTAAATATTGTTCCCTTATGCGCCAGCCGCTATACTCATCTCCCGTACACTGCCCGGTGAACCGGCCCCGGATTGCAGCATTCTCCGGTAAGGAGCTTCCCTAATGGCTGCTACCATGCCTATCCAGGAATCCGATCTCGATTTCGACAACGGCAGCTTCGACTCAGCCGCATTCGCAGCGCAAACGCTTTCCAGTCCCCAGGCGCTGGCCGCTGTCATCGACCACACCCTGCTCAAGCCCGATGCCACCCGCGAACAGGTCGAGAATCTCTGCGGCGAAGCGATTCGCTACCGCTTTGCATGCGTCATGGTCAACCCGGTTTGGGCATCCACGGCGGTCGCCGCGCTTTCCGGCACCGGCATTCCCGTCGGCGCGTCCGTCGGCTTTCCCTTCGGCGCATCGCTCGTCTCCACCATCCGCCAGGAGGCTGCCGCACTCATCCGTCTCGGCGTCCGTGAGCTGGATATGGTCATCCCCATCGGCCAGCTCAAGAGTGGCAATTACCAAGCGGCCCACCACGCCATTCAAGCCTGCGCAGACATCGCCCATCATCGCGGCGCGCTGCTCAAAGTCACTCTTGAAACCGCTCTGCTCTCTGTTGCCGAAAAACTTCGCGGCGGCGACATCGCCATTCAGGCCGGCGCCGACTTCCTAAAAACCTCTTCCGGTTTTGCCGGCGCCGGCGCAACCCCCGGCGACGTTGCTTTGCTCCGAGGCTTAGCCGGCGCGCGCTGCGGCGTCAAAGCCTCAGGCGGCATCCGCACTCTCGACGACGTCCGCGCCCTCCTCGAAGCCGGCGCAAACCGCATCGGCGCCTCCGCCTCCGTCCCCATCCTCCGCGAACTGGGATAAAGCAGGGAACAGGGAATAGGGAAAAGGGAACGCGCTTGTCGCATTTATCTCGAATCCGAAACTGGGTAGATGATCGAGATTAAAGCAAACGATTGAATTCACGGCTCATCGGCTTTCTGTTCCCTGTTCCCTATTCCCTGTTCCCTGCCTTCCGTTATCATTCCCTTCGACACCCATGTCCAAAAATCCTCCATCGTCGCCCGCGCAACATGACTTCGAAGGCGACTATCGCCCCGCCGACCCAGCCAACCCCGGCGCTCATCTCGATCCCATTAACGCCCGCGTTGAACCAGCCGACGTAGCTTACCTGGCGCGCATGGCCGATGCCCTCAACACCACGCTCGACCTGCAAACCCTCCTCGTCCGCACCTCCGAACTGGTTCGCGCCGTCATCCATTACCGCATCTTCGCCATTCTCCTGCTCAACGACCGCACCCACGAACTGCGCATGCGTTTCCAGATCGGCCACACGCCCGAAATCGAGCGTTCCCGATTCCCCATCGGCAAAGGCGTCGTCGGCCAGGTAGCTCTCACCCGCCAGCCCATTCTGCTCAACGACGTCTCCACCTCGCCCGACTACATCGCCGTCAATCCCCAGGTCCGCTCCGAGCTTGCCGTCCCGCTCATCGCCAAAAACCGCCTCATCGGCGTCATGGATCTCGAAAGCGAAGAGGCAAATTACTTTCAGCCCGAGCACCGCCACCTGCTTACCCTCACCGCCAGCCGCATCGCCCAGGCCATTGAGAATGCCCGCCTCTATACGCGCGTATCCCGCCAGGCGCAGACCCTCGAAGTCCTAAACGAGATAGCCGTCGAACTGGCCTCCATACTCGACCTCGACCCATTGCTTGAGCGCATCGGCCAGCTACTCCGCCGCCTCATCGACTATCAGATGTTCACCATCATGCTGCTCGATGAAAGCGGCGAAACCCTCATCACCCGCTATGCCTGGCGATTCGGCTACACCCACGCCCCGCGCCGCCGCCTCTCCATCTCCAGCGGGCTGGTCGGCGCGGCCGTGCGCGAGTGGCGTCCCATCAACGTCCCCGACGTCCGCAAAGACCAGCGCTACCTTCCCATGAATGAGGAGACCCGCTCCGAGCTAGTCGTTCCGCTTTTTTACAAAGGCCGCATCATCGGCGTGCTCGACCTCGAACACACCCGCACCGGCTTCTTCAATGAGGAGCACGAGCGCATGTTGACCACCCTCTCCGCGCAGGTGGCCATCGCCATTGAGAACGCCCGCCTCTACCAGGCCGTTCGCCGCCAGGAGCGCCAACTCGAGCGCGACATCGCCATGGCCCGCGAAGTTCAGCTTCGCCTGCTGCCGCCC
>JBEKAQ010000213.1:0-3997 GCA_050015835.1 Bryobacteraceae bacterium | reverse complement strand
CGGAGTCACAATATCGGCCAGCACTTCCCAAAGCGGGGCGGCGCTTTTCCGATCGAGCCGCCGATAATAGTCCGCCCGGGGCGCCGTGGCCTCTGGCCTGGTATCAAGTGCCGAGGCCTTCATGAGTTCGTTACCGGAAGGCATTGTCGTAAGTTGAACAGTATCTCAAGTTACTAGTGTTGTGTCCAGGAAATAGCTGGACCACAGGACCATGTTCATGCGGCTGGTACACGCGACTTCAGTCGCGTTTTTTCGGGAGAAAACGAACGCGACTGAAGTCGCGTGTACCGGAAATGCAGACCAGTTGTTTGCTGGACACAACACTAGTATGATGACCAGAAGTCCACCCGCACCAGGGCGGCTACTCGGGGAGGGCTTGTGCGGCTTTGCCGGTTCGCAGATCGTCGTCTGGGTCTGGTGGAGGGATCGGGTCTTAAGGACGTAACCGAGGCACTGGATGCCTTGCCATCCTGCCGTTATCCCTTTCCCCCCGGCGATCTTTTCATCACTCATCTGGATCGCGTCCTCGAACGCGTCAAGGCCCTCGGAGCAAACGCTCCCACGCTGCCGCTGGCGGAAGTGAAGTTGCAGAGTCCGGTAGCCAACCCCGGGAAAATTATTGCCGCGCCGGTCAATTACCAGAAGCATCTGGATGAAGTGAAAAGCGATAAACAGCTGCACCAAAACACCCAGGCGCATACCATCACCATCCAGCAGGCCGGTCTGTTCCTCAAGGCGACCAGTTCGCTGGTCGGGCCGGGCGAAGGCATCGCGCTGCGCCATCTGGACCGGCGCAACGATCATGAGGTGGAACTGGCGGTGGTGATCGGCCAACGCGCCAATAATGTTCCCCGCCAGGACGCGTTACGATATGTCGCTGGCTATTCCATCGGCCTCGACATCACGATCCGCGGCACCGAAGACCGCAGCTTTCGAAAATCGCCCGACAGCTACACTGTCCTGGGACCGTGGCTGGTCACCGCTGATGAGATTCCCGAACCCGGCATCCTCGATCTCGGTATCTCGGTCAACGGCGAAGTGCGCCAGAAGTCGAATACGCGCAATATGATCCTCGGTGTTGCCGAACTGATCGAACTGGCGTCTTCTTTCTATACGCTGTATCCGGGTGACATCATCAGCACGGGAACGCCCGAGGGAGTCAGCCCCATCGTACCTGGCGACATAATCGTCGCATCGGTTGAAAAAATCGGCGCTATGCAGATCGCCGTGCGTGCTGCCGAGGCCTCTCCGGCCCAGCGCACCGCGCTGGCGGAATGACTGCGAAACCGGCGGCGCACCCTCCGAAAGGTTTTCAAATCGGCGGGCATCAAGGGCGGACCCCAGGGGGTCCGCCCGGGGGTCCGCCCCACGTCAGCGAATTATTCAGCGAACTTCTGAGACTAGACACTGGAATGGCCGTCGCAACTGGAGTGAACGGGAATGACAACTGCGGTGTCATCGCGGAAAAGCTCCCATAAACTTAAGAAGGCTTTTCCCGGAAAACCCGACACGAATGTTTACCGGTTCGTGTCAGGCGGGGGAGGACATCTCGTCTTCCTGTTCGGAAGGAGGCCAACCGGGGCAGGCCAACCGGGGCATTCGCAATTCGCGATTCGCGAATATAGAATGACAATATGACCCTGAAACCACAGGACGTTTACGTGGTGCTGAAGATTGTGGCCTCCGGGTTCCGGGGGCCATACGCACGGCTCGCCAATGAATTGGCCATGAGCCCTTCCGAAGTACATGCTTCCGTAAGACGCGCCCAATCCGCGAAGCTGATTCATGGGCCTGAGCTACAGAACCGCCCCAACCTCGTGGCTCTGGAGGAGTTCCTGGTGCATGGACTGAAGTACGCGTTCCCGGCTGAGCGGGGAGAATTTACCCGGGGCGTTCCCACATCGTACGCCGCCGAACCGTTGCGGGATGTAATTAGACAGAGCAATGAGCCGATTCCAGTGTGGCCATATCCACAGGGAAAAGAGCGCGGCATTGCATTCGAGCCCCTGTACAAGACCGCGCCGGGCGCCGCCATGCGCGACCCTGCATTCTACGAATACCTGGCTTTGGCCGACGCCCTCCGGGACGGGCGTGCACGCGAGCGGAAGTACGCCGAACAGGAACTTCATCGTCGCTTCGAAAAGGCAAATGCGCGATCCGAACCTTGACCAACTCATCGCCGCCGCTGCTGCTCTTCGTCCACTGCTGCCTGAATTAGTGTTTGTCGGAGGATGTGTAACTGGCCTCCTGATCACTGACAAAGCGGCCGGCGAGCCGCGTGGAACGATCGATGTGGATGCCATCGCCGAAATCACCTTGTACTCGCAATACGCCAAGTTCGGCGATCGCCTGCGCAGTCTCGGCTTCAGGGAAGACACCAGCGAGCGAGCGCCTCTGTGTCGCTGGGTTCAGGGCGGGATGATCCTCGATGTCATGCCGCTCGACGAGAACATCCTGGGATTCTCGAAGCTGATTGCGACCGATGAGCAAGACGCCCGTTCTCGCGCTCAGCGGGCTTCGGACGACTGCCGGGGTCAATGCCGTGTCGCTGTCGGCCAACTGCAACAAGAGGGTGATCGAATCAAGCAGGACTATAAAATGAGCCTAGACCAACTCAACAAGGAAATAGAGAGGACGGCGAAACAGGTTCGAGACGTCGCGTGGCGTCAGGATCAGGTGGCGCGTCGATATTCCGCGTACCGATTCCTCAGTTTTCGTGAGTATTTGCTTCGGCTGACAAGAAAGTCCTGAGATACAATGCCTTGGAGATTCAGGAAGGCAGTGCGTTTTGGGCCTCTTCGGGGGTGGCTTTCCCGAACAGGTATTGGATATAGCTGGGGCTTTCCCGGCTTCCGAATGGGTGTTGCCGCTGACGGCAGACGATACTTTTCAATTGGTGTTCCGGGCACCGGCCTTTACTTTTATAGGTATCTTCGTCCTTCCGCACCAGGCAATGTTGGAGTTGTGCCACCGGTTCTCGGGCGCGCGGGTGGCACCTCGATTCAGCAACCGAAATCATCCGCGAGGTCAACAAGCGCTGGCTCGCCAAATCCGCCTCAGACGAACCAATCGCCGTGGTGGAAGCAAAAGAATCTGCCTTGACCGGAATCGTGCACCGGGCGACGGTTAATGCTCTAACGTCCCTGCCTCCGCCCTGTTTTCACGCCGCGCTCAATGCTGATCGAAGGGCGGACGGCAACTGGGTCATCTCTGATCCATTTAGCTTGATCGATGGCGTTGTCGCCCCAGCGAAATGCACTGTGCAGGATGATCCGCTCTCCAGCGTGATCGTGGTAATCATGTTCGGGTTGATGATGGACTGATTCAGACGGATTAGGTGCATATCGCAATTATCTTTCATCTGCCGAACGGGTACGCCCGGTCATCCCCCGCACTCGGTTCCTTATAGCCCCAGTTTCCCCGCGCTGTCCTCCCGGAACAAACTCCCGTCCCGGATATACCGGCGCACCATTTGAACCGACCGATGCCCGGTCTGGTTCATGCCATTGAACAGTCGATTGCAAGGACGGAAATGGAGCAAGCGAAAAGAGATTCCTACGAGTCCCGGCGCGGCCAGATATGTGCGCTCCTTATAACCCTCTCCGCTATTGGCGCCGGGGCCTACACGGCTATTCAAGGGCATGAGATCGCGGGAAGCATCCTCGGTGTGGGTGGAATCGGAAGTATTGTCACCACGTTCTTGATGGGCCGCTCAAGCGAACCCATCCCGTCACCACAGCCCCCGCAGCCAACACGCAAGAACGGGGGAAAAAATCCCAGCGCTAGCAACGCAACTTCAGGACCTCAGTCCGCAACTGAATTCCATTCACGCCCTCCCCAATAGTCTCCAGCCCTTAATTTCCAACCACTTACCACCCCAACCCGCTAAAACTCAATTGCCGCCGGTAGACAATGTGCCTGTGCGCGACAACCCCACTTCCCACCGCCAACCCGGCCTTCGCCCCAGCCCCAACCCGGAAAATTCAAAATAAAGTGT
>JBEKAQ010000212.1:0-4094 GCA_050015835.1 Bryobacteraceae bacterium | reverse complement strand
CCGTGGATGCGCGGGCGGCTGAATTGCTTGGGTCCATACCACACAGCGGAAGCGCGATCTGGACGTTCGGCTATCGGCTGGCCGACGTGCCACGCCCCCTTGATGCCTTCGGCTTCCTGGTCCCAAGCCCTGAACGGAGCGCCATTATGGCCTGTACGTGGCTCAACACCAAGTGGCTGGGGCGAGTGCCGGAAGGCAAAGCCGTGCTGCGATGTTTCTCGACCGATGAAGACGTGACCGAACAGGACGTGCGGGACGACCTGAAGCGGCTCATGGGTATCACCGCCGAACCGCTCTTCGCGATACGGCACCAGTGGCCGGAGTCGATGCCGCAGTATACGGTCGGCCATACGGCGCGTGTGACGGAAATCGAGACGCGGGCGGCGGCGATTCCGGGCCTTTACCTCGCAGGCAACGCTTATCACGGCATCGGGATTCCGGATTGCGTGCGCAGCGCGAAACTGACCGCGGACAAGATCAAAGCAGCCGCGCAATAACCCGCAACCGCTGATAGTCGGCCCACCACGCCCCGTCGCGCCAGAGCGCCGCGCGCAGACGGGATTCGATCTCCCCGGCCACTTCCTCCCGCTCTTTCGGCGGAACGCCCGTGAACCAATCGCCGGCGAACATATCGAGCCATTCGCGCAGACCTTTTTCTGGATGTTCGAGTTTGGTGGGGCGATCGAAGGTCCATAAGGCGGCGATTTCAAAGCCGTGACGCTCGAGGAGAGTGGCGTATTCGCCGGCGGTCGGGTAATACCAGGGACTGCGCGGCGCGTACCCCCGTTCCCGAAGCACGGTATCGAGAGCCTGCGCGATGCGTGCGTTGTTCTGCTTCGCTCCCATTTCCAGCACAAAGCGGCCGCCAGGCTTGAGAGCACGCGCGACGGTGGTGACGACGGATTCCGCGTCCTGAATCCAATGCAGGGCGGCGTTGGAGAAGACTGCGTCGTAAGGGTCGGGGGCTTCGAATTGGCGGGCGTCGCCCAATGCAAATTTCAGCTTCGGATAGTTCTGGCGGGCCTGCGCGATCATGGACGCGGAGGCATCGAGGCCAGTCGCCTGGGCGCCGCGCTCGGCCATTTGCGCCGTGAGGTGGCCCGTGCCGCAGCCCAGATCGAGAATGCGTTCGCCCGGCTTCGGATCGAGTAAATCGAGCAGTTCCGCGCCGCGCTTCCAGACGAAGGAATGGCGGTCTTCGTAGAGGGCGCTGTCCCAGCGATCGGCCATCAGCGCGCGTTCCCGGGCACGAGCACGAAGTAATCGTAAACTGTGCGCGAGACTTCAGCAATGGCTTTGTCGGATGCGTCTTCAGGCCGGCCGGAAGACCTGGTGAAGACCGAAAGCGCCACATGGCCCGCGTTGCCAGGCAGCGTAATGATGCCGATATCGTTGGCAACTCCGCCGAGCGAGCCGGTTTTGTGAGCGACGTCGGTGGATTGCGGAAGCATGCCTTTGATCCGGCTTTTGCCAGTCTCGCAGCGATCAAGCACGCCCAGCAGGAAAGTGGCGCTGTCCGCGGTCAGAATTTCTTTGCGCCAGAGCCGGGTGAGGAGTTTCGTCATATCGTCGGGTGTCGCGGTATCGCGCGGATCCTTCATCTGAGCGCGGCGTGCGGCCATGTGATCGCGCTCGGGGACGGCGTTGAAGAGCGGGTCCCACATTGCAGGGGTCCACTGGCTCTCGGGCGGAAGACTCGTCACGCCCTGCCAGTCGGATATCAACTGGACGGTGGAACGATCGACGCGGATTCCGTTCAAGCCGAGGGTTTTCATGCGGGCGGTGACCGCGACAGGGCCTCCGGCCTCGCGCAGCAGAACGTCCGCAGCCGTGTTGTCGCTGATCACGAGGGCGAGTTCGAGAAGGTTAGCGATGGAAAGAGAAACGCCGGGGTGGAAGAAGAGATCGGTGAGCCGGCCGCTGCCGGGATGAAGATCGGACGGCGCGAGAGAATCCATTTTGTCGAGAGTGAGCTTACCTTCGTCGACGAGCGACAGGATCTGGACGGCGATGGGCAGCTTGAAGGCGCTGGCCATGGGGAAGGCTTCGGCTCCGCGCACGGACGCGGTCCGGCCCGACTCCATATGGAAGGCAGAGACGCCGACGACGCCGTCCGTCGCGAGGGAGACGTTCTCGATTTGGCGTTCGAGGCGCGTCAGCGAGGGGTCAGTGGCGGCGAAAACAAGACCCGTGGCGGCGAACAAAAGGAATACAGACCGCATGAAAGCAGTGTAATCGGTATTTGGCGGCGAAAACGAGACGCGGTGAACGGATTCATGATTCCAATGCGCCGACAACCAAGCGCGGCGAGTCGGGATCTCTTTGAAGATAGATGCAACCGTTTCTGGCATAAACGAACATTATTCTGAAGCCGTCTCGTCCGTCGGAAGTGTCGGCCCGAATATAGTCAGCCTTGAGCAATTCCTCGAGATTTAAGCGGTAGATTCCGATGGAGCGTGGTGCGGCGCTCTTCTCAGCTCTCCAGGTGAGGGCAATATCCACGGGATTTTCTTTTCGCGGTATAAACTCGTGCCACGTTCGCCCGCCCTCTTTCGTCGGGCCTCCCGTCTCGTCGGTTGCGTTCCAATGCCGATCGGCTGCTGCGCCTTCGGCAAGGGAATGAAGGGAAATGTGCATCCATATTGCATGGGCCTCCAACCCATTTTGATACTGCCGCACGTTCCGCCGGGAAGGGCCATTTACTTCCCATACCTGGCTACGGAGCGCATCCCAGGCTAAATTGGAAGCAGAATGAAGTTCGTTGTCAGCATCTATCAGGACGAAGACGGCATGTACATTGCCGAGTGCCCATCGATACCGGGCTGCGTCAGCCAGGGACAAACAGAGTCCGAGGCTACGGCCAACATTGCCGACGCGATCCACGAATGCCTGGCTGTCAGGGCCGATCTCGGCATGCCATTGACCGTGACCACTAGAGAGATAGAAGTGCCTGTCTGATGCCCGCGCTTCCGTTGCTTAGACCGCGGGAAGTTATTCTCGCGTTCGAGCGTCTGGGTTGGCAGGTGGCGAGGCAACGCAGCAGCCACATTGTAATGACGAAGCCCGGCGCGCCGGCGACACTCTCGATTCCCGATCATGCTCAGGTTGCCCGTGGGACTCTGCGACCGCTGATCGCTAAAGCCGGCTTGACCCTGGCGGAGTTTCTGGCGCAGGTGGATAGGCTCCTAAACTGCCGCCAGCGCCTCGAACTTCCGGCTCTGTGCGTCATAAGCCGTTACGGCGCCGGAACCGATGTGATAGACCCAGCCGTGGAGCGCCAGATCGCCCTGCTCCAGTCGAGCCGCTACGGCGGGGTGAGATCGCAGACTCTGCAGTTGTTGGACGACGTTATTCTCCGCCAAGGCGAGAAGAAACTCGGGGCTCGGATTGGGTTCGCGGCGATCCACCTTCGCGTAGCGCAGCCAGGCTGTCACGCTTGGATAGGCGTTCAGGGCGTCGGGGTTCAGCGCTCCGCGCATGACACCGCAATCGGTGTGGCCGCAGACGATCACCTCCGGCACGCGAAGCACTCCCACCGCATATTCGATTGTGGCCGAGACCCCGCCGATCGCATCCGGGTAAGGCGGCACAATGTTGCCGATCACGCGGCAGATGAACAGATCGCCCGGCTTGGTCTGGGTCAGCAGACAGGGATCGATGCGGGAATCGGCACACGTGACGAATAACGCTTCGGGGCGCTGGCCAAGGGCCAGTCTTTCAAAGAGATCCTGTTGCTGCGGATAAACATGCTGCTGGAATCGGGAGATGCCCCCCAAGAATTTTTCGACCGGCACATTTAACAAGTTACGCCATGCGTACCGGCGATGCGCGTTATCATCTGAATGAGAGTTCTCCACAAATGAGGGCCGCCAGCGAGCTTCGCCTGACTAACGCCGATCTGGAAGCCATGCCAGAGGACGGCAACCGCTATGAAGTAATCGACGGAGAACTATTTGTGTCCAGCTCGCCCAGCTTCCTTCACCAAATCGTCCTGATGAATATCGGAATCGCCTTCAGCGACTACCTGCGCGCGCATCCGATTGGCCGGATTGTTCCAGGCGTGGGTGTGATTTTCGACGACTACAACGGTGTAA
>JBEKAQ010000211.1:0-4176 GCA_050015835.1 Bryobacteraceae bacterium | reverse complement strand
GGCCCGGCGAAAGCCTGGTTGGCCGCGGGCGAGCGATCACGCGAGTCGCCATGCATTCCCACTTCGTTCTCCACCTGGATCATGACGACGGTGTGCTGCTGGCCGTCCACGGCCTTCACGTGCCGCATCAGGGCGGCAAAGGCGCGCGCATCGGCGTCCCGGTTGGCGTCGCTGAAGGGGGTGAGGAGCTCGATGCTCTTACCGCCTGCGACCTGGGCGCGAGGGAACCGCTCGAAGTCCCTCTTCACCCAGTCGGGCGGATAGCCGGACAAGCTGTTCTTCCAGCTTCCGAACCATAGGAGCACGAGACGCATGTTGTGACTACGGGCGCCCTGGATCACGCCGTCCAGCACAGTGAAGTCGAACTTCCCTTCCTGTGGTTCGATCTGGTTCCAGGAAACGCCGGGCAGGAGGGTATTGAGTTTGGCCTTGGCGAGCTCGGGCCATACCGATTTCATGTAGTCGAGGCCGGTCGCGCTGCTGTTCATCAGTTCTCCGGCCAGCGCCAGGAACGGCTTGCCGTCCACGATCAGTTGGATGGCGGTACCCTGCTTCCGCAAGTGAGGGATGTCCGAAGCAGAGGTGGCTGAGACCGGTCTGCCGTTGCTCTGGCTCGCGGCGAAGGCGAGAGAGCAGATGAGAGGGGAGCAAAACAAGACTCGAAGTTTCATGACGATGTACTATGCATTCTTCACAAGCCGCTTCTTCCGCCGGCCAGGCTCTTCCACCAGATCCAGCCTGTGTCATGGGACGAAAGGACAGCCGACCGGCGCCAAGATCGCTCTTCAACGGAGGTTCCTTCCGTCAGATAGAGCATAGCAAACCGGGCCGGGACACGGTGCTGTGCCGCGGAAGGGGCCTGTGTTACCGTGCCCTTGGTGGTGGTAGTATCGGTGGTTGGGTGGCGGATGAACTTCAGGAAGATCAGTCCCGAGGCGGAGTGTGATGTTCCCGTGGGGGAGAGGCGTCTGGCTCTGGATACGGTTCTCAGCAGCCGGACGTTTGCGCGCTCCGAGAGGTTGAAAAGACTCCTGCGGTTCATTGCTGAGGCTGAAATAGAGGGGCGTGGAAGTGAACTGAACGAATACACCATAGGGGTGGAGGCGCTGGACCGGCCGGAGGGCTATTCCCCATCGGAGGATTCCTCCGTACGCAGCCGGATCTATGAAGTGCGCCAGAAGCTCGAACGGTTCTATTCCACGGAAGCACCGCACGCCGAGGTGCGGATCGAGTTGAACAGAGGTTCGCACGGCGTCCGGTTCGTGCGGAGCAGGCCGACCGTAGCCGCGCGGTGGATTCGTCACCGGCGGGTCTTCACGATGCTTGGGGTCGGGATACTGGGTGGGGTGGGGATCACTTTCGCTTTGTTATATTTGGGCTTACGCTGGCGTCCCGTTCAAGACCAATCAGACTGGACACCCGAACTGGAAGCCATTTGGGAACCTTTTCTGGACCGCGGCACGCCCGTACTGATCTCGTTCGAAACGCGACTCTTCGTCACAATCGCCGACGGGGTCTATGCGCGCGATGCCAACGTGAACCAAATGAGCTATGTTGAATCCTCCGAGCCGCTGAAGAAGATGCGGAGGCTCTTCGATTCGCCCCAGGTGTACGAAAATCGGGACTACAACGAGTTCGGCTCCACGGAGGCGGTGTTTTTGTTAGCCCGGCTATTGAGCAGAAGAAAGCCGGACATCCACCTGACGCAATCTACCGATCTGACGTGGAGCGAAATCCGCGGCAACAACCTGATAGTTTTGGGCAAGGCAGACACGGACCCACAGGTTCGGCAGTTCCTGGCCGGAAGCGAGTTCATCGACGAAGGCGATCGAATTCGAGTGGTCCACCCGCGGAAGGGAGAGCCGTCCGAATATGTCCCAAAGCCGGTTTCCTCCGGATCGCCGAACTGGGTCGACAAGTATGCGGTTATTTCGATGGTCCCGGGTCCTAGTCCCCCGAAGCGGGTCCTGATTCTTGCCGCGACTGGGGCGGAGTACCCGTGGGCAGTGGCTTCCTACCTCACCATTCCGGCCTTCGCCAAGAATCTGGTCGATCATCTCCGGTTACCCTCGGGTAGATTGCCGGAGTTCTACCAAGTGGTTATCTTCGCGCAGTTTAGGGGCAGACGGCCCATTACAATCCAATACGTCACGCACAGGGTGCTTTCGCCCAGTTTCGGGAAGTAGCAGAATCGGCGATGGGGACATATCGCCCACTCTGACATGTTCTCGAACCTGTGCGGGCACACCCCGAACCTCTCCCTAGCCTCCGGCACGATGATCAGCATGCTCTCCTTGGATTCGGTATCCACACCGTACCGTGCGAGAACTTGACAGCCCAAGGCCCATCGGTGAGAATCCGCGCTAGTTGGTGTGGAGTTGGCAACGTAGCCATGCGTTGTACTCCTTGTCATGTGAGAGCCTGCATGGGCCACATGTTTGATGGCCAAGCCCGCTGAGGCTGCCCAAAGCATTTCACACCGTCAATGCCTGGTGGACACCACCAGCGAGGTTCAAAGAGCGAAATGGAGGTCTTTATGAATCGATCGTATCGCGCGATTGGATTGCCCGGATGTGCCCCGGCTCCAGCTGTAGTCTTGCTCTTGCTCACGGCCTTCAGTGGCCGCGTTTTTGCGCAGGCTGTCAATGCTGGCGAGATCCGCGGCACCGTTACGGATACGTCGGGAGCGGTGATTCCCGACGTAAGCGTCACGATTCACGACACCCTGACCGGTGTCACCACGCGGGTGGTCACGAACGGTGTGGGCATATACGACACACCGCCGACCGTGCCCGGCAACTACACTCTCACATTCAGCAAAGAGGGTTTCAACAGACTAGTGCGTTCCGGGGTTGATCTGGGTATCGAGATCATCACGGTGGACGCGCAGCTAAGTGTCGGAACGGCCACGCAGGAGGTAGACGTGTCTGCCGAGGCCTCCCTGTTGCGAACGGAAACCGCAGAGCAGGGAGAAACGCTCCAGGACAACTCAATAATGGAACTGCCCCATCTGGGCCAGACCTGGACGTATTTTAACCAGGCATTGCCTGGCGTCACTGGTACCGGGGAAGGCATATCGGTAAACGGCGAACAGCCATATCAGCAGAACTTTCTTGCCGACGGCGGAACCGGCACCTTGCCGCGGAGCAATAACCAGGACATGTTCGTAATTTTCGAATCCGTGGCGGAAGTCGAGGTCAGCACGGCAAACTTCAACGCTCAGTACGGCAGCGGCAGCGCCGTTTTCAACCAGATCCTCAAGAGCGGCACGAACCAATTCCACGGCTCCGCGTACGAATACCTTCAGAACAATATCTTGAATGCCAGAAGCATGAATCAGGTCACTATACCTATTTCACGCTGGAACATGTATGGGGGTACAATCGGCGGACCGGCCCGAAAGAATAAGCTATTCTTCTTCTTGAACATTGAGAGTAACAGCCAAGCTTCGGCCACCTTCGGTTACACCACGTATCCAACCCAAGCTATGCGGCAGGGCAACTTCTCCTACCCGGGCTTCATGAATAGGTCGGACGGTACGCCAAGGCTGATCTACGACCCCAATAGTCTCGTAAACGGGAAACGTACGGCGTTCCCCAACAACATAATCCCCGCCTCAGAGCTAGACCCTCTTGCCCTGAAACTCCAATCTTACCTTCCTCTGCCGAATACAACTCCGGGAGTAATGGACAATACGTACTATCCTCTGCCGGCTCAAGCAGGAGTGGTCTACAACAACTACTACTATAGCCGCCGAGGCTTGCAACATCCCACCACGTACCTGTGGAAAGTCGACTATGCTCTTTCAGGCTCAAACCGTCTCGGCGCCTCCATGGCGCGGCAGAATAACACACAAGCATACCAACCGTCATTCAGCGAGCTCTATCCGATGCAAGGCCAGAACCACACCTGGTACGACGAGACGGGACAGGTCACCGATGTGTGGACGATAAGTCAGTCGATTGTCAATGAATTTCGGGGGGCTATGGTCCGCGAGTATTCGGTCTATGTTCCGACGAGTATGAACAAGGGTTACATGCAAGCGTTGGGCATTAACTATGGGCTGGCGGACACGTTCCCGGGTTTGACTATCGGCGGTCCGATCGGCGGCGTGAGCATTACGCCAGGCCAGCACATTACGTCGGCCATGGCCACCTTTGCACCATCGGATACCAT
>JBEKAQ010000210.1:0-4308 GCA_050015835.1 Bryobacteraceae bacterium | reverse complement strand
CCCTACCTGGATCGTACGATCCGCTACATCGGGCCGGTCGACGTCACCGGCAAAAACGAGCTATTTGCGCGTGCCCGCGCCCTGCTGCACCTGAACACCATTCCGGAGCGATTCGGACTTGTCCTGGTAGAAGCCAATGCCGCCGGCGTGCCCGTCATCGCCATGGACCTCGGCTCCTGCCGGGAGGTGATCGGGGACGCGCGGACGGGTTTCCTGGTCGATGGCGTCCCACAAGCCGTGGGTGTGTTGAACCGCCTTTCGGAAATCGAAGGCGAAGTCTGCCGCCAAAGAGTCCGGCAGTGCTTTTCGATCGAAACCATGGTGGCGGCGTATGAACGGGTGTACCTCAAGATTTTCGAACTGGAAGCGAACAAACGATCATGAAGCCGGACATTGTCAGACGATACCCTCACAATCCCATCCTCACCAAGGCCCAGATCCCGTATCCGGTGGAGACGGTTCACAACGCGGCGGTGGTGAAGTACGGCGACGAATACATCATGTTGTTCCGGTCTCATTTGCGCACCGGACGGTCCATCATCGGTTTGGCGCGCAGCCCCGATGGGTTCCATTTCACCGCCGATCCGGAGCCCTTTCTGACCCCCGCGCGAGACGGCCCTTTTGCGGCCTATGAAGAATTCGGCGTGGAAGATCCGCGCGTAACTCGTATAGACGGTGACTACCTGATCGCTTACAGCGCCTACTCGCGAAATGGAGTCCGGATCGGGCTGGCACAGACCACGGACTTCGTTCAAGTGGAAAGGTTTGCCCTTATCACGGAGGCGGACTATCGGAACGTAGTGATCTTTCCCGAAAAGTTCGGCGGACTCTATGCCCGCCTGGATCGCCCTCATTCGGATATCGCTCCCTGGTCCATCTGGATTTCCTATTCTCCGGATCTGCGTTTTTGGGGCGAATCGCAGTTGATCATGCGGCCCGTACCCTATCATTGGGACGAAATGAAGATTGGTCCGGGCGCGCCGCCGATTAAGACGGAGCAAGGCTGGCTTTCCATCTATCACGGGGTTTTTCAAACCATGGATGGGTCGGTCTACCGGCTGGGAGTGGCTCTGCACGACCTTAAGGACCCCGCCAGGATCGTCGGCGTGAGCGATGCGTGGATTTTGCAGCCGGAAGATCCGTGGGAAATCACCGGATACGTCCACAACGTCGTGTTCACCTGCGGAGCCGTTCCGGAGTCCGATGGGACGGTGAAGATCTACTGGGGCGGCGCGGATACGGTCATGTGCGTGGGCGAAGCGAATGTCTCCGAGTTAGTTGCGTTGTGCCTGGAGCACGGCAGACCGGCCAAATAGACGAATTCGGCTGAAGCCGGCCCGGCATCGCGGCCTTTTCGTCCAAATTACCGTCGAATCGTGCATCCTCTCTTCCCTCCCGAACATCCAAAGGAATCTGCAGCTATGGCGAGTCCCGCAATTCTCGAAGCCGGCTCCGATGAATCGATCGCGGCGCGATACGAGTCGCTGATTCGCCTTGCCGATTCCATCCGGGCGCATCGGACGCCGAGGGACTTGTTCGGCGTTCTGGTCGAAGAACTTCAGCAGGTGGTTCCTTTCGACGGGATTGCGCAATTCGACGAAAGCGCGAATAAGATTCAATGGCACCTTTGTGAGGAATGTACGAAAAGTAACCTGCTCCAGCCGCGGAAGGAGAATACCGTCGCCTGGTGGGTTTACCAGAACCAGCAATCGGTGGTGATCCACGATATATGGCGCGAAACCCGGTTTCAGGAGCAAATGAGGGCGGTGGGGGAGTGCGGGCTGCGCTCGCTGTGCGTCGTGCCTCTTACTACCGCGCACCGCCGGCTGGGTAGTCTCGCCCTTGGCAGCAGAGCGCCCTACGCGTATTCCGAGGAAGAGGTTCGTTTCGTATCGCTGGTTGCCGCCCAGATTGCGCTCGCCATGGACGACGGCATGAATTCCGACGCGTTGCGGCGCGCGCAGGAACGTCTCGAACTCCTGCTGGCGCTCACGAACCGGATTGTTTCGAACCTGGATCTTCGGGTGGTGCTGCGTGAAATCTCGGCGAGCATCCGCCGGGTGATGCAGTGTGAAGGCGTCAGCGTCGTCCTGCCGGATAGGGAAACCTCTTCGTTGCGCATCTTTGCGCTCGATATTGACGGCTCTCACGACCATATTCGGGAAGGGGTCGAACTCCCCGCCGCCAAGCGCGACAGTCTGCTGGAGGTTCTGCAAAACGGCCGGCCCGCTGTTCTGGACATGTCCGGGGATACGGATCCGTCCCATCACGGGCTGAAATCTCTGTGCTACCTGCCGCTGGTCAGCCGGGAACGGGTATTGGGCATTCTGACTCTGGCCAGCAACGCCGCGGGCGCTTTCCCTCCGGAAGACCTGGAGTTTCTCCGCCAGTTGGCGAACCAGGTGGCCATCGCGGTGGAGAACGCGCTGGCTTACGGCCAGATTACCGAACTGAAGGAGAAGTTGGCCGAGGAGAAACTTTACCTCGAAGACGAAATCCGCAGCGAACTGAATTTCGAAGAGATCGTCGGAAAGAGCGAAGCGCTGCGGCAAGTCCTGAAACAAGTGGAAAGCGTAGCGCCGACCGACTCCACCGTGCTGATTTATGGTGAGACCGGCACGGGCAAGGAGTTGGTGGCGCGCGCACTGCACAATCTCGGCGCGCGCAGATCGAGCGCGTTCGTGAAACTGAATTGCGCGGCGATTCCCACCGGATTGCTCGAGAGTGAACTTTTTGGGCACGAGAAGGGCGCGTTTACCGGGGCCATCGCGCAGCGCGTGGGCCGGTTCGAACTGGCCAATCACGGCACGGTCTTTCTGGATGAGGTCGGCGAAATTCCGCTCGAATTGCAGCCCAAACTGCTCCGGGTGCTGCAGGAGCGGGAATTCGAGCGGCTGGGCAGCTCCCGGACGCTGCGTACGGATGCGCGCCTGATCGCGGCCACGAACCGCGATCTGGCCGCCATGGTGGATGAGAACAGGTTCCGGCCGGACCTCTATTACAGGCTGAACGTCTTCCCCATCCGCGTGCCTTCCTTGCGGGAACGGCCGGTCGATATCCCGCTGCTGGTACGTCACTTCGTGCAGCAGTTCAGCCGCCGCCTGAGCCGCCACATAGATACGATCCCATCCGAGGTCATGGAGGCGCTGGTTCGCTATCACTGGCCCGGCAATATTCGGGAGCTGCAAAACGTGCTGGAGCGCGCCGTGATCCTCTCCACGGGATCGGTCTTGCGCGTGGCCACCGACGACCTGCGCATCGCCAATCACGGACGCGCCGAAGTCCGGGAACCCGCCAGCGGGACAGGCATGCAATCGGTCCTCGACGATACCGAACGACAACAAATCCTGGCCGCTCTGGAGCGGTCGAACTGGGTAGTTGCCGGCCCGAACGGCGCGGCCGCACGCCTGGGAATGAAGCGCTCCACGCTGCAATCGCATATGCGCAGGGTCGGTATTTCGACGTCCCGCTCCGGCCGCGTGACCCGTGCCTGAAATCCGGCACTGCCAGGTTCCAGGCATCGCGATCGGCGGGCACTCGCGCGTCGCGCTCCCATCAATCTCTTCGTTTCAACCAGCTTAGCGAGCCAGGCGCTTTTGGCCCGCGGAATGCAGTTACTGGTAGCGTCATATGCTTCGCATCATCAGCAGCCGGGAAACAGGAAGCCAGGATTGGATGCTGTGCGGTCAACTGGCGGGGGCCTGGGTCACCGAACTGCACGAGCAGTGGATGCGCCAGCGTCGCGAGTCTCCGGACCTGCTGCGTCTCCTCGATCTGTCCGACGTCACCTTCATTGATGAAGCCGGCGCGCGATTGCTGCGCGAAATGCGAAGCCAGGGCGTGAGGTTTGTCGCCAAAGGTGTGGAAACGCGGCATCTCGTGGAGAATCTCGAGAAGCGGGAGAAGCCCGAACTGCGCAGGTTCTTTGGCCAACCGGGAGACAGCGGCTGTTACTAACGCCTGGACCGCGAAGCGGACCTCGCGGTTCAAGCACAATCGCACCACGTCGTGTGCACGCATTTCAAAAGAGGGGATGAATTCATGACAACTCGGTTTCTATACACACGAGCGTTCTGGACCGGAAGCATCGTGGCCGCGGCGGTCCTTTTCACGGCGGGCTGCGTTACCCAGACCGCGGCCGCTCCACCTTCGCTGCCCACCGTCGAGGTTGTGCCGGTGGAACAGCGCGACGTGCCGGTTTATCGCGAATGGATCGGCACATTGAACGGAATGGTCAATGCGGACATCAAGGCGCAAGTCAGCGGTTACCTGATGAGCCAGAATTATGCCGAAGGTTCTTTCGTCAGC
>JBEKAQ010000209.1:0-4316 GCA_050015835.1 Bryobacteraceae bacterium | reverse complement strand
ACCATCATTATTATCGGATGCTCTTCTGCCAGCACCCGTTTCAACTCCGCGCCGCAGTTCCACCAGCAATACGCCACCCAGTATCAGAACCGCTCCGGTTTTACCGCGTCCCGACATCGCTTCCCCCGTCAGCACATACGACGTCAGCCAGGCGATGACAGGCTCCAGGGCGAATATCAAAGCCGCCCTGCTGGCCGTCGTGTATTGTTGCGACCACGCCATGGCGGTAAAAGCCAGCGCCGTAGCCAGCAGACCCGTAATCAGCACGGCTGCTGCCACTCCCGGCGTCGCGTGGAACCGCACCGGCCCGAAGAGCCGGAACGACGCGATCCCCAGCAATGCCGCGGTCACCACTTGCATCAGGGCAATGGTTTCAAAGCCGAACATGGGCGAATAGTGGCTGACTACCACAATATGCAGAGCGAAAACCACCGCGCACAGTACACTCAACAGGTCGCCCCGGCTTATGCCGAAACTTCCCGCCGGCAGTGTCATCAGCGCCATACCAAACGAGGCGATGGAAATTCCGGCCACCTCGATGGCTCGCGGCCTGTTTCTGTAGACGAGCGAACTCGCCAAAGGTACCATTGGAATCGATAAACCCGTCAGAAAGGCCGACTTCGACGGCGTGGTGAGCTCCAGACCCATCGTCTGAAAGACGTAAGCCACGAATAAAAGGCAACCTGCCGCGATACCCGGCCCAATGCCTCTCCGGCTGACGCCACGCCAGTAGATGGCGATCAGCGCCATCGCTGCAACGCTGAAACGCAGGGCCAGGAAAAGGACCGGGGAAACCTCCGCCAACGCCGACTTAACTACCACAAACGTGGTACCCCAAACGATGGTAATCCCGATCAGCGTGAGTTCCGCCCGGCCCGATTTCATTCCGGCGCACTATCCCGCAAGAGCAGAGCCGCGGCCAGAAGTACGCGCTTCAATCCCAGATCGCGCCCCGCCGGGCTATACCATTCGGCCGCCGTATGGGCGCCGCCACCCTGACCACCCGCTCCGATCGATACCGCCGGCAGGCCCAGTGAGAGGGGGATGTTGGCGTCGGTCGAAGCGCAATCGAGACGCGAGCGGATTCCCAGATGAGCGTCCACCGCGCGGACGAATGCCAGGATCGGCGCATCGCCTGGAAGCTGCGCCGCCGGACGAGTGCCGATCTCGCGGATCCTGACCGTAACCTTACTGCCCAGAGCGCGGGAATTTTCGATATCTTCGGCGCGGCCGACCGCGCTGTGCAGTGCCGCCACCAGGTCTTCTATGCGTTCGTTGCTTTCCGAGCGGATGTCTACTTTGGCGCGCGCGCTGGCCGGAATCGAGTTCACACTGGAGCCGCCCTCGATGATCCCCACGTTGACGGCGACCTTTGGAGTGGATCGCGGATCGAGCGGCCGGTGATCGACAAACGACGCCATGGCGCGGGTGAGCGCATGCACCGGATTGCCGATCCCGAAATCGCTCCAGCTATGACCGCCGGAGCCGGCAAAAGTTACCTCGAAGCGGCGGCTGCCCAGCGCCTGGCAGGTAATATGGTCGGTCGCGGCGCCGTCGAGCACGAGAAAGGCGCGAATCTGCTGAATCAGCTCCGGCTGGCGGCATATATGCTTGATGCCGGACAGATTGCCTTCGCCTTCCTCTCCGACGTTGGCAATCAGAAGGATGCGGCGCCAGAATCCGTCGCGTATGTCGGCGGCCTCGCCGGAGAGCGGGGTCGTTTGAATCGCTCTGGCCAACGCCAGCAGGGCCGCCAGACCGGCGCCGTTATCGGCAACGCCGGGGCCGCGGAAATCGCCGTCGCGATCGATCGAGATATCGTCTTTGAGGCGGGGCGCGAGTACGGTGTCGAGATGAGCCGTAATCGCGATCAGGGGACCGCCAGGATCGGGAAGGAGAGACGCGAAAACGTTGCCGGCGCGGTCGATTCCGGCATGCCAGCCGAGAGAGCGGAACTGCGCCGCCATCCACTCGGCGCGCTGCTGCTCCAGAAACGTAGGCGCGGGCACGCGGCAGAGCTGCAGATGGATGTCGTTAACCCACTGCTTCTCGCGCGTGAACCATTGGAGCGCCTCGCGGATACCGGGGCGCTCGGCCATCTCGCCGACTGCCACGGCCGCGGGCAGGAGATTGGCCGCCACTATTTGAGTTTAGCGCCGGCACGGTTTCTGGCGTTAATATGACAGGTATGACCGGCGCGAATCTTGTTCTGGCTCTCTTGCTGTTGCAATATTACCCGTACCCCACCAGGCAGCAGGTTCCACAGCGGCAGAATCCGAATATTCAGGGCGGACCGGCCGTCGACGCCATCGCCACTTTCGAGGGCACGTTCAAATCGGCCGATAAAAAGCGCCTCCTCATCGCGGTGGAGGACGGCCAGACCATGCAGATGTACATCACCGGTTCCACCAAATTCATTCGCGACGGCAAGCCCGCGAAGGCCGCGGATTTTCATCACGACGAGAATATAACCGTGGATGCCACCCGGGATGCGCGCCTGAATCTGCTGGCCGTGCGCGTGGAGGCCGTCAAACCGAAGGCCAAAGCGCCGGGTCGAAAATCGGACCAATAAGGTGGGGCGGATTTCCGGTGCCCGTCTGCCTTTCTCGGCAGGCTGCCGACAAAAGAGCTTTTCGTTACCGCTTGCTGACGCGTGCGGCTCGGTAAATGCTTCGGAATCGGCACGCGCCTTTCTGAGCCGCGACTGTAAAGGAGCGGTAAGAAGCCTTTTTCAGCACCCTGTCAGGCTTCCTTTCGAACCGCCGCCCAACGCTTCTTTTGCGCTTCCGCAATCCGCATACGAGCCTCGGGGCTCATGGTGCGCTTCTTAGCCGCAGGTTTCGACTTAGCCGGCGCCGCCGCTCGTTTGCGGGAGGCGGCCCAGCGCAGACGTTGCGCTTCGGCGATGCGCGCTCGTGCTTCCGCGCTCATTACACGCCTGCGGCGTTTGCGAGGCGCGCCCCGTTTGCCGGTCTGTTCGATGGATAACTCCTCACCGCCCGATACCGCAGTCTTACCCAGGGTGGAACGAGACCCCAATTGACGCCGGATTGATCCGATTAATGCGTCGAGTTCGGCCCTCCGGTTTTCCAGGGCGGATAAAGCTACTTCCAGTATCGAGCGATCTAAGTTTGGTTGGCGCGGCATAAGCGTTCTCGGTCAATCTATCACACCTAGTCTCTTGATACGCCGGATCGTTCCACTTATCCCAGAACCAACTGGCGAAACAACTCTTCGAGTACCGATTCGGGCGTTTCGCAAAGCCCGCTGTGAACGGGTGAGATCTGAATCACGGTACTGCAAGGAGCCACCAGCCAGTGAAAGCGCTCGCGGAGCGATAACTTCGCGATGGGACCTCCATCCGCGGCCCCGCTGCAGATCTTCGGGAAAGCCTCAAGGTTCTCGCGTAAAAGGTTCAGGTCCAGTTCCGGCCACAGGGCTTGGAGCCTTGTCTCGTCCACATGCACCAGGGCGCGCAGAAACTTTCGTCCCAGGCAGAATACAATCACGCCGGCATTGACGAACTCTTCGCGATCCACGCGGGGGACTACGCGAATGGTCGCAAAGTCAAAGGAGTTTTGCGCGGGCACGCATAGCCTCCTCCGTAAACGCCGGCGCGGCAAGCAGGCGAAGAGATAGCCACTCCACGTAACCCCGGCGCCTATCTTCGCGTGTCAATGCGCCGGGTGTCGATGCGCCGGGCTCGGGCAACAGCCACGCGTCCGGAATCTGGTTTACGATGTTGGTAAATAGCCGCTCACTCAGGCGGGGCCGCATGATATCGTCCGCTTCGGCAATTCTACTTGCCCAGGGTAACAGCACATGATCGCGAATGGCGGGAAATGTGTTGCCGGCGCTCTTTTCGATATCCCGCCAGTTGTGGTGAAAGTACAAGCTGGCGCCGTGGTCGATGAAGTAGAGCGACTTGTGCCACCACAGCAGGGATTACGCGCGGTCCGGTCGACATTAGATTCTTAAATCTTCATTGATAAACAAAACGACTGCAACAATCGTCAGGTGACTCAGGCTGCCTGCAGCAGATTGACGATGTTCTCGATGGCCTTGTCGGCTTTGTGACAGGCGGCTTCCAGTTTACTGTTTGGTCGGTTCGCCGGGTCAGGTTTGTGGTGGAATCGGCTGTTGGCGAGGGGACCGCAGAGGCGCTTATGGAAGAACAGGAACAGAAGCGCAACGTCGACGCCTTTGCTGGTCAGGCGGTAGGCGTAGCGGCGGCCGTCGCGCTGCAGTAGTCCATGCCCTTTGAGCTTGCGCAGGTCGTAGCGGAGTTGGTTGAGGCCGTAGGTTTTCGGGGAGAC
>JBEKAQ010000208.1:0-7613 GCA_050015835.1 Bryobacteraceae bacterium | reverse complement strand
CGATTGCTCGCTGGCCTCGCGCGCGATCCGCTGCCAGCGCTCCACGCGCTTGCGTGCCCCCTCGAACAACCCGCGCTCGCTGCGGCTGGATTCGACCGGCACGATGCGCGTCACCCCAAGTTCCGTGGCTTTCTCCGCCGCCCACTCAAAGCGTTCGAATTTGATGAGGGAGAGATAGAGGGTCGTCTCCGGCAGTTCCGGCCGCGCGTCGATTTCTTCAATGACACGGAACCGCACCAGATCCTTGCGCGCGGTTTCGACTTCCACCAGCCAGGCCCTCGCGCTGTCGGTGATCTCAAACTGCTGTCCTGCCTCGACGCGCAGCACACGCGTCAGGTGATGGGCGTCCGGGCCCGTGATTTCCGCGAGCCCGCGGTGGACGTGATCGACGAAGAAGCGGCGGCGTGCCAATGTACAATTACGCCATACTCATGATTGCGCTGCTGCGCGGGACCCTGATCGAGAAACATCCTAATCAGGCGATCCTCGATGTGGGCGGCGTCGGTTACGACGTCACTGTCCCGATCTCGACCTTCTCGAAGCTTCCGGACACCGGCGGCGAAACCACTCTGCGCATTCATACGCATGTCCGCGAAGACACGCTCGCGCTCTACGGTTTCCTCACCCAGGATGAACGCAACCTGTTTGAGAAACTCATTGGCGTGAGCGGCATCGGACCCGGGCTTGCGGTAAAAGTGCTGAGCGGAATGCCCGCCGGAGACCTGCTCAACGCCATCCGCCGCAACGAACTGGATCGGCTTGTGCGCATTCCCGGCGTGGGCAAAAAGACTGCCGAACGGATGGTGCTCGAACTTCGCGACAAGCTTCCGGCGCCGGCCGGGGACGACGCCGCGGCCCTGCCGTCGCTGTCACGGCTCGATGAAGACGTGCTCTCGGCGCTGTCGAATCTCGGATGCGCGCGGCCGGCGGCGGAGGCGGCCGTAAGGAAAGCGCGCGCGTCGGGCGTCGCCGAAGAGTTCGAGCCGCTTTTCCGCAAGGCACTGGAACTGGCGCGCTGAATATGTCCGCGGAACGTTTGGTTTCAGCTACTGAAAACGAAGAAGAGCGCCAGTTTGAAGTTGGATTGCGCCCCCGGCGCCTGGTTGATTTCACCGGCCAGCAGCGTCTCAAGGAAAATCTGCGCATCGCCATCGAGGCCGCCCGCAAGCGCGGCGAAGCCATGGATCACGTGCTGCTCTACGGCCCGCCCGGCCTGGGTAAAACGACTCTCGCCTCGATCATCGCCCAGGAACTCGACGTCCCGTTCCAGCAGACCTCCGGACCCGTTCTGACGAAGAAGCTCGACCTCTCGGGCATCCTGAGCACGATCCAGGCGCGCCAGATTTTCTTTATCGACGAGATTCACCGCCTTCTGCCGGACGTCGAGGAGATGCTCTACTCGGCGCTGGAAGATTTTCACCTCGACATTCTGGTGGGCACCGGCCCTGGCGCGCGCACACATTCCATTCCGCTCCAGAAGTTCACTGCCATCGGCGCGACCACACGGCAAGGGCTGGTCAGCGCTCCTCTGCGCGGGCGTTTCGGTCTGGTTCTTCGCCTGAATCATTACGATGTGCCGGAGTTGGTGCAGATCGTCGAGCGGTCGGCGAAGCTTCTGGGGACTCCGATCGACGCGGAAGGCGCGGCGGAGATCGCCCGCCGCTCTCGTGGCACGCCGCGTATCGCCAACCGGCTGCTGCGACGGGTTCGGGATTACGCCGAAGTGCGTGCCGACGGCCGCATCGGACGGGACGTCGCAGAGACCGCGCTCAACATGCTGGAAGTCGATCGCTTCGGCCTCGACGAGATCGATCAGAAAATCATGCGGACGGTGCTCGAAAAGTTCGGCGGCGGTCCCGTTGGCATCAACACGATCGCTGCGTCGATCGGCGAGGAATCGGAGACCATCGAAGAGGTCTACGAGCCTTACCTGATTCAACTCGGATTTCTGCATCGCTCGCCGCGTGGCCGCATAGCGACGGATGGCGCATTCGACTACTACAAGGTGCCGCGCCGCTTCGGAGGCGCGGGTCCGCAGCCGGGGCTTTTTTGAAAATCGCTTATCTCGGACTCGGATCGAATATCGGCGACAGAGAAGTTCTGCTGCAATCCGCGCTCGACGAGTTGATCCGGCCCGATCTGCGCCTGCGCCGCGTCTCCATCCTATATGAGACAGATCCGATCGGCTTGCGCGACCAGCGCTGGTTTCTGAACCTCGCCGCCGAGTTCGAAACAGACCTCTTCCCGCGCCAGCTGCTCCATCGCATTCGGCGCGTCGAGAAACAACTCGGCCGTAAGCGGGTCGTGGTGAACGGTCCGCGGACCATCGACATCGACATCCTGCTCTATGGCAGCTCCATCGTGACCACGGAGGAGCTGGAGATTCCGCATCCGCGTTATCGCGATCGCCGGTTTACGCTCGCGCCACTGGCCGAACTCCAGCCGGACCTGCGCGATCCCGTGACGGGTAAATCCATGAGCGAGTTACTCGCGGCGCTGCGCGGACAAACCGCCCGCCGCTTGCCAGTGACGAAAAAGTAGTAAGATCGCCACATGAAAACTTTCGCCCTGTTCGCCGTACTTTGTATTTTTGCCGTCACCGCCTTTGCGGCCTCGAGCATCTATGACTTCACAATGAACGCGCTGAACGGCACGCCCACGCCGCTCGCCGGTTTCAAAGGCAAGGTGATGCTGGTGGTGAATGTGGCCAGCCAGTGCGGCTACACCCCGCAATACGAAGGTCTTCAGGCGCTCTACGCGAAGTACAAAGACCAGGGGTTTGTCATCACCGGATTCCCCGCCAATAATTTCGGCGAACAGGAACCCGGCACGAACGAGGAGATCGGCGCGTTCTGCAAGTCGAAGTACGGCGTGACCTTCCCGATGTTCTCCAAGATTTCGGTACTGGGCAGCGACAAGGCGCCGCTCTATCAGTTCCTGACGGCCAGGGACAAAGAGATCCAGTGGAACTTCACGAAGTTTCTGGTGGACCGGAACGGAAACATCATCAAGCGGTTCGAGCCGCCCGTCGAGCCGCTCTCGCATGAGTTGGTTTCGGCCGTGGAAGCGGCGCTGAAGAAGTAGGCTGACGCAGGGCGATCTCGGGATCTGGCTCGCCCCGGGCGGCGCCAAGGCCGCCTGGTTCAGGGATCCGGACGATAAAGTTCTCAGCATCGTAGAGATGCCGTAGCTGGCTCTCTTAAGACCGACTCCCTCACGGTCGCGGCTTCCATGAGAAGGCCTGCTCCTGTCAACCACCCCCGGTAAAAATCTTCCGGGGGATTCACAAGGGGGCGGAGCCCTCTTGTGGGGGGAGCCGCGCTTTTTGCGGCGTGGGGGGAACCGTCCCGCCCCGGCTTTCCCCTTTGGGGAAACGGGAAAGGGGGATTCAACCTTCCTTGCTGCCGCAGGCGCTTTTCCCTGCTCCCATCGCCGATTCGCCCTGCTTCCATTCGCACTCTTCAGGGGAGCTTCCGCTCCGGTGCCAGTTGGGGTCCTCAATCTCAACGGGTGCTGCCATCTCGGTATCGAACTGAACTGCCTCGTTTCCGAAGCTTCCGTTCCACCGCGACCTCGCAGTCACCCGAACCCGGCGATTGGGCTAACGCTAACTTAACCTGTCGAAAACTTAACCTGTCGAATCTCTCAGGCCGCTTTCGCCATTGCCTGACTGTTTCTCAGCGGCTCGTATACCTCGGCGGTCACCCACAGGTGATGCAGCAGGATCGCCAGCTTTCTCGCCACCGCCACAAGCGCTCTTTTCTTTGCGTTCTTTCCGCCCCGCCCCGCCAGCTTCGTCCCCCACCGCTTCAGATCCGTGTCCGGCGCCCGCTCCGCCATGACGCCGTGCGCTCCCTGCACCAGAAGCTTACGCAGATAAACGTCTCCTTCTTTGGTGATCCGCAGCTCCGGCTGACGTTCGCCCGATTCGCTTTGCTTCGGACGCAACCCGACATAACATCCGACGTCCCGGCTCTTTTCGAATCGCTCCTTATCTTCGATCGTCAGAATGAACGTCAGAGCGATCAGCGGCCCTACTCCACTTACCTGCCGCAACAGTTTCGTTTCCGGATACCGGTCACGTGCGATCTGCTCGATTTTGCCGTCACATTCTTTGATCTTTTCCGTCAGCGATTCCACTTCTTCCAACAGCGGCTTCAGCAAGTCCCGCAGATCCGCCGGCAGTTCCTCCAGCACGACGGCAACCGTTCGCCGGTTGCCTTGGTCAGCCCGCGCGCCGCGTTCACCAGCCCGGTCCGCGCCTCCAGTAATGCCGACCGGATCCGAATCGTCAGCAGATCCTTCTGCGCTTCCTCGCTGCGATGCCGGATCGGCCGCAGCAAGCCCGGGTCCATGCGTGCCAGCCTCGCCAGCATCTGTGCGTCCAGCTTGTCGTTCTTCCGGCTCGACTGGCTGATCAGCTTCACCTGCCGTGCGTTCGCCACGATCGCTTCATGACCGAACCTCTTCAGTTCCCGGCTCACCCACGGCGAATGGGTTCCTACTTCGATCGCGATCCGGCAATGCGCCATCGCTGCGAACATCTGGGCCACGCCTTTCTTCGTGGTGGGAAACGCCCCTTCCGCCAGTACCTCACCCGCGCCGTTCAACGCACAATACCGGCTCGTTTTATCTCCCAGGTCCACGCCGATCGTGACTCGATCGGATTTGTCCCAGGTCCACGCCGATCGTGACTCGATCGGATTTGCGGAGTTTCGTTGTCGTGCTCCGCGTCGGGCTCTTTGAGTTCCTGATATTCTTCTTCATGGCCGGTCTCCTTCCCTTTTGCACCTTGAGTGCGCTTATTGGGCCAGCTTAACGCCAAGCCCGTCAGGAGACCGGCCTTCTCATTCCATCTTGGTAACACGCTTTGGATTACGACAGCAGCTTAACGATGTCGGCGAGCTCTTTGCGGATCTCGGGCAGAGTATCACCTGCGAACAGCGATTCCTGGCGGACCGGAGCCGCGGCCGCTTTCCGCGGTTGATCCTGAAGCGCCTTGCGGGCACCTTCGATGGTGAACTTTTTCTCGTAGAGCAGGTGCTTGATGTTGAAGAGCAGATCGACGTCCTTGCGCCGGAACATGCGTTGTCCGCTGCTGGATTTCTTCGGCGACAGGGCGGGGAACTCCGACTCCCAATACCGGAGCACGTAAGGTTCGACGCCGAGCAACTCGCTTACCTCGCCGATACGAAAGAAAAGCTTATCCGGGATCGGCGGAATCTCGAACATCATTGGCCAATGCCATCCTACCGCGAAGTGGGGCGCCGAGTGAGGAGGTCCTGTATTTGACGATGGCTACGCCGGCGAAGACGATCAGCATACCAATCAATTCGCGCACGCCGAAGGGCTCCCGAAAGAACAGCCATCCGAGAAAAACGGCGACGGCCCCGTTGATATAAGGGTAGATCGAGACGATGGCAACCGGCAGGCGATCCATCGCGAAAATGTAGGAACTGTAGCCGACGATGGAACCGAAGATCACAAGATAAAGAACCGCCAGAACGCTGCGCTGGCTGAAGAGGATGGGCGAAGCGGGAATGAAGGCGACGACCGGAATGTAGACCAGACCCGCGGCAAGTTGCTGCACCGCGCCCACGACGATGGGATGCGTTTGGGTTAGCTGGCGCCGCTGAATCAGGGAACCGACGGTCCATCCGAGGCCGCCGAACTGCACGATCAGAAAACCTAAAAGAATCGAATGGTGCGATCCGCCGGATCCGGGGAGAAGCAAGAGGGCGCTGCCGGCAAAGCCGACGATCATTCCAAGCAGGGCCGGAGCGTGCAACGGCTCGCCGCCCATCATGGCTTCAATGGTCACCATCCAAAAAGGGGCGAGCGTCGTGAACAGACCGGCGAGGCCGCTGGGAATGATTTGTTCGGCATAGACGACGGCCGCGTTCCCGACGCCGAGCACCGTGATGCCGGTGATGCAGGCAATACGAAGATCGCGGCCACGTGGCAAATGCGCACCCTTGAGGCGGGCGGCGATCAGGAGGATGGAGCCGGAGAGCAGAAAGCGCGTGCAGACGACGAACCCCGGAGGAAGAGTTTCGATCGAAATGCGGATGGCGAGATAGGTCGTGCCCCAGAAAAAGCAGACGGATGCGAGCGCGATCCAGGCCGCCGGTCCGCCACGGCGAGACATGTTTCAGCATAAAGAAGAATTCTGGGCCAACACATATGGGAAAACTAAATATCGCAACCCAAAGTACTACAATCTTTGGCTTTGCGGAGCTTAACCCGCGCGAAGGCCCTGTGCAACCATGGGTAGTTGATCGTTACCCTGACCATGAATCCGGCAATTGACCGGACGATCCTCGTCGATCGACTCGCTTTTGACGACCGCGCGTATATCCTTTCCAGCAAAGACTCGCCAGGCGGCCGGGGGATCAATGCCGCTTATGTCATTCACTCGTTCGGCGGGAAAACCCTGGCTATTTTTCCGGCGGGCGGCGAGCGTGGCGGGCGATTCGAACACGCGATAAAAGACTGCGGGTTTCCCGTGGCCACGGTACCCATACGAAACGATATCCGGCTGAATTTCACGATCACGGACCGGCATGGATTAACGGTGAAGCTGAACGAAATCGGCCCGCGGCTGGATCGGGGCGAACTGTCCAGCGTGGAGGGTACGGTCGAAGGCCAGCTGGGCGGGGCTACGTGGCTGCTGCTGTGCGGGAGCCTGCCCCCGGGCGTACCGGCGGACTTTTATGCGCAACTGATCGCGCGGGCAAAGAAGAAGGGCGTCAAAACCCTTCTCGACACCGACGGAGAGCCGCTTTCGCAGGGCATCGAAGCGGGTCCAACGATTGTGATGCCTAACCAGCAGGAGGCGGAACGGCTGCTGAATACTATCCTGTTGACGCGTTCCCATTCCCTGGCTGCGGCACAGCGGATTCTGGCGATGGGCGCGGAATCGGTGATTCTTTCACTGGGCAGCCGGGGCGCCATTGGCGCGATGGGCGATCCCGCGAAACCCTCGATGTGGGAGGCGACACCGCCGCGGGTGGATGCTATTTCACCGATCGGCGCCGGCGACGCAATGGCGGCGGCCGTGACGTGGTCGTTGATGAGCGGAGCGGCATTTTCGCAGGCGCTGCGCTGGGGCGTAGCGGCGGGCACGGCATCGGCGAAGCTGCCGGGCATGACTTTTGCTTCACTCGAACAGGTGCGTGAAGTGCACGACGACGTCGATCTTCGACAGATCAATACTTGAGCCCCAAGCCAAATGCGACGCCACAACCGGGCCTGCTGCGCTCGGCGGGCGTGGTATCGATGGCGATTGCCGTAAGCCGCGTCACCGGGCTCGTGCGCGAGAGCGTTCTCAGCTGGCTGTTCGGCGCGGGCGCAACGTTCGACGCCTATGTTCTCGGATATCGAATCCCGAACCTGGCGCGCGAACTTTTCGCGGAGGGTGCGCTGGCTTCGGCGTTCGTACCGACATTCACGCGGTATCTCGCGACCAGGAGCGAGGAGGAGACGCGCGAGCTTGCCAACATCACGGCCAGCGCGCTGATCCTCATTGTGGGCGGGGTGTGCGCGCTGGGGATGCTGTTCGCCCCGGCGATCGTCGACTTGTTTGCACCCGGCTTTCACGCCGTCCCGGGGAA
>JBEKAQ010000207.1:0-4359 GCA_050015835.1 Bryobacteraceae bacterium | reverse complement strand
AGATGCGGATTTCGAACTTCCTGCTGTGGCAGATCGCGTACACGGAGATTTACGTGACCGAGCGGCTGTGGCCGGATTTTCGCGGCATCCACCTGCTGGAGGCGATTGCCGACTTCCAGCGGCGGGAACGGCGCTTCGGGGGATTGAGCGATTCGGTGGGGGAGACGGACGAGGACGCGGCGCACTTCAAGATCGCGGTGAGCTGAGGCCCTTGAGCAGCCGCCTCGCTGCTCGATCAGAGAATGGGCGTCGTGAAATCGGCGATAAACTGGATTCCCGGAACGTCGAGCTTAACTAGCTGCTTGTCACCGGTCAGGAACAAGTCGATACCCGCCGAGGCCGCGCAAGCCAGATGAGCGGCATCGGCGACTTTCAGCTTTTCCCTTGCGCGCAGAAGACTGAATGGCCGCATCGCGTCAGCATCGAAAGGAAGAAGGCGAAAGCCGATCTCCGCCAGGGTTTCGCGCACTGCCGCGGCTTTGAGCGGCTGGTCGAAGCGTTCCGCTCCGGCCATCACTTCGCCAGCCGCAAGGCAACTCGTGAACAGGGCATCGCCTCGCCGGCGGGAGCGCGCCAGCAGCGCCTCTGCTCGTGGACGGAACGCCGGGTTGCCTTCGAGCAGGTAGATCAGAAGCATTGTGTCCCAGAAGACGCGGCTCATGGCGCGTCCTCTTCGTCGTAGCCGCGCACCCAACGCAGAAACGCCTCGCCGCCTCCCAGGGCTGCGATCTCGTCCTTCATCAACCCGAACAGCTTTCCCGTCATGCGATGCGCCCACACTTCCGGCGTCTCCTCAGAACCGATCTGGTCGACCTTTGGCTGTGGTCCTGTCTTCGCATGTGGCCCTATCGAGCCGGATTCTGCCTCGGAATGTTCCACGCGATAGCGAATCACAACCGTCGTGCTTAGTTTTTTCGGGGGGCCATCCACGCCTTCGATCACCAATCCGTGGGCGCGCAAGAACTTCTCCGCCTGAATCGCAGTACAAACCTGCGGCCAGTTCCGGGCAGGAAATCCCTCTGCCTGGAGGTCCTCCATCAGGTCGCGCACCGCGACCGAGAAGCTTGCCTTCCCAGCGCGTATAGCCGGCCGAACATATTTTTCCAGCGCCACAGCTCGCACTTGATCGCTCAAACCGTGATTCATACAAATCCTTTCTTGTCCGTCCCTTACAGACACCCGATTGAGATTACCATCAAAGATACACAATGAACAGACAGTTTGTCGATAGACTGTCTGTCTTCGTTACTCGAGATTCATGCTGTGTTTGCTCTCCGCTCCATGCGCCCTCGCCCCGGCAGTGTATCCTCAACCAAAGAATGAAACGAGTCCTTACTGCTGCTGTCCTGATTCCTTTTGCCTTAGTTCTGGTCTTTTTGCCGGCGCACCTGCAATGGATTTTTACAGTGGTCACAGCGATGGTTGCCGCCATGGCCGGCTGGGAATTCCTGGGGCTGGCGAAGAGAAAAGGGGCCGATCCGCCACGCATCGCGGCGGTTGCGGCCATTGTGGCGCTGTTTGCCTTTACCTCGGAGTGGCCTGACCAGTACGCGCCGATCCTTGGCATACTCTGCCTCGCGCTGCTGGTCTATTGCACATTTGCGAGTCCGATCGCCCAGGTCCTGCCGAATGCCACGAGTTCCGTTTTCTGTCTTTTCTACACTGGCTTTACGCTGCTGGCACTGCCCAATCTTCGCCAGCAGTCCAATGGGCCCTCGCTGGTCGTGTTTCTATTCTGCGTGGTGTGGGCGGGCGATATTGCCGCCTACTACGTGGGGAGTGCGTGGGGACGGCACCGGCTGGCCCCGTCGATCAGCCCGGGCAAGTCGTGGGAGGGATCGATCGCCTCGGTGATGGCAAGCGTAGTGGCCGCGCTGGCGCTGCTGGGAGTGGCCGAGGTGCTTTCGCGATGGGACTCCGCGATTCTGTCCTATTCCGAAGACTCCATCTGGTATTGGCTGGCATTGGCGGTGATTCTCAACATTGTCGCGCAGGTGGGAGACTTGGCCGAATCGGCGCTGAAACGCTCGGCCGGGGTGAAGGATTCCGGTGACCTTTTGCCGGGGCACGGGGGCGTGCTCGATCGCGTGGATGCGCTGCTGCTGGCGGCTCCGGCGCTATGGTACGCTCAGCTTATTCATCACTCGTTTTAGCGGGATTTGACGCACCCCGCGGAATTACCTCAAGCCATTGAAACGAATTGCCATTCTCGGTTCCACCGGATCCATTGGACAAAGCACTCTTTCCATAATTGAGCAGTTTCCCGACCGCTACGCGGTGACGGCGCTGGCTGCCGGGCGCAACGTCGACGAGGCCTTTCGGCAAGCCGTGCGATGGCGGCCGCGGATGGTCTCGATGGCGACCGAGGAACTGGCCGGGAAGCTGGCGACATGGCTTGGAGACGCTGGCGCGGGGATTGAAATCGTTTACGGCACTGAGGGGACGGTGGCTTGTTCCACGCACCCCGAGGCCGACTTTGTGGTGTCGGCGATTGTGGGCGTGGCGGGTCTGGAAGCGACGCACGCGGCGATCCTGGCTGGGAAACCGGTGGGCCTGGCCAACAAGGAGTGCATGGTGGCGGCCGGGGAGATTCTGACCGCGGCGGCGCGCGAGCGCAACGTGCCGATTCTGCCCATCGACAGCGAGCACAATGCGGTGCACCAGTGCATGCGCGTCGGCCGGCACCGGGAAGTGAAGACGATCTGGCTGACGGCTTCGGGCGGACCGTTTCGGCAGTTGCCGCTGGAGCGGTTTGCGGAGATTACTCCGGAGCAGGCGCTGAAGCACCCGACGTGGGTGATGGGACGGCGGATCACCATCGACTCGGCCACGATGCTGAACAAGGGCCTGGAGGTGATTGAGGCTTGCCGGTTGTTCGACGTGCCGCCGGAGAAGGTGCGCGTGACGGTCCATCCGCAATCGACGGTGCATTCGATGGTGGAGTATGTGGACGGATCGATTCTGGCGCAGATTTCGGTGACCGATATGCGGCTGCCGATCCTGTACGCGATGGCGTACCCGGAGCGGCCGGCCTCGAATCTGACCTTCGATCTGGCCGCATTGCGGCATCTCGATTTCGACGAACCTGACTTCGGGCGCTTCCCATGCCTGCGGCTGGCATTTGAAGCCGCGGAGAAAGGCGGGGCGCATTGCATTGCGCTGAACGCGGCGGACGAAGTGGCGGTGGAGGCCTTCCTGGCGCGGCGCATTGGTTTTACCGGAATACCGGATACAATTGAAAGAGTGCTCGCTTCCACGCCGGAGTCGCATCCGGCCACAATTGCAGAGGTGCTCGCCCAAGACCGGCTGGCGCGTGAAAATGCTGCCGAGTTGGTGGGCTGATACGGGGCTGCACGGAAGTCTGGCAGAGGGAAAGACAGCTTGTTCATGCAGGGTGTTCACGGATTTGTGGTCGACGCGATCGCCTTTATTGTGCTGATCGGCGTGATGGTGGTGGTGCACGAGTTCGGCCATTTTGCGGTGGCCAAGCTGTGCGGCGTCCGCGTGGAGTCGTTCTCGGTGGGATTTGGGCCGCGTCTGTTCGGCATCAAGAAAGGCGACACTGATTACAAAGTCTGCCTGCTGCCGTTGGGCGGCTACGTGAAGATGACCGGGGAGACGCAGGACCAGATCCAGACCGGCGACAAACCCGCGACCGCCGGATTTGGCCAATACGATCCCGGTTCGTTCGTCAGCCATCCGCGCTGGCAGCGCATGCTGATCGGCGCGGCCGGCCCGGTGGCCAACTTCATCCTGGCGTTTGTGCTGATGGCGCTCTACTTCGCGGCTATCAACGAAAAGCTGCTGCACGAAGTGAAGGAGACGAGCGTGGAGTGGGTGGTTGCGGGCTCAACCTCGGCGCAGGCGGGCTTTCAGCCGGGCGATGTCATCGAGAGTTTTGCCGGCGAACGCAATCCCGACTGGGAGCGTGTGCTCGAGAAGGCGAATCTGAACCTCGGCCAGACCGTTCCGGTTACCGTGGAGCGCCACGGAAGGCTGGTGAACCTCTCGCTTCCACTTCCCGCAGTCGCGAAGGGCCACGACTTTGATCCAACGGACCTGGGGCTGCTGCCGCAGTTTGTGCGCGGGCCGATCGGCGTTCATGACGTGAAGGCGGGCACGCCGGCAGCGGGCGCCGGATTGCGCGCGGGCGATGCGATCCAGTTAGTCGATGGGCACGAGTTCCACACGGTGGAGTCGCTGCTGGCCTACATGCAATCGGGCCAGGGTGCGCCCATGCAGCTCACCATTTTGCGCGACGGGACCACGTTCGAGGCGGTTGCACGCCCGGCCAAGCTCGACAACGGCTGGAAGCTCGGCTTCTCGCCGGTTCCGCCGCCGATGCAGAGTGACCCCATG
>JBEKAQ010000206.1:0-5739 GCA_050015835.1 Bryobacteraceae bacterium | reverse complement strand
TTTGAGGCGAACCTCACTACCGCCGGACCCGACGACCATGTGCGTGAGCGGATTGGCCTGGCGGCCGGCTGCGAAGCGGGTCAGGCGCGCGTCCTGGATGACATTACAAAAACAGGATTTAATCTCAATGCCGGCTTCCGGGACACTACCACCCCGATGTATTTCGAACTTCTCGGCTACAAGCGTGAGTACATTGCGCTGGCGCAGGCGAGGTGGCTCAGCGATCCCGACCACCAGCAGTTCATCCGGACTCTTATTGCGACCCTTTTCGATGCCGCAATCGGTTCACCGGTGGCTTAGTTGGCTCGGCTCCGGCCGTTTGTCAAAGCGCCACTCGGCACACGGCCCGTTTTGGTCGACGTAGTGTAAGAACACCTGTGTTGCGCTGTCTCCGTTGAATGCGCTGCGCCAGTGAGCGCATTCCATCCCTTTGTAGAGCAAGCCGTCTCCTGGCTCGAGCTTTACACCGAAAGCACCCGCAGGCCCCTGCACAAAAAGCGGCCAGGTCTCCGGTGCGCGATAGCCAAGACAGATGGAAACGCTGATCTCGCATGCCGGCCGGTCTTTATGAGGTGCGAGGATGTCGCCTTGTTTATAAACGCGAAAATAAGAATAAGTCGGAAAGAGCTTGCGTCCCGAAGCCTTTTCTATCGCCGGAACCAGGCTATGCAGAGCCTTTTCCATCATCGGGTCCCCGTAAAAAGCCGGCGTGCCGGGAACCTGATGATCCGATTCGGCGGCGCCGCTTGCGCGCCGCTGTGCATATTGGTCGAGAAAATCCGCTGCTTTGGTGTCCAGAAGCGACCTCACGACCGCATATCCCTGAAGCTCGAACTCTTCGCAAATCTCCATCACGCGGGCCGATTCCGCTTTCAGCCTAGCATTAGAACTCCGGGATGCAATGTGCCAGAATGTTGTCATCCCCACGAGGACAACTCTTCGCAAGCTGCGCACTTTCCTCCGGCTTCCGCGTGAACGAAGGGCGCTGGTTGCCGAAGCGTTGCTTCTTCCCCCTTTCATTACGGCCAGCTTTCGTCTGATTGGAGTAACGCGAACTCAAGCCTGGCTAAGACGTTGGGCCGGTGTGCGGGTGTCAAACGAACCGGACGCTCTTCGCGCCATTCGAGAAGCCCGCCGCGCGCAACGGATCGTGAAACGATCGCTGGGTGTGGGCGGTTCATGCCTGGTGCGGTCGCTGTGCTTGTGGACCCTTTTGCTGCGCCGGGGACTGACTACCGAGTTGCGGGTAGGTCTTCGAAAAACTGACGGCCAAATCGAAGGACATGCCTGGATTGAGTACCGGGGCCTTCCGCTCAACGAAGACGAAAAGACGCTGCGAACGTACAGTGTTTACGAGCGGCCAGTTTCCTTTGATGTTAATTGCTGGCGATGAAGTCCCGCGGCAAGACCGCTCCCGAGTTCGGGGTATAGCTCCTTTAGAACGGTATCCATCACCTTATCCTCCGAGAATTCTTCCGATTTCAGCCGCGAACGGTCACCGAAGGCGATGCGGAGCGATTCATCGTCGAGAACGGTCTGCACTGCCGTTGCCAGCGCATGACGATCATGCGGCGGAACAAAGAAACCATTGCTTCCCGCCTCGACGACTTCTCTGCAGCCCGGAGTCTCCGTGGTGATGATCGGCTTACCTGTGGCGAGTGCCTCAAGGAGGATGGTCGGTACGCCTTCGCGGTAAGAGGAAATCAGGACCACCAGATCGGCCAACTGCAGGATCCGGGGCATATCCGTCCGAAAACCAAGCCACTTAAGGTGCGGGTTTTCAGATTCCCTCAGGTATTCCTCGGGTACAGGATCCGGACTTCCCGGTTCCAATGGGCCGGCAAGAATAAACATCACATTCTCCCGGTCGCGGCTCACTATACTGGCGGCTTCCACAAACTCCCGAATGCCCTTACTCCAGATCATTCTTCCGGCGAGGAGCACGACCGGCCACCCTCGGGGGATGCCCAGTTCTTCACGCAATTTGTCGTTATCCGGCGACCCCGGTTGGGCAGGAGCGTAATGGCTTAAGCTCACGCCGGCGCTTCGGATCACAACTCCCTTACCGGGCGCGATCAGTCTCCAGTTCAGAAAATCCTGGAAATCGTCGGGATTGACGAACCAGACGCGCTCAACCTTGCGAAATGCGATGCGGTAAAGAAATTTCACGATCGCACGCACAATCATCGAGCGCCCGGTATTCCGCGAATCGAATACATAACCCAATCCCGGTACCTGGGAAACGATTCGGGGAACTCCGGCGAAAGATGCCGCCAACACCCCTATGGTGTTCGGTTTTATGGTGATGGTATGAACGACGTCCGGTCTGATTTCCCGAAACAATCGGACGAGGCGGACGAGCATGGCCAGATCGGCCCAGGGATCCACATATCGGGCCATCCCCAATGACTCATGGTGGGCGCCAAGCAGTTCGATGTTTTGGCGGAAGGGGCCCGGCGGAGTAATCGCCCAAACCTCGGCTCCCGCGTCCCGCAGGGCTGTAACGAGGCTGCCGTGAAAATGCCACAAACCGAAATCGCTGTTCTGAACCAGTGCTACGCGCACCGTTTGCTCCGAGCTGTCGCGAAGCGCGGAATCTTCGCCGTTCGCCATCCTCGGGTCCGGAAACTAAACCATGCTGTCCGCGCAAGGTTCTGCGCCATTCTGAAAGCGTCCAGCGGGCGATCCGTCAACTGAAAGTCCAGCCATCTGCCTCTCAACCGGTTCGACAGCCGCAGCGGCTGGTCCCCTTTCCACCAATCGGCGAAAGCTCTGTACAAGTCTTCGTTCAGTCGCTGGTCGAGCCATGTTTTCACAAGAAGCGAATCGACAGGGAAAAGCGCCTCACCCCAAAGAGACCGGCACGCAACATCCGCCATCTTCAGGGCGCTCATACAGTGGTGCTCAATACCAAGCTGAACGGCTTTCCGGCGCGTCTCCGCCGTATTCTCTAACCAGATCCGGCGGACTTCATAGGTATGGAAGAGAGCTGCGAACCGATCACCCACCATATGAAGCACGAGGTACAGAAGTTCATCCGGCGGCGACAACACCCACGCCGCTCTCCCGCCAGGTAATTCACAGGGTGTCGCCCGTTCGAAGAGCTCGCTGACAGCGATGCCCGCTGGTCCTGAGTTGAGCCGAAAATGCAATTCTATGCGCCGCCTTGTCGGGTGTAGAAGCATTGCATGGTAGCTGAGAGCTTTCACCTGGCGCAATGGTGCGTGCGGAACGTAGCCCTCCCGCACAAACGCCGCGCAGGCGCGTTCCAAATCCTCGTCTCTAACGGCCAGATCCAGATCGACCGACGGTTTTCGCAAAAATGGGGGATCGTAGTAACGCCGCGCCAACAGCGGCCCCTTCAGGCTCAGTGCCCGGATGTCCTCGGCCTCCAGAACGCCCACGGCCCAATTCAGGTGACGCAGACTCCGTTCATAGCTGGCCCAACTGTGCGTCAATACTTTGTCGCACCACGCCCGCTCCTCTCCGGTTACGTGGGGTCGCGCCACATACGCAATCAGCGGCGCCACGCCCGACGGCCCTGCGTTTTCCTTAATGAGTTTCCACGAAACAGGATCGGACAGAACTTCCAGGTCCGGCGATCCGGAGATCGGATTTAACAGGAGACTGGCTGTTGGAGACAAGAGAACTGAATTGGTAGCGCTAACGGGAATCGAACCCGTATTTAAGCCTTGAGAGGGCTCCGTCCTAACCGTTAGACGATAGCGCCACGCCTTTATAGAAGCGTATCAGAATCCGCCGCGCCGCGGCATCCCCGCTTATCCGCGGGCCTTACCAGAGCGGCCATAACCGCCCCTCGCTGTGATTCCACGTAAAGCCGTAATTGAAGCTCAGCTGGTTGTGCAGCCCCGGCGCAAGCGCCACGTCGAAATGGCGATAGTTGGCGCCAAAAGTCATTGCCATATCGTGGCCCAAAGGTTTGGACGTGCTGACGCTCGCGTATTCCGTCACATAGGTTCCCGCCAGTAACCCGGCCGAGGAGATGCTGCTTCGGCCGACGTTGAACGCCAGGGGATAACGTCCGAATATCTTCATCGCTGTCGACGCGCTCATCGTTTCCGACACCGACGTCAGTCCCAGTCCGTCGCCGGGCGAGATCCCTTTTGTGTAGGAAAAATTGACGGTGTGATGCCCACCGAAATCCCGGGTCAGGCTCGCCGAGATATCCTCCGTCAAACCCGTGTGAAACGCTTCGATAATCTCCGTGGAAATTCCATACAGCTGCGCGATAATCGGGTTCAGCGGCACCGCCTCGAGGCCGACGCTGTTTGTCGTTGCCAGGCCGGCGCGCAGCTTCACCTGCGTCGACCGGCTGAACGCATTTTCCTTCGCCATGCGGGTAACTATAGACGCTGTAGGAATAGAAGATTCCGGCCGTCGACTTGCCGCTGAGCCGGTAGTTCACACCACCCTGGGCCTGTTTCCCCTTGACTCCGATGAGCGCCGGATTGTTGTGACTGGTGTCGAAGATGCTTCCCCCCGCGGTAAATGACAGGCGGGAACTTTGCATCCACGACGCCATGAGACCGGTCGAGAACGACTTCGATCCGTTGTCGAAGACCTGCGTGGTTGGCGAGGCCTGGACGTTGATGTCCGCCACCGGCGTGTCGGGCCCCGGCGTTGGGTTTTGCAGCGAATAGCTCTGCGAATAGATGGCGACCGATTCGTTTACCCTGACAGACAAATGCTGCGACACAATGTGCGTGTAATCCGCGCCCAGAGCCGTGTTCAGACCGACGAACTGGTTTCCCGTGAGATACCAGGGACGCGAGCCCGTATACATCATTCCGAACGAATCGCGATGGAATTTGTGCCGGCCTGAAATGCCCCAGTTGAAATTCAACCCGAACCCGGACGCATTCTGGACCGGTCCCTGAGGGCCGGCGGAGGCGGCGTTAATGCCGGAATCCCATACCCCGGAAGCACTCGCGAACAATCTCCAGTTCAGGTCTTCCGGGATGAGGCTGCCGTTCAAGGTGTAACTATGGCTGAGCACCGCCGGACCTGTATATTGTGCCGGCTGATCCGTCGCATCGTCGTCTCCGACCACCCGCGGGCCCGTGTTGCTTTTCTCCGCCGCATTGCGCGCATCCTCCGCGGCGATCGAACCGGGCAGGGGTGTACTGCCCTCATCGCGGCGTTTCTGCGTTTCCCGATCCTGTTTTTCCTTTTCTTTGGCCCTGGCTTTCTCCTCGGCGTCCGGATCCTCTTCTTTGCCGAGGGGATCGAATTTCCGAATCTCTTTCTCGCGCTCTTCCAGCGGCGTCGGGGGCGGCAAACGATCGTCCTTGCGGATGCGATCTTCCGGCTCGTCCGATGAAGGTTGAATAACCACCTGGGGGGATGAGGTGGACTGCCCGGCGGGCGTTTGCGGGGTCTGGTCGGTCGAAGGCTGTTGGGCGAGAGCGGCTACTCCCCAAAAAAGGACAATAAACGGGGCCGAAAACCGCCTCATGGATCTCTCAGTTTGGAAGCCGCGGAAGTTCCCAGTGTAACAGTTTGCACGCCCCTTTATACCGGCTATCATCGCGAGCATGCGCTTCCATACCGAGTATTTGACGTTTCGTACGAAGAAGCATCGCGAGTATCTGAACATCACCCCGCAGGTCGAGACGGCCCTTGTCAAAAGCGGCATCCGCGACGGGATGATCCTCGTCTCCGCCATGCACATTACGGCCGGTATATACGTCAACGATGCGGAGGAGGGGCTCATCCAGG
>JBEKAQ010000205.1:0-4404 GCA_050015835.1 Bryobacteraceae bacterium | reverse complement strand
CTCCCGACGGCAAACCCATGGCCTACATCCGCATTGGAACGGATGAAAGTGTCACCTTTCTCATTCCAAAATCCGAAATCGGGCAGGGAACGATGACTGCCTGCTCGCAGCTTCTCGCCGAGGAACTCGAGTGCGACTGGAGCAGGGTCCGGATGGAAATCGCGCCGGTCGATCCGTCTCTCTACGGCCATCAGACGACCGTCGGCAGCATGGCCATTCGGACCTCCTGGGTCCCGCTGCGCATGGCCGGAGCGCAGGCGCGCGAAATGCTGGCTGCCGCCGCGGCGCAGAAGTGGGGCGTGAATGCGTCGCAGTGCCGCGCGGAGAATGGTTTCGTTGTCAATACCGGCAACAACTCGCGGTTGAGCTATGGCAGCCTGGCAGCCGATGCCGCGAAGCTGCCGGTTCCGGCCAATGTGACGCTGAAAGATCCCAAACAGTTTCGCGTCATCGGCAAGCCCGTGAAGCGCCTGGACACGCGAGATAAGGTAACCGGACGGGCTCAGTTTGGCCTCGATACGCGGCTGCCCGGAATGGTCTATGCAGTCATCGAGCGCTGCCCCGTGTTTGGCGGTAAGGTGGTTTCGTTTGACGCCACGAAAACCAAAGCCGTCCCCGGCGTGAAGGACGTGATTCGCCTTTCGGCCGGCGTGGCCGTAGTGGCCGACAGCACCTGGGCCGCGATGCAGGGCCGCAAGGTTTTGCAGGTCCAGTGGGACGAGGGCGCGGGCGCTTCGACCAGTTCAGCGAGTATCGGCAGGATGCTCGCCGACCGCATTCGGGAGCCCGGCGCGGCGGCACGTAAAGAAGGGGATGCGTCCACCGGGCTGGCGAAAGCCGCAAAGAAAATCGAAGCGGTTTACGAAGTTCCATTCCTCTCTCATGCGCCCATGGAACCGATGAACTGCACCGTGCAAGTCCACGTCGATGGCGCCGACATGTGGATTGGAACCCAAAGCCCCACCTCTTCGCGCGCCCTTGCAGCGGAGACTATCGGCATCCCCCCGGAGAAAGTGAACTTTCACGGAACCATGATGGGCGGCGGTTTCGGCCGGCGCGGGGAAGGGGAAATGAACCACGTTTCCGATACCGCCGAACTGGGCAAGGCGCTCATGGGGACTCCGGTCAAAGTGACCTGGTCGCGCGAAGATGACATGCGGCACGATTATTACCGGCCCGTGTCGCGGGCCGAGTTTGCCGGTGGCCTCGATGCCGACGGCTGGCCGGTCGCATTCGGCGTAAAGGTGGCTTGTCCATCGTTCGCCGGTGGCGGCCGCGGCGGTGTGGATGGAATCGCTGTCTCCGGCCTAAGCGATCTCCAGTACAACTTTCCGGATTTTCTGGTGGATTGGCGCGTCGCGAATACGATTGTTCCCGTGTCGTTCCTGCGCGCGCCCGGTGCCATCCAGAATACATTCTTCGCCGAGTGTTTCCTCGATGAACTGTGCGCGCTGGGCGGTAAAGACCCGGTCGAAGTACGCCGCCGGCTGCTCGCCAAGTCGCCGCGCCTGCTCGCCGTTCTCGAACTCGCCGCCGCAAAGGCGAAGTGGGGTAAGCCGCTTCCGGCTGGCCGTTTCCAGGGCGTGGCTGTGGGAAATAACGTCGGCGCTTTCAATGCCCAGATCGCCGAAATATCCGTCACGAAGGGCAAAGTGCGTGTGCATAAGGTGGTCTGTGCTTTCGATTGCGGACAGGTGATTAACCCGGCCATTCTGACGCAACAGATCGAAGGCGGAATCGTCTTCGGACTGGCGGCGGCGCTGAAAGGCGAGATCACGCTGGACCGTGGACGCGTGCAGCAGAGTAATTTCAACAATTACGATGTGCTGCGCATCGATGAGATGCCGGTGATCGAAACGTATATAGTGCCCAGCTCGGAACGGCCTGCCGGAGCGGGGGAAGCGACGGTGCCACCCATTGCGCCTGCCGTGGTCAATGCCATTTTTGCGGCGACGGGAAAGCGCATTCGCAAGTTGCCCATCCGCGCCGCGGAACTGGTCTGATGGGCTCGATCCGCCTGCGGCTTTTGACGGCCGCCGCGATCTTTGCCCTGACCTGCGCCGCGGCAGTCGACGAGCGCGAGAGCCTGCGCGATCTCGACGGCGTGAAAGTCGTCGTCGAAGATGTCCCGCACGACCTCTCGCGCGACCGCTTACAGAAGGATATTGAGTCGAAGCTGAAGCTCGCCGGCATCAAAGTTCTGAACTCCGGCGAGTTTCCCGTAGGCGATCCCTACCTGCGCGTGCGCATGTCCGCCACGCCCGAGCGCGCCGGCCTGATCGCCTATCACATTGACATCGAGTTCGCGCAAGTTGTTTTCCTGCGCCGCGATCCCACCGTTACTTTCAATCGCGCGACCACCTGGAAAGCTCGGGAGCGCATGGGACTCGTTCCCGCGGCGAAGCTCGCCGAAGCCATTCAGCACGACCTCGCGGAACAGGCAGATCAATTCATCGCGGCATTTGATTTCGCGAATCCGAAATGAAACCATTCGCGATATTCTGGGTATTCAATCAGTGGGGGGAACAATCATGAAACGCTTCGCTGCAACGGCCACCGTGTTGGTGGCGACTCTGGTACCGGCTTTCCCCCAGAGCGGCGCGCCGCAGACGAATTTCGTTCCGGTAACGGACCAGATGATCGAGAAACCAGATCCGGGCGACTGGCTCATGTGGCGCCGCACACAGGACAGCTGGGGCTATAGTCCGCTGACGCAGATCACCAAGGCCAATGTAAGCAAACTGAAAATGATCTGGACTCGCGGCATGGGCCCCGGTCTCATGGAGGCGACGCCACTGGCATACCGCGGAACCGTATATCTGCCGAACCCCAGCGACCTGATTCACGCCCTCAACGGCGCCACGGGCGATCTGCTTTGGGAGTATCGGCGGCCCCTGCCCGAAGACATCGCGAAGATCTTTCCGGTACCTTCGATCCACCGGAATATCGCCATCTACGGAGATCAGATCATCGACACAAGCGCGGACGATTTTGTCTATGCGGTGGACGCGAAGAGCGGCAAACTGACATGGGAAAACCGCATCGTCGATTATCGCGAGAATTCCGCCCAGGAAACTTCCGGGCCCATCATTGCCGCCGGGAAGATCATCTCGGGGCGCGGTTGCGAACCTAAGGGCGGTCCCGATGCCTGCGTGATCACCGCTCACGATGCGAAAACCGGCAAGGAAATCTGGCGCGTTCACACCATTCCAAAACCCGGCGAACCCGGCAATGAAACCTGGGGCGACATTCCTTATGAGCAGCGCAAGCACGTGGGCGCCTGGATGGTCCCCAGCTACGATCCCGAGCTGCACCTGATCTACATTGGAACCTCCGTAACTTCGCCTGCGCCCAAGTTCATGCTGGCGGGCAACGACAAAAAATATCTCTATCACAACTGCACCCTGGCGCTCGATGTCAATACCGGCAAAATGGTTTGGTATTACCAGCACATCGTCGATCACTGGGACTTCGACCATCCCTTTGAGCGCTACCTGATCGATACGGTGGTCGCACCGGACAAGAGCGAGGTCCTCTGGATCAATCCGAAAATCAAGCCGGGCGAGCGGCGCAAGGTCGTCACCGGCATTCCGGGGAAGACGGGAATCGTTTACACGCTCGATCGGCAGACCGGCGAATTCCTCTGGGCGACTCCGACTGTGAAACAGAATGTCGTGACTAAAATCGATGGCGCTACCGGCGAAGTCACCGTCAACCCGGAGACGACCTTCAGTCATAAAGGCGAGGAGCGCTATGTCTGCCCGAGCACCAGCGGTGGAAAAGACTGGGAGGCAGGCGCGTACAGTCCTCTGAATAACGTGATGTATTTCCCTCTGCAGAATGCCTGCATGACGGTCACGCCGATCTCCGACAAACCAGTTCCCAACTCGCTCTATGCCATCACCACCAAGCTTCAGTTTCCGGAAGGCGAAGACAAGCTGGGAGTCATTCAGGCGATCTCGGTCGAAACCGGCAAGACCCTCTGGAAGTATGAACAGCGCGCCGGGATGATGTCCCTCGTCGCCACGGGAAGCGGACTTCTTTTCGCCGGCGACTCCAACGGGCACTTCCGCGCTTTCGACCAGAACACGGGAAAGGTCCTTTGGGAAGTGAACCTGGGCTCGCCCGTTTCCGGCTTTCCGATCACTTATATGGCGAACGGAAAACAGTACGTTGCCGTCTGTACGGGGAATGCGCTTCTCACCGGCGGCCTCAACCGCCTGACGCCGGAACTGCATCCCAGCAATTCGAACGCAATTTTCGTATTTGCGCTTGGGGAGTAAAGCTTGGGGAGTAAAGAGTGAAGTCGAAGATCGCGGCGGCTTTTGTCGCTCTCGCCTGGCTCTGTGGAGTGCCAGGTTCCGGTCAGGAGAAGAAACCGCGCAGCGTCCTCGACGGTGTCTA
>JBEKAQ010000204.1:0-4409 GCA_050015835.1 Bryobacteraceae bacterium | reverse complement strand
AGTTCGGCACCACCTGCCTCGTCCGCTCGAAGGCGGTGCCGGCAGGGCCGGGGGTAAAACAAGACGCTGGGTTGATCGATGGCGATCGAATCGCCGCCGGGACGCTCGACGTGCAGGGTGCCGCGGCGCAGGACATGGAGGTGACCGGCAGTTTCTGTCTCATGGTCGCCGGAGATGCCGCAGAGACGGCCGGAGTAGAAGACGCGGGCGGAAAGCGCGAAGTGGGCGAAGATGGGCGAGAGGAGGTCCATTTCGATACTTTAAGATATCAAATCGGCATTTTTAGCGATCAATAGTATTGGAAACCGGGTCATGATTGTCTTGTGAGGCGGCAAGAAGGCCTTCACGAAATGGAGACGATGATGACTTACGCAGAACAAGAAGTGATGGCTCCCAAAGCGGTAATCGCTCGCCCGGAGCCGAGCGCAATGCGGCGCATTTATCTTGCGGCAGCCAGGCTGGATCGTGTCGGGATGGGTCTTTTGCGCCTGGGCCTGGTCGTGGTTCTGGTCTGGATCGGGGGACTCAAGTTTGCCAGCTACGAAGCCGACAGCATCGTGCCGTTGGTAGCCAACAGTCCGGTGATGAGCTTCTTCTATCACCATCCGGCGCCGGAGTATCGCGCGTACATGAATAAGGAGGGGGAACTGAACCAGGCGCACAGGCAGTGGCACGAGACCAACGGGACGTATCCGTTCGCTATCGGGCTTGGGATCGTGATCGTTTCGATCGGCGTGCTGATCGCGCTGCATCCGTACCTGCCGCAACTGGCCGCGGTGGGTAGTTTTCTGCTGATCCTGATGGCTTGTACGACGCTGTCTTTTCTGGTGACGACGCCCGAGGCCTGGGTGCCCGCGCTCGGCGACAGCGCGCACGGCTTTCCTTACCTATCGGGGGTAGGCAGGCTGGTGGTGAAGGACGCCATTATGCTCGGCGGCGCGGTGGTGACTTTGGCGGACTCGGCGAAGAGCTATCTGCGGCGCACGGACTCGAAGTAAAGGTGTGCGTGAGGAAGGGATGGGCGAGTCCAGGTAGTCGTCAAGGGCCCCCTTAGCATTTTCCAATCCTCGGATGATCCTGAAACGCGATAACGGTTCCAATGCAACGTGATCCTGAAACAGATCCGGATGTGAAGGCCGCGCAGCGGACGACTTCCTTTCTGTTTTTTGTCTTTTTGTTTGGTTAAGGGCAATCGCCGCCGGCGCGGTGGGAATGTGGGAATCCGGCGTCGTTTGCCGGATTCCCAAGGGGGTATGGAAACGGGAGGAAACCTGCACCTGGTTTTCGCCGGTTTCCACGCCCCCGCCATTTCCACGGCGCTCTTTTGTCCCTGTTATTCCTTCGGCGGAATCCGGGGCAGGCAGGGCGACTCGATCTTGCAGATTTGTAGCACCTTCGCCTTCGCAGCTCCCATCTTTGCAAAATCGGTGTCGCTCATCGCCGCCGCCTTCCCGTCCAGCGCTTCCATGCTGATTCCCGGCTTGAGATAGTCCGCGGCCCCGGGCAGAGACCTCAGCTTCTGATGCGGAGTGGCGTAGTCCTTCAGCTTGTACACCCTCTTGCGTTTTCCCCGGGCATCCAGGCTCACCGTGGCAAACCCGCATGGACGATGGAAGTTCAGATACGGGTTCAACTGCGCCGTATAGAACTTGTGCAGCGTCTCGGCATGCTCCGCGGGTAGGTGGCCATAGCCGATGAGCTTGCGAATGACGGCCCCGTTTTTGCCTTCCACCAGCGCGTTGTCCTGGCTCCGGCAGGCCCGGCTTTTGGTGAACTCCACCATCATCGCTCCCATCATTTCGGCGATGCTGTAGTTGATGTATTCCGAACCGTTGTCCACATGAAAACCCAGTATCGGGAAGGGAAACCGATGCAGCATCGCTTCCAGCACCGGCTTCAGATTCTCCACGTTGATCCGCGGCGCGCATCCCACCGCCTGCCACTGCGTCACGGTGTCCACCGCATTGATGTGATACACCCCCTTCACGCCGTCCCAGTCCCCCCGATGCACCGTGTCCACCCGCAGGTAACCCGGACGGCCCCGCGGTTCGGGACGGCGCCGCTCTCCGATTGAATTCGCGCTGGGCCGCGTCGGCTCGAATACTGCCGCCTGCCTCCGGTACCTCGGGCTGTTCCGCAGGTTGTAGATGTGCGAGACCGAAATCCCCGCCAGTCGCGCATATTCCGCCTTGCCGTATTCTTCGTGCTCGCGCCGCAGAATGCGTTGCGTCGCCGGTCCGCTGAGCCGTTCGTGCGCCCGATCCATTTCCGCCAGCAACGTCACATCCCGCTCCGTGTACTTCCCCGGAAACCGGAACCGCAGGCTTACCCTCAGTTCCACCCTGCCCGTCTGTGCGTAACTTCGGATCAGCCGCGTGATCCGCGGCAGGCTCAGCCCCGTTACTTTGCTCGCATACCTCCGGATCGCGCCCCGCCGCTCCTTGCTCTGCCCCATGAACTCCTGAGCCACCAGCAGACGCTCTGTCCACGCGTAGATCCCGGCCCGGCTTTCCCCGCTGAATCCGATCCCCTCGCTGCCTGTCAAAAACTCGTCCATCCGCTGCCCTGTCAGGGCCTCGGCGTTCTGCATCCGTATTTGCATCCGGCCGTTTCTGCACGCCTGCATTTCCAGTATCGTTTTCAGGATCACCTTGCATTGGAATCAATGACCGTTTCAGGATCATCTTGCATTGGATAACTCTCCTTCTCCATTCGCGGCGAAAAAGCAATATACTGGACGACTATCGGGGTCCGACGATGAGATTCCGGCCGAAAAGGAGATTGCGATGCCACGCTGTATTTGGAATCGAGTAACAGTGTTCATGGTGGTGGTGCTGGGGAGCGCGTACAGCGCGTTGGCTCAGCAACCGGCGCCAGGCGGGGGACGGGGCGCAGAAGAGAACGAAGTTCGTCCGCCGCTGCTGTTCCGCGAAACATGGAAGCAGCCGCCTTACACGGGCAAGCTGAACGATGAGAACCGGCGGGCCACGCAGGACGCTGTGGGCAATCCGAATCTGGAGTTGAAGTTATACGGGGCGGCATCAAAAGAACTCGGCGTGTACGTGCACGAGGGACGCCAGGATCTTTGGAACGGTATGGTGACTTCGCCCATGGCCGGCACCCTGCGCGACAAAAACAGCTACTTCGATCTGACCGGTCTGGCCAGATTGCGCTGGATGGTGCGCACGGGAGCCCTGCATGTGGTCCATCCCGTTGTGAAACTGCCCGATGGAACTCTGCTCGCGGGCAGCCATGCCGACAACACAGGCGGCGATTACCTCGAGAGCGAGGTCGCATTTGGCAACCAGCGCTGGTACATTCTGGATCCGGTGAAGGTGACCACCGGAAAAGAGATGAAGAATCCGGATCTGAGCAGAGTCGACGAGATCGGCTTCGTGGATCTGGCGCCGGGCGGCGGTCACGGCAACGCAGGCTGGATCAACATATCGGCCGTGGAACTGTACGCGAAGGCAGTCCCGCGCGGCGGATCGAAATAGCAGCACGCAGCGCGGCTGCAGCAGAGGATCTGCGTTTTCTCTAAAATTGCAGGACTTATGCCTTTGAGATCGAGCGATAGCGGACGCTGATCAGGAATTTTATGAGCCCAACAGTCAGCCTCGTTGCATGCCCGGGGGCGCTCGTTGAGCGCCGCTCAGTATGCGACGTTGACGAGTTGGGCGGGTCAATATCAGACTGAGCTGGCGAATGCCAGCGTCAGCTACAACGGTCTGCGGGCGCAGTACATCCCCCAGAGCATACCGGCCTCGATGCTGCAGAGCCAGCTTCAGTTGCAGTGGCAGTTGTCGAACACATACAGCGGCCATGTGGCGAGCGCGTTCGGAACTTCACTCGACAATCTCGGCTGGCCGTATTTTTCAAACATCGAGTATTACTGCGATGCCTACGGCGATGAAGACGGCAACGATCCCTGCAATCCCTATGGCGGCTACGATCCCGGCCGGCATGGGATCTTTTTTACATGCACGACGCCAGTCTGGACCTGTCTCCAACGGGAGCACTCTTCGGACAGAGCCAGGATTATGTCTGGGGCGTGGTTTACTACGGATCGTACACCTGGACGATCGGCGATCCGACGCTGAGCGTGGGCATCACGGACCCGCTGGGTAATCCTGTTGTTGCCGATCCGGATCAGACTTCCATCAACGATTGCGGGGCGGGATGTACACAGGTTCAGATGTGGGCTCAGGCAAGCGAAGCCGGGTACTATGCGCTGACGAGCACGGCTTCCGATCCCAGCGTCAACATCGCAGCCGTTAATTACAGCTATCTCGTCAATGACCAGCTCGTGACGGAGGTCTACTTCAATCCGAACTGTGGCGCGCCGTCGATCACGAGTATTGAGGTGGAGAACAGCCTTGGACAACTGCAGCCGACGAACGCCCTGCAAG
>JBEKAQ010000203.1:0-4415 GCA_050015835.1 Bryobacteraceae bacterium | reverse complement strand
GAACATGAGCGAAATGGCTACCATGGCCACCACGAGCACCAATCGATGCAGGATCAGTGATATCGGAAGAGGGCGATGGATACCACGCGAGTGGTGCCACTGGTGCCACGCCAATAGTGGCCAATTTTCGAGATCAGGCCGAAGGTGGACTCCATTTGGACTCCAGTCGAGGTGGTTTTAGCGGGAAAGTGCCCGTAAGTCTATGAAAAATATGGTGGCCAGAGACGGAATCGAACCGCCGACGCCAGCCTTTTCAGGGCTGCGCTCTACCAGCTGAGCTATCTGGCCTCTTGGGGAAAACCACTAGTGCGAGTAGCACCATTGTATCCCAGGCATCACACCGATTGCAGTTTCTCCAGCTCCTCCGCGGTCGCCTTTTCGATGTCCGCGTGCAGGCTGTTGCCGTGCGCGTCCATGGTCACGATCGCCGGGAAATTATTCACCCGCAGATGCCACATGGCTTCGGGAATTCCGAAGTCGATCAGGTTCACACCCAACACCGCCTCGACCGTGCGCGCATAATACTGAGCCGCGCCCCCGATGCCGTTCAGGTAAACCGCACCGCACTCCTGCAGCGCCGCCAGCGTCTTCGGCCCCATACCGCCTTTGCCGATCACGGCCCGCACGCCATAACGCCTGATCACATCAGCCTGGTAGGGTTCTTCCCGGATGCTGGTGGTCGGCCCCGCCGCTTTCACGGTCCATTTTCCATCCTGCTGCAGCATCACCGGCCCGCAGAGGTAGAGCACCGCGCCATTCAAATCCACCGGCGGCGCATTCTTCATCAGATACGCATGCACGGCGTCGCGTCCCGTATACATCTCGCCGCGGATCAGCACCACGTCGCCGACTTTCAGCGACCGTACCATTTCTTCCGTCAGTGGCGCCGTCAGGATCATTTCGCGGCCGGTGAGCGGGAAGCCGGCATCCTTAGACATGCGCTCCAGCGGACGCGACGGATCGCGGTACAACCACCGCGTAATCGCCCCGCTATGGGCATCGAGCCGCACGCCCAAACGCCGGAACGCCCAGCACTCATAGGCGACCGACACGAAGAAACTCGCCGGCAGCCGGTTGGCCGCCGCGATCTTGCAACCGATCAGCGACACGTTCCCACCGAACCCCATCGCGCCCACGCCCAGCTCGTTGGCTTCCTTCATCACGCGTGCTTCGAGCTCGGCCAGCCACGGATCGGGATTCACGTCGTCGAGCGTGCGGAAGAGCTGCTCCTTCGCCAGGTCGTACCCATGCGCTCGATCGCTGCCGATGCAGACGCCCAGCGCACCCGGCGAGCAGCCCTGACCCTGCGCCTGCCAGACCGCATGCAGCAGGCACTTGCGCACGCCCTCGAGATTGCGGTCGGCGCGTCCCAGGCGCTCCAGACTGGCGGGAAGCGAGTACTGAATATTCTTGTTCTCGCAGCCGCCGCCTTTCAGAATCAGCTTGATCTCAACTTCGTCTTCTTCCCACTGCTCGAAGTGAATCACGGGCGTACCCGGCCCCAGATTGTCGCCGCTGTTCTTGCCGGTGATCGAATCGACCGAATTGGGCCGCAGTTTACCCAGCTTCGTCGCTTCCGCCACGGCCGCGCAAATCGCCTTGCGGATTTCGATCTGATTCACGCCCACCGGCGTATGCACGTAGAATGTCGGCATGCCGGTATCCTGGCAAATCGGGCCGGCATCGTCCGCCGCCATGTCGATATTCGAAAAGATAATGTTCAGCGCCTGCGACGCCTGGGTGTTGGGCTTCTCCGCCAGCCCCGCCGCGCTCATGGCCGCGCGCACATCCGGCGGGAGATTGGTGGCAGTCTGGGTGATCAGCTCGACAAGGCTGTTGTGAAGAAAGTGCATGGGAACGCCTTCATTGTATCGGCTCCTATTCTTCCCGCAGCGCCGTCATGGGATTGAGGCGCGCCGCACGCAGCGCGGGGATTCCACTGGCCACAATCGCGACGGTGGCGAGCAGCGCGACGGCAAGCATAATCGTGACGGGGTCGGAAGGCTGCAATCCGTAGAGCAACGAGGTCGCGGCGCGGCCGGCGGCGATGGAGAGCCCGGTCCCAATTGCCAGCCCCACAATCAGCAGCAGCCCCGCTTCCCGCATTATCAGTCGAAGGACACTGGCCCGGTCCGCTCCCAGCGCGATGCGGATGCCGATCTCATTGCGCCGCCGCGCCACCATATACGAAATCACTCCGTACAGCCCGACCGTAGCCAGCATCGCGGCGAGGAATCCGAAAAAGCCGGAAAGGGTCGCCATCAGACGCTCTTGCAACAACGATTCGCGGATCTGTGTTCTGAACAGCCGGAATGTGAGAGAAATACCCGGGCTCACAAGGATAGCCCGCTTCAATTGCTGCATCAGCAATCCAGGTGGCGTGTCCGATCTAACGATGAACCACTGCCCGACATCGGGTTCCTCGTTCTGGCTTGCCGCGACGAAGACCGTGGGTGGAAAATCCTCGCGCAGCTCGATGTATTTCGAGTTCTTTACGATACCCACAATTCGGTATATGTGTTGTGGCTCGCCCCGCCCCTTAAGCACGCGGAATTCCTTGCCGATGGGATTCGCGCCGCCCAGAAACTTCGCGCTGAACTTCTCGTTCACAATGGCTACCTCGGGCGCGCCCGTGGTGTCGCGGTCGTCGAAATCGCGGCCGGCGAGAAGCGGCGTTCCCATGGTCGCGAAATAGCCCGCGCTGACCCGGTTGAACCACGGTTCAGGGCGGTCCTTTGACTGCCTCCCAGGGATTTCGATCGGCTCATTCCAGCCATTACCGCTGAGTTGCACAATCCCCGTGGTCGCCGCGCTTTGCACGCCTGGCGTAGCTCGCAGGCGCTCCAGCAGCTCTTCGTAAAGCGCGGCACGGCGCTCCTTCGAATAGTTCAGCCGCGAAATATCCACACCGGCGATCAGCACGCCGTCTTCGCGAAAGCCCGCGTCAAGCGTCAGCAGATTGCGCAGACTGCGGACGAACAACAGAGCGCCGACCAGCAGCACCAGCGAGAGCGCCACCTGGCCGACCACCAACGCGCGGCGGACGCCGAATTTTTCCCGGCTCGCCGTTAATCCGCGTCCGTCGGATTTCATGGCGGCGACAGGCTCGGTCCGGGTCGCACGGAGAGCGGGATACAGACCGAAGAGGATGCAGGTGAGAATGCCGAGCGAAGCGGTGAAGGCCAGAACGGTCCAATCGGGTCGAAGTTCCAGAAACACCGGATTCTCTTCGGTGCTCAGCATCGAGACCAGATAGCGGCTCAGCAGTTGCGCAACCAGGATGCCCCCGGCGGTGCCGGCGAATGCCACCAGCATGCTCTCGGCGAGCAACTGCCGGATGAGGCGGAAACGATCCGCGCCCATCGCCAGCCGCACCGCGATTTCGCGCTCCCGGGCGCTGGCGCGGGCGAGCATCAGGTTGGCCAGGTTGGCACAGGCGATCAGCAGGACCAGGCCGGTGATCCCTAGTAAGAGGTAGAGGGGTTCGGGATGAGCGCCGAATTGCGAAACGCCGGTGCCCGCCCGCAGTGCCGTCAATTTGTAGCCGGCGTAATACCGGGCCCCGTCCGGCCGGTAATTCGGCGGCACCGTGGTTTCAAAGACCGTCCCGGATATCGAGTTCAATTGCGCGGCGGCACGTTCAATGGTCCAGCCGGGTTTGAGACGCCCTATTATCGCCAGCCACCAGTGGTCCCTTTTTTCGAGGTGGCGATCATGCGCTTCGATCAATGGCTCGGCGCAGGCGGGCAGGGCCACATCGAAGTTCTTTCCGACCTCCACGCCGAAGAAGCCGGCCGGGGTGACACCCGACACCTGAAGGCGATGACCCTCGATCGGGATTTCTTTACCGGCCACTTGCGGATCGGCCCCGAACTGACGCTGCCAGAAAGAGTGGCTGATTACGACACCGGGCGAGCCGCAGCCGGGAACATCGTCGGTGCCGGAAATCAAACGGCCGAGCAACGGGCTGACGCCCAGCGTTTTAAAAAAATCGCCGCTTACCCAAAGGCCGTCGGCCCATCGAATCTCGCCGCCATCCGCCAGATTGAACCGATGGTCTCCCCACGCGAACAGGCTGGAGAACGCCTGGCTGTGCGCGCGAATCTGTTCCCACTGCGCATAGGTGAAATCGGAATTCCGGGCGGAAAAGTTGCCGGAACAGCAGTGCTCGTTTTTCGCAATCTGCAATCGGGCGAGTTGCTCCGGGTGGGACACCGGCAGCAGACGCAGCCGTACGGCATCGAGCAATTGGAAGATCGCCGCATTGGCGCCGATGCCGAGGACCAGCGAGATGACAGCGACGGCGAAAAATCCTGGATTCAGCCGCAGCAGCCGCGCGCCGTGGCGGAGATCCCGCCAGTTGCTGTCGATCCAGTTCACGGTGTTCATGCCGTAAATCTCCTCTCTGATCAACG
>JBEKAQ010000202.1:0-4451 GCA_050015835.1 Bryobacteraceae bacterium | reverse complement strand
ATCCACTCACCCGTCTATCGGGGAAGCGAACTCGACTGGGAAATACTGACCGGGCCGCAGCCGCTCGGAGGAACCGGCCCGTTGACAGGTTTCTTTCGCAGCTTCATCTTCAAAGATCCGGCCTGGGACTACAAGGTACGACCGGTGAATTTCGATTCGGACGTGACTCTGGCAGACCGGCCGGATATCGCCACCGTGAATGCGGTCAACCCGGACCTCACCAAATTCGTGGCGCGCGGAGGTCGCCTCATTCTCGCGAACGGCTGGAGCAATGCGATTGTGCCGCCGGGTGCGACGATCGACTATTACAACAACGTCAGGAGGACGATCGGCGCAAAGGCTGTGGAGCAGGGCGTGCGTCTGTATATGGTACCCGGCATGAGCGAATGCAACGGAGGACCAGGGACCGATACTTTCGATATGTTCGCTCCCATGCGCCAGTGGGTTGAGCGGGGGAAAATCCCTCACGAGATCGTTGCGTGGCGTGTCGAGGACGAACGTGTGGTCAGAACGCGGCCATTGTGCCCCTATCCTCAAGTCGCCGTATACCGCGGTGCGGGCAGTACGGACGACGCCGCGAACTTCGTTTGCAAATGACGCTCAGCCAGCCACGCCGGCGCGTCCCGTAAGCAGGTTCTCCAGCGCGCGCAGGCTGGGCTGCTCCCCCATCACGATCAGGACATCTCCGCCGCCGACTTCCATCTCGCGCGATGGGTTGAAAATCATTTTACCATCGGACTTGCTGATCGCCAGCACGATGACGCCGGATTGTAGACGCGCAAGATCACCGAGCTTCTTCCCGGCAAAATCGGACCCGGCCGTGACGCGCAACTGCTCCATGGTGACGTCGAGTCCCATGGTGCGGCCCGCGAAATCGATCAGCTGCACGACATGCGGCCGGATCAGGGCCTGGGCCAGCCGATGTCCGGCGATGCTGTAGGGCGAAAACACTGTGTCCGCTCCGGCCCGGCGCAGTTTTTCTTCGGAGTCTTCTTCGGAGGCTCGCGTGACCACAGTCAGGCGAGGGTTCATAGACTTGGCCGACAAAATCAGAAAAACATTTTCGGCATCGGTGGCAAGGGCCGCGATGAACCCGCGCGCCCGCATCACACCGGCTTCCCGCAGCGTTTCGTCGCGCGTGGCATCGGCGGTGAGCGCCAGCATTCCGGCCTGCATAGCCCGCTCCACTCGCTGCTCGTTGCGATCGATGACGAGGAGAGGAACCCCGGCCCGCTGCAGTTCAAACGCGGCACTGCGACCTACTCTCCCGAATCCGCAAACAATGTAATGATCTTTCATCTGCATAATGGCCCGCTTTGTTCTGCGCTTTCCGTAGCGATCCTGCAATTGCAACTCGATAATGGTTTGCGTCATCGCTCCCACGGCGAAGAACATGGCGCTCACACCAAAGAAAATCAGGAAGGAATTGAAGATTCGTCCGGCCCGGCTCAAAGTGTGGATTTCCTGATAACCGACCGTGGTAATGGTGATCAGGGTCATGTAGAACGCGTCGAAAACCGAATAGTTCTCGATGACCCGAAAGCCAATGGTTCCGATACACAGTGTGAAAACGATCAGCGCCGAGATCAGGAGGATGCGGCGCGTTACCCGACGATCCATTGCGGTACCCAGTATAGGTCCCGGTCCAGAGAAGCGCTCTTAGCCGCGGCTTTGCCGCGTGGAAATCCGCCCTGCGCGTTCCGCAATTTTCGCTGTCTCGGGCTTGGCTTTGAGATTGCGCAGCAGCAGCGCCGCCATGATCGCCCCAACCATCATCGAAAGGGTACGTGGCTCGGGCGCCTCCTGGTCCTCAATCCATGACAGATTCGAGTTAACGCCGGTGTCCCCGAACAGGTCCCCAAACGAAGAATTATTCGTTGTCGACAAGGCCGGCGGAACCGCGCATTCCGAGGAATTCTGGGTATTGGTGACGCAGGCGCTTACGTCGTGGACACCCACGATCTCCCCGTCGTAGAAAGTAGGGCCGCCCGAATCGCCAGGCGCGATATCCACCTCGTCAACTGCGCTGTACGGATTGGAGGCATGCAGCGCGTTGGTGGACGACACACCATTCTCGTAAAACTGCCCCACCAGCATGGTCGATGACCACCCCAGCGCAATTCCGTTGTAGACATACTCGTTTTCCCCGACGCGCAGCGAGTCGTAGAGGCTGGTATTGTAGCCGCCGGTTCCCGTTCCACCGTATCCATATCCGGCGAGAACCTCGGGACCCGTTCCCACCGGGAGCGGATCGAGATCGTAGCGCGTGGCAAATGCGGGGGCCAACTGCGCCAGGTGAATCACGGCCAGATCGCCGCCGTCCGTAGACGTACCGTTCCATTGCGGATCGACCGAAACCGAGGCGGCGGTGTAGGCGATGAAACCATTCGGCCCCTGAAAATATACCGTGATGTCCGGCGAGACGAAACCGCCATAGCTGGAGCTGACGCAATGTCCCGCCGTGAGAATGGACGTGCCGTCACCCAGCAGGCTTCCGGTACACCCGCCGATGCCTGAGCTCACGATCATGACGACGCCGCTCATGTTGATTCCATCGGCCGACTGGTCGTATCCCACCACCAGGGAAGACGGGTCCCCGTTCGCAACTGTGATGGCCTTCACAGGGGAAACGAGAAAACCCGCGGCAAGCCAGCCGACGGCGAACATGAAAGGAAAACGTGTAGACCGAACCACTTTAATAATGTTCGCGTGAAAAGGAGAGTATCTCAATACAAAAAATACCAGTACCCATGGGACGACGCCCGGGAAAAAGGATATGGCACGCAATTTGCTTAAGCAATACCGGCGGCTATTATGGAAACAATAATCCTGGGCGGAACTCTGGTGGGAAGCATCGCGACAGCATGGGCCATCCAGCGGGCGATTCTTGAGATTTGTATGCGGGCGATTGACCCTAACCGCCGCTGACCACGCCAATACTGCGGAACGCTATTTACGCGAGCCGCGCGATACGTTTTTCAGATTGGACTGGCGCTGCTTGCTTTTCTTGCGCTTCGGCTTGCTGATGAGGAACGTCCCGCTGCCTACGTATTCAGCTTTATAGAGCTTGTCTTCTGCCAATTTTTTGACTCCCCCTGACGATTAATCGAACTTCATTGTAACGTGCCCCGGAGGCGCATGGGTGCCCGTGGGAATATTTCAATAGATGCATCGGGGCGCGAGATCGAATCCGGCGAACCGCGCGATTGCTCTTGCGGTGGTCGTTCTTCTCACCGGCGCGTGGCAGGCGCCAGCCCCCGCCGCTCCCGGCATTCCCACGGCAGCCGAAATCGACTCGGTTCTGCACGAGCTTTCGGCGGTCACCGGTTTCCGCATTCGCCGCCAGCTACCCTTTGAACTGATCACGCGCGATCAGGTCAACAAATACCTGAAAGAGCAGATCAAAGAATCCGTCAAACCGGACGAAATCCGCGCGGAAGAGGTCACGCTCAAGAAGTTCGGGTTTGCTCCGGCGAATTTTGACCTGAAGCAAACCACTATCGATCTGCTGACCGAACAAGCCGCTGCCTTTTATGATTTTCACCGCAAGAAGCTCTTCATCTCCGATTGGGCGACGGTGAATATGCGGGATGCCGCCCTCATCCATGAATTGGCGCACGCCCTTGCGGACCAGAATTTTCCCATCCAGAAATACCTGTCCAAAGGGGCGAACGACAGCGAAATGTCGATGGCGCGCGAAGCGGTTGTCGAAGGCCAGGCATCGTGGCTGATGCTGGAGGTGACTGCCCGCCGAGGCGGCCGTACCCTCGCCGATCCACAAACCGCGCGCGAGCTGATGGGCAACGAATCGGATTCGGCCGACAGTTCCTATCCCGTCTTCAATAACGCGCCTCTTTACCTGCGGCGCACCTTACTGTTCCCCTACGATGACGGCGAGAAATTTCAGCAGGCGCTCTTTCTGCACGACGGCAAGGTTGCGTTCGCCAGGGTTTTCCGCCAGGCGCCGGTTTCGACGTCGCAAATCATGCACCCCGACCGCTATTTCAACGGCGACACGCCCACCGATCCGGAGCTGCCAAAACCGCTCAAACACATGAAACCGTTTGTTACCGGATCGCTGGGTGAACTGGAGACGCGCATTCTTCTCGAACAGTATGTAAGTGCCGGCACGGCCGAAGCACTGGGACCGAAACTCAAAGGTTCGGATTACCGCATTGACGAAGGAAGGGCCGATCACCGCATGACGCTGGTTTACGTTTCAGACTGGAGCGACGAGGATTCCGCCACACAGTACTTCAACGCTTACGAGAAAGTGCTGCGGGCCAAGTGGAAGGAGATCGAAGTAACCAGCGAGGACGCGGCGCGGTTTACCGGTAAATCCGAAGACGGCTACTTCGCGGTCGTCCGCGATGGCGCGCACATTCTCAGCCAGGAAGGATTTAATGCGCCGCCGCTGCAGATTGCAGCCGCCGCGTCCCGCTAGCCAGAAC
>JBEKAQ010000201.1:0-4476 GCA_050015835.1 Bryobacteraceae bacterium | reverse complement strand
GGTGTACGGCCAGCAATGAGCCGAGCGGCGGGCACATGGTCGATCTGATCCGGGCCCTGCTGCTGGGTCCTGTGGGATCAGAACAAGGGCAGAGCGGATGAAGGCCATCGTCCGACGAGTTGCCCGGCTGGAGGACAGGTACGCAATCAACTCTTCGGGCAAGCTCAGGATTGGCGTCCGCGCGATCATAAGCTTCCCCTGGAAAGGGCCGTTGAGCCTGGCGACCTCGACGTGCCGGCGAACGCTCAATCCCGGCGGTGCGGTGACCGAAATCGTTGAGCTCGACGGCCGCGACGAAGATATCGACGATGAGGAACTGGAGAAATTCATCGCGAGCTTTCCGATATCGAACTCGGACTGGCGGGGCGACCGATGAACCGAACCGTTGCGCGCCGGCTTAAGCAGCTGGAAACCCGCGCCAAAGCAGTCGTGGCGGCCCGTCCCGAGCCGCATACGCTCTGCTTCATTTCGGTGGACAAAAAAGTGGTGAGCACGTTCGAGATCGCCACTGGCAAGTGGACGCACTTCGACCCGCCACGGGAGCGAGCGGAATTCGAGCCGACGGTCTAGCGGCAGCCGACCGAAACTACCTTCCGATATCTGTCCATAACGCCCGTCACACGTCAAGTGGCCTGTTTGCAGGCGTTCCGCGCATGGTTCAACACTTACCCTTTGCGGGACAGAGATGCAGCGTAGACCTTTGAAATGAATTAATTCACCACGCCTTGCGCCGCCCGCCACTCGGCATACCGCGCGCTGGCAAATCGAGCCAGACCATCCCGCGCGCGGAAGATTTCACGCAGAGCTTTGGTATTGGCCGGACCCTGCGATGGAACGTCCGGCCGGTAGTATCCGCGGCTGTGCAGAAATATTGTGCGGCTTGCCTCCGCGCTGCCGGCCGGGGCAGTAAACTCCAATTCCGCCCGGTCGCCTTTCTTCGCTACGTAATACTGGTCGTCGGTGGCGGCTAACAAAGGCGCGACATCGGTACCGGATGACATGCGCGCGGTTTGCGCGGCCACTTTCCGCACAGTGACGGGAACCTCCGGGCTGTAATCCATGGCGAAGGAATTGAGCGACCAGAATCCGCCAGGCGGTTGTATACGGATTTGCACCTGCTCCCCAACCGCGCGGCTCAGGTCCAGCGGAATCACCCGATCCGAAGCGCCCCCGCCCGGAATCACTCCCCGCACATGCCAGCCCGAGGGTTCCTTCACCCAGACGCGAAGCATGTACACGTCCTCCCGGGTGGACCATGCCTGCAGAGCTTTCAAATCGGACGGGCTGTTGTCGAGCGATGCGAGCTTCATTGCCGCGCCCTGCCCGTAAAGCCCGAACAATTCGGTGATCATGGCGATCCCCCAGGGCGCCGTTCCTCCGCTCACGAGCAGTTTGGTTTCTTTCGCTCCCACTGGCCGGGGAAAGGTCATGACGATCTCGTGGCGGACGCTGCCATCCGGCGCCATGGCGGGCTCCGGCGCCCAAACCTTCTCGTCTTTCGAGGCCAGCAGCGGCAACAAGTCTACTCCGTTTTCGTCGCGCGCCGCCGTGGGAGGGCGGGAATCCGACAGGGTGTACAGCTTGCCGGATTCATCGGCTGCGACGCGAGTGCCGGCCGGATGATCCACCACCCACAACTCGGTCTGGTTGGTGTACTCGGTCTCTTCCATCTCGTCCGTCAACGCGATACGGTACAAGCCACCCTGCGGTCGCAGGTGACCGAGTTCCGTGGTGTCGTCGCGTTCCATGCCGCGCGTGACGGACCCGCCATACATCTCGCCGTCGAACACGTACTCACTTCCGTTCCACGAGTAAACAAACGGGCAGCCCAGTTTTGGAGGGTTCGCCACCACCACGATAGCCGCGATTGCGACGACGCCAGCGGCTACGCCCACCACCAGCCCGGTCGTCCTGCCGGGTGAAAATTCCCGGCGCGCGACCCACAGCCGTTCCACCTGATCCGCCGGAATGCTGTAGGGAGCGTTCCGAACGGTCCCTTTGACTACTCCCGCCGCGAACGTGCCGTTGGGCTGATCGAACTCCACATCCTCGCTTTTGACCGTGGTCAGCCCGGCAATCTTCTCTTTTTCCGGGTTCTTGATCCGGGCCAACTCAATCCGCTGGACCTTGACGGGCCCCATGCAGGCGGAAAGGGATAACGTAAATACCAGCAAAAGTACCGTGAAAATCTTCGGTTTGTCGCGCAACGTCACGGTGGTCTCCTTTGCCGCCGGATTCACTGAGTATATGTCAAACACCCGGTCGGGGTTTGCGCCCGTCCCAATTTATGGGGCGCTTTCCTCTAAACGGAAGGAACGCCAAATATTCGCAGGCAGGGAAGTGACCACACGGCAATTTTCCTGAGGCGAGGCGTGCCCGTCCGATCCCCGTAATTCTACAAAACGCCCGTTGAACGTTATCGGAAGCTGGCCCCAGTGGCCCGGCAATCGCCGCCCGGCGTTTGCACACACAGCGTCGCTGATATCTGGACCGCCAGCGCCCAGATCCGTTGTAACGGCGTGGGTTAATGCCGGCAGCGGGAGGGAGATTTTATCGCCTCAACGATCTGAGCGCGCCCGAGTAGCTTCCGATATTTTGCGTTAACGCCCGCAAGCCACCTTCATCTTCAGGGCGGAAGTCCCGCGTGGTTTACGGAGAGATACACGACCGAGGCGGATTGCTGTTCAGCGCGTCTCGCCGCGCCCTATGGTTATAGGCCCACTGGCGAAACACGCACGGCTTCTGCCATCCCTTGACTATCTTTCGCGCGGAGGCAGCAAAAGCTTTGTGAAGCTCAAAGTCGCGGAAGCGTGACCGGTCACTGAAGGTATCGCGTGCCATCTCTTTGATTCGAGGGCATGGCCGGTTCTCGTCCCAGGCATGGGTGACAAAGGCAACGAATGCGCGAGTCTCACCAACGTTCAGCCCGTTCGCCCACACTGCTCGCCGTCGAGCCAGTATGGTCCCGGCCAGGAGTAGATGGGTTCCTGCGCGACTGCCGGTACGGCCACCCGGAGGGCGGCCGATTCGTTGCCGCTCAGCCTGAGAAAGTCTTCGGGATCTCCGACGCAATGAAGTTTCAACACCGCGCGCACGCCGCAACACCGGTGCGCCGGGCCAGGTACGCATCTACCGCCGCCAGGGCCATATTACACCGCATCCGGGCAGATCACAGCAGATCATCTGGGACTGTCGTTTGGTGATTTTAACGACATGACCTGATATTTTTTCTACTTGCCCCAGTCCTTCCCGGGCATTGTTTGGCACCAGCAGTTATTGGTCGTGGATGCGGCCGCCGTCGGTGTGGTGGCGGGCGCCGGGGCTGGCGAGAACAGGGAGACGAGAAACGCGAAAAGAGTAAGCATGGGAGTCAAAGTTCCTTTTTCTTGAGATAACCAGTCGTTGACTGGCTTCACCCTGTAATGCGCGAATCGTCGAAAAAGGAGGTCAATGTTCCGTATCAGCGGGTTCCAGAAGCTTCGGCCGCCTGGCGTGTTCGAAGCTTTCTATCGATCAGCCTCCCGATGGAACTACATGTGCAATGTTCGCGCCATGCGCTCCTTCCTCTTGATTTCTCTAACCTGTTGCGTCTGCTTCGGCCAATCGGTTTCGATAGGCGTTGTTGGCGGAGGCCGTGTCACCGATGACGTGACTTTTGCGGCCACGCCTGAGTCAAGGCGATACGTTGTTGGCCCCATGGTGGAACTAGGCCTTCCACTCGGCTTAGCTGTCGAGGTTGATGCGCTCTACCATCGGCAAGGCTACTCCATCGCCGCCAGCAACGCCTTATCGTCTTATACCGAAAGTGAACGCGCAAACTCTTGGGAATTCCCGATACTGCTCAAGTACAGGCTCCCCGTGCCCAAAGTTAAACCTTTTGTTGAGGTCGGCATTGCCCCACGCACCATCTCCGGAACACTCTCGCTATCAGGCGTAAGCATGAACGTCGCGACCGGTCAACAAACGCCCTTCAGCAGTAATTCAGGCACGGACTGGAGCGCCAGCTTCGGAGTCGTCACAGGTGGCGGCGCCCAGTTTGGATGGGGCCGTCTGCGCGTGCAGCCCGAAATTCGTTACACGCACTGGACGACCATGCCCATCAACATTTCCTTTGGCGACGGACCGTCGTTTTCTTCCACTGAGGAGCAGTTAGACATCCTGGTTGAAATCGCCTGGAAAATCGACTGAGTCTTTACTATGCCGTGCGATTTCTATCTGCACGGCAGTTAACCAAACGCGCACAGCTCGACGGAGAGGTCCTCCGGCCGTCCGAAAGCAAGGTTGCTTCCGAGCGACCGGCCTTCCGCCATCTATTTTCGAATCGGCCCAAAATATAAGAAATCATCTATAAAGGAGGCTCATCCGGGTTTGTAGTGGGTGAAATCCGGGCTCGGGGCGACCGAGCGGAATCTGTCAAGGCCGTGCGGAGCGCGCCCGGAGGGCTTGGCCTTGACGGATGAGCATCGGTCATACGCT
>JBEKAQ010000200.1:0-4482 GCA_050015835.1 Bryobacteraceae bacterium | reverse complement strand
CATCGGCCCCGAACATTTCCGCGCCCTGCTGGACGGCTTCCACCAGATGGACGAGCATTTCCGCACGGCTCCTTTCCAGCGCAACTTGCCGGTGCTCATGGGGCTCATGGGCCTCTGGTACAACAACTTCTTCGGCGCGCGGACCGTGGCGGTTCATCCGTACGGGCAATACTTGAAGCGCTTTCCCGCTTATCTCCAGCAGTCGACGATGGAGAGCAACGGCAAGCACGTCGCGCTTGATGGGACGGAGGTCGTCTATGAAACCGGGCCGGTTTACTGGGGCGAGCCGGGGACCAACGGCCAACATTCCTTCTACCAACTGATCCATCAGGGGACCAAGCTTATCCCCTGCGACTTCATCGGATTCGTTCGGCCGCTCAACCCGCTGGGCCGTCACCACGACTTGCTCTTGGCCAATATGTTTGCCCAGGCCGAGGCGCTGGCTTTTGGCAAAACGCCGCAGGAGGTGCGAGCCGAGGGCACGCCCGCCTGGCTGGTGCCGCACCGAACCTTCGAGGGCAACCGCCCGTCCACCACGATCCTCCTGGAACGGCTGACTCCGGAGGCGCTGGGGAAACTCATCGCATTGTACGAGCACAGCGTCTTCACCCAAGGCGCCATTTGGCGCATCGACTCCTTTGACCAGTGGGGGGTCGAACTGGGGAAGGCGCTTGCCGTGCGCATCATCCCTGAGCTTGAAACGGGGGCCCAGGCCCCGCTCCAGCACGATAGCTCAACCAATACCCTGATCCAGCGTTACCGGACGTCCAAGGAACTGCCGAACGGGCGATAAAACTCGATGATCGACTTCCGGCGCAGTGGTCTCGCTGCGCGGCAGCATCGTTGATACCGTGAAACAAATACCTCTGCATCCACTACGGTTCGAACCGATCTACCAGTATCGGCTTTGGGGTGGCCGGCGTTTGAGCCATCTGCTCTCCACGCCACTACCCGGTGATGGCCCCATCGGCGAACCCTGGCTTCGGTAAAGGCGACGTGCTGCTCTTGCCGGCCGTGGTCGGAGCGTGTGTGTTTCGGCCGCGCAGTGCAGTGAGCTTGTTGGAACTTTCGCTACCGGATGGAACATAACCCAATGAAAAAGCTAATTGTTTATGATCTGGATGGCACACTTGCCGAAAGTAAATCGTCTCTGGATGCCGAAATGGCGGCACTGCTGCATGATCTTCTCGGCATCGTTAAAGCGGCCGTGATTTCAGGAGGCGGTTGGCCACAGTTTGAAAAACAAGTGCTCTCCAATCTTCCCCACGACGCACGCCTAGTGAATCTATCCCTTCTTCCCACATGTGGAACAAAATTCTTCCAATACGCCGGGGATTGGAAAAAGATCTATTCAGAAGATTTCACCGCAGATGAAAGAGAGAAAATTGTCAGTTCTCTCAAGAAGGCGATCGGAGCGGCAGGCTTCAAGGTCGAAAAGGTCTGGGGAGAGGCCATTGAAGACCGGGGAAGCCAGATAACATTTTCCGCATTGGGTCAGCAGGCCCCCTTGGAAGAAAAGAAGAAATGGGACCCTGATTTCGCCAAGCGAAAGAAGATCAAGGCAATCCTCGACACTTCTATTCCCGGGTTTTCTGTCCGATTGGGTGGCGCGACATCCATTGATGTCACCAAGCCCGGCATTGACAAAGCCTACGGAGTCAGAAAGCTGCAAGACATCCTGGGCATTTCATTGAAAGAGATGATTTTCATAGGCGATGCCTTGTTCCCGGGAGGGAACGACTATCCGGCCGAAGAAGCAGGTGTTGTTTCTATCCCCGTTCGAGGCCCCAATGAGACGAAACGGGTTACCGAAGCAATCATCGCTTGTTTAGATCAAGATCAGCACACGTGGCATTGGCGGAGGAGTTAATGAGTGGATTCAAGTTGCAGCGACTGGGGCTAGTGATGGAGCCGGAGCGGGATAATCCCCAAGAGGTCGAAGGCGTCCTGAATCCGGCTGCCGTTCGTGGCCCGGATGGCAATCTCTATCTGTTTCCACGGCTCGTAGCGCGGGGCAATTACTCGCGCATCGGCATTGCACGAGTACGGTTCAATGAAGCTGGCGATCCGGTGGGCGTAGAGCGGCTCGGCATCGCGCTGGAGCCGGAAGCCGATTATGAGCGGCGGCCCGACGGTAGCGGCGGCTGCGAGGATCCACGAATCACGTTTGTCGAACCGCTGCAGCGCTATATGATGACTTACACGGCACTTTCGCCCCAAGGCCCACGGATCGCCCTGGCCCTATCGGAGGACTTGTTTCACTGGAAGCGTGCCGGGCTCGCGACCTTTGATCCGTATTGCGGCATCGATTTCGTTCACGTGGACGACAAGGATGCCAGCCTCTTCCCCGTCGCCATTTCGAACCACGCCGGGAAAATGCAGATGGCCCTCCTCCATCGACCCCTCTTCCCCGATACTCGTCCCGAGGAAACAGCCTGCAAGGCCGAGTCGCGGGTGGTGGATCTCGATCATGAAAGCATCTGGATTTCCTACTGCCCGATGGCCTTGGAAGGCCGTGAGCAAAATCGCCTCGGCCTGTTTAACTCGCATCACCGGCTGGCGACTCCCGTGTCGCCCTGGGAGCGGCTCAAAATCGGCGGCGGCACTCCGCCCATCCTAACCCGGCACGGCTGGCTGATCCTTTACCACGGCGTGAGCAAAATTGAGGAGCCGAGTAACGACGGACGCGAGCTGTGCTACTCGGCCGGGGTGATGGTGCTCTCGAAGGAGCATCCTCGCGTGATTCGCTATCGTTCAGCGGAGCCCGTGTTGACGCCGTCGCTGCCGCAAGAATGCCACGGGACCATCGCCAACGTCGTGTTCCCCACCGGCATCGACCGGCGCGACGATCTTGGATTGCCGGACCGAATCGACGTCTATTATGGGATGGCCGACGACCGCATTGGCGTGGCACGCCTTGACGTGCCGGATTTCTTACCGCCGGGAGGAGTCGCCGACCCGCCGGAGGCAAAGGTGTAACGAGCCCGATTTCAGGAATTCAAAAAAGTGAATGAGACTCCTTCGACAGCGATTGTCCATGATTTTCCAAAACCCCTCTGGACCGAGACCGGGTGGGGGTAACAAGAACCGGAGAATACCCATCATGGAACCCAGTGCCGACCCGCCCAAGGTTCTCGAATCGAAGCCGAGATCAAAACCGGACGCGAAGGACGACTTGAAATCTCTGCCCCTGGCGGAAGTGGAGAAGAAGTTGCGGTCTTCGCCGAACGGTCTCAGTCAAGCCGAAGCGCAGAAACGGCTGACCCAATATGGGCCTAACGAGATTGAAGAAAAGGAAACCAATCCGTTTCTGAAATTCCTCACCTATTTTTGGGGTCCCATCCCGTGGATGATCGAAGCGGCCGTGATCCTTTCGGCGGTTGCCCGGCACTGGCCGGATTTTTTCATCATCCTCCTTTTGCTTGTAGCCAACGCCGTGGTTGGATTCTGGGAAGAACGCGCGGCGGGCAATGCAATTGCCGCCCTAAAGGCCAGGCTGGCGATCAATGCTCGGGTGAAACGTGATGGGAAGTGGATCACCCCGGCGGCACGTGAGTTGGTGCCGGGCGACGTCATCCGCGTGCGCCTGGGCGACATTGTGCCGGCGGATGCTCGCTTGCTGGATGGCGACCCGGTGGAAGTGGATCAATCCGCGCTGACGGGAGAATCGTTGCCCACCGAGCGCAAACCCGGCGACGCGGTGTTTTCTGGTTCGATCATTCGCCAGGGGGAAATCGGCGCGCTGGTTTATGCCACAGGGACAAGTACCTACTTCGGCAAGACGGCGCAACTGGTGCAGGAGGCGCATACTGTCAGCCATTTTCAGAAGGCGGTGCTCAAGATTGGCAACTATCTGATCATCCTCGCGGTGGCTTTGGTCGCGGTGATCATAACGTTCGCGATCATCCGCGGTGATCCGATCCTCACCACGTTGCAGTTCGCGCTGGTGCTGACTGTGGCAGCGATTCCTGTGGCGATGCCGACGGTGTTGTCGGTGACAATGGCGGTCGGCGCGCGCCTGCTCGCCAGGAAACAAGCGATTGTGAGCCGGTTGGTGGCCATCGAGGAATTGGCGGGCGTGGACGTGCTATGCGCGGACAAGACCGGCACCCTGACCCAGAACAAACTGACGCTGGGTGATCCGTTCAGCATGAACAATATCCCCGCCGATCAAGTCATCCTCGACGCCGCGCTGGCGTCGCGTGCGGACGATAACGACACCATTGATCTGGCCGTTCTGGGCGGGCTGAAAGACAAGGCTTCGTTGAAAGGTTATGAGGCGGTTCATTTCCAGCCGTTCGACCCGGTGCATAAGCGTACCGAGGCCAGCGTCAAAGCCGAAGACGGAAAGACGTTCAAGGTGGATGGGTGAAAGCAGGGAAATCTCTCGGGAAAAACTGATCTGGCCTTCCTTGGCGATTTTTATTCCATTGATGGTCGTTTTGTGTTGTGGCCTGGTGGCCTTGTCTCCTCTGGAATCCC
>JBEKAQ010000199.1:0-4517 GCA_050015835.1 Bryobacteraceae bacterium | reverse complement strand
TTCGAAACGGGCATCAAGGCGATCGATGTGCTGGTCCCGCTGGAACGGGGCGGCAAAGGCGGATTGTTCGGCGGCGCGGGCGTGGGCAAGACGGTGCTGCTGACGGAGATGATCCACAACATGGTCGGGCGCCAGAAGGGCGTGAGCATCTTCTGCGGTATCGGCGAGCGGTGCCGCGAGGGCGAAGAACTCTTCAGCGCCATGAAGGAAGCCGGCGTGCTGAAAGACATGGTGATGCTCTACGGCCAGATGAACGAACCGCCGGGCAACCGTTTTCGCGTGGGGGCGGCGGCGCTGACCATGGCCGAGTATTTCCGGGACGACGAGCACAAAGAAGTTCTTCTGCTGATCGATAACATTTTCCGTTTCATTCAGGCGGGCATGGAAGTTTCCGGGCTGATGGGACAGATGCCTTCGCGGCTTGGCTATCAGCCTACGATGGCGACGGAATTGTCGGGGCTCGAGGAGCGCATCGCCAATACGCAGGCCGGAGCCATCACCTCCATCCAGGCTGTATACGTGCCTGCCGACGACCTGACCGACCCCGCCGCGGTGCATGTGTTTTCACATCTCTCCGCGTCCATCGTGCTCTCGCGCAAGCGCGCCAGCGAGGGCCTCTATCCGGCGATCGATCTGCTCCAGTCCAGTTCGAAGATGGCAACGCCCGGTATTGTCGGCGACAAGCATTACGAACTGGCGCAGGAAATCCGTAAGACGCTGGCGCAGTACGAAGACCTCAAGGATATTGTGGCGATGCTCGGCATGGAGCAGCTTTCGCCCGAAGATCGCAAGGTGGTGGGGCGCGCGCGGCGGCTCGAACGGTTCCTCACGCAGCCATTCTTCACTACCGAGAAGTTCAGCGGGATTAAGGGGCAGATGGTGAGCCTGAAGGACTCGCTCGACGGCTGCGAACGCATTCTGCGCGACGAATTCAAGGATTATCCGGAAAGCGCGCTGTACATGATCGGGGCCGTTGGCGAGGCAAAAAAGCCGGAAGCCCCGGCGAAGCCGGCAGACGCAAAGGCGAAGCCGGCAGAGGCAGCTAAGCCAGCGCCGGAGGTGGCCCATGCATCTTAAGATCCTTGTTCCCACCGAGGTTTTCGCGGATGAAACCGGCGTGTCGGGCATTGTCGCCGAAACCGCCGAGGGATCGTTTGGATTGCTGGAACACAGGCTCGACTGCGTGGCGGCGCTCGCGCCCGGCATCCTCACATACACGGGGGAGCGCGGCACGGTCTATCTGGCGGTGGACGAGGGGGTGCTGGTGAAAACCGGCGCGGACGTGCTGGTTTCGGTTCGCCACGCCATCGGCGGCACCAACCTCGGCCAGCTGCACGACGAAATCAAGCGAAGATTTCTAACGCTCGATCGGGAAGAGCGCACAGTGCGGGACATGGTCGCAAAGATGGAAAGCGGCTTTGTGGGGCGTCTCGAGGAGTTTCAGCATGGGCGATGAAAAGGATTCGTTATTCGCGCGCAAGGTTGCCTCGGAGGAAGCGCGCAAGCTCCGCGTTCAGCGCGAAGGCACGCAGGGCGTGTGGTTTGGCCTCGGCATGTCGGGACTGATCGGCTGGTCGGTGGCGGTGCCGACGTTGGGCGGAATCATGCTCGGTCTATGGCTCGACCATCGCCATCCGGGGGGCTTTTCCTGGACTCTCGCACTGCTGTTTGCGGGATTGTTTATAGGTTGCGCGAACGCCTGGTATTGGGTCGACCAGCAGGATAAGGCGATGCACGATGAGTGAAAAGACAGGCATACTGATGGCGGTGTTGGCGGGCATGTTGCTGGGCATGTTCTTCTTCGGCGGGCTTTGGTGGACCGTGCGGCGAGCGCTTTCGTCCCGGCAGGCGGCGCTGTGGTTCTCCGGCAGTTTTCTGGCGAGAACCGCCGTCACGTTGATCGGATTCTATTTCGCTGCGCAGGCCGACTGGCGGCGCATGGCGGGTTGCATCGCGGGATTTCTCGGCGCGCGCCTGCTCGTAATCCGCTTCACACGGCTGAAAGAAGGCACATAGTGGATCTCACCTCGGACCAGCAGATTCTCTGGCAGCACGGCTTTGTGAAACTCAACGGCACCATCGCGACCACTTGGGCCATGATCATCGCCATGGGCGTCGGCTCGAAGCTGGTGACGCGTCGGCTGGCGACCGAAGGCGCCATCTCGCGCTGGCAGGGCCTGCTGGAGATTGTGATCACGTCAATCGAGAAACAGATTCAGGATGTGGGGCTGCAGCAGCCGGAAAAATATATATCGTTTCTGGGTACCCTGTTCCTGTTCGTCGCTACCGCCGCGTTGTGCACGGTGATTCCCGGTTTCACGCCGCCGACGGGCTCGCTTTCAACCACCGCCGCGCTGGCCCTGTGCGTCTTCGTCGCAGTGCCGCTGTTCGGCATCGAAGAGCAGGGGCTCGGCGGCTATCTGAAGACGTATACGAAACCGACCATTATCATGCTGCCGTTCAATATCATCAGCGAACTCTCGCGCACACTGGCGCTGGCGGTTCGTCTGTTCGGCAACATGATGAGCGGCGTAATGATCGTGGGCATTCTGCTGACCATCACGCCGTTTCTGTTTCCCATTTTAATGACGACGCTGGGACTGCTGACCGGTATGGTTCAGGCCTATATCTTCAGCATTCTGGCGGCGGTTTATATCGCGGCGGCAACACTGGTGCGTAAGCCAAAACCGTCTCCGCCAAAAAAGTAAAGGAAGACTTATGGACTACAAGACTCTCGTCGCAATCTTTTCAATCGCAACTTCCGGCCTCACCATCGGCCTGGGGGCGATGTGTCCGGCGCTGGGCGAGGGGCGGGCCGTCGCCACGGCGCTGACATCGCTGGCGCAGCAACCGGACGCATCGGCAACCATCACGCGGACGCTCTTCGTGGGCCTGGCCATGATCGAGTCGCTGGCGATCTACTGTTTCGTCGTGTCCATGATTCTGATTTTCGCCAATCCCTTCTGGGCCAACGCGATCGCACAGGCTGGGGGCAAGTGAGCGATGCTCATCGACTGGTTCACGGTCGGTGCCCAGGCGCTCAACTTTCTGGTTCTGGTCTGGGTGCTGAAGCACTTTCTCTACAAGCCGATCCTCGATGCCATCGCCGCGAGAGAAAAAGGAATTGCCGCCAAACTCGCCGACGCCGACGCGAAGACGAAGGAAGCGCAAAAGCAACGCGACGATTTCGAAGGTAAGAACAAGGCCTTCGACGAACAGCGCGCGAGCCTGCTGACCAAGGCGACGGAGGAAGCGAAGACGGAGCACGACCGCCTGGTCGGCGACGCCCAAAAGGAGGCGGATGGTTTGCGTAACGCCCAGGCGGCCGCACTGAAAGCCGATCAGGCGCGGCTGGGCAAAGAGATTACGCGCACGGCAAGCGCCGAGGTTTTTGCCATTGCGCGCAAGACGCTGGAGGACCTGGCCACCGACAGCCTCGAGGAGCGAGTGGGCGCGGTGTTCACGCGCCGCCTGGGCGAAATGGATGGCAAGGCGAAGGAGACTTTGGGTGCGGCTCTCAGGAGCTCGAAGGATCCGGCTGTCGTCGCCAGCGCCTTCGAGATGCCGGCGGACCAGAGAGCCACCATTCAGAATGCGCTCAATGAAACTTTCTCGGCCGAAGTTCGCGTGCGCTTCGAAGCGGCGCCGGACCGGATCTGCGGGATCGAACTGACGGCCGACGGCCAGAAGATCGGCTGGAGTATCGCCGAATATCTGACATCGCTCGACCGCAAGGTCGTTGCGCTGCTCGACGCTGAACCGAGCGCCAAATGAGTATTCTTCAGGATGCCGTGGACCGCACTTTCGGCGCCGTGGGCCGGGCTCTTGAAGAATTTAAGCCGCAATTGGCGCCGCATGAAGTGGGCATCGTCACGAACGTCGCCGTCGGTATCGCAACAGTGTCCGGCCTGCCTGGCGTGGAGTACGAAGAACTGGTGCGGTTCCCGGGCGGCATCGAAGGTATTGCGTTCAATATCGACGAAGATGAAATCGGCGTGATCCTGCTGGGCGCATTTGAGGATCTGCATACAGGGGACGAAGCAGAGCGCACCGGGCGGGTGATGGACGTGGGTGTGGGAGAGGGCCTGCTGGGACGCGTGATCGACCCGCTGGGCAAACCGCTCGATGGCAAAGGACCAGTCGCCACGGAGCAGCGCCTGCCCATCGAGCGGCCTGCTCCGGAGATTATGGATCGCGCGCCCGTCGACGTTCCGCTGCAAACCGGTCTCAAGGCTATCGATGCGTTGGTGCCTGTGGCGCGCGGGCAGCGCGAACTGATTGTCGGAGACCGGCAGACGGGCAAGACGGCGATCGCCATCGACACGATTCTGAACCAGCGCGGGCAGAATGTGATTTGCGTATATTGCGCCATCGGGCAGCGCGCCTCGGCCGTAGCCAAGGTGGTGGCGAACCTCCGTGAGCAGGGCGCGATGGAGTATACGGTGGTGGTGGTGGCCGAAGGCAACCTGGCGCCGGGCCTGGTGTATGTCACTCCCTACGCGGCAACAAGCATCGCG
>JBEKAQ010000198.1:0-6473 GCA_050015835.1 Bryobacteraceae bacterium | reverse complement strand
GAGAGCCTCAGCCGGTTACTCGAAGCCGAGCCTGACTTTCGGATCGCGGCGACTTGCGCCACGGTGGAAGACGCGCTGGCGGCGCTCGACCGGCACCCTGTCGACGTGGTGCTGCTCGACTACGATCTGGGCGAGGAGCAGGGCACGGTGTTCCTCGACGAAGCGAAGCGCCAGGGATTCGGGGGGCGCATTCTGATGGTGACGGCGGGGATGGGCGATGCGGGCACCCTGCGCGCGTTCGAGAGCGGATCGGCAGGGGTTTTCCTGAAGCACAGCCCTCCGTGGCAGCTGGTGGAGGCGATCCATAAAGTGGCGGGGGGCGAAATGTGGCTCGATGCGCGCGCCGTGCAGTCGCTGGTTTCGGGCGCCACGGGGAAATCGGGGGAACAGCAGACCGCCGATTCGCTTACGGATCGGGAACGGGCGGTTCTGAAATCGGTGTTCGAGGGCTTGACGAATAAGGAGATTGGCGGGCGTCTGCAGATTTCGGAGAGTTCGGTCAAGGCCGTGCTGCAGCAGTTATTCGATAAGACTGGCGTGCGGACGCGCAGCCAGCTGGTGCGGATCGCACTGGAGAAGCACGCCGAGGACTGGCTAAGGGATTCGTAACATTGCGCGCGGTTGCAACGTCCACATAGATGAGAAATACTGCCGTTAGTGCGCCCGCGAGGAAGCGGGGTATAGGATTAAAGATATGATTGAAGGTTTGTTTCAACCGGTGCATCTGCTGATTATCGTCGGGGTTGCCCTTTTCTTTTTCGGCCCTACCAAGCTGCCTGAGCTCGGCAAAGGCCTGGCGGAAGGCATTCGCAACTTCAAGTCCGGCTTGAAAGACGGCGAGAACGAGGCGGACAAGAAATAGTTCAGAAGCGAGATCCGGACGGGCGGGCGCGCCTGTCCCACAGTCCCTGTCCCACAGTCCCTTTAGAGCCGGGGGCACCTCCGAGCGCCCCCGGTGAGGTGGCAGGCTGGGGTTTCCCCGTACCGAGCGCGCCAAACCTCGCTAACTTTGTGCCGGACGCGCGTCTATCGTTTCAATTGCCCGGAAGATAATTCAGGCCCTGCCAGACGGCATCGAAGAGGCCCACGAGTTCGTCGTGAATCGCACAGTTGTCCGTCAGAATGTGGGGCGATTTCAGATGATGTGGGCCGCCCTTCATATCTGTGCAGACTCCGCCTGCCTCATTGACCAGAAGAATTCCCGCCGCCATATCCCACGGGCTGAGGCCGATCTCCCAGAACCCATCAAGGCGTCCCGCGGCCACGTACGCCAGATCGATGGCAGCGGATCCGCCACGCCTGACGCCATGCGCCGACATAGCCAGTTTATGGAAGAAGTGAATATTCGGATTGGTGGCGCGATTGTGATTGGGGAAGCCCGTGCTGAGGAGCGAATCGGCCACCCGGCGAGCCGATGAAACGCGCATGCGCCGCCCGTTCAGGAATGCGCCCGCGCCGCGCTCGGCCGAGAATAATTCGTCGCGGTTGGGATCGAAGACGACGCCGGCGATCAGTTCCCCGGCCTTCTCCAGCGCGAGCGTGACGTTCCATACCGGATAGCTGTGAGCGAAGTTGGTGGTACCGTCAAGGGGGTCGACGTACCAGCGATATTCGGACGGGCTGTCATGCCCGCTGCCTTCCTCGGCGACAATGCCGTGGAGGGGGAACTGCTTCGAGAGCCTTTCGACCACCAGTTTTTCGGATGCGCGGTCGGCTTCCGTGACCAGATCGTAATCGCCCTTCATTTCGAAGGCGACGCGGCGCTCGAAGTAGTACCGGAGCAGAGAGCCAGCCTCATGCGCGATCTCGGCCGCGGTTTCGAGAAACGATGCCATGCAGGTGTCTTATCCGACCTCGTGTCTTATCCGACTTCGCGTCTTATTCAACTTCGTGTCTTATTCAACTTCGTGTCTTATTCAACTTCGTATAGGTACTTGATGTCGTGTTTGAAGATGAACAGATTGGGCGCGCCGGTGCGGGTGATGCGGATGAAGCGCTGGTCGTAGTATTCGACCACGCCGTCCACGACCTCGTTATCGCTCAGCTTGACGCAGACCGGGATCTTCTTCTCGATGAGATGTTTGAGATACCGGATCTCCTCGAGTGTCTGCTCGGCCGGCCGCGCGCTCTTTGACTTCGATTCCGCCACGATTTATGGACCTTTCGGTTTGTCAGCCGGGACGGGCTTACGCGCCCGCAGCGTTTCATCGCTCGAATCGCTCATGGGCCCCGTTCCCGAGCTTTGCTCGGCCTCTCCATAGTATCCACTGCGCGCTGTTACGCGCAGTCCCGGGTGGTTGACGGACACCTGGAGCTGGTGAAAGCGGTCTTTGGTGAGTGGAACGTCTTTCGGATAGTAGGCGATCAGGTACTGGGTGCGGAGATCGCGCAGAATCTGGTCGAAGGCATTGTCGAGCTCGGCTCCGAGGGTGGGCTCGAAGACGCGGCCTCCGGTGCGCAGGGACATGGTGGTGAGGGCGTTCTCGCCGCCGGTATTGCGGCCCGCGTCATTGGTGATGGGAACGACGAGGATGGGGTAGATGACGGCGTCGGCGAGCGCGGCGGCTTCGATGGCGCGATTGAAATCGGTGTGGCTGGTGGTATCGCCGCCGTCGGTCACGATGACGAGGATCTTGCGGCCCTGGCGGTCCTCAATGTCGCGCGCGGCGAGCAGAATCGCGTCATAGAGCGAAGTTCCGGCCTCACCGTGCAGGGCGCGCAGCTTGCGCTCGATGGCCGGGATGCTGCGGGTGTAGCCAGTCTGCCTGACGATTTCCCAGTTGAAGCTGAAGAGCGCCGCGGAATCCTCCGGATTGCCTTCGCGGAAGAGGGCGCGGACGAAGCGCAGCACGGAGTCGGTCTCGTATTTCAGATCCTTGGCGGTGGAGCCGCTGTTGTCGATCATGACGGCGACGGAGAGGGGTTGATCGGTCTGACGCTCGAAGACGGAGATCTGCTGGAGAGCGCCGTTGTCGCGGATTTGGAAGTCGGGTTTTTCGAGGGAGCCGATTAGCGCTCCGGTCGAATCCTTGACGGTGGCGAGGATGCGGACGAGCTGGACATCGACGCGGATGGTAGGTTCCGGCTGAGCTTCTGCAAACAATGCGATGACCGGCATCAGCAGGAGAGCCTTCAGGAGCGGGTTATTCGGCCAGCACGCGGGGCGCATTTTGATCCCACTCACCTTCCACCCAGACCTCTCCGTCGGCAAAGAACTCCTTCTTCCAGATAGGGACCGTGCGCTTGAGCCGGTTGATGCCTTCGAGGGCGGCGTCGAAAGCGGGGCGGCGGTGGGGGGCGGTGGTGATGACGGCCACGCTGGCCTCGCCGATTTCGAGGGTGCCCAGGCGATGCAGCAGGGCGATACGGCTGACAGAGAATTGGCGCGCTATCTCGCGGCCGATCTCCGCCATCTTGCGGATGGCCATCTGTTCGTAGCATTCGTATTCGAGGCGCAGCGTTTGGCGGCCTCTGGTATTGTTACGGACCACGCCCTGGAAAGTTACAATGGCGCCGTCCAATCCCTGGAGGAGGCGGGATTCGGCGGCGCGGGGGTCGATGGGATCGCGGGTGAGGATGAAGAAGTGGCCGGCGGGGTCGGCGATTTCGTGCAGCGGGGCGCCTCCGCTGACAGGGGGCAGCAGGGCTACCTCATCGCCTTCGGCAAGAACGTCGGCCGGTGCGGCGAACTCGTGATTGCGCGCCATTACGATGCTGCGCGCCATCCCGGCGAGCTGCGGGAATTGGGCAGCGTAGTGATCGAAGACGGCCCGGATGCTGGCGCCGGCGGGGAGATCGAGACGATCTTCGGTGCGCCCGCAGATGTCCTTTAAAAGGCCGAAAAAGAGTACTTTGATTTGCAAGCTAATGGCAGCTTAACAGACCCGCTACAATCGGAATCCGTGCCCGAACACGTCACGCACATTCGCGTCCGTTATGCCGAGACCGATCAGATGGGGGTGGTTTACCACGCCAATTACCTGATCTGGATGGAGGTGGCGCGGACGGAGTTGTGTAAACGCCAGGGCTTCCGTTACCGGGATATGGAGAGCGGGGATGGCATTCTGCTGGCGGTGACGGAAGCCAATTGCCGGTATCTGGCGGCGGCGCGGTATGACGAGGAGATTGCGGTTACGGCGCGGATCGCGGAGGCGAATCGGCGGTTTGTGACGTTTGAGTATGAGATGCGCTGCGAGGGGCGGAAGGTGGCTACGGGTTATACGAAGCACATTTTTCTGAGCCGGGAGATGCGGCCCGCGCGGCTGCCGGATAAGTATGCTCCGCTGTTTGGGATTGCGTGAAGAGGCGCGGCTTAGGCCAGCACTCGTTCATCGGTGGGCTGGCGGCGATAGAGCTTGACCTTCACTTCGACCCGCGAGCCGAGCCGGTTGATGATCGACATGAGGCGGTCCACGGTGAATCGCCCGAGGCCGGCGGTCCGAATGCGCGAAAAGTCGGCCGCCGCGATCACCGCCTTCAGTTGCTCCGCGTCGGCGTTCTCGTATCCAAGGTCTCGAAAAGCATCACCACTTCCGAGGTCTCGAAAAACATTACCACTTCCGCGCACTGCCTCCAGTTCTTCACTTTTCATCGCAACGTTCCGAGACGCTGGTCTGTTGCTACCAGTCAGAAGTGCAGCTATCCCCGCCCTTCCAGATCTTCGATTCGTTTGTCGTGATTCTCTGCGATTTGGGCGAGCTTGAGAATATCGACGGCATCCCGATTGGACACCTTGACCAGCGTTTCGATGTTTCCCGTCAGGGTTTCCACACGCGCCCTGAGCTGCGAGAGGCCGTCGACCAACTCACCGATCTGCCGATCGTGCGATTCGATGGACCGCAACATGAATTCCATCCGTTCGTCAAAGCTCATGGGTCACATTTCAATTGTAGCGGGAATTTGGCGCTCACTTCTCGTCAGGATTTTCCTCCGTGCGGCGTTTAATAGATGTGCAGCGAACTTACGAGGCAGTGCTTCTGAGCGCCGGCCCTCCCTCAGGCCCCGGCCACCAGTTCGAGGAGTTGTTTTTCGAACACTATCCACGGCTGACGGGGGATTCCGGGCAGGCGTAGGAATTGGCGGCGGATGCCTTCTATCCCCTGGTATGTTTCGCTGTATCGGAGCATTGGGGAATTGATCCGGCCGGAGAAACTGCCGCCGCTCGAAGTCACGTCGCGCCCGGTTGCGGTGAAAGATATCTGGGGCCTTTATGCCCGGGATCCGCGTTCGCGTTTTCTGTCGGTCGGCATCCAAGGTGGTTCCGGAGTACTGGGAGAGGCTCGCAAGGCGAAGTACAGCGGGACAGTACCGCTTTCGATGGTGGTGGATCAGGAAGGGCGTGCCCGCGATATCCATGTGCTCAAGAGCCTCGGCATGGGCCTCGACGAAAAGGCCATCGAAGCGGTACAGAAATGGAAGTTCAAGCCCGGCATGAAAGGCGGGCAAGCCGTCAATGCGCGGGCTCAGATTGAAGTGAACTTCCGGCTGCTGTAAACACGTGCGGCTTCGGCCGCACTGGACAGACGATAGCGTCTGTCCCACATCTCGTGCGTGATATCACGCAGGCGGGCGCGATGCGGCGCAACGCCCACCATCCCTCCCCCGGAAATCCCAGATATTTCAATCACTTAACCTTTGGCGCTGATTCTGCCCAAATTCCGGTTCACGGAATGGGACTCGAACTCACCTGGATCGCGCTGGCGGGCAGTCTGCTGATGGCACTGGGCGGAATTTGCCTGTTCGCTTTCGCGGTGAAGAAAGACTACTTCCACGACATGGAAGAAGCCAAATTCCACGTGTTCTGGTCCGACCTCGAAGAGATGGTGGATAATGAGCGATCCAAACGACCAAAGTAAAGGCCCCACTTCGCGGCGCAGCCTCCTGACGTGGTTCACCGGAGCCGCCCTCGCCGGGTCGGCGGCGATCAGCGCGCTGGCGAACTTCATCTTCCTGAAGCCGCGCGCCACCTACGGCCAGCCCAGCCGTTACTCGATCGGCCATCCCGACGACTATCCGTCGGGCGCCCGCGTTTCGCTCGATCAGCGGCGCGTCTGCGTGGTGCGGGACGGATCGAAGCTCGCCGTCATCTCCACCATCTGCACCCATCTGGGATGCACGGTGGGGATTTCCGATACCGGCTTCGCCTGTCCCTGCCATGGGTCGCGGTACGACCAGGACGGCAATGTGGTGGGGGGGCCGGCGCCGAAATCGCTGGCCTGGTATCAGGTGACGCTGGCCCCCAACGGCGAACTCGAAGTCGATACTAACAGCACGGTCAAACAGGGGACTTACTACGACCTATGAGCGACCTTCAGGTTCAGGAGCCCGAACCGGCGCTCGCCGAAGAGAAGCAAGGGTTCGGGGCGGGGCTGGCGCAGTTTCTGCCCAATGTCTGGCACTCGATTTTCCGGCATCCGCTGCCCGACTCGGACCTTGGCGCATCGCAGACTTCGGTCACCAATTTTTTTCTCCAC
>JBEKAQ010000197.1:0-4552 GCA_050015835.1 Bryobacteraceae bacterium | reverse complement strand
TGGGATGGGAAGCTGACGCGGTTCGCGCGAATGGCCGCCCGCAGATCTCCTATTCTTATTTCTTCGAGGTCGGGAGCGTCGGGATCGGGCAAACTCCCCCATGGCGGCACGTCTTGCGGTGTGTCCTCCGCCCGCCCGTGGGGTAGCCATGCCACCATTCGGCACATGAGTTCGGATTGTGCGGCGGGATCGCCGCCGAAGCCATTTCCCCTCTGCGCGCCATCGGTTGGCGCATAGAAGAAAACGAGTTCGCCGTGAACTGTGCGGGTTACCATCTTTTCGTAAACGGATTTACTCCCGCGTGACCAGCGACCCCTCTTCAAGCGCATCTCCCACCACCGGAGTCCAATGAGCACGCTGACTACCGGCTGGCCTTCTGCTATCCTCGCCGCCCAAACGCGATCGCGCGGCAATGTGTGACGCCTTAACGCTTCCAGCGCCGCGCCTAACTCCTGCCACGTAGCCCCGATCGGTTGCGCGACCGGTATCGTCATGGATCGGGGGCGGTATCGTTGATGCCAGCAGCGCCGACAGAAAGCATTGTTGCCGATAATCTTCCAGCCGCGCGGCAACCGCTCCCCGCTTCCGCCTCGCCAGCAAGAACTACAGGACATTTGCAACATGGTAAGCCCCTTAGCCGGTTTACGAGCGGCCGTGGCTCGTAAACCGGCATCCTCAGAAGTCGAGCCGCAACGCGACTTGTCCCGTGCGATTGCCTCCATTGCCCTGAGGAAGCGCGGCTTCGAGGACCCCGAAGGTAGAAGGGTTACCAAGGTTCAGTGAGGGCGGCGCGAAATTGGTGAGATTGAAAACATTGGTGAACGTAGCTTCGAAGCGCACTCGCAGCTTCTCATTCACCCGGTAGACCTTGGCTAAACCCATGTTCACGTTGATCATGCCGGGACCCTGCAGGTTACCCACACCGCAGGTCCCAAACCGTCCGGCGTTGGTTGGCGGCAGAGCGAAGGCGTTGAGGTTGAAGAAGTTCTGAGAAGTCTGGTCTGCGTACGGGTTTCCCACGCAATCCGGCCGCGCCACGGCCCCGCCTTCGCTGCGCACGATCATATTGGTGTTCGATTGATCGTCCGCCGCCGGCATCGTAGCCGTCAGCCACTGGCCTGTTTGGATCGTCGTCACTGTGCTGAGATTCCAGCCTCCCAGAAGGGCGTTCACGATGGCGCCTGAAGAGTTGAGCCAGGTCCGGCCCTTTCCAAAGGGAAGTTCGTACGCGCCCGTCAGCAGGAACCGCTGCCGCGGCATTCCCACCACGTTGCCGCGGTCGTACTTGATATCGTAGCGGTTGGCGATCTCCACGGCATACGGCTCTTCGCTTGCGTAGGCTGCGGGCGCGTCGGTGCCTTGCGCATCGCTGATATTTTTCGCCCAGGTGTAGTTTGCCTGGAACGTCAGCCCGCGCGACGCTCTATGTATGAATTCGACGGTACCCGCCTGATAGATTTGATTCCCAATGCTCTCCGAATCCTCCAGAAAATTCCAGTTCTGGTAGGGCGCACGGGGATCGACGACTGAGTATCCGTTGTTCGGAACGGTGTAGGGAGTCGTGCTGGGCGCAATTTGGTTCAGGTCTATGGTGATGGGAAGATGGTAGGTGGACTGGCCGGTGTAGCTCAACCGGACCATCGTGGTGGGTGTCAGTTCCCGCTCCACGGTCAAGTTCCATTGCGCTGACGTAGGATCCTTCCAATACGGATTGTTTCCCTCCTCAAAATCGCCGCCGCCTAAAGCTGCCGGCGCGCCCGGAGGGGACGTTTGCGGAAACTGGAACGCCGCAACACCGTTCGTGACGGAATTGTTGTAGGTGAGCAGATCCGAGAGGGCGATGATGCCGCTGTTGAAAGACATGGGGCCAAGAGTCGTCATGGTATAGAGGCCAAAGCCGGCGCGAACGACCGTCTTGTTGTCGTTGAACGGCCGCCAGGCTATGCTGATGCGCGGGTCGAAATCGTACCCCGGCGTATGCCTCAGACCCTGCGGAAGGCCAGCCTGACTGGCGGTCTCGACGTTCGAACACGGGAGCAACGGGGTGTGGCTCGGAAGCGAGCATGCATTGAAACTTTGAAGAAATCCAGTGTATAGCTGCTGTAAGATGGGGCTGGTTGCAACAAAGTTAGAAAATTTGTCCGGAACGATGACGGTCACGCTGTTCGACGTTGCATAGTAGGTAGCTATATCGCCATTGCTTTCGTCAAACGCGGGAAGGTATTCCCACCGCATCCCGAAATTCAGCGTAAAGTGGCTGTTCACCTGCCAGGTGTCCTGACCGTAAAGGCCCCATTGCACGGTGTGTGCGTCCATTTGCGGGCCCGTGACCGCGAAGTAAGACGGGTTCGGCAACCCGAGCAGAAAATCGCCAAACGAGTAGTTGGTCAGGTTGCCGCTGAAGGTGAACTGGCCATAGTCGTCGGACGGCGAGAAGTACATGAGGGCATTGTAATGCTCTCTGCGGGCATCGATTCCGAATCGCAGTGTATGCTTACCCATAATCTTAGTCACATTGTCGGTGAACTGGATGTTTCCCGAAATCGTCGGTCCCACCCGGTCCTGCCCGATGTTCGTAATGCTGCCGTCGGAGAACAAGAATGTCGGGAATACATCGCCCGTGGGATGCGAAGCGGTGCCGACCGGATGATCGAAGATCAGGCCGAGTTGAGAAATGGCTGAGGCCCCCGAGATGGGGAAAGTGTCATTCTCGTTGTAATTGGTAAAGCCGAAACGAAATTCGTTCAGCAGTGTGGGCGTGAGCGAATAGTTGTACGAAACCACGAGGCTACGGTTCTTTTCGTGGGCTCCGTCACTGGGTAGAAAATTATTTGCCGGGCTTATGACGCCGGCGTTATTGGATTCGGTATAGAACGCGTTCTTGAAGCTATAGCGGACGTAGACCTGCTGTTTGGGACTGAAGTTGTGATCGATTCTGACGTCGAAGCCGTTGGCATTCGACGGGATCGGCACCAGGGTCTGATAGTTGTAGGAGGGGTTAACGACACCCAGGTTGGCGTTGGGCAACGGATAGTAATTCAGCAGCGCCTGAGCCACGGGATTAATGCACGCCTGGCATGTGCCGGTCGGGATCGTGTTGTTCGGGAAAGCCGCGCCGGTGAAGGGATTGATCACAGGGCCGGCGCCTAACGCCTGCACCAGGCCGTTCAGGTTGCCGTTTCTCTCCGCCTGCGTCGGCACCAGAAGCAGTTCAGGGTATGACTGCGTTTTGCGGTTGCCTTCGTAATCGACGAAGAAGAACGTCTTGTCTTTTCCGTGGTAGAGCCCGGGAATCGTGACCGGACCGCCCAGGCTGGCGCCGAAAGTATTGAACTCCTTCGGCGCCTTGATGCCGAAATTCAGAATGGTGGCATCCAGGTCCTTGTTCTGGAGATACTCAAACGCGCTGCCGTGCAATGAATTGGTTCCGCTCTTGGTGACAAAGGTCACGTCGCCGATCTGGGCGAACTCCGCGTTATTGTTGAACGCCGTGACTTTCATCTCGGCTATTCCTTCCAGGGAAGGATAGGCGTCCGCCAGCGCGCCGTTCATGCGGACGTTGGCGGTTGAGACTCCGTCCACGGCAAACCCCGTCTGCGCCGCGGTCGCGCCGCCTATCGCAATGTTGCCCTGCGAGTCCGTGGTCACGGACGGAGACGTGGCGAGGGCTGCCAGAGGGCTGCTGGACACGGCTCGCGAGTTGATCGGCAGCTCCGTTATGTCGCTGTTTATCTTGGAATCGCTCAGCGTGGCGTTTTCGGTGTTCACGGCCACGGCATCCTCCATGACCACGACCTGCTGAGCTGCGGTGGCCAGAGCAAACTTCAGATCCAGACGAATCTCCTGTCTCGCCGACAAGTTCACGTTGTCGATCACGGCGTTGGCGAAGCCCTCTTTCGCTCCTGTCAAACGGTAGTTTCCCGCCTTGACATTTACGAAGAGAAAATTTCCCGCGCTGTCGGTGCCGATGGCGACGTCGGTGTTCTCATCCACGCTGTGTAACGTGATCCGCGCCTGTGGGACCACGGCGCCGGTTTGGTCCTGTGCGGCGCCGCGGATGCTTCCAAATGTGGACTGAGCGTTGACAGGTGAGTGCAGTAACATGCACCCGGCGGCGAAGCCCAAAGCTATTCTTCTCACCGTTTGTAAAGTCATCTAAGAAACTCCTTGTATTTTTATCAAGGCCAGCTGACACTGCCCCTGAGCTTGTGTAATTTCGTGTTTGCCCGTTTACCAACAGGGGGGGGCCTCGACAAGGAGGGCGGGAACTAACGCTTGAAGGGAGTATAGAGGAGGAAGCATAAGAAAGCTGTCAAGCCCGGCGGTTTCGCGGCCCAATCTTTTGGGGTAATCTTTTGGATATCCGAATCAGTTCCCAGCCGATTGATTAGTTACTTATTGAGCTTTTATCGGTTTCCGATTGAGATCGGGAGGATGTCCCAGCCGCAGTTGAAGGTTGAAGCGGCGGGCTAAGTTGATATTACGCCACTCTCTGTTGAGCGGTGGCGGGATTTTCTTCTCTTCCGAGAATGACACAGAGGGTCCAGAAGTC
>JBEKAQ010000196.1:0-4601 GCA_050015835.1 Bryobacteraceae bacterium | reverse complement strand
CGTGGCCGGCAGCGCCGCGGTCAGAAGTTCGACCCCCCAGGAGGCGACAAGGACTCCCAGCGCGCCTCCCATCAGACTCAGCACGAGGCTCTCACTCAAGACCTGCGCGACCAGGCGCCCGCGCCGCGCGCCCAATGCGGCACGAATCGCCATCTCCTTGTGCCGGCTGGTGACGCGCGCGAGCAATAGACTGGCCACATTCACGCAGGCCAGCAGCAGAAGTAGCCCCACCGCCCCGAGGAGCAACAGCAGCGCCGGCCGGATATATGCGAAAAGCGCCTGTTTCATCCCCACCACGGACACATCCCAGCCCGCCAACCGGGGCGTTTGGGCATCGATGCGGCGCGCGATGGCGCTCAGCTCCGACTGGGCTTGGGCAATCGTAATACCCGGCTTGAGGCGGGCAATGACGCCGAAAGAGTGATCCACACGTTCTTTGGCGCGCAGTTCCGAGACCGGCCATGGCACGTACATGTCGGTAGGGAGGAGGTGGTAGAAGTCGGGCGCGAGAACGCCGATCACGGTGTACGCCTCGCTATTCAGGGTAAACGTCTTCCCGATGACGCTCGGGTCGGCTCCAAAGCGGCGCTTCCAATAGCCATTGGCGAGCACGGCGACCGGGTAGCGTGCCCGGCCCGCGCCCTCAGCGGCGGTGAAGTTGCGCCCGAGAACGGTTCGCGCCCCGAGCATCGACAGGAAGTTCGTGGTCACGCGCAGACCGGTGACCTGCTCGGGCTCTCCCTCCCCGGTTACCGTGCCCGTGCCGACCTCGAACACCGCCATGTCCTCGAAAGATCGGCTCTGTTCCTTCCAGTCGAGGAAATTCGGCCCGGAGCCCCCTTCGCGCTGGATGCCGTCCTTTAGATCCGTCTCAAAGATCAGGGCCAGCCGGTCGGAGCCGGGATACGGCAACGGGCGCAGCACCACCGAATTGACCACGCTGAAGATGGCGGTATTGGCTCCGATGCCGGCCGCGAGGACGAGGAGAGCCACGATTGTGAAGCCCGGCATCTTGCGCAAAGTGCGAAGGGCGTGACGTAAATCCCTGAGGAGGGTGAACATGCCGTCGGCTAAGCAAGCGCAGGTCCATTCTTAGAGGCCGGCTAAGTAATTGAAAACATTACTGACGTTAGGGTCACGTCGGGCCGGAGTGTTCGCTTTCGGGAATCCTCACGGGGTTCCGCGTGGGCTCTATACACACACCGCCGTTCGAGGAGACTCCGGTTTTGCCGGCGCTGGAATCGATGTGCGCCCGGGATTCCGAGTATTTCGACGCCACCGGTTTGCCACCTATCCGAGCACCTTTTGCACTACGTTCACCAATTGCTCCGGGCGAAATGGCTTGACGATCCAGGCCGTGGCGCCCGCCGCGCGAGCTTCCTGCCTTTTGGCCGTCTCCGATTCCGTGGTCAACATTACGATCGGCACGTATTTCGACCTCGGGTGGGCGCGCAAACGTTTGATGAGTCCGATACCGTCCAACCTCGGCATGTTCAGATCCGTGACCACCATCGCCAGCGGTTGATCGAGCTTTTGGAGCGCATCCTCTCCGTCCTTCGCCTCAATCACGTCGTAGCCGGCGGTCTTTAGGGTGAAAGCCACCATCTGCCTGGCGGTAGCTGAATCGTCCACGGTGAGAATCGTCTTATTCATGCGCGTACTCCCTTTGCCTTAAGCCGGCGGTCGCTTTCGCCCGGGGCGCCCGGTCGGGGAGGGCCGCCTGCGCCGCCCAGGCCCGGAAAAATTCGACGTGGCCCGCCTCCCGAGCAAGCGATTCGGGTTTCAGTGGCACAGGTGAACCACCTCGGGGGCGATCAAGCCGAGGGGCATGACCCGGTCCACGGCGCCCATTCGGATGGCCTCGGCCGGCATCCCGAAAACCACGCAACTCGATTCATCCTGGGCGATATTGAACGCTCCGGCCTGCTTCATCTCCAGCATCCCCTTGGCGCCATCGTCGCCCATCCCGGTCATGATGACTCCCACCACGTTCCTGCCGCCATAGCGCGCCGCCGACCGGAACAACACATCCACCGACGGGCGGTGACGGCTCACCAGCGGCCCGTCTCTAAGCTCGACGAAGTACCGGGCGCCGCTACGCTTCAACAGAAGATGGCGGTTTCCAGGGGCAATGAGAGCCTGCCCCCGAATCACCGTATCGTTGTCGGCCGCCTCCTTCACGGTGATGCCGCAGGTCTTGTCGAGCCGCTCGGCGAATCGCGCGGTGAAGGCCTCCGGCATGTGTTGTACGATCACGATTCCAGGAGCATCGAGCGGCATGGCCTCGAGGAATTCGCGCAGCGCTTCGGTGCCTCCCGTCGAGGCGCCCACCGCCACCACTTTCTCCGTCGTCTGGATCAACGCGTTCGAGGCAGGCTTCGGCAATACGGCGTCCGCGGTCAGCTTCGGGTTCACCGCAAGGGGGGGCGTCCGGTTCTTCCCGATCCGGGCGCGCGCGGCGGACTTCACTACGTCGCATATCCTGATCCGCGACTCTTCGAAAAATTCCCTGGCGCCCAGCTTGGGCTTGGTGACGATCTCCACCGCCCCCTTTTCGAGAGCGGCAAGCGCGGCGTCGGACCCCGATCCGGCCAGCGTCGAACAAATCACGACCGGGATCGGATGTTGGCCCATGATCTTGTCCAGGAAAGTCAACCCGTCCATGCGCGGCATCTCGATGTCGAGCGTGATCACGTCGGGTATTTCCTTCTTGATGCGCTCCACGGCGACGTACGGGTCTGAGGCGACCGCCATCACTTGGATCTGCGGGTCGGATTCGAGGATCTCTTTCAGAACCTGGCGAACCGATGCGGAATCGTCCACGATCAGCACGCGGATTTTCTTGGGCGTTGTCATAGACGCTATCGGCCTCGCTCCGGTGAGATTGGTTTGCGGTAGATGGATGCCTTGACGACTGTCACCGGAATATCCAGCCCGGCCAGCGATTCCGAGTGGCCGGCGAACAGATACCCTCCCGGTACAAGGTGGCGGCAGATTTTGCCGATCACGGTTTGCTGCGTGTCCCGGTCGAAATAGATCATGACGTTGCGAAAGAAGACCGCGTCGAATTGGTCCTTAATGCCATAGTCGCCATTCATGAAGTTCAGTTGGTGGAAGCCGACCCGTTGCCTCAATTCCGGGACGACGCGGGCAAGCCGCGCCGCGTTGTCCCGGCTGCGCAGCAGAAATTTCTTTCGCATATCCGGAGGTACGGGAGAGATCTGCGATTCCTGATAGATGCCGGCCCGGGCGCGGTTCAACACTTTGGTGGAAACGTCAGTGGCGAGAATCGCGAAATCGAAACCGGGCTGGCTGCCTCCATATTCGGCCAGCACCATCGCCAGGCTGTACGGCTCCTCGCCGGAAGAGCATCCCGCGGACCAGGCCTTGAACCTTACCCCGCCAGCCCGCTCGCGGCTCCGCGCCGGCAATACAACCTTCCGCAAATAAGCGAAGTGTTCCGGCTCGCGAAAGAAGTCGGTTTTATTGGTTGTGATGGCATTGATGAAGTGTTCCCGTTCCTCGCCGTTGGCGGAGGCGAAGAAGTACTCGGCATAACGCTCGAGCGACTCGAGCCCCAGTTCGCGGACGCGGCGCAGGAGACGGCTCTGCACCATCGCCGCCTTCGAAGCGGGCATCTTGATGCCGAGTTCGCTGCCGATGAAGCGCGCAAATCGGCAGAAGCTCGCGGGCGAAAGCTCGACCGGGTCGGTGGGGTGCGCGCACGGCGCCAATGGGCCAACTGCCGTCATTGGTGGGGCTCCCGGTTCCACGCCGCTGCCACCGCATCGAGCAGGTCCTCGCGCGAAAATGGCTTCTGGAGAATCTGGCAGGCACCCAGGTGCCTGGCGACGGCCAGCATGTTTCGTCGTCCGGCGACCCCGCTCATGGCCACGATGGGCAAGCACGGGTGAACCCGTTGCGCGTCCCGGATTACTTCCAAACCGTCCTCATCCGGCATATAGATATCGGTGAGGATCAGATCGAAAGCTTCGCGTTGCAGCATTTCGACGGCGCGTTTCCCGTCGCTGCAGGTAATCACCATATGGCCGGCATTGACGAGCATCGTCTCGATTACCTGCAGCGCAGAAGGCGAATCGTCTATTACCAGAATCCTCGGCATGGCGTCTCCCCAGCGCTCGTCAGCCTTCCGCGGCCGGCGCGGGTTCGCCAAGTTGGTGGCCCGCCGCCTCGACCCGCGCCACGTCCTCCGACGAAAAGACAGCGTTGACGTCGAGGATGATGATGAAATCGTCGCCGCGTTTCCCCATCCCCTGAATGAAATCCGTCCGCCACCGCATGGCGATCCGCGGCGCCGGATCGATCGAGCTCGGTTCGAGTTCGATCACTTCGTGCACGCTGTCGGCGATCCCGCCCAAGACCGTGGCTTCACCGTCCAGCTCCAGTTCCATCACGATAATCCGCGTGTGCACCGTATCGGTTCCCGGCGCCAATCCGAAGCGCAGCCGCAGATCCACTACCGGCGTCGCCTGCCCGCGCACGTTCACCACACCGCGCATATAGGCGGGTGCCGTGGGCACCTTGGTGATCTGCGATACTTCCAGCACCTCGCGCACCTGGGCCACGTCGATGGCGAACAG
>JBEKAQ010000195.1:0-4645 GCA_050015835.1 Bryobacteraceae bacterium | reverse complement strand
AGCCAATCCAGCCAGTCCCGTTCCCGTTGGCTCATCGCGATTCGTTCCATCCTTCAGCCTTGCGGCCGTCAATAGGAACTTTCTACTTGGCTGAATTAGGAACTTCTCACTTGGCCGCTACACAATGAGTTAGAGGTGCTTTCGCGCTCCGCGGAATCTGGTAAAATCCATAGTGGCCCGAACTACAGCACAGAGGCATCGAGAAATGTTCAAAACAAAAAAGAACCAACCCGTAGCCAGCCCGGAGCAGGAACGCTACACCAGCGGCGATGTCGCACGGATTGCCGGCGTGAGCCTCCGGCAACTGCAGTGGTGGGACGAGCGCAACGTGGTTTCGCCGGGACAGGAAGGCCATCGGCGCGTATACCTGCCGCAGGAGGTAGTGGAGGTTTCGGTGATCGCGGAATTGCGCCGCAAGGGGTTCTCGCTGCAGAAGATCCGGCGCGTGTTGCGCTTCCTGCAGAAGGAAATGGGCAAGCGGTTGGGTGAAGCATTGGCCGGCGACAGCGATATTCATCTCATCACCGACGGCAAGAACATCTATCTCGAGGACGAGCCAGGCCGGATCATCGACGTTTTGAAGAACGCCAAACAGCCCATGTTCCTGGTGTGCGTGACGGACCAGCTGCGGCGCTTCCAGGCGGGATCGAATCGCAAGCCGGTCAAATCGGAGAGTTCCGCGTCCGGCAGCGCGCGCAGCAAAATCGGCTGATCGCCGGCTTTCGGTTGAAACATGCCCGGCCGCGGAAAATGCGTCCATTGTAAAGGATCCGGAAGGTGCCCCGAATGCTACGGCTCCGGGAAGAACGCCCACCTGAACACGCGGGACGAACACTGCGTGGGCTGCAAAGGCACGGGACAGTGCCCGGCGTGCGGCGGCCGAGCCCCCAAAAACCCGGTTACGCGGTTCCTGATGTGGTTGCGCGGCGATACCTGAAACCGGCGTAATATAGAGGGAAGAGTCTGGAATAGACAGGCGCATTGCCTGGATAATCCGGCTGGAGGGATTGTTATGCGAAATCATGGATTAGCCGGGCTGGCCGTCGCCATCCCGGTATTGGCGGCGGGGCTGATGGCCGCGGCGTTCCCGGATCCGCCCAGCGTGGCAACGTCCGCGCCGACGGCCAAGAAGGCAACGGCGGTGCTCGCCGGCGGCTGCTTCTGGGGCATGCAGGGGATTTTCGAACACGTGAAGGGTGTCATCGACACCGAGGTAGGATTTGCCGGCGGTTCGGCAAAGACGGCGCAGTACGAACGCGTCTCGGAAGGCGATACCGGCCACGCCGAGTCGATCAAAATTACCTACGATCCCGCCCGCATCGGTTACGGTCAGCTGCTGAAGATTTATTTCTCCGTGGCGCATGACCCAACCACGCTGAACCGGCAGCACAACGACGTGGGCACGCAGTATCGTTCGTCGATTTTCTACGCCGACGAGGACCAGAAGCGCATCGCCGAGGAATACATCAAAGAACTGAACGACCGGCACGTTTTCAGAAGCGCGATCGTCACCAAAGTGGTCCCGCTCGAGGGTTTCTACCGGGCGGAGGAATATCATCAGCACTACCTCGATCAGAATCCCAATCAACCCTACATCGCCGCCGTGGATATTCCGCTGCTGGAGAATTTCAAACATACTTACCCCGAGCTGTATAAAAAATCGACGCGAGGTGAAGAATAAGATGAGCGCAGACAGGAAGGTGGGCCGGCGCGGATTTCTGACCGCGCTGACCGGCGCCGCGGGGGCTTCGAGGCTGGTGGCCGGTTCCTACAGCCCTCATCCGACGGCGAAGATGGTCCCCATCGCGCAATTCGACGCGGCGGGAAACAAGACGGGGGTCAAATCGCTTGAGATGGTTGTCAAGACGGATGCCGAGTGGCGCAAACAATTGTCGGCGCTGGCGTTCCAGGTGACGCGCAAGAAGGACACCGAATACCCAGGCTCCGGCAAGTACGCCGAGAACCACGACGACGGCCTGTACCATTGCATCTGCTGCGACACGGTGCTGTTCGATTCGAAGACGAAATTCGATTCGGGAACGGGTTGGCCCAGTTTCTTCCAGAGAATCGCCGACGAGAACGTCAAAGACCGGGGTCTCGACTCGAATTTCGGAATCGAACTCGGCTGTGCGCGCTGCGAGGCGCATCTGGGGCATTTGTTCGACGATGGGCCCAAGCCCACCGGATTGCGCTTCTGCATCAACTCCGTCTCGCTGAATTTCGTTCCGCGGAAAGTCTGACATCGTTGCGGCGGGGATTCCCGGCCCGTTCGTGACATAATTGACGCATGTTCCACCTATGAAGGGGGAGTGCGAAGAATGAGATATTCCCTGCGGATACTCACGCCGGCGGCGTTGGCTCTGACGGTCGCGCCGGCGCCTTACGCCTGGAGCCAGGCGAATGTGGGCGGCATCGGCTCGGGCACCGCTACCATCACGGGCAGTGCGCCCAGCAGCGATGTGGGCCACCCCGTCACGGTCATCGGCAATGTGATGATGGACGACGGCTCGCCGGTCCCGGCCAACGTCGAGATTCAGCGGATCTGCAGCGGTACGGTCCACTCCGTCGCCTACACCGACACCAAAGGCCACTTCAGATTCCAGTGGGGGAAGACAACCTCTCTGGTCCTGACCGACGCTTCGGAGGCTGGCAGCGGTTCGAAGCATTCGAGCGGCGGCGGCTTTGGCGGATTCGGATCCGCCGGGGGTTCGAACCCCATGTCGAGCGATCCGTTCGGCAATCGCATGATCAATTGCCAGCTTCGCGCCGACCTTGCCGGATACCGATCCGACAAGGTGAATATGATGAGCGGCGGCAACCCGGAAAGTATCGACGTCGGATCGATCGTTCTCCACCGTCTGGCCGGCGTGGAGGGGAATTCCATCAGCCAAACTTCTCTCATGGCGCCCAAAGATGCGACCAAAGCCTATGAGAAAGGATTGCAGCTGCTCCTGAAGGAGAAGCCGGACGAAGCCGCGAAGGAATTCGAAAAGGCCGTGGCGCTCTATCCGAAATACGCCGACGCCTGGACGGCGCTGGGCAAGTTGCGCGTCCAGCAAAACTCGTACGGGCCCGCTAAAGAGGCGTTCATTAAAGCCGCCGACGCGGATCCTAAGCTGGTGACTCCCTGCCTGCAGCTGGGGTTGCTTGCCGCGCGCGATCAAAAGTGGGAGGATTCGGCCCGCTATCTCGATCGCGCCGTGAAGCTCGACCCCATCGAGTATCCCCAGGCGTGGTATGCCGACGCCGTGGCGCATTATAACCTGGCGCGCTACGATGCGGCGGAGGTGAGTGTGCGGGAAGCCATCAAACTCGATCCCAGACACGTGAATCCGCGCGCCGATTATTTGCTGGGAATGGTGCTGGTCGCGAAAAAACAATATGCGGAAGGGGCGGCCGAATTGAAAACCTTCCTGAATTTATCGCCTGACGCTCCCGATTTCAATACGGTCAAGCAGCAATTAGCCATCCTCGAAGACGCCTTGCGGGAGTTACAGAAAGAAGCCGGCAAACAGGCTGATCCCGGGCCGGTAGCCTCACCCCAAAAGAATCCGTAGGACCTGCCAGGATGGACAGGCGGAAGCGCCTGTCCCACAGAAAAAAAGGGCGGCCCGCCGAAGCGGGCCGCCCTGGTCTAAGCGAATCTCTCCCGGCTAGAACGACAGCCGGAGCGAGAACTGAATGTGACGTTCGGAGCCGACCGTGGCGCCGGTGATCACGCCGAAGTTGCCGTTGCCGCCGAGCGCTTTCGAATCGCCCAGACTGGCGTCCGGCTGACTCAGCAGCGGGAAGTTGAACAGGTTGATGAATTCGCCGCGGAACTGCATCTTGAAGCGTTCCGTGAGGGCGAAATCCTTAAAGGTGGAGAAGTCGAGCGTCTCGGTGGGCGGACCGGTGCCCGCAGCCTGGCCGAGATCGCCGCCCGTGAGAGGCGCTGCCACCGCATAAGCGGCGGGGTCGAACCACTCGTTGGCATTGCGGCCGCCGGAAGGCGCCTGGTTGGCAGTGTATCCGGGAACGATATCCGGGGAGCACTTGTTCCAGACACCCTGACAGCTGGCTCCGTTGAAGGAGAACGGCTGGCCGGTGCGCAGAGTCAGAATGCCGTTGAGGTGCCACTGTCCAACTACGTAGTCCGCAGCCTTGGGCATATTGCCGCCGAACTGCTTGCCACGGCCGAAGGGCAGGTCGTAGTTAAATCCGGTCGTGAAGCTGTGCCGGATATCCCAGGCGGCGCTGGCATACGCGGAACCCTGGTTGGGAGCGTATGGTACGCCGAAATTAGCGCCGCCGCTGAGCGGGGTTCCCGAGTCGGCCAGAGCGTGGCTCCACGTGTAAGCGGCCAGGAACTGCAGGCCCTTCGAGTAACGCTTCTCGAGCTTCACGGTGCCTGCCGCGTAATTGCCGTAGCCGTTCGACAGAGTCATCGAGAGGCCGTTGCCGGGCGATACGCAGGTCGGGGGCGGGCATTCCGGCTGGATTTCCTGCAAAGTCGCCGAACTGATCGACGAATTGATGGTGCCGAGGTTGCCGGCGTAATCGGTGTTGGTCAGGTAGACCTGATGCGCCTGGTGGTTGCCTTCGTAACCTACCTCGACAGACATGTTCCAGGGAAGTTCGCGCTGCACGATGGCGTTCCACTTAT
>JBEKAQ010000194.1:0-4668 GCA_050015835.1 Bryobacteraceae bacterium | reverse complement strand
GCGCACGCTGGTGCCGACGATGATGGCCTACCTGCTGGATTCCGAGATTGAGGTCTATCGCGGCGGCCATGGGGCGGGAACCGGGTTCATCTGGCGAGCTCATCACGTGTTCAACCGCGTGTTTGAAAAAACCCGCTATCGCTACATGGGACTGCTGAACTGGTCGCTGAATCATCGCGGACCCGTGCTGGCAGCGTTCATGGGCTTCTCGCTGGCCTCTTTCGGACTTGTCACTCTTATCGGCGAGGACTTCTTCCCCAGCGTCGACGCCGGCCAGTTGCGTCTGCATGCGCGCAGCCCGGCGGGCACACGCATCGAAGAGACCGAAGTGCGCTTCGCCGCGCTCGAGCGTGAAATCCGCGCCGTCATCCCGCCCGCCGAACTCGACATGCTGATCGACGACATCGGCATTCCGAATAGCTGGCCGGCTATCGCGCAGGGCGACAATCCGACCATTTCGTCGGCGGACGGTGAGATTCTCATTTCCCTGAACAAGGAAAAGCACGGCCCTTCCAAAACATACGAGATCCTGCTGCGCAAGCGGCTGCGTGAAGAGTTTCCCGACATGGCGTTCTTCTTTCAGCCGGCCGACATCACCAGCCAGATTGTGAACTTCGGCCTGCCGGCGCCCATCGATCTTCAGGTGCTGGGAAGCAACACGAAGGCCAACTTCAAAATTGCCCAGGATCTGGCGCAAAAAATTTCCGCCATCCCCGGTGCTGCCGACGTTCATGTCCACCAGGTGGTCGAGCAGCCGGAAATCCGGGTGAATGTGGACCGCGGCAAAGCTTCGCAGCTCGGCCTGACGGAGCGCGACGTTTCCAGCAGCATGCTGATCTCGCTCTCCGGCAGTGCCACCGTCGCGCCGAATTTCTGGATGAACTGGAGCAATGGCGTCAATTACTCGGTGGGCGTTCAGACGCCCCAATACCGGCTCGATTCCCTCGACGCTCTGCTGCGCACACCCATTTCCGTTGCCACCACCACGCAAAACGCGGTCACCGCCCAGTCGATGTCCGGGGCGGCGGGTGCGGCGAACTCTTTCGTGGCGGCCTCGCCGAACGGCTCGTCGCAGGCTTATGGAAATCCCGGCGCCGTCACAGGGAGTACGCAGCTTCTCTCCAACCTGGCGACTGTTCAGCGGGACTCGGTGCCGGTGATCGTGAACCACTACAACGTACTGAATGTCTTCGACGTTTACGCCAACGTCAGCCAGCGCGATCTGGGAGGCGTGGGGGCGGAGGTCCGCCGGATTATTAAGGAACAGGAACAGCACCTGCCGCGCGGAACGTCACTGACATTGCGTGGCCAGGTAGCGACCATGGAGTCATCCTTCTTCCGTCTGGGACTCGGCATGATCTTCGCAGTTGTGCTGGTCTATTTGCTGATGACGGTGAACTTCCAGTCATGGCTCGATCCGTTTATCATCCTCACCGCTTTGCCGGGCGCCATGGCCGGGATTCTATGGATGCTTTTTCTCTCCGGCACCTCGCTCAGCGTGCCGTCTCTGATGGGTTCCATCATGTGCATCGGCGTCGCCACCGCGAACAGCATACTGATCGTAACGTTTGCCAACGGCGAAAGGGAGCTCTCGGGCGCCCGCGAAGCCATGCTCGCTGCCGGGTACGCGCGAATGCGCCCGGTGCTGATGACCGCCACGGCCATGATTCTCGGCATGCTGCCCATGGCGTTGGGCCTCGGTGAAGGCGGTGAACAGAACGCCCCGTTGGGACGCGCCGTCATCGGCGGTCTGATGTTCGCCACTGTCACTACGCTTTTCGTCGTACCGATTATTTACACTTACATGCGCCATACCTCCCCCATCGATCACCTGCGGCGTCTCGTCGAACGCGAAAGCGAGGTTCTTTGATGCGCCATACCGAACCCGATCCCCGCGAGATCGCCGATGAGTCTCTGCGCCGCGAAAATCGGCAGCTCAGGGAGCAGCTGGAGCGACTGCAGGGCGGCAGCCATGCAGCCAGCCCGCAGGGCCTCTGGCATCCCTCGGCAGCGACGATTTCGGCAATCGCCCTCATCGCGGCCGTTCTCGTCGTCATTGCCTTCTTCGCCGGCTACATTCCGATGGAGAGCCGCCGTTCGGTTATAGCAGCCGAGGCGCAGCAGGCGGCAGAAGGCCCGCTGAAGGTGAAAGTGATCCGGGTGGAGCGCTCGACCCGGCAGAGCGGAATTGTTCTTCCCGGCAATATTCAGCCGATCACCGAAGCGCCGGTCCTGGCGCGCGCCGACGGCTATGTCCTGCGCCGCATGGTCGATATCGGCGATCGGGTGAAAGCGGGCCAGACGCTGGCCGAGATCGATGCGCCGGAGCTGGCCGATCAGGTCAATCAGGCCAAAGCTGCCGAGCAGCAGGCCGAAGCGGCTCTGGATCAGGCAACCGCGAATGTTCAGCAGGGCAAGACGGACATGGAGCTGGCGCGAGTGACTGCGCAGCGTTCGGCTAACCTTGTGGCGCGCGGCGCTGTGGCACGTCAGGATGACGATCAGTATCAGGCTCAATACCAGGCAAAATTGTCCGTACTGCAGTCGCTCGAGAAGGCCGTGGAAGTGCAGCGTGCCAATATCGCCGCCGCAAAATCAAACCTGGCGCGTCTTGAGAAGCTGGAGGACTATCGTGTGGTGGTGGCTCCGTTCGATGGCGTGATTACGCTGCGCAATGTGGATACCGGAGCATTGGTAAACGCAGGCAACACGCTGTTATTCCGCATCGCGCAGATCGCCACGCTGCGCACGTACGTCAACGTGCCGCAGTCTTACTCCGATTCGATTCACCCCGGCCAGGCGGCGACGCTCACGGTTTCCAACATGCCAGGCCGCCAGTTCACCGGGACTGTGGCGCGCAGCGCCAATGCGCTCGATCCCTCCAGCCGCACGCTGCTGGTGGAGGTGCAGGTGCCAAACGCAGACTATGCCTTATTGCCGGGCATGTACGCGGAGGTCGAGCTGACGAGCGCACGGGTGGATCCGCCGCTGCTGATTCCAGGCGACGCTATGATTACGCGCGACGACGGCGCGCAGGCCGCCGTGGTGGGGCCCGGGAATGTTCTGCATCTCCAGAAAATCCAGGTGGGCCGGGACTACGGCGACCACGTAGAAGTGCTGGCCGGTCTTCACCAGGGCGACCTTATCGTGGCCAATCCGGCAGAGGTGGCGCGCGACGGGCTCAAGGTGGAAACCGTTCTGCCGTCCGGTGCCGATAAGTAATCTGCCTTGCAGCGACCCTGGGCTTCCGTCACCGCCGGATGCACATAATAGGTCCGACAGGTCGCGGCGCGGACGCCGGATCTGCTTCACAAGCTCTGCGCTCCGCCGATTGGCAAAATCGCGCCCAGGAATGCCTGCCGATAATGATGGTGAATATCGTTCCGCTTCGGGCACACATTCCGGAAGGCGTGGCGCTCGTTCTCTGTCCGGCGGGTGCACATTCCTTATATACTGTGCGGTAAATGAAGAAGCTGCTCTTTTTGCAGATCGCTCTGTTCGCAAGTGCCCTCGGCTTGCGCGCGCAGCATAGTTTCACGCCCATCGACGTTGAGGACGGCGGCCGCCTTTACCGCGCCAACTGCTCCATCTGTCACGGCGCGCAGGGAGACGGTATCGCGGGCGTTGACCTCGGCCACGGCAAGTTCCGCCGCGCGAAAGATGACGACGACGTCGCCGCCATCATCCGCACTGGCATCGCCGGGACTGCCATGCCGCCCAACAACTTCAGCGACTTCCAGTCACTCACGATCGTGGCCTACCTCCACTCGATCGCGGCCGCCACCGCCGCCAGCACTTCCGGCGGAGACCCGGCACACGGAAAGGCCATCTACGACGGCAAAGGCGGATGCGCGAGTTGCCACCGCATCCGGGGCGAGGGCTCCCGTACCGGCCCCGACCTCAGCGACATCGGCAATCTGCGGCTCGCCGGCGAACTGGAGCGCTCGATCGCGGAACCCGACGCGGAGATTCTCGCACAGAACCGGACGTTCCGCGCTGTAACAAAAGAAGGCGCGACCATCACCGGTACACTGCTCAATGAAGACAAGTATTCCGTGCAATTGCTGGATTCGACCGGACGCCTGGTATCGCTCAGGCGCGCGAACCTGAAGGAATCCGGCGTCCTCGAAAGATCTCCCATGCCCTCCTATAAAGACAAGCTGAGTAAGAGTGAGTTGGCGGATCTCGTAAGTTATCTCGGCAGCCTGAAAGGTGTTGAACTCCAATGAGAGCAATCTTGTTTCTGACGGTCGCGTCGTCCCTCTGGGGTCAGGTCACATTCAACCGCATCCTCAACGCCGATAAAGAGCCGCAGAACTGGCTCACTTATTCCGGCACCGAGCTCAGCCAGCGCCACAGTCTGCTGACCCAGATCACTCCTGCCAACGCGAAGAACCTGGAATTACAATGGGCGTTCCAGGCGCGATCGCTCGAAAAGTTCGAAGCCACTCCGCTCGTTGTCGATGGCGTGCTCTATACCGTTCAGGCGCCGAACGACGTAGTCGCAATAGATGCCGTCACGGGCCGTGTTTTCTGGGTTTCCGAGTATGCGCCCTCCCCCGAAGCCCGCGTCTGCTGCGGACGCGTGAACCGCGGCCTTGCGATCCTCGGCGATACGCTCTTCATGGGAACCATCGACGGGCACCTGCTCGCGCTTGATGCGAAGAG
>JBEKAQ010000193.1:0-4677 GCA_050015835.1 Bryobacteraceae bacterium | reverse complement strand
CGAAGATTACGAAAGCGGAAACAACGGAAGTTCAGGAGCTGGCAGTGCGCGCGTTCAAGGCCGTGGACTGCTCGGGACTGGCGCGCGTCGATTTCCTGATGGATCCCAAAACGCGAAAGATTTACCTGAACGAGATCAACACCATGCCCGGCTTCACTTCGATCAGCATGTATCCCAAGCTGTGGGCGGCGTCAGGACTGGAGTATCCCGACCTGATCGACCGGCTGATTCACTTTGGCATCGAGCGGCACGAGGACAAGAAGAAGAATCAGTACAGCCGGTGAGGCACTTGAGTGATTGTGGAACGGAAGATCCCGCGTGCGGCAGGTCTTCAATTGCCCGATTAATCAGTTGTCAAATTAGGCACTCGGTATGAACTCGACCATTGCATAATATGTTTTTCGCCAAATCAATTCTCGCGTAGGGAAAGACATGCCGAATAATCGGTTGTCATATTTGACTGCGAATGATTGGATATTGATCAGCGCCAAGGCGCAGCGCCGCGTCTTCAAACTAGGTGAGGAGATCATTCGCCAGGGCAGCGTGGGCGACCGAATTTACATCCTGCGCAAGGGCGAGGCCGTTGTGAAGCTCGCGATCAGCAGTAAGGAAGCCGTTCTCGCGACTCTCGGGCCTGAGGATATCTGCGGGGATATGGCTTTTCTGGAAAAGGGCCAGGCAACCGCCTCTGTGGTCGCCAGCGATTCCGAAGTCGAAGCCGACGAAATCACCGCGGATGATCTGCGGGCGCTTTTTGAATCCTTCCCTCGTCTTGCCTCACGCTTCTACATGTCCCTAGCCGCGGTTCTGGCAAGGCGGCTTCGTGACACATCGAGAGAATTGGCTCGTGAGCTGGAGCTTTCGCGTCCGCGACCATAGACCGCGGCTGGTGATTAGACTCCCTGAAGGGCCGTCAGTCCATGCGAGTCGTTTCGTCTATGGTTGACCCTCGGATTTTTCCATGAACGCCGCTTGGTCCGCCTTCATCTTCTTTAGGCCGTCCATCGGCAAGTACACCATGTGCCCCGACTCATACGTTGCGAATGAAATGTTGTCGCGATATTGCTGCGGCAAGTTGAGATGGTCGACGGTGTAATTGGCCGCATAATAGGGCGTGGCCAGGTCGTAGTAGCCTTCCATCACCAAAATCTTGAGGTAGGGATTTTTCACGATTGCCTGCCGCATGGCGGCGGCCGTGTCGGGAAATCCCTGGATGGCCGAGCCCCAATCCCATTTGCCGAAACCGGCGTCGCGCGCCATCACTAAGTAGGGCATATCGACTTTGTAGCCGAGTTCGGTGCGCAGGTAGTTATTGAAAACAGAGGTAAATGGCGGCATGGTGGCTGAGCCCGTGGGATCGTAAAAAGGGGTATCCATCAAGCCATTGGGATCGGGGCCAGTGTAGCGGCCGTCGAGGCGCCCCACGCGCAGCTTTTGATCGATGAGCAGATAATGCGTGAACTTCTGCACGTTGATGCGCAGGTTGGACTCGTCGATGACTTCTTTGCTCAGCCCGGTAAAGCGCGCGAGCTGGTCGATTACGTTCTGGCGCTCCTGCTGGGTCAGGGAATCACCCTTGTCGAGCGCCCGGGCATATTCGGTGGAAGCCCACTGCTCGGCCTGCTGGCGTGTGCGAGCCATATCCTGCGCCAGATCGGGCGCGAGCTTGTGATGATAGCCCGCGATCATGGTGAAGGAGGGAATCAGGAAAACGAACGGCTGATCGTTGGTGAAATTGTCTTCCAGAGTTTCAAAATTCAGCACGGTCGAGAGCAGGGTGATGCCATTGAAGGAAATGCCGCGGTCGGCCAGATATCCGGCAATACCGGCGGCGCGGGTGGTGCCGTAACTTTCGCCGAGGATGTATAGCGGCGACGACCAGCGCTCGTTGCGGCTGATGTAGAGGCGAATGAATTCACTGAAAGCTTCAATATCTCCCTTCACGCCGAAGAACTTCTTGAACAGTTCGGAATCGGCGGCGCGGCTGAATCCGGTGCCAATCGCGTCGATGAGTACGAGGTCGCTTTTATCGAGCAGCGTGTGGGGGTTGTCTTCAATGTGATAGGGCGCGGGAGGCATGAAGCCATCGGGCTGCAGCACGACTTTTCGAGGACCAAGCGCGCCCATGTGCAGCCACAGCGAAGCCGATCCCGGGCCGCCATTAAAGGCGAAGGTAAGCGGACGCTTCGCGGCCTCGGCGCCGTCTAGCGTGTAGGCCACGTAGAACATCTCTGCTTCGATCTTGCCGTCGCCGCGCTTGATGGGCAATCGTCCGGTAGTCGCCATGTACTTCAAAGGCTTGCCGTCCACCGTGATCTGATGGTGCGTCACTACCGGCGTCTGCTCAGTCATGTCGAAGTGTTCTTCTTTGTCTTCTTTGTCTTTATCCGTGGCAGACTCATGCGCTGCAGGCTTCGGTTCAGCGGACGCTTCCGGTTTAGGAGCGTTCTCGGAGGGCTTATCTTTTTCCGTGGCTTGCGCGGCCGGTTGCTTTTTCGAAGCGGCTGGTTTGGATGCGCCCGACTGCTGGGCGAAGGCAGTGGCGACCGCAATGGCCAAGATAGTAAGTGCAGCAGCAAGCGTGCGGGAGAGTAGCGTCATAGTTGGTCTATGCATGGATGTTCGTGGGTGACGGCTTCAAGTTCTTGAATACAAGGATTGTGCTGGAGGATTGTACACCGAAGCTGGCCCGGAATGCGGAGCACGGAGTTGAGGACGATCCCGTTAATGTGCCAATGCTGCGGCGCTGCAATCGCCGGCGTAAGTGATCGTGAGCCGGTTCAGTGTGGCTGGCTGCCAGGAGGTCCCCAGAGGCCAGTCGGTGTAGTAGCTATAGAAAGTGTCGCCGAGAACGCCCGGATCTTTCCCCAGGCCCACTGCGTTTGCATAACCGTACACCGGGGTCTGGGGACTCTTTCCGAGTATGACTTGCATGGGCGGCCAATTGAGGCCATCGGCCGACTCTCCATAGGCTATGTATTGACCGTTGTCCATGATGATCACGAAGCGATGGCGGTATGCGCTCCATGCCACCTGCGGATCTCCGTCGGTCTCGCCAGTCACGCCCGGAAACAGTTCGCTGGCTTTGCCGTCAATCCCGTTCTGATTCCATTGGCCTTTGTAATACTTGAGAAACATCCCGGTAGCAGGGAACGACGTCTTTGTATCGGCGTTCGTAAATGCCGCCCGCAGCAGTTCTTCATATGGCGCTCTGGCCGCCGACAAATATGTGAAGTCGCTGCAGCGGGTTGTGCTGTTGATGCTGCAGCCTTGTCCGAAATAAATGTAGAAATATCTCTTCCCCGTGACTGGATCGTTGGCCACCACCAGGTTTCCGTCGCCGATATCGAGCACGCCCTCGGGGGTGTAGGGATGAGTGCCGCTGATGATCAGTCCCAAGTCTTGCCAGGTCAGTCCGTCATCGGTTGACTTGGCAATTCCTAACCAGGACCAGAACGGATTCGCGGGACGCTCGGCGTGATACACGATCAGCAAATTTCCTGCGTCCGGCTCTCCTTCCGGGACGCGATAGACGGGCCCGCCGCCAACGTAATCGAAGGTGTCCGGCAAGTTTTCACTTGTGGGCAGCAGGAATTCGGTGACTGGCGGGTTGGGATTGCCCAGAGGTTCTCCCAAGGGATGGTCCAGCGTTCCCAGCGAGCGAGTGATCGAGCCGCCGCGAGAGTGCTTTCCGTTGCAATCCAGGTGGCAGCCGCCATCGCTGCCGAAAAATAGATAGCCGGATCCATCGCGCATTGGTACCACACCGAGCTGTGTGTCGCTCCAGGCAAAGTATGGCCATTCGCTGGGATAGGGAATAATGCCTGGCGGCAAAACGTGGAAAGCTACCTGTCTTCGCTCAGCATCAGGCACAACCACGTCGTTCGCTATTACTCGCGCCTTACACTGCTCTGAAGCTGGGTCCGCGGCACCTCGGGCGGATTGCGCCGTTAGAAAGGCAAGGCCGAGTATTACAGCCAAGAGCCGCAGTTCAGGCACCCGGCAATGAACAAAGCGGTCCCTTATAAGTAAGATGCGCATTCCCAGTTAAACCCCCTATGCGCGAGCGAGTTTCTTGATTCTAGCCGGATATTGGAAGAAGCCAGGGCTAACCGCGACCGCGGCTCGATTACATCGGTACTGAGCTTTCGCGCTTGACGCGAAGCCGGGTCGTTTTGTAGGATCACTTCTAACAAGTTCGCCCTTCGGGGTGGACCTGAATTTCATGCAGAGTGGCTGAGGGACGAGCCCTGAGACGCCACGGCAACCGATTCGGGATCATATATCTCGGATGCTTGGTGCCAACTCTCTCCTGGAAACAGGGAACATGGGATTCGGCTGAGAGCTGTAGCTCCATCCGATAGCCTCTTTTCCTTTTCCTGGAAAAAGAGGCCATTTGTTTTTATGGCCGCTTTTTCCGGCTCGTCCTCAGCTATTCGCAAGACTTTTTACGAAAGCGAGTAGCCAAATGTCTCAATACGAACTTCGGTGCCGGGAATGCGGAAAGACCTGGGGAAATCAGCCCCGCTCGATCTGCGACGATTGTTTCTCACCTCTGGAAGTGGCCTACGACTACGATGCCCTGCGCGCGCAGGTTATGCAGGGAACGCTGACGCGGGAGCGCATTTCTCAGAGGCCGCCGAACATGTGGCGCTACTCGGAACTGTTGCCACTGCC
>JBEKAQ010000192.1:0-4703 GCA_050015835.1 Bryobacteraceae bacterium | reverse complement strand
GCATACGGGAAGAATTACCTGCGGATGATTTCCATGCCCAGCGCGCTGGATCGTTACTTCGAGGGAAACTACGCTCCTTACTTCCTTCGCGAGCAATTGTTGCGGCCCGAATGGATGCTTCCGGCCGAAGCTGGATTCCTCGCGCGATCCCTCGCCCATTGCCTCCCCCGCAATGGCGCGGATACGCTGACGCAGGCGCTGTATTTTGAAACCGCGGCAAATCTGACCGGCGACATGCTGGTAAAAGTGGACCGGATGTCGATGGCGAACTCTCTCGAAGTCCGCTGCCCCCTGCTCGATTGCCGTCTGGCGGAATTGGCCGCCCACATGCCGCATCGCTGGAAGGTGCGTGAGGGCAATGGAAAGTACATTTTGGCAAAGGCATTGAGAGACCGGTTTCCGCCGGGCTTTCTGGATCGTCCCAAAATGGGTTTTGGCGTACCTCTGGCGAAATGGTTCCGCGGGCCTCTGCGCGAGTTCGCGTGGGAGCATCTGACGGACCAGCGCTTCCTCGACCGGGATCTGGTCAGTCCGGCATTTGTGCGCGCCCTGCTGGAGGAACACCAGCGAGGCCGGCGCGACAACTATCATTGGATTTGGTCGCTTCTGATGCTGGCGCTGTGGCTCCGGACCGTTGAGGAGCCTCTAAGCGTCCACACCGTACAACAATGAGTGCACGACGGGATATTGCGACGGAACATGCGGAAGAGGTGTCCGCCGGCGAGCGTTTCGAGTTCGGGGGCAACTGGGCTTCTTTTCTGAAAGTCCTCGACGACGAGCGGATCGCCAGCGCCTGCAAATCGCTTCAGTCGATGCTCGGAGTATCGGACCTGAACGGTAAGAGCTTCGTCGATATCGGCTCCGGCAGCGGTCTGTTCAGCCTCGCTGCCCGCCGTCTGGGCGCGCGGGTGCATTCCTTCGATTACGACACTCAGTCGGTTGCCTGCACCGCCGAACTGAAGCGCCGCTATTACCCGGGCGATACGAACTGGACTGTGGAACAGGGTTCCGCTCTGGACCCGGACTATCTCCAAAGCCTGGGCCAATTCGACATCGTTTACTCCTGGGGCGTTCTGCATCACACAGGCGCCATGTGGCGGGCTTTGGAGAACATCGTGTCTCTCGCCGCCGACGGGAGTGTTCTGTTCCTCTCGATCTACAACGATCAGGGGCGCCAAAGCAGGCGCTGGTGGAAAGTGAAGCGCAACTATAACCGGCTGCCGCCGCGCCTGCGATTCATCGTTCTCTGGCCCGCCGCCTGGAGCATGTGGCGAAGTCATATCCTGAGAGACTTTCTGCGCGGCAAGCCCTTCCAGACCTGGCGCGAGTATAAACACAGGCGGGGCATGTCGGCATGGCGCGACGTGGTCGACTGGGTGGGCGGTTTTCCTTTTGAAGTGGCGAAACCGGAAGAAATTTTCAGTTTCTACCATCAGCGGGGCTTCGAACTGACGCGCCTGCAAACCCAGGCGGGCGATCTTGGCTGCAACGAGTTCGTCTTTCTCAGGACCTGCCGAAGTTCCCCACGAATCTGATGCCCGCGCCGGTTCCCGTTCTCCTGATGGTTCGCGCGCTGGATCTGGGCGGCACGGAACGGCAACTGAGCGCGCTGGCCCGATCGCTCGACCGCGCCGGATTCACACCGCACGTAGGATGCTTTCGGGCAGAGGGCGTCCGGTTGGCGGAACTGGAGACGGCGGGCGTGCCGATTGCGCGTTTCGACGTTCATTCGCTGCGCTCGCCGTCGCTTCTGGCTGGCGCCGCCCAAATGCGGCGCTACATCCGGCGCAACGGCATTCGCCTCGTGCATGCGTTCGATTATCCGGCGATCCTGTTTGGGATACCCGTCGCGCGCACTTGCCCGTCCGTGGTTGTCGTTTCGAGCCAGCGTTATCATCGGTCTCTTCGGCCAGGATGGCCCCACCGCCTGCTGCGCATCACCGACCACATGGCGGACGCCATCGTAGTGAACTGCCAGTACCTCGCCCGCCACATGATTGCGGAGGAAGGCGCTCCCGCGGGCCTGATCCATCTCTGTTATAACGGCATCGACACGGCGGAGTTTCGGCCCGTCCCCGACGCTCCCCGGATTCGAGAAGTTGCCGGCGCGTCGTTGGTCATCGGCGTCGCCTGCGCCCTTCGCCCGGAAAAAAATCTCGCCACCCTGGTGGATGCCTTCGCAAGAGTTCGCCCGTTGCGCGCGGGCATGAAGCTCCTTCTCGTCGGCGATGGTTCCTGCAAGCCGGTCCTCGAAGCCCAGGCGCGCCGTCTGGGTATCTCGTCCGATTGCGTTTTTCTCCCCGGCGCCCAGGCGGTCGCGCCGTGTTTGGGATCGATGGACATCGTGGTGCTGCCTTCGATTTCCGAAGCTCTGTCCAATTCCCTGATGGAGGCAATGGCCTGCGGCTGCGCGGTGGTCGCCTCGAATATCGGCGGCAACGTCGAGTTAGTAAGCGAGGGCCGGACCGGCCTGTTGTTCGACCCGCTCGACACCTCCCGGCTGGCGGCCGCGCTCGAATCGCTGATAGAGAGCGAGAGTTTGCGCAGGGACTTGTCGGAAGCCGGCTGCCGGTTCATGCTTCAGCAGTTCTCGCTCGAATCCTCCGCCCGCCGGATGGAAGAAATCTACACGACCCTGCTTGAGCGGAAACCGCGCCGCGCACCCTGAGTCCTCAATCGATCTGGTACAGATCCAGCAGCGCGGCAACGTTCTTCCGGACGTCGAACTCGGCTTCAGCGCGCCGGCGCCCGGCCGCTCCTAATTGTTTCCGCAACCCGGGATCGCGGGCCAGCCGCAGTATCCGGTCGGCCATCGCCCGCGTATCGCCACGATCGACGACGTATCCGGTTTCGCCTTCCAGAACGAGTTCGGGAATGCCACCGACGCGAGTGGCGACGAGCGGCTTTCCATGTACCATGGCTTCCGCGATTACGAATCCGAAAGCCTCTTCCCAGCGGGACATCTGGCAGACGATATCGGCGGCGGCAAAGACTCCTGAACCGAGTGGATCGTCTACCAGACCGGTCCAGGTCACGTGTCCGCCGATGTTCATGTCCGCCGCCAACCGCATGAATTCCGAACGGTAAGCGCCTTCGCCGACAAAGGCGAAGTGAATGCCGGGGTCTTCCTCGATCGCCAGCCGCGCCGCTTCGAGCAGGTCGGCAATGCCCTTCTCGGGAATGATCCAGGAAACCTGCAGCACGAGCATGCGGTCCGAAGGGATGCCGTACCTGAGGCGAAACTGCCCGCCTGTGCCGGCATCCCGACTCACGGTCACGTCGGTGGCATTGTAGATGCGGCACACCCGGGAGGCCGGCACATAGCCCGATCCCGCCAGACACCGGCAAACGTAGTCGCTGGCGCCGATCGCCTTCGTGAGGGGATAATTGATGACGCGCGCGGCGGCTTTTTTCAACCACGCTTCAGACTCTATCCTGTGGCTCTGTGGACGCGATCCCTGGTCGGTGAAGAACACTTTATCCACCGAATGAAGGAAAGCCACCCATGCATACAGACTCAGGAACGGAGTGAACTGGAGATGCAGGATGCGCGGACGATGCCGGCGCAGAACGCGGGCCAGTTCGCGCGCGCCTCTGCCGATGGCATTGTGGCCGTGCGGGAGAACCTCCAGCTTCGTATTGGGTAGATCGAGATATTCGCGAACCCGGCCGCGGGGTTCGCTTTCAAAACAGAGGACGCTTTTCCAGCCGCGCGCGCCTAACTGCTTCGATAACTCTCTCGCATACACCTCAAGGCCTCCGATCCGGGTCGGCTCCACGTTGATAACGGAAACCACGGTTCGTTGCGCGCGCATGGACTGACGGGGAAGTTCTCACCCAGATTAGCGCAGCGCGGCTCCGGTCTGCGAAGGGGCGTGCGTTGGGGCCGCCCAGGCGGAAATGGCAGAATACGAGAGGGCAAATGTTCACCAACGTTCAGTACAAAATCCTGACGAAGATTGCCCGGGGCGATTCGGATTCCTGCAGCGGACTCGCTTACCAGGGCAAATCGAAACTCTCGGTGCTGATGGGAGACGATGTCTTTGCCAGAATTGCAGGGAAGATTGTAGTCGACTTCGGCTGTGGCGAAGGCGCCGATGCCGTGGAGATGGCGCAAAGAGGCGCCGCGAGGGTGATTGGTATCGATATCCGCGAAGACGTCCTCCGCACAGCGAGACTAAAAGCCCTCCACGCTGGTGTGGCGAATAACTGCCTTTTCGTTTCCTCGACGGACGAACTTGCGGACATAGTCGTTTCCCTGGACGCGTTTGAGCATTTCGGCGACCCGGCAGGAACCCTGCGCATGATGAATTCTCTCCTGAAGCCAACCGGTGAGGTACTGGTCAGCTTTGGGCCAACCTGGTATCACCCGCTGGGCGGTCATCTGTTTTCCGTTTTCCCCTGGGCGCATTTGATATTCAGCGAAAAGGCCCTGATCCGCTGGCGCTCCACTTTCAAGACCGATGGAGCAACGCGATTCAGCGAGGTCGCAGGCGGCCTGAATCAAATGACTATCGCGAGATTCGAGGACCTGGTAGAGCGTAGCCCCCTCAGGTTCGCCAGCGTCGATCTTGTGCCGATCAGGAAGCTCCGACGCTTGCACAACCGGCTGACGCGCGAATTTGCGACGGCCATTGTGCGCTGCCGCCTGGTTAAGCGAACGTGACTGCCAGGCCGCGCGTGTTCCTTTATATGTTCGGCCT
>JBEKAQ010000191.1:0-4721 GCA_050015835.1 Bryobacteraceae bacterium | reverse complement strand
AAGTCGGCTTAATGGAGTAAACGGAGTAATGAGGAATTGGTGGGCTATCCCAAATGGCGTGTAACTCTATGAAAACATGGAGCGGGAGACGGGACTCGAACCCGCGACGTCCAGCTTGGGAAAGTGGGCGTTAGTTGAAAATAAAGAACATAGCGTCTATGGCGACTATCCACACGTCACTGAAACCACAGAGAAAACGCTACTCCCCGTTTTTTGTCGCTTAACGGAGTATTAATGGAGTACTGGAATCGGGCCGTGAAAACCCCAAATCAGGCTGCATTCTCCTCACCGGCGGGCTTCCTCTGCCAGCATCACGCGGATATCGCCTTCTCCGTCCTCGTAGCACTCCCCACAGATCAGAACCGCGTCCGACTTCGCCCAAGCATTCTGTCCGCACTCCGGGCAGGTGAACTTCGTCTTGCTGGCTGCCTTCTTTGCTCTGGCTCCGCCTTGCGTACTGTCCGGTGTTGATTCCCAGTGAAGTTGGAACCCGGAGGCGCTGAGCTTGGCGTATGCCTTGGCGTACGCGCCTCCAGGGATGACAAGATGCGAAACGGACTGCCCCGTCTCCTTCCCGCCTGGCTCGCCCGTGGTAGATGGCTGTAATCCAACCTCCTTCATCTTCACTGCCCATTCACGGTCATGGTAGGAACGCCGCGGCGGGGTGCCGTGGGATTGCTGCCAAACGTGCGCCATTTCATGACAGAGCGTGGCGAGGATCAGCTCGTCGGTGCGGCCGATGAAACCGTCGGGATTGATCGCGAGTTCATGGGCCGTTGTACGCTCTGTTCTCCCAGTGAATCGCTCCGGCGCGAAATAGCCGTAAGCTCTGGCGTGGCGCTGAAGCGTGACAAGGACATCGGGTAGGGAACCTCCGAATAGCTCTTGATTGAAAAAGTCGTAGGCTTTCTGGAAGGCACCGTACTCGGCTCGCGTGATCGCTTCACTCATGTTTGTATCGTACGATACAATGCGAAATGGAGTCAAGGAAAATCTTTCCGAGCGTGGGGCGTGGCTGGTTGGCGCGCCTATTTCCCCGAACTGTCTTTCGTCCGCTTCGAGAGGACTTCGACCCTCCGGCGGGATTGTGGCGTCATTCGCTCCACATACTGATTGATGCTGTCGTCTACAATCTGCCACGCGGGCCGATCTTCGACCTTGGCAACTGCGTTAAGTCTTGTGCGCGTGGTGGGGCGGACCGTTACCGCCAGTTTTGGGTAATCGCTAATGAGTTCCGGTTCTCCGCCCTTGCCGAGACCGGCGGGCGGCCGTCCCATCCGTTTTTTGGGTTTCGCTTCCACGGCTCGATTGTACAACACTATCGGCACTTTCTTCTAGAAAAAACTACTTGACTTTATTCTAGAAGAAAGTCATAATCGGTTCGTAAGGAGAAAGCGTAATGGCACAACGGAAGCTCACGAAGCAAGAAAGAATCGATGGCAGGCGGGCCTACGACCGTATGATGGATTCTCGCGGTGAACCATGGAAGCTGAAGCTCATCCTTGACCGGGAAGGGGAAGAGGTAACGCTCGCGACGTTGGCTCGATTCCAGAAACGTCGGGAACTTACGCCCGAGATGAGGCGCAAGGTGGCACAAGCGGCGCGCCTGGCCGTTATTTCCAGCACGCCCAAGGCTGAGCATACGATCAGTCAGGCAGAGGTGGCGGAGCTGGTCGCTCTGTTTGGTGGGGTTATTTCGCGGCTAAAAGAATTCGCGGTGCGCGGAAATCCAGACACGGGCGGAACGGTTGAGACCGGACAGCTCGCGCTGGATGTCGTGGATGACGTGGCAATCGAGATGATGGAGGATCATTTTCGCGACTACTGGGTACCTGGAGGCTTAGGCTGGCCCAAGGCCGATGACGATGCGGTAGCGCCGAAGGAATCCATAAAACGCAGCCGTAAGCCGGCAAAGGGCGGACAGCGCTAACAGTCATGAAACTCACCATGGACCCAAAGGCGTGGGACGAGGGCTTTGAAGCCGGAGAGGCTGGGCGGCTGACGAACAGGTGTCCGTACCCGGCGGCAACCACGGAAGCGTGGTCGTATCACAGCGGGTGGATTGAGGGCGATGCCAAGCGGCAGGGCTACAGTTATAGCCGGGGAACGCTGCCGCGGCGCACGGAGGATGTCACGGATTCTTAAGAGATTGACCGGCTGCGCCGACACGTCTCCCGAATTAGCCGGATCGGACAACCCGGAAGCGGGGATGCGTTGGGGCGCGGCAAATCCCACGGGAGTTCTGCAAAAACCCTGCGGGTTCACATAGGGGCCTTCGGCTTGCGCAGCCGGAGGCCCTTTCTTGTTTTTCAATGCTGAGAGAGGAACACCGCACGGTAAGTCTACTTGATCGCCTCCCAGACGACTGCGAGCAGGATGGGAAGACCGACGGCGATCAGCCACATATGAAGGACGATCCGACCGGCGATGTACCTCGCGTCGATGGATGGACCTGTGGGCGAAGGTGGAACTGGGGGCGGATCAGCTTGGGGAGCCGGAGGGGTTGGAATCGGGCGCGGGGATATCTTGGCGGTTGTGCGGCGCTCAATCTCCTCGTGTGCTCGCCTCTGGGTTTCGGGGTGATTGCCGGAGTGCGACCAACGTTCTAGTTGATCATCGAAGGCGTATCGGATCTCATCGTCAGTTTCCATGGTCAGACCTTTTGCGCCGCGCTCACCTTAACGACTCAGACTCTTCTCCGGCGGAGATGGGCGACGGACAGGAGAAGGCGGATCTCATCCGCTGACGGTAGCACGGCTCGGCACTGCTTTGTGCTGGAGGTTAGCGGAACTTCCGGCTCGATCCCTACACTTCAATTATGCGGCGGTTCGCCGATCACGACGCGGGGTTAGCCTCGCAAATGATTGGTACCACCCGTGGCGGAGTTTCAGGCTCGCTTGTAGAGTGAAGTAGGGCAGGCTCAGCGAAAAGAGCCACGCGGGGCTGGATCTTCCAGGGCGGGTTTCTCTCGACCCTCCGTATAGTGAATATGCCGGGCGAAATAACCAAAGGCCCGACACACTGACAATCCCCAAAACGAGTAGCAGATTTCATTGATAACCGGAGGTGTCTCCAGGTGAAGGAAAAAGCACCATACATGCCGTTCTTCGGCCGCGAGTTCTATGGCGACCTAAACGTCATGGCACAGGATCTTGAGGAGCAGGGAGCGTACCATCGGCTGAACTGGCTCTGTTGGCAAGAAGGCGCGATACCGTCAGATGTCGCCACGCTTGCCGCGATTTGCGGCGCGCCCGTGGCTCGCTTCAAAAAGAAGATCTGGCCCAAGCTGTGCGGATTATTTGAGACGATTCCCGATGGCCGACTGGTACACCGCAAGATCGAATCGATCCGCAACGGCAAGGAATTATTTCGGAAAAAATGCTCCGAAGCCGGCAAGCTCGGGAATGAGCGGCGGTGGGGAAGGGATCGGGTACCCGACGCGAACCCGATAGACACCCGATCAGGATCGGTATCGGGTATTGATCGCAAGACCGTCGCTTCCGATTTCCGATCTCCGATTTCCAATATCGAAGACACGAACACATGTTCGTTTTCCAACGAAGGCGATGGACGCGAGGAACCGCCGACACGGGCGCCTTGGACGATGGAAGTCGATTTGGCCGACCGTGACTACCTAACGGAGTACATCGCTGAATTCCATAACACCAATGAGCGGTGGCCCGAACCTGAGGAGTGTCCGATCCGATTCAGGGAATTAACGAGGGACGATAACGGCTTGGTCGTCGGCATGGAACAGGTCGAATGGGACCTCGGGGCGATGCCGTTCCGAAAGCCTTCCAGTTGGGGGATGGTTCACGTTTACCTTCAGGATTACATAGACCGCTGGAATGCCGCCTTTCCGCCGGCGGAGTTGTAATGCGGAACGTTGGATCAACGCCGGAGGTGGTCGTAGTTTCTGCCTCCATCGAATCGCTCTGGGACGAGTTCCGCAACCTGACCGCGCATCAACGCCGGGTAGTTTTCCACCTGTATTGGGATGGCTATACCGGGGCGGAAACGGCGGAGAAGATGGGGATTAGTGAGCGCACTGTCCGCCGCGCGTTGGTGAATGCAGAGAAGCATCTGAAAAATGGCCTGAAAAACGTATCCCGTCTTGGCCGTCCGTCAAACGGCAGTGCCCGAACAGGCACTAAGCGCGAAGCCGGCGCGCCACCCAACATCGAGCGACCCGCTGCCTCTCAAAACCCGCCACCTGACGTTTACTATGGTTCGCCCGATCCGGGGCCGGATGAGAACGGGAATCCTCAACCTGGCAACAGGGAGGCGTTCCTTGAATCGCTGAATCACGTATGCGCCTCGGCGTTTCTTCAGTTGATGGACAAGGGCGGATATAACGAATCCGCACGGGCGAACCGGGAGCGGATAGCACAGGGGCGGCGGTAACCGAAGGCGATGGAAACGACGGCTACAGGAACGGGCCTGGATCAGGCGGCGGGCATCGTGAAGGGAATCCTTCGCGGGATGTTGCGGCGCGGGCTGCCGGGCAATGTCGATCAGGATGACCTCCGGCAAGCGGGGGTTGTGGCTGTGTTCCTGTCCGGCGTGGAAGGGCCTGATTCGCTGGTGGCGAAGGTGGCGCGCGATGCGATGCGCGACTATCTGCGCAAGAAGTTCCGGGAGAACCGGACCTTCACGTCGTTGGATGAGACGGCGGATGGCGGGAGGGGCAGCAAGGGCAAGGCGGCGAAAGACCCGTTCTT
>JBEKAQ010000190.1:0-4861 GCA_050015835.1 Bryobacteraceae bacterium | reverse complement strand
CTCTAACCGCAGTGTGGAAGATGCAACGGCGGCACCCTATATTGGGCACAAGCGGACTCCTGCTGGCGGGCCTGTGCTGGTCCGCGCATGAGGCGGGCCCCGATCAGGGCCGGATCGTCGACGCGATGTTGCGTGCCGAAGCCGCCCGTTTCGATAACGTCGAGAGCTTCTCGCGCCTGCAGCACTATTCCGCCAGCGACGACAGGTTCGGATTGAAGGGCGAAATGCTGGTGCGCATTCACTATGAGCGGTCGGCCGGGAAGACGTTCGAAATCATCAGCCGCAGCGGATCGCCGCTGATTCAGTCGCGCGTATTCGACGCCCTGCTGCAGGAAGAAGTGGAACTGAGCAAGGTGATGACGCATGAAGGCAGCCTGCTGACCACTCACAATTATGCTCTGCGGCTGACCGGACAGAGAGAATTCGCGGGGCGGAATTGTTACCTTTTCGAGCTGATTCCGTTGCGCCGGGACAAGCATCTGATCCAGGGGCATGCATGGGTGGATAAGGAGGATTTCGGGGTGGTGCACGTGGAAGGCAGGCCCGCCGACAGCCTTTCCTTCTGGATCGGAAGGCCGGTCGTGATCCAGGATTTCGAAAAATTATCGGGATATTGGTTCGCCACGCGGAGGCATTCGTTCATGAACGGACTGCTGACTGGGCCATCGGAGCTGACGGTTGAGTACAGCGATTATCAGATACGGCTGAAAGACGCCGAAAACACGCACTGAACCTCTGAGTTTCGACTGTTTGGGCCGCCGATCCGGTTGCCGGGACAGACGCCGATCCAGGAACTGAGCTGCGCTTCGGTCGGGAACACGCTCATATCGGCACCCGTCTCCGCCAGCAGCGACGCCGCCGAGGCCGGGCCGGTTTGCCCGGGTCGAGCGCTTGTTCGATGCCGGCGAGAATCGGGCGTCGTGCCGAACAGCCTTTTTTAGCGGCGGCTTCGCGCAGGCGGCGGTGCAGATCCCGAGGCAGATCGATTGAGGTACGGACAAAACCGGGCTTCACAATCCCAATTGTCGTCGGGGGACTTAAATAAGTCGAACTGCGGGACGCCCAGACGGTGGGTTTCTTATTTCCGGGTGAGGCCGAGCGCGCGCATTCCGTCTATACTGGCTTCATTTGCAATCGCGAGCCTGGCGCGGCTGAATTCACTATATTGCATTTCGATGATAAATCCCGCTGCATATTCCAAACCGCTATCCGCAATCGATGGTCTATACTTTAGTGTCACGACTTTCGGAACAGTCGGCTATGGCGATATTTACCCTCGTGCGGACCTGGCAAAAACTGGTCTGCGCAGGAGAGATCGTCAGCGGGTGCCTGGTATCGATGTTTGACGCGAACCTCGCCATGACGGTTTGGCTCCAGAAATTTGCGGATGCGACCGCTTCGGCCAGGCAAACGGCTGCGGCATCGGTGTCCGGCTCTGAAACCGACAAATAACGCAGAGTGGAGAATCGACGAATGAAAGAAGGCTTCACCGGCATCATCGATCAACTGGAACGGCAGGGAGCGGCCATCGAGCGGGCGCTCGCGGCGCTTCGAGAGGTGGAAGGAATCGCACCGCCAGCGCCACCCGCCAGCGTCCCGGCGGTGCGCAAGGGCGGTATGACGCCCGCTGGGCGGAGGCGGGTATCGGAGGCGCTGAAGAAACGATGGGCCGCGAAGAAGGCGGCGGAAGCAGCGCCCGCGCCGGAGCCAAAACCCAAACGCCGGATCAGCGCAGAGGGAGTGAAGAGAATTATCGCCGCTACGAAGAAGCGCTGGCGTTTGCAGAAGGCGGCTGCGAAGGCGGCTGTGGCAAAGAAAGCGGCTGCCAAAAAGGTCGCTGGAAAGAAGGCGGTTGTGAAGGCTCCAACCGCAAAGGCGGCGAAGAAGGTTGCGCCGGTCAGGAGGGCGGTGGTGAAGAAGTCGGCACCGGCTCCCACACCAGTGGATTCGTTCGATCAAGCGACGTAGCTGTAATGCCCGGGATCGACCTGAATCAAGCAAGCCACGGGGTAGTGCAAGTTGCCTCGATACGGTTTCACGTACCTTGAAGGGCATGGAAGCACATTTCTCGCCCCATGTTGAAATGCGGCTCCAGTAAGTGGCCGTCGCCATTGGCAAGGACGCCGGCAGGGTGTTCTACCGCTTTTCGACCGAGCAAAAATCATCGTCTGCGCGTGGGTTATCGACGAAGGGAGCTTGCGGAAGTCCGGCTCAAAGACCGGTCCGTATGCTCTTTTCAGATCCGTGCCGGCGAGTGGCGCGCCTCCCAATGCATTCGCGGAACTCCTGCGGGCGGCGTTCCCGCAAGCCAACCTCGAAGGAGGTAAATGAGGCCGCGCCCGGTTGTTCCAGCTATACTGGCTTCATTTGCAAATGCGGAACACGCTTACACGCCGCGCGGCGCTCTTGTTGGCGGCAGCGGCGCCACAGTTACTTGCTCAAAGGGAGGAGAAGCATATGGGACGTCCAGTGGTTCATTTCGAGATCGGATGCCGCGACCGCGCGCGGACCGGCGATTTCTATGCGAAGCTGTTCGGCTGGGAGGTCACAGCCGCGGGGCCTGCGTCGAATATCGCGACCGGGAGCGCGGAGGGCATTCAGGGTCATATCACGTCGCTCGGGCATGAGCCGGAGCATTACACCATGTTCTATGTGGATGTGGAGGATGTGCAGGCGGCGCTCGACGCGGCGGTCGCGTTGGGCGGTAAGAAGGTGGTGGGGCCGATCACGATTCCTACCGGTACGTTTGCGTGGTTTGCGGATCCCGATGGGAATACGATCGGGCTGTTGAAGCCGGCGAAGGGTTAGGCAGAGTTTTGGGCAGATCGGAAATCTGCCCCACCGGGATCAGGCGGATTTGATTTCGGTCCAGAGCTGGTCGCGGTATCTTTGGGCGGCGGCGGGCAGGGCTGGGGGCCAGACTCCCCTCGCATAGATTTCATCGCTCGGATAGAGCACCGGTTCGTGCGGGAGCATCTTCTGCGCTGATCCGTTCGGGCTGGCTGCGGCTGCCGCCTGCGCGTTGGCCGCGGCTACGTCCGGGCGCAGCAGGAAATCCAGAAATTCATGCGCGAGTTGGTAGCGGCCGCTCTCGCGGAGAATCGAAACGCAATCGCAGTAGAGGGGAAAGCCCTCGTGTGGATATACGAAGCCGATGTTGGGGTCGGCGTGGATGGCCTGGGCCGCGGTGGTCGACCACAACTGCGCCGCGAGGACATCGCCCGCTACCAGTTGATCGCGCACTTCGGCGTTCAGGTAGGCCCGCAGCAGGCGCTTCTGCTCGATGGCCCTGGCCCGGGCGGCCTGCAATTGGCGTTCGTCGATGGAATCGAAGGGGAAACCGAGCAACTGCAGGCAGGTGCCGATTACGTCTTCGGGATCGTCGAGCATGGTGATTCTGCCCTTGAGCTCGCTCGACCAGAGGGCGGCCCAGCCTTGTGGCTCGACAACCTGCTTTTTGTTGAAGGCAACCCCGGTGGCGGTCCACATGTAGGGCACGGCCCAGCGCAGGGGTGGGTCCCAGGCGGGCTTTTGGAATCGGGCGTCGAGATTGCCGAGCGATGGAAGAAGCCGGTGGTCAAGCGGGGCGAGGAGGCCATTGCGCGCCATGGGGGCGAGGCGGCTGTGGGTGGGGAAAACGACGTCCCAGCCGGAGTTGCCGGTGATCGCCTTGGCGAGCATTTCCTCATTGCTTTCGTAAGTGGCGTAGCGGATGCGGATGCCGCGCTCGTGCTCGAAGCGGGCGAGCATGGCGGGGTCGATGTAGCTCGACCAGTTGAAGACGTTGAGGCGGGGCAGGGAGCGGCCGCATGCGACGGCGGCGCCGGATGCGAGGAGAAAAGCCCGGCGGTTCATTTTTGCTGGAGCCTTTGGGATAAGAGAATCAAGCCCCCGAACAATACGACGATGAAGGCGGAGACGGCGTTGACGACCGGGCTGACGCCGCGGCGCGCCATGGCGTAGACGACCATGGGCAGAGTTTCGGAATCGACGCCGGCGACGAGGCTGGTGATGACGTAATCGTCGAAGGATACGACTAAGGCGAGCAGGCCGGCGGCGGCTACGGCCGGGGCGAGCAAGGGCAAAGTTACGAGGCGGAAGGCGCGCCATTCGCCGGCGCCGAGGTCCATGGCGGCTTCTTCAAGGGTGCGGTCGTAATCGCGCAGGCGGGCGGAGACGACGATCGCGACATAGGCGATGGAGAACGCGACGTGGGCCATGATCACGGTGAAGATCCCGAGCCGCAGATGGAGGAAGCGGAAGGCCCATTGGAAGAGCGCGAGCAGGGAAATGCCGGTCACGATTTCGGGAGTCACGAGGGATAGATAGAGGGTTCCGGAGAGCACGGGGGCGGAGCGGCGCCACATCCCCCAGGCGGCGAGGGTGCCGATTACGGTCGCGATGGCGGAGGCGACTACGGCGATGATGACGCTGTTGAGTAGGCCTTCGGCGAGTTGCGGGTCGGCGAGGGCGGCTTGATACCAGCGCAGGGAGAATCCTTCCCAGACGGTGAAGCGGCTGGCGTTGAAGCTGAAGGCGATCAGCACCACGAGCGGCGCGTGGAGGAAGGCGAGGGCGAGGGCCGCGTAGATACCCAGAGCGTGCTTCTTCACATCAGGTCCCGGGCGGCTCGGCTGCGCATGAGCAGGGTCAGGAGGATGGCGCTGGCGAGCATCAGAATGAGAGATGCCGCGGAGCCGAAGGGCCAGTCGCGCGCGGTGGTGAATTGGTTCTGGACGAGGTTGCCCAGCATGACGGATTTGCCTCCGCCGAGTAAGTCGGGCGTGAGGTACGCGCCGAGGCAGGGGATGAAGACGAGGATGGCGCCGGCGACGATGCCGGGGGTCGAGAGCGGAATGAT
>JBEKAQ010000189.1:0-4875 GCA_050015835.1 Bryobacteraceae bacterium | reverse complement strand
CCTCTGTTCGACCTCTTCCCAGCGGTCTTTATCCGCAAACTCGCCGATACGCGGCTTGAGTAGAAACTCCGGTGGCACCGCGTTGTCGTCGCGCGCATACCAGTCGTCGATCAGCCGCTTATCGGCGTCTGCGGCCTGATCGCGAACCCTCTTGAATTCCACAGCCTCGATCCGCGCCGGCAGCGGACGCCAGCCGTAGCGTTCGCCGAGCAGCACAATGAAGTTCGGCTTGATGCCGGTCTGCTGGCAGCGCTCGATCTCGCGCAGGCAGATCTCCATGGTCTGCTGGTCGAGCGCCGCCTCGTCGCGCACACCCCAGCGCAGGTCGATAGCCTGGAAGCGCGCGTTGTTCGCTTCGCACAGCTTGCGCAGCCGGGGAAAGACCTCGCGCTGCAATGCGTCACGCTCGGCCTTCAAGTCTTCAAAGGTCGAGCTGACAAAGACTCGGAATGTGCGTGTTGCGGTCGGCATAAGAGGATTGCAAGCGAGTTTACTCCCTGCAGCCTGGCATGGCAACCAGCGGGACGGCTTCTCTAATTCGAGTTCGTCGCTTGCAGCCTTGAATCTGGATCAGTCCCGCAAGCCGGCCTGCGTTCACCGATTTGCCCATCCAAAAATTTCAGTTGGCGTTTACAGTGAGATAACCGAGGATCATACGCAGACAGATAAGCGGACACTGGCCGACCTGCCGGGACCAATCCCGGAAGACGCTTCTCAACCGCTGATAGTATTTGGTTGATGAATTCCATCTTTGCCAGCGAGGCGCACGGCGATCGGTCCAAGGACAGCCGTCAGCAGCACGTAGGCAGCGGAGAACGGGCCGATTCGCGGTTCGAGCGCACCTCCCAGGCCGGCGATCACAATGGCGAATTCGCCGTGGGCAACGAGCGTGAGACCAGCGCGAAGGCGGGCGCGATGGCCCACCTGGGTGCGTCGCGTTGCCAAATACCCGGTGAGCGTTTTGGTGAGCAGGGTGACCACTATTTCACGCCGGATCCTGTTGCGCTTCCATTCCTTCTGCAACACGCGCTACCGACGAAGAAAGGCGCGGCTTCTCCCGGCTCTCACGCGCAACTATTCAGCAGACCGCAAGCGAAGGCAATCTCTCGAAACTGCAACAGCGTTTCTGCAATCGCTGAGTACGAATTCTTCGCCGGAGAGCGCCGCAAGATTTTGGCTCCATGCGCTCGCCATTGGGTATAGCCCTGCCTACCTGGAAGAAAACGCCGATGGAATCCGGCAGGATTGGCCGCGGATTCCGCTTCCGTCGTCTCTGGAGCAGTTCACGGCCTCCGCCGCATTGGGGCGGCGCGTGGCGGAATTGCTGGATACGGAGCAGCCCGTCCCCGGCGTGACGGCGGGCGCGCTCCGGCCTGAGTTGCGCGGGATTGCCGCTCTCACTCGCATGGGCGTTGACGATAACAAGAATGACAAGGACCAGTCCGGGGATTCCGACCAGGAAGAATCGAAGTTGGACTTACGTCTCACGGCGGGTTGGGGTCACGCCGGCAAGGGCGGCGTAACCATGCCGGGGCGCGGCAAGCTCATCCGCCGGGAGCGGACAGCGAAAGAGAGCGCGGAATTGGCACAAGGGATTGCCGCGCTGGGCCTGACGGAAGACACGGCGCTGGTCCGCCTTGGCTTCGCCGTGGTGGATGTGTATCTGAATGACCGTTACGCCTGGGCGAACGTGCCGGAAAAAGTTTGGGAACTGTATATCGGCGGCTATCAGGTGATGAAAAAGTGGCTCAGTTACCGCGAGTACAGCTTTCTGAATCGCCCGCTCACACTGGCCGAAGTGGACGAGGTGCAATCGATGGCGCGACGGCTGACCGCCCTCTACCTGTTCCAGCCGGAACTCGACGCCAATTACCTCAAAGTAAAAAATGTGACCTGGCAGGGCTGATTGGCTTTTGGGACTGGCGCTCGGCTTTCCGACGTCACGCCGATCGTGCATCAGCGGCGCAGAAGGACGGCTTCGCCAATCTCATCATGGCGCTGCTGATCTCCGTCTCCGCCAGGCTATCCTCTCTTGGGACAACACTCCCTGTCACCAGGCCGTCGCACAGCGCAGTAAACGTCCACACGTGATTCCCCACCGTGATTGGCCCGTTGTACACGTGTGCTGAACTAAGGCCCTGGAAGACGTGTAAGTAGTGAATTGTATTACTTATATGCATTTTTATAACCCGTAAGACGGCAGTTCGATCCCACTCTTTGTCACCCAATTATGGAAGTGGTTTGCGTCACTTCTTTCGGCCGGTGATGATGTGGAACGGGGTGTCCAGCCGGAGCGTCGTGGTCGCGACATCCGCGAGGCCGAGCGCTTTCAGCCGGCTTTCGTACCACGACGAATCCCGGAAGGAGCGGAAAAAGAGCAGGAAGGGGAGCGTCGAAAAGGAAATGTCAGCTTCGTCCGATTCGAGCGGGGACCTTTCGAAGATGAGCACGATGCCGCCGGGTTCGAGCGCTTCCACGGCCCTGGAAAGAAACCGCATCGTCTCCCGCTCGGGCCAATCGTGAAGCATGGATTTGAAGGAAATCAGGTCGAACCCATGGGGAATCGGATCGACCAACGCGTTTCCCTCCAGGAACCGGACCCTGCCCGCCTCAGGTTTTTCCGCCATGTGTTCTGCTCCCACACGGCACACCACGGGAAGGTCCATCACGAGGGCGGAAATTTCCGGGTGTCGCATGCAAACCCGGCGGGCGAATTCCCCGCTGTTTCCCCCAATATCGAGCATCCGGCGATGGATCGAAAAATCGTAGTGATCCAGGCACACGGGTGCTTCGTACCGGGTGAGGCACGTTGTGATCTTCATCCAGCGTCTTGCCGCTGCGCGGGTTTCCGCCGAATCCTGGAGGGATCCGTCGTAGGAAAAGAGGTGGAACAACCGGGCGCGGCGGTGGAAAGCCGCCGGGGCGGAAACCAGGGTGGTGAAGTGATCGCCAAGATCATGGAGGACGAAATCGCTCAGGAAGAGCTTCATTTCGATATAGTCCCGGTAGCGCAGAGCGGCATGGAAGAGGGGGATAAGCCGGATGAGATCGTCCCGTTGCTCGATCACTTCGTTGGCTCGAAGCAAACGAAGGAGCATCCTCAGCCCTTTTTCGTCGCATCCGAGCTTCAATCGCAGCGCGGAAAAAGTCACCGGTCCGCCCGCCGCAAGGCAATCGATCAGGCCGAGTTCGAAGGCGGAGGCGAGGGCGCGGCCCTTCGCCTCATCCGCCATGAACCGTTCCGCGCGTAGATAATCGAGGGACTCAGAAAGTGCCATAGTACCCGCTCTTGAGCACCATAAGCTTGTCTCCCTCCATGCGGTAGTCGATGCCGACATCGAACTCCAGGTGGTCCAGCTTCGATCGGTTCTCTTCAAGGAAAGCGATCAGGCCGGCGCGGTAGCGCATCGCTTTCAAAAAGAAGAGAAACTGGTCGAAGCGGATGCCCGCGAAGTAGACGCAGTCGTTTTCCTGCTTGTTGGCCACGCAAATGGTCCTGCAGTCGCGCAGCTCGGGGCGCAATAATTCGTCCAGGTCGATCTTTTTCATGTCGATGTGGGCCGAGCAGGCGATCTTTGCGGCCGTGTCCCGCATCTGCGTCCGGGCGTCGAAAAAGAAATAGAAGTTTTCAAGCTTCGTCCGCGCGGGGGTGAGCGAGTAGCAGATGCCGGAGGATAGGGAACTGCCGGGGTTGCCGATATAAAGATGAACTTCCTCGATTCCGCGCGTGAAGATGTCTTCGGTGATGTCGATGGAAAACATGAAATAGAAGATGTTTTCGTTCGGCAGGAGGGTAGAGGGCGCAAGCGGACGGATCGCTTCGAGGACGCGCGATAGGGACCTTTCCCGCTCCCGCCTCCGATAGTCGTAGAAGTAGAACTCCCACCACGTCCGGTCCCCCTGCTGCTTGACCCCGAAGACCGTGTGGAACTCCCCCAAGGCCTGCCGCAACAGCGGAATCAGATCGAAAAACCGGCGGTCAACCCCCGCTGCGTCGAACGACTCGTAAAGAAGGTTCGACGGCTTGAGACGGTTTTCGAGCGATTGAGCGGGCGTGTAAGGCCAGAGCGCGTAATTGAAGAACTTGTCCTCTTCCGCGGCATATTCCGGATTGAATCCCATCCGTCTCATTCTGACCTCCTCAGGACCGTGAGCGGATGCAGCAGATCGGGCTCCTCTCCGTACCTTTCCCGGTACGCATTGGAAAGTCCCCAGCATTTTTCGTCCTCGCACCGGTCCCTGTGAAGGCACTGGCCGAAACCGCACTTTCCCAGGGTGCGCCAGAAAACATCGGGGATGATAGTCAAAGGGAATTCGTTGTCATTGAAAACCCCGGACGGAACGGGCAGACACTGGGGAAACGCCTTCAGCACGAACCATTTCCCGTTGGAAACCGGGCCCTCGGCCATCTCCGGCAACCGTTTCAGAAGCTCCGGGAGAGATTCGACAAGCATTCGGGATTTGTCTTCCATCGGGAAGAGATTCCAAAGGTGCATTTCACGAATGAAGGGCAGCCGTGCGATTTGCGAGAAAAGCGAGGCGGCGCAGCCGCTGTTGAGCCGCGTCCAGACCGTGTTCGTGATGATGCCGATGCCTTCGTGGCGCGAGAGATTTTCCAGGCCCGCCATGACCTCGCGGTATGCGCCCGGACGGCGGTTGATTGCGTCGTGAACTTCCTCCGGTCCGTGCAGGCTGATAAAAAATTCGTTTACCCCGGCGTCGATAAGGCGGCGCAAGTAGTTGGGATCGGCAAGCCGTCTCCCGTTGGTCTGGATCTGTATGCGCGAAAACCACGAAAAGGAGGCGGCAAATTCGACGTACCGTTCGAGGTGCTCGAAGGTTGTGACTTCTCCCCCCGAAAGGATGAGGTTCCGC
>JBEKAQ010000188.1:0-5017 GCA_050015835.1 Bryobacteraceae bacterium | reverse complement strand
TAAAAAGTCTGCTTTTTCTTCAGCCGGGGACCGCTCATAATGAGCGGCGCCAAAAAACCGGCTTGCAGCGCGAATTCCGCCAGAGCTTTTCCCGAAGGCAGACGCCAGCTCATCGGGTCCATCCATTCCATCGGCAGATGCGGGATGGCATCCGATGAACGTCTTCGGCCCGCAGGTAATTTGCGCGGGGTCGGGATCTCCTTCATATCTACTGCTGCTCCACACTACTGTTTCGACCGGATCGGTAGTTTTCATTAGGCTCAACCAGTCCCGCGGCCCTATTCCGTAGAACCTTAGTCACGCAGTTTGTTACCTCCTCCATCGCGGAGCACGAGGAGTATGTGTTTGCCGTCGTCTTCAACCACGCGCCACTCCGGCCTTTGCTTCAGCAATTGGGCGACGGGCTGTTCCACCGGCAGCAGCGCTAGATTGAAATGGTACTGGCGCATCACTTGGTCCCAGTTCCAACTCGCGCTCATGATCTGGATGTATTGATTTCCCACTTCCGGTCCGTAGAAATCGCTGCGCCCGTCGACAAATACCTTCTGCTGGCCGGGGTGCAGGAAGATCAGGTAGTCGGCCCACTGGTCGGTGGTCAGCGGACGCGACGCGACGATTTCAGCCTCATGCGCGTGGATCATCTCCACCGGGAACATCTCCTTGGGGAAATCCGTGGGCCATTTGACCGGCTGGCCGATGAGGATCAGCGCGAGCACGAAGGCGGCCGGCCACACGCTGGTGCGGCGGAATCCGGCGACGGAATCGGCGGCCATCTGGTTCAGAATTCCGCGCAGGGATTGCTTCGGGGCATCCCTCGTGAAGGCCTGCCACCAGGAGGCCACTTCCGCGGCGATCAGCGGCAGGGTCACGGCGACGAACACAGGCACGTGGCGGGCGCTCGACAGCGAAAGATACGCGAAGAGCAGAATCCACAGGCCCTCGGCGATGCGGCGCCGCCGCAGGAGCGAACCCGCGGCGATCAACCCGGCAAACAGCAGCGCCTCAAATTGCAGCATGTTCTCGTTGCGAAAACTGGGGGACTGGAATTCCTGCACTACATTGCGGATCCAGTCCGAGCGGAGATAGTCGAGGATGTGCCGGTGCAAGCCCCAGCCGTAGGGGTTCACCAAGGACACCGCCGCGCACGCGATCGTTAGAATTCCGTAGCGCCGGGGCTCGGTCCAATTCATGGCACGGAAGACGCCGGGTAACGACTTCGGCGCGCCGTTGCCCGAGGCTTGCGTCCATACTTCCATCCAGGCTTCGACGGCTGAGCCGGCCGCGGTGAGCCCGAGCACGGCGATGATCGCCAGAAATCCCCCGTGCAGATTGGTCCACACCATGACGATGGGGATCAGCCAGAAAATCCGCCTCGCGGGAGCCGAGCCGTACTTTAAAGCAGAATCATCGCGGTCGGTTTCGATCATCCACATCGAAACGGAAAGCAGCAGCAGCGTGAAGATGTGCGGGCGCGCCAAAAAGTGCATAGTGGCCGAGCCCACGCCGAGCAGCGCGACCAGCAGCGCCGCGAATAAGTTCACGCCCAGCCGCGTCACGCGGCGGATCAGTGTCGTGGCAAACAGCGCGATCGTCACGCCGGCGAACAACACGACGCCCTTCAATCCCGCGATTCCAAAGAGGACTGCGTCGATAACGTCGCTGAGCCATTCCCAGGCGTACCAGGGGGCGCCGGGCTTGGAGAACGAATACAGATCATGATGCGGCACGGCGCGATGGTGCAGGATGTATTCGCCGGCGCGGATATGCCAGCCGACGTCGGCATCGGAGAGCAGCGACGACCATCCCGCCGCGCCCATGAACAGCCAGCACATCACCGCCACGAAGAACAGGTCGGACAGGGAGGGAATGAAGAACCGCGCCCAGCGGCTCTGGAGCACGGATTCCATCTGCCTTTTTCCAGCCTGCGCCTGCGAGGAGGGCACACGCGGAGCGGTGGCTGCGATGGTTTCTTGGGGAGTCATGCCTCTCTTTATTACTTCGCCCGGAAAGGCCGATGACTTTAGGTGTTTTGATTCAGCGTTGCTTAGATGTACACGGTAAACAGCGCGGCCGCCGGCTCGCCCGCGCCCGTGCGCAGGATGACCGTCGACATTTCGAAGGGTTGCGGGAGACGGCCGGGCTGCTGGCGGCGGGAGAGACACCAGCGGCCCGGCCGGAGGGAATCAAGCCAGAGTGCCTTCGGTAGAGATACTCCGCTCGATGCGGGCAACGTCGTGGGCGCGGTCCAGGCCGAGCAGGCGGCGTCCGTGCACCGCCAGCTCGAAGCGATCCTTGACCCCGGTCTTTTCGAAAATATGCATCAGGTGGACTTTCACCGTCCCGGGTGTGATGGCGAGCGCCTCGCCGATTTCCTTATTCTTCAAGCCCACGCAGATGTGATGTACGATTTCGCGTTCGCGCGGCGTCAGGCGCGGCGAGTTGCGGCGGTCGACCGTGCCCAGAGGGTGTTCGGCGAGCGAGCTTTCGATCCACACGTCGCCTTTGTGGACGGCGCGCAGACACTCGACCATCGCCGGAACTCCGGCGGTCTTTTTCAAAATGCCGCGAGCGCCTAATTGGAGGGCGCGGAAGCAGTCGATTTCCGCCAGGTCGTGGACCCATAGGATGGGCTGGCACTGCGGCCACGTACTTTTGACGTCGGAAAGAAACTGGAAGACCATCTTCAAGCCCGCGCTCTGATCGACTAACAGGACGTCGGGGTGGCGCTCCCGAACCGCATCCAGCGCATCGTTCAAGCCGGCCGCCGATCCGGCGAACTCGAAGTCGCTGGTGGATCCTAAAATGCGGGTCAATCCTTCGACTACGATCGGTTGAGCTTCACAGGCAAAGACCTTGATGCAGTTCACACCTTTTCCTTAGTGAGCATACAATCGACCGCGCGGGGGAGAGGACTATAGGTACTAAGTGTCGATTTCTACACTTGGGGATAAGGTTCCCCCCGCCGGTTTCGACGCCAGCACCAAACCGCCGGCGGCGACGCATGCCGCGGCGATGCCCCAAGCAGCCAGTAAGTGATGGGTAATCAACAGGCCTCCAAGCGGAGGCGCGGCGATTTGTGAAATCGAATTCAGGGATTGATTCAACCCTAAAACGCTGCCTTGCTCCTGGCGCGGCGCCACGTGCGTGATCATACTGGTGAGCGTCGGGCGCACTAGTCCTCCGATGGCCAGCACAGTAACGGTCGCCACCAGCATGGGAATCGAATGGGAGAAGGCCATCATCAGATATCCCACCACATAGGCGCCGAACCCGGTGCGGTTCAAGGCGCGCTCGCCGAAACGCTTGACCAGCTTCCCGAGCCCCGGGCCTTGCAACAGGATGCCCAGGAATCCGGCCCACGCCCACGCGTATCCGGTTTGTTCGGGACCGAACGGGCGTCCGTGCCAGGTGAAGCGCCGTTCGGAGAATAAGGGCAGCCCGGAGACGAACATCGAGAAAGAGAACGTGAAGAAAAAGAACTGGCACAGCAGGTTCGAGAGCGCGGGCTGGCGGAAATACTTGGCGTATTCGCCCCACTGGACGATGGAAACGCGGCGTCCGCCGGGGCCCGCTGGACCGGTGACGCCGCCGCCACCGCTGGCCACGCGCGCTTCCTGGCTCTCTGCGACCGACGGAAGAAGGAAGGTCGTCGCCATAATGCTGGTGAACGACATCAACGCCGCGGCGTACATCGGGTAACGGTAATCGTAGCCGGCGAGGAAGCCGGAGATCGCCGGGCCAATCAGGAATCCCAGGCCGAAAGCAATGCCGATGATGCCGAACGATTTCGCGCGATCCTCGGGCTTGGTGACGTCGGAGATGTAGGCTTGCGCGAGCGAAAGATTCCCGGCCGTGGAGCCGTCGATGATGCGTCCGACGAAGACCAGCCACAGCATGTGCGCGTTGGCTGTGATCAGGAATCCGATGCAGGTGCCGATCTGGCTGACGATCAGCAAAGGCTTGCGTCCCATGTGATCGGAAAGGCGCCCGAGCAGTGGCCCGGAGACGAGTTGGCACGCCGCATACACGCCGATCAGCATCCCGGCGACCGTGGGCGTCGCGCCGAGCCGCTCGGCATAGAAGGGTAACAGCGGGATCATCAACGTCAGGCCGAGGATGTCGACGGCGACGATGAGGAAGATAGGGAGAAGGGGATTTTTACCGGACAAACCTTTATGATGACACGGGAGGCGAGGTGGAAGGGTGCGCAGCGTGAGCAAACCGCACGATGAACATGTACGAGTATGATGAAAGTGATGACGGAAATTGTTTTCGAGGTGACTCAGGAGGCCGACGGCGGCTACTGCGCCGAGTGCCTCTCCGAGAACATCTTTACGGAAGGAGACACGTGGGACGAGTTGCGCACGAACGTCGTCCAGGCTGTCTCCGCCTACTTCTTTGACCGTCCCGCTCCGGCCAAGATCCGGCTGCATTTGGTGCGCGACGAGGTCTTCTCGGTCGCGTGAAGCTGCCGCGTGATGTTTGGGCCAGGTCCTACGCCGCGCCTTCCATCGCGAGTATCTTCTTCTTGATCGCTGGCGGGAAGTCCACGAACACGAAGTGGCTCTTATGGAACAGGTAGTCTTCGCCGCTTTGGTCGACCACGCGAATCAGATCGCTTTTTGCAGCGGGCGCGTCGGAAATGATGCGATAAACCTTGCCGGGGATTAGGGACGCCTGATATCCGTCGTTATCGACGCACAGAGCAAACGGTTTTGTCGTTCTCATTACGGCAACCTGAACACCACCAGCGACTCGTTATTATTATCGTCCCCGCCGCCGACCGCCATCCCTCCGCCCTCGGCGATCGCCACGTACTGCTTGCCGTCTTTGCCTAAATACGTCATCGGCACCGACGCGGCGCTGTACGTGAGCCGCGTCACCCATAGCTCTCTTCCCGTCTTCGCATCGAAGGCGCGGAAGCGATGGTCGTTGGTCGCGCCGATGAATACGAGACCACCAGCAGTAACCATCGGTCCGCCCATGTTGTAGCGGCCGGTATTCTTCTTGCCCTCGG
>JBEKAQ010000187.1:0-5087 GCA_050015835.1 Bryobacteraceae bacterium | reverse complement strand
GAGCGAGTCGGCTTTGGGCGTGTTCTACCGCCGCATGCGTGCCAAACTCGGCGCACCCAAAGCGATCGCCGCCGCCGCCCATAAGCTCGCGCGAATTATTTTCCATATGCTTACCACTCGTCGGGCCTACGATGAAAGCGTCTTTACCAAAGCCGAACAGAAGCACCTTCAGCGCATGGAAAACCGGCTCAAAATTCAGGCTCAGGCTCTCGGTTATCAGCTTCTGCCCGCAAAAGGATGATTGCTAAGCGCAGAAGTGGAGTTCCTTGAGAGCATTGCCCGTCTCCGCTTCACCGGCATCACCAGATTAAACCTATTGCCGCCTCGAGCGGAATGATTTAACATCGAACGGTAAACAGTCTCTTAACTGTTTGTCTCACTCACCGCGACAACCCCACACCGCCGCTTAGCGCTCTTGTTTATCCCAGACGACGGTGAAGCTCGTCTTCTTACCCTGTGCGTCGGTGCCTTTGTTGGCGATGGTCATGGTCTTGCCATCCTTCGAGATCGTGGTAAGACCTTTCATGTGGTATTTACCCTTCTTAGTCACGCTGGGGAACGTGTTGTCGTCTTTACGCGTGATCGCGATGGTGTCAAATACCGAGCCGGTTCCGCTTACGGGATAATCTTTGCCATCGTAGATGACGGTGACGGTGTAGTTAATCTGCGTCCCGTCTTTCCTTTTTCCGGTGGTGGTGATGTTCAATCCGCCGGGCACCGCCTCGCGCACCATAATCATGTCTACGATCGGGTTAGGGTTGGCCGACTCGTATTTGGTTTGCTCGATATTGCGCTTCCAGATGCCGACCGAATTGTCGCCCCCGAACATGGCCATGGCCGTGAGGGCTAATGCAGCGATCAGACTTGCCGCGATTCTTCGCATAGTCCGAAAAGCATATCAGGATCGGGAAGCGTGTCGCAAGAGTTTGAGACAGCCTGTGGTTACTCGTGTCGAAGCGCAGCCCCGGGATCGACTGACGCGGCGTCAAAGGCGGGCTTCGCCATGGCCACGGCCGCGACGGTAATCAAGGCGACAGGAGCCATGATCGTCGTAAGCGGGTCAATGGGAGCGACGCCGAACAGGAGGCTCGTCAAATAGCGCGTGAGTCCGAAAGTCAACGCGGTACCGATCAGAAGTCCCGCGAGTACGGGTTTCCCCGCCTGCATCGCGACCAAACGGACGACATCGCGGGTCCTGGCACCCACCGCCATGCGCAGGCCAATCTCGCGCGTCCTCCGCGATACATACTGGGCAAGCAGACCGTTCAACCCGAGTGCGGCGAGAAGCAGAGCAAATCCGGCGAACTGGTTCAGCACGATCGCCCGGAATCGGGGGTATTTCAGATAAGCGCCCAGGAGAGTGTGCATGGCCGATATTTTGCCCACCGGAACTTCCTTGTCCGTTCTCGCCACGGCGCGCTCAATGGCGCTTGCGGCGTCGAACCGATCGCCGCTCGCGCGCACTGCGACGGAAAAGTAGCCAGGAGGGTCCTGCTGAATGGGCCGGTAGAGAGCAGCTTGTTCGCGCCAGCTCATCTCATGCATGAGCTCGGGATGCTTCTCGGTCGCGGCCACGCCGACAATGGTTACCCAGTGCCCTTCCGTGAAGCCAATCGTCCTGACCCGCTTCCCGATCGGGTCCGCGCCAGGGAAATATTCGCGCGCCAGTGTTTCGTTCACAATGGCGACCGGCGTCGAGTTTGGTCCGTCCTGCCGGCTGAACATGCGCCCCCGCCGGAGGGGAATTCGGAGAACCCCGAAGTAATCGGCACTGACCAGGTTCTGTCCCACATCCTGCCTTTTCGTGCGGGCCCCGCCTTCAATCTGCATTTCATAATTACCTGAACCGTAAGGCGGCATGTAAGTAGCGATTGCCGAAGCTTCAACCCCGGGGATCGCGTTCAGATTACGAGACAACCGATCATAGAATGCGAGCTTGTCGGTGACCCCGGAATAATGTTGCCCGGGCAGAGTCGTGCTCATCACCATGACGTGATCGGGATTGAATCCGAGCGGCGCCGCGCTCATATTCAGGACACTGCGCATCAGCAGGCTGGCACCGGCGAGCAGCATGAGAGAGAGAGAGAGATTTCGGCGGCGATGAGCGCCTGCGTCAGCCGGCGATTTGCGACGTGGATCGCGCCCCGGCCGGCAGCCTGTAAACCGCCGCTCACATCGGCGCGCGAACCCGTCCATGCGGGAGCAAGACTGAAGATCAGCGCCGTCGCAATCGTCAGCAGGGCCGTGAAGACCAGCACCGGCATGTTGATCGAAACGTTGCTTCCGACAGGCAGGTCGATGGGATTCGCAACCAGGAAATAGCGGATCAGCGCGAAGGCGACCAGCACTCCCAATGCCCCGCCCATCAAAGCCAGCAGAAGCCCCTCGACGAGAAGCTGCCGGATGAGTCTGGCGCGGCCCGATCCGAGGGCGGCACGCACGGCGAACTCCCGCGTACGGATAGACGAACGCCCGAGCAGGAGATTAGCGACATTCAGGCAGGCGATGAGCAGCACCAGCGCGACTGCCACCAGCAGAAGGCGGAGAGTGGCGCGGAGATTTCTGCCGGCGAGAAAAGTAAATTCGTCCTGAAGATCATTCACCACCGGTGTGAAGTCGCTTTGCCAATCGCCTTTATGGATCTCTTTGTGGAGCGGCGCGAGCTCGGCCTGCGCCTGCGCGGCAGTGACACCCGGCTTCAGACGCGTGAAGGCGATAGCCAGGAGTTGATCGCGCGGCCTCGGGTCGTCGGGAGTGAGCAGCAGCCAAACCTGCGTCTGCCGGGGATAGAACTCGAAGCCGGAAGGCATGACTCCGAGCACGGCACAGGCGCGACTATCCAGGTTGAGCGATTGGCCAACTATATGGGGATCGGCCCCCAGCGTCTCGCGCCAGAAGCCGTAGCTCAGCACGAGAGAACACCCATGGCTGAGGTCGCTCGGCTCGAACGTGCGCCCGCGCACCGCGTCAACGCCAAGCATTGAGAAGAAATCCTCGCTCACGGGAATGGCGAGAATATTTCTGGCGGGGCCGCGCCCCGTGAGGGTAGCGCCGCCCGTGGCCCATGTCGCAAAGGCGATTTTTTCGAAGCTGTGGGCGTACCTCGAATACTGCATGAAGTCGCCGTGGGTGCCGAAGGTTCGCGAAAGGTTTGGGTCTTTCACACTGGCATCGAGAATGTCGACCAGCCGAGCGGGATCTTTGTAGGGCAGCGGCTGTAAGAGTGCGCCGTTGACTACGCTGAACACGGCCGTGTTGGCGCCGATGCCGAAGGCGAGCGTCAGGATGACGATTGCGGTGAAACCGGGCGATTTACGCAGAATGCGCCATGCGAAGCCAAGGTCTTGCCACATGCTCTCTATGTTATACACGCGCTAAAAACCGTAGAGGCGAGCCGGGTTGTCGACGAGAATTTTTTTCCGAATCTCGGCGTTTGGTTCCCAAATGGGAAACTGGTTCAACAAGCGTCCATCGTCGATGCGATGCATGGGCGTCACTTCGGTCGCGGCTCGGCCGGGCGGGGTGACTCCGGTGGGATGCGGCCAGTCGGTGCCCCAGAGAATGCAATCCGCGTTGGATGCGATCAGCGCTTTGGCGAACGGGGTTATATCCGCGTAATCCGGCGCTTGCGTGGAGCATCGGTAGGCTGCAGACAGCTTGATCCAGGCCTTGCCCGAGCCGACCAGATCCACCAGATCTTCGAAGCCCGGCTGCTCCAATCCAAGGGCCGCCTGAAGGCCGCCAAAATGATCGAAGACGACCGGCACGGGACAATCCTCAACCAGATCCCTGAGGCCCGCGATCACCGGAAGCGTAGTGAAAATCTGGATGTGCCAGTTATGCTTTTTTACGCGCGCCGCCAGGGCCTGAAATTGTTCGCGGCCACGGGCGGCGTCGTGCTCTTCGGCGTAGCGGAGCCGCAGATTAATCCGCGCGCCGCGCATGCCCGCCTGGGTCAGGGCTTCGATATCCCGATCCGATGTCCGGTCGTCAATCAACGCTACGCCGCGGGCGTTGTCTCCGCGCGCCTTCATGCCATAAAGCGTGACTGAATTGTCCGTGCCGTGCGTGTTGGGATGAACGATAACGACGCGCTCGATGCCGAGCTTGCGGTGCAGTTCCGACATCTCCCGGGGCTCGACCACCTCCGGAGTGTAGACGCGTTCGGGCGACATCGGGAACCGCCGCGGGTCCGCGTAAATGTGCGTGTGGCAATCGCAGGCGTGTTCCGGAATTTCGAAATTTACCGGCGAAGTAAAAAGCGGTTGCATCAGTAGCGCTTCGTCTGCACCGGGCATCCAGGGAAGTAATTGCCCCTGGCCAGTTCTGAAGCACAGCGCGCGCGAGTCCGCTCCACGCCTTCCTTAATCATCTGCAGCACCTTGGCCTGGGGCAACACGTCGGGCGTCCAGACCGCGTGCACCGGCGAATCGAAAGCCACGTCGAGTTTGTAGTATTCGATGGCGTCCAGATAGTTATCGGGCCAGAACTGGTAATCGTAAGCCGCCGTGGCCATGTCGGCTTCGGCGATCACTTTGGCCGCGGGCGCGTAGGCGAAGACCGAATCCGCCGTGTGCGTGTCGTCGCGCGACCAGTAAACATCCACTGTCATCGCCTGATCGGCAAGGCGCAGATGCTCGTCGACCGGAATGAACTTCATGGGCCTCGGATGCTGGGACAGCGTGTCGGGAAAATCGGGCGCACCGTGCGCCACCTGGTCGTGGAAGATGCCTTCGTTGGCACGCCGCGAGATGATCGTAATCCCCTCCGCCACCGCCGCCCGGAGGCCGTTCACATGATCGAAATGATTGTGCGAGCAGATGAGTTGCGTGACCGGCTTGCCCGGCACCATCTTCTGCGCGAAATCGAGCGTCGCCTGCGCCGGCCGCACGCTCTGCGCCAGTTCGAAAAGCGTCAGATGATCGGCGAACTCAAACACCGTGGTGCCGCTGTTGAGCCGCCAGATGCCCTGGGCAATGGGAGTCGCCTTGATATCCGTAGCCAGTTGCGGCTCGGGCGCGGCGCGAATGCCCGGGGGCGCGGCCAGATCCGGAATCTTACCGTCGATGACATATGCGTCAACATAC
>JBEKAQ010000186.1:0-5182 GCA_050015835.1 Bryobacteraceae bacterium | reverse complement strand
TGCACCTGGATGGCGAGTGGATCCTTGCCGGCCAAAGCGAGGTTGGGCAGACGGCCGGCGCCGTTGTAGCCCGCAATCACGGACCGGGCGAACGGGCCGGCGGTGTTGCACTCGCCGTATCCCGACAAACCGGCGTCGGTATCGACGCGAATGAGCGTCTGCCCGGCTTGGAGCTGAAGCGCCTGGATCCTGGTGATCTTGCTGAGACCCCGCGCGGATGCGGCCAACGCCCGATAATGCGCAAAAGAGACGCCGAGCGGCATGGCCAGCGCCGTTTGGAGGAAATCGCGTCGGTTGATTCGCATTCTCTTAGTAGAACCGGTCAAGATGCCTGTGGCAACCGCCGATTTCCTCCCTGGTGCGTGAAAAAGGTTGCTTTTCATCCTCCACGATGTCGATCGTTCCGCGAGAGCAGGAGGCGCGGACGAGCACGTCGGCGACGCATTTCACGTGCGGGGCGCCCGGGCGCACCCGCGTCGGCTTTTCCGCGGCGCCACTAGTGACGACTGCATGAGGAACGGGCGGGTCCAAAGGACACCCAACGCGCCTACGAGGCGATCAAATCTCTGTTGATCGCCACGCCCAAGCCCGGACCTTGCGGCAAGTTCAGATAGCCTTCCTGGTCCACCAGTGGCGGGTTCTCCATAATTGCGAACCCATTGGTATACGCGGCGACGGGCGGGTCGTGCAGGATCTCGATCCACGGCGCGTGCGGCCAAGAGGCGATGGCGTGGAGCTGGGCGATCGTCCCGAGATTGCCTCCGCCGTGATGCGGAATCACTCTCTTGTTGTGCGCCTTGGCCAGGGCCGCGATCTCGCGAAAGCCCGTGACGCCGTCGGCCACCATTATGTCGGGCTGCAGGATGGCAAAGACATTCTGTTCAATCATCCAGCGGTATTCGTGCACGCCGCGATTGTTCTCTCCCCCGGCGATCGCAATGCCCACCAGGCGGCTCAACTCCGTCAGCTCATCGAAAGCGTAGCGCAGCCGCGGTTCTTCCAGCCATAGGCAGTTCAAACGCTCAAGTTCCCGGGCGGTCTCCAGCGCGCGGCGGAAATCCCACATCACGCCCGGCTGCCAGGTGCCGAAGGACTGCGCCTGGTTGGCATCCACCATAATCTCCATGTCGTCGCCCACCGCTTTGCGTACCGCTTCCACCAGGCGCACGTCCTCCTTCAATGTCTGAAAATGCGCCCGAAGCTTGATCGCCTTCCAACCTTGCGATTTGAGCTGGACCGCCATGCGGACTCTTTCCTCCGGGATGGAAAGCTGGATCATGCTGGCATAGGCCGGTACGCGGTCCTTGGCCGCGCCCCAGAGTTTGTAGAGCGGTTGGCCGGCGGCCTTGCCGATGAGGTCCCACAGCGCAATTTCCAGGCTCGAAACCGTACGTGGGCTTTGACCCGCGTAATAGCGCAGCGGACCGGCCAGTTGCTCGATGCTGAACGGGTCCATACCGATGAGCTGCGCCTTGCCCGACTCCAGCGCACCGCTGTCGATCGCCGGCCCGATACCCGAAAGTCCCTGATCGGTGTGAATCTCGATGACCGAGCCGCCGCCGATCCGGTGCGTCGTCACGGTTCCTGGATTCCACACCGCTTCCATCTTCCCGGTTTCGCGAACGCTCTTCAGATTCACGATCCGGATGTCGGTGATTTTGAGCCGGGGCGCAGAGCGTAACTGCGGCATCAGAACCACCGGCGGTACAAACCTCAGAAAATCTCGTCGCCACATAAGGGGTCCTCCAGCGAGAGAGTACCAGGAATTGCAAGCCAGGATTTCCGTCTTCCCCGATACCGGCGCCCGACGCATCTTCGACCCGCCCGCGCTCGCGTTGTTGGCGCGCAGCGTTCAAGTGCCGCCCATAGCGGCTAAAGGTGCCGCTCTCCACAAAGCCTGGTGGAGTGGATGGAGCGGGTCAAGCCTCACGTTTCACGAGATCATGGCGCGGGGTGAAGGCACCGGCGGCGCGCTTCTCCGTGAGCGCGACGGGAGCTGACGGGTCGCTGTCGAAACCCGGGGAAGCGCCGGCGCAGAAGCTCGACGCGCTTCGCCGCATCCGCCGCGGCGACGGCTTCAGGAGCATGGGCGATTCACGCACGCGGCGCCCGAGCGCGGCGGCCTTCCCGCGGGGCTAAATCAATCCCGCACGAGTTCCGGGCCCAAAAGGAATAAGGAGCCAGGCGCTTCTGTCTACATCGATGACGCGGACTTCGGTCCGCTATTCATCCAAGTCTGCAGCTACGCACCCTGGAGTAGGGCCTCCGGTATTCAGCCGGGCTTCACACCGGGATCTTCATTTCACGCAACGCGTCGCCCACCGCCGCCAGGTTCGCCAGTTTCATCTCCGAATATTTCCGCGAGATCACCAGCCCCTGCGCGCCGCCGCGATAAGCCTGCATCGTCACGTCCTTGATGACGGGCGGCGTCGAGCGGCTGAAATTCACATCCATATTGGAAATATCGACATCGATCCCCGGCCAGATCTGCACCTTGGTCCCTTTGGCGCCGTCGACGCACCGTTTCGTCTCGCGATAGACGTAATCCGGCGACAATCCCGTATACGGCAGTTCCGGATACCCGCGTTCGCGATAATTCATGATGCGGTACTCGAACTCAAGCGCCTCCTCGATCGGCATATCCCCATAGATCGTGTTGCGAGTGCTCGTGATGTAGGTTTCCATCCGCGTGCCACCCAGGTTATGATAGACGGTCATTTTCAGATAGTCGGAGTACTGGGCCAGTTCCTTAATGTCCGTCTGTGCCCGGAAGAATGGGCTGAAGCTGTGCGCGTGCCAGACGTGCCAGCCCACCTGCATCTGCGGCTTGATCGATTTCACCAGCTTGTAGATGGCCTCGTAGGTCTCATGCACGCTGTCGTTCCACATGGTCTCCCACGCCAGGATTTCGGGATAACGAAACAGCACCCTCCACAGCGTCGCATAGTAGCCATCGGTGGGCCGCTGGCCCGCGCGGCAGTCCTTGCACCATGCCTCCAGCGTTTTGAATCCTTCGAAGGCGCGCGCCACGCTAATCCCCCGGGCCTTGGCCTTCTGCTGGCAGAAAGTACAGAAGCAGGTCACCCGCGAGGGATCGTTGCCATTGCGATTGTGCACCGATTCCACCATGTTGCCGAACGCACCGTAGCGCTCCGAGCCCCACATGATACCCTCCAGATCGTAGGACCGGGTGAAGTCTTCCATCAGCCCCATCAGGAAATTGTGATGATCGGGGTTGTTGAAGCACACCGTGCGAGCATTCCTGCCGTAGAGATCCTTCTCCTGGATCTTCTCCACGTTCGGCACGGCCGGATTCCACACATCCTCACTCCAGGTGAAGACCTTCACGCCCCGTTTTTTGGCCGCGGGAATCACCATTTCGAGAATGTCGATGTTGCCGTGGTCCGGCGCCTTGGTATCCTTCATCACGGTGTTCTTGTAAAACTGCGCGTGCGGCGTGGCGTAATTGCCGCCATGGAAGTCGTCGTCGTAGGCCTGCACGCCGTGGTCCGGGATCGGATGCCCTTTGAGCTGGCGGCTGGCGATTCCATCCCCGTACGTGAACGACGCCACGAACAGCGCGTTGACGCACGCCTTCTCCTGCAGGATGTCCAGTACCTTCTCGGTGCCCTCATCCAGAAAGGAGACAGACCCGATCTGGATCCCGATGGTTTGTTTCTCTTTCGGCAGATTCTCTTTCGGCGGAGCCTGGGCGGCCGATGACAGGGCAGCCCCAGAGCCGGCCGCTGCCAGGAACATCCGGCGGCTGATCTCGTTCGACATAGCCATCATGATGGAAGTATAGCCTCGCCGGCCGCTGCTTTCGATCTACCCCACCGTGACGTCGGCGTCGCGCAAGCCATCGCCGATCGCCTCCAGCAGAGGAACAGGATGTCGTCGCCGGCCGCGGCCCGCACCGCCAACAGGAACTGACGCTTGTGCTCCATGTAGTCGATGCGCCCTTCCTGCTCGTCGTAGTTGCTGGAGCGAATGGAGCCGAGGTGCGGGGCTAGCGCCGTAAAGTCGATTCCCGCCAGCTCCCAGGCATCGTAAATGAAAGCATTCAGGCGCACGTCGATCTTCGGTTTGATGCTGCCGCGCGGCGGTCCAGCAACTCCAGATAGATCGCGGCCATCACCGGCGACAGTGGACAGCCCAGGCTGATCACGACTGTCACCGTCGTGTTGAGACAGTTCTCATCCACCGTTCTGCGGAGGTACTGTCCTACCAGATCGAGCACCCGTGTCGTCGATGCGGTCCCGGACCAAAGCCAGCAGCAGCGCATGCCTGATGCTGGCGTAATGACTTTTGACATCGCTGCGGAAGACGAACGTTAGCACTCTATCGTTTTTTTCCCTTTACCGGAAAGAATCACGCCGGTCGCCGTCACGTGGGCGGGGCGGTGCAACTCGGCGCTTAGCTGGGAGCACAACAGGTCCTCGCTATTGCTATATCCTGAAGTTCTGATGGCTGTGCCGGAATCACTACTCCCTTCAGTGTATGAAGACCTCCGCCGTTTAGCTGCCCATCAGCTTGCCCGGGAAAAGGGCGGCCACACTCTGCAGGCCACCGCGCTGGTGCATGAGGCGTGGATGCGGTTAGCCGGTCAGGCGGAAGGAAACTGGCAGAACCGCGCGCAATTCATCGCCGTGGCGGCCGAAATGATGCGCCGCGTCCTGGTGGATCACGCTCGTGCGCGGCTTCGAGTGAAGCGGGGCAGCGGCGCGGTCAGGGTTTCGCTCTCGGAGGCCATGGAACTATCGAACGGGCGTGAGGTCGACGTCCTCGATCTCGACCGGGCCCTCGATCGCCTCGCCAAGGTGGACCCGCGCAAAGCCAAGCTCGTGGAACTCCGCTATTTCGGCGGCCTAACCGTCGAAGAGGCGGCGGCCGCCGCCGGTTCCTCACCCGCGACCGCGGAACGCGACTGGCGATTCGCGCGCGCCTTCCTCAAGCGTGAACTTGGCTGCCAATAGCCTATTTGCTTCGTACCGGGCCCAAGTACCGGTCCAGCCAATCCAGAATCTCCCGCGTTGTAGCGGGAAACCCGATCATGGCGTGGCCCGCTTCCATCAGAACCATCTTCTTATCCCGCGCCGATACGCCAAACAGATCGAACAGAGGCTGTTGTGAGGTAGCCAGAGGATAATTCAAATCGTACCGCCCGTTCATCATCAGCACG
>JBEKAQ010000185.1:0-5189 GCA_050015835.1 Bryobacteraceae bacterium | reverse complement strand
TCCAATCCGCGGGCGACATGATCTTCGGCACCAGATCCGTGCCGAGTTTCAGGGCCTCCTTGGAACCGGTCATGGTGTCCGGCATGGCGCCGCTAGCGATCAGCACGATGGCGGGATCCGATTTCCGCATGGCCTTGGCGAACAGGTTGTGCTTGTGTTCGAACTGCTCTAGCGGCATATATCCGTACTGATAGCTGCCCCACATTTCATTGCCGATGCCCCAGAATTTCACTCGATAGGGCTCGGGATGGCCGTTGGCGGCGCGCAGTCTGCCCATCGGAGTACTGACGGCGCCATTGACGTATTCGACATATTGCCCGGCCGACCACGCGTCGCCGAAGCCGGCGTCGACGGTGATATAAGCGTCCACGCCGAGGAGCTTGCACATCGTCATGAACTCCTCAGTGCCGACATCGTTGGATTGCAGCGTGCGCCAGACCGGGTCCATTTCGGGCGGGCGCTTGTCGGGGTCGCCGATGGCGTTGCGCCATTCGAAGGCGGAAACGTAATTGCCGCCGGGCCAGCGATACACGCCGGAGCGAAGACTATTGAGGGCAGCGATGGCGCCGGGGCGAAAACCGTTGACGTTGTCGGCTGGCATCAGCGAAACCGCGCCGGCGTGGAAGGAACCTGTTCCCGTGCCGCTGATCTCGAATTGCGCCGTGCCGGACTTTTCCGCCTTGAATGAGAACGTGAACTTCTTGTATGAAGTGCGCAGCGGACCGAGAGAGACGGCCTGGCGTTGGCCGGGATTACCCGCATCCCAGACGATGCCAACCGAGACCTTTGCAGTGGGGTCGCCGACCAATTGGATGCGCCCGCTATAGGTGGCGCCCTCCACGAAGGTGAGACCGGACTGCCGGATGCCCCGAAGTTCCGAGCCTCGCAGTTTGATGAGCGGCGAGTGATCGCCCACGAAAGGATTCTTCGTGTCCATAAGGACGGATTCTGGCGGGCCGATGGGAACCCATCGCCGGGCAGGGCCGCGCCCTCGCCCGGGCCCACGCCCTGCTTGCCCGGCGTCCGGTGGCGTCGCTGTTGCCGGTACGACCGGGTTGTAGAACTTGCGATCATCGAGCATCTCGCTCCAGAGACCTGTATAGACGAGGCTCCCTGCGTGCTCTACAAACTGGCCATAGAGATAAGGAGAAATGGCGGCGCCGGTTTTGGAGGCGTCGATGCTGGCGCTCACGGGTTGGCCGGTTGGCGTCTGGGCCACTGCGGTAAGCGCGAAGAGGAGGAAATAAGAGATTCTCATGTTTTTCGGACTGTGGCGAAGTCGTCAGGCATGCCTGCCCGGCCATAGATCGCAGTGTCTGTGCGCACCACCGTCGGGATCGGCATACTAGTGGCAGCCTGCCTCAAAGCAAAGATTCTTGCTGAAAAACGGCATGACATGATTCTGAAAGCGATCCGCCACGGCGCTGGTGTGCGTGCCTGAATACACGTCGAAGCTGTTCGCAATCCCGTATAGATCGAGAGCATCATGCAGCTTACCGGCATCGGTGCGTAAGCGATCCTGGTCCCCGACGTCTAATGCGATGGCGCGGTATTGCCGAAGATTGCCAATGTATTGATCGATAAAGGCGAGGGGCGCGTTGGCCGCCCATTTGGCGAGCACCTCAGGTCGAACAGTCCCGTCCTTCACCGGCAGATCGAGATAGAGCGGAGGATTCTTCGGGTTGGGAGACCACGCCGCCGCGCTGGCGAGTTGCGCGCGCGCGAAAAACGGCAGTTTGGCAGAATCCTCCGGCGTTTTTGCCGCCTCGAGTGCTTTGTCGATGTCCGGGCTTGCGGGGCCGGCGGTCCGCGCGGACAGGCAGCACGGGCTCATGATGTACAGGCTGCCGAACACGTCGGAATGCTTCATGCCGATACGAGCTGCGCCATATCCTCCCATCGAGTGCCCAACCAGGCCGCGGCTCATGCGATCGGGAATCGTCCGGTAATGCGCGTCCATGTAGGCCACCACATCATGAGAGATGAACCTCTCGAAATCGCCGGTGGTGACGGAACTCGAGTACATGGACCCGTTGTGCAGCGTCTTCGAGTCCGGCAGAACGACGATCATCTCCTTGGCGCCCTCGGAGAAAGCGCTTTCGATCGTTTGCGGCACGTGGATTTCCTGGGTCCACTGCTCGGCGCCGATGGAGTAACCATGCAGCGCGTAGACAACAGGATATCGGCGGTGTTTGTCTTTCTGGTAGCCTGGCGGCAGGAAGACGATGACGTCGCGGTCGACGGCGTCGCCCTCCATGTTGCCCTCCAGGGCCGCACCGTGGACCTTGATGTGCTCGACCGTGACCGGTTTTGCGCCCGGGACCACCGGCGGAACCTGTGTTTGCACCTGGGCCGCTAGCCGGAACCCGGCTGCCACAGCCATGGTCAGCGCCACTTGGCAAAATACTCGCATTGTCCTCTTCATCATTGCTCCAGGGAGGCGACCGTCACCGACTTTGGCTCGACCGTCAGTTTCAGCCTGCCGTCTTTCAAATTTGCGGTAACAGGTTTCGGCACCACGGCGTTGGGCGCTGAGAATGTATTCACACTGTCGACGGCAGGCGCAGTCAGCGTCTCTCCATTCGCCGACTTCGCCGTCATGCCGTTGATCTCCGCATCCACGTCGACCGGCTTTTCGGGATCCAGGTTCGTTATTTCCAGCCAAAGCCTGCCCGACGCGTCCCTGGCAGCGAGCGCATCCACTCGCGGCAGACTGATGCTTCCTTGTGTGTAGGTGCCGGCGTCAAAGGCGACCGGAACAAACGTGGCGTTCTGGAACGGAACATACATCTGGTACACGTAGTAGGTGGGAGTGAGAACCATCTTCTCCTTGTCCGTCAGGATCATCGCCTGCAGCACATTGATCATTTGCGCAATGTTGGCCATGCGCACGCGCTCGGCATGCCGGGCGAAGATGTTCAGGTTCAGCGATGCCAGAATCGCGTCCCTCAGGCTGTTCTGCTGGACCAGGAAGCTCGGATTCGTGCCCCGCAACGCGGCATGCCATGCGCCCCATTCGTCCACCACCAGGGCGACCTTCTTCTGCGGGTCGTACCTGTCCATGACGGCCTCCTGCTTGCGCAGGAACTCATCCATGAACAGCGTGGACTTCAGTGTCTTGCCGTAATCCGCAACGCCGAAGCTTGTCGAAGGCGTCGAGGGCGGCCATCCGTTGGGCACCGTGTACCAGTGCAGCGAAAGCCCGTCGATATTCCAACTCCAGTCGTGATGCTGCCAGGCCTTCATGATGGTCTCGGTCCACTCGGTGTCGGGAGTGCCCGGGCCGACGGCTATCTTGAGCATCTGGTTGCGGCCCTGCTGGGAAGGATTGTCATTCCTGACGAAGTGGCTGTAGATCTTGAGCTGGCTCAGATAGTAGTCCGCGCTCATGTTGCCGCCACAGCCCCAACTCTCGTTTCCGATGCCCAGGAAGCCGACGCTGTAGGGATCGGGATGTCCGTTGGCGGCCCGCTCTTTGGCCAGCGCCGTCGGTTTAGCGGCCGTCATGTACTCCAACCATTCGGCCGCCTCCTGCGGGCTCCCGGATCCGACATTGATCGAGACGTATGCCTGGCTGCCGATTTGCTGGACGAAATCCATAAATTCGGCGGTGCCGAAGCTGTTATCGTCGACTACACCCCCCCACGAGGAGTTGAGCGTAGCCGGCCGCTTTCCAGGTGGGCCGACTCCTTTGCGCCAATGGTACTCGTCGCCGAAGCAGCCGCCCGGCCAGCGGACATTGGGAATTCTCAACGCCCGAAGCGCGGTAACAACGTCATTGCGGATCCCGCGCGTGTTCGGAATGGCAGAATCTGGGCCAACCCAAATGCCCTCGTAAAGGCCGTGTCCGAGGTTCTCCGCGAACTGGCCGAAGAGGTTGCGGTCGATCTTCGCTCCGGCCTTGGATGCGTCGATGGATAAGTGCTCAATCTCCACAGCCACGAGTGGGCCGGCCGAAACCAGCAGCAGAAGAGGGATGCAAGGGACAAGTCGAACACCGCCGTGCTTCATCATGTCCACTGTACAGAAGTGCTTAGGCTGGAGCAAGTCAATAGAAATCACTCTATTAGGATCGATTTCATCGATGGACTTTCGCCGGGCTGATGGCGTCGGCTTAAATCACTTCCGGTTCGCGGCTCATCCCAAGCAACTCCGCCAGGGCATTAGTCTCGGAGTTGCTGGCGCTCAGGTCCCTACAGACGAGATTCATCCGGAAAACCAGGGAAACGTTTCGTTTTCGCGGGCGTTCGGGACCGCCGCGGCCGAATGCGGAACTCCCGCTCGCCTTCAGTTTTCGTGGCCACGACCCAACAACTCTGCCAGCCGCGATCGGGGAACCAGTCAGCAGCGCAGGACTGTTCATCATGAACGATGAATCGTAGTCGAAGATGCATTCGCCCGCTACCGCGCTGGCGGGATGAGTCGAGTAGAGTTGGATCACGACACCTAAACAACGGCGCTCGCAGTTGGGAGTCAGGCACTCATGGCGCGAGCGAATGCAAAGAGAGAAGGCTCAACGCATACGCCCGACAGCGTGGGACCGGCGTACTCGTAAATGACGACACGATGCTAGACGCTCGTCCGATACCCAGCCGCCGGCGCCACGACGCGAAACGGTTGCAGCCGCCGCTGGAAGCAACGCTGGACTCAAAGCTCTGTCGTCCAGCCGAGCGCGCTGGACGCGCCAGCAACAAGTCCCATGGTTTCAACGGCTGAGTACGCTCATTACTGCGATTACTGCGTTAAGAAGGGCAATCCGAATATCCGATTTGGCTGTAACTTATTGAAAACATGGAGCGGGAGACGGGACTCGAACCCGCGACGTCCAGCTTGGGAATACGGTCGTCGTTTGACAATAAAGAACATTTGCGACCATGGCGACATTTCCTGAACATAGACGACCATGCAGAATCAGTATTTTGCGAAAAGGCCCGGCTTAACGCAGTAATCGCAGTAACGAGTCGGTAGCTGTTTTGAGCCCCCAGTCACCCATCCTGAAAGACCCTCGCCCAGAGGATTCGTCGGACCTCTCCGGCGATCTCGCGAGGTGATTTCGTGAACAGCGAAAGTGCCGGCTTTCCGGCGCCGAAACCAGAACCGTACCAGCAAACCATGGTATCTGCCGCAGCCGTCTTGCGGCGGCTGCCTGGCGGTTTCATCATATCCAAGCAGAGGCTCCGTCAAGCCGA
>JBEKAQ010000184.1:0-5213 GCA_050015835.1 Bryobacteraceae bacterium | reverse complement strand
CGCGACCCGAGCGCAAGCGCGATAAGAGCGAAGGCCATGAGAACGGCCGCGCTGGCGGCGGAGGACATCACCCTGAGCCGCTCCGTCGCTTCCCAAACCAGGGGAACCATGATGAACACCGAAGTGGAGCAACTCACGGCGGCCGCGAAGCGGGATGAGGCGGGCGACCGGGCAGCGATCCAAAGCCAGACGAGCGCATAGAGCAGGCCAATGGCGACGCCGGCGGCAGGGGGCAGCACGGACCATTCCGTGAGGGCGCGAAGCACGTAAGCGCCGGCGATGGCGACGAGCATGCGGCCCAGGACGGGCACTGTATTCGAAGGCAAGTCGAGGTCCGGAGCCAGATCGGCCGCGGCGGCGGCGGGAGGAGTTTCGGCAACCGGGAGCGCTTCCGATGTAGCGGCACTTCCGAGGCGTTTTTCCAGATTCAGAACGCGTTGTTGCAGATCGTGAACCTGAAGGATCAGATCTTCGAGTTCTTCCGGCGACAGAGCCGGACCCACGTCAGTGGATGGAGCGGGCATAGCATCGTCCTCATGGTCATCAGATCTTTTGTTCCGCCCAGGGCGGAAGCAGTTTTACCAGTCCCCACAAAATAAAGAAAGGCAGGATCAGCAGCGCGATTGCGGGCAGCAGGCCTTCGCGCTCGGCGAACGCCATTTTGTAGGTCGTGTAACCCAGGAAACTCTTGGAAAAAAGCTGGCCTCCGATGACCACGTTCCAGCGCATGGCGAAGATGCCCATCAAGGTGAGGGCGGCGGCGAGAGTATAAATCCGGCGGCGGACGACGACGCTGAGTTTGGTTACCTGAGTCAGTGCGAGAAGGGCGATGGGAACGAGAGTCCCGAGGATAATCTGCAGAACGATCTGAGACATGAAGAGCTGCGTGTGAACCATGAAATCCAGGGTATGAAACGATTCGCTCGCTTCATACATGCGGTGGATAAGATCGAGCATTTCGAGGGAGAAATCGATGAGGAAGATATAGAGAAGATACTTAGCGACGGTATCGAGGCATGACATGTCGAGCGGCCGCTTGCGGATGTAAGTGGTGGCCCGGTAGACGAGAAGGACGATGGCGATGCCGGAGACCATCGCCGAAAAGATAAACACCACGGGCATCAGAGGCGAGGACCACCAGGGGTTGGCCTTCACGGACCCGAAGATGAATCCCACATATCCGTGCAGCAGGAAGGCAGACGGGATACCGATCAAGGTTACTGTCCAGCCTACGCGATCGTCGACGTGCAGGGAGCGGGCGTCGATGTTAGCGGAGCCCAGGGTGAGAACCGAATAGATCCATTTTTTGAGGCCGGTGTGGGAGCGGGACGCGAGGATGATGTCCTTGCGATAGTCGAGCCAGATTTCCAGCAGGAGAACGACCAGCAGGTACCAGAGATAGACGAATCCGAACATGGCCATGGCGGATGTCCGGTGGGGCGTCATATACATTTCAAACGAGCGCTCGGGGTGTCCGAGGTGCAACTGGAGAGGGAGTGGAGCCACCAGAAGAAAGGCCAGGGCGGTGAGCAGCGAGAGGCGATAGATGGGCTGCACGGCAACAATGTGGAAGACGCGGGCAAGGGAGGCCAGAATAAAGGCTCCGGCCACGAGTCCGGTGATGAACGGATAGAGAACGATCAGGACGCTCCAGGTGAGCTGCACTTCATTGGGATACATGAAACCCTGGACATCGGGAGTGGGTGCGAGCATGGCGGTTACCTCACCGCCCCGTCGAGGTCTTTGTAGAAGACCTTGGCGCCTGTTGCCATTTCGGGTTTGAGGACCTGGATGGCGTTGGTGCGAAGAAATTCATGTACCGGGTCCCGTGGATTCTTCAGGTCGGCTAACTGGCGCGCGCCGGTGGGGCAGGCTTCGCAGCAGGCCGTGGTCAGACCTTTGGTGATGCGGTGATAACACAAGGTGCACTTATCGGCGACATGTTCGACGGGGTGCAGATAACGGCATCCGTAAGGACAAGCCTGGACGCAGTAGCCGCAGCCGACGCAGTATTGCCGGTCGACCAGAACGACGCCGTCCGGGGACTCGAAGGTCGCGCCTACCGGGCAGGCCTGAACGCAGGGGGAATGGGCGCAGTGATTGCAGAGTTTCGGAACGAAAAAACTCTTGACGTCGGGCGTATTGCGGACCGGGAAGCCATGGATGCCGCCGGCGGGAGATTCCACATGGGGATGTTCGCGGTCGTCGCCGCTGACTTCGTAGCGCTCGATCCAGGTTCGGACGAAGCCCTCGGGCACGTCGTTCTCGCTGGCGCAGGCGCGGACGCAGTTGCCGCATCCAATGCACTTTTGGATGTCGATGGTCATGGCCCACCAGTGATCGGCCATTTTGTATTTCGAATCCGCGGCGACGGCGCCTGACGCGCTTTCGAAAGCTTCCAGGGCGGCGCCCGAAAGGATGATGAACTTTCCCGCTGCGGCCAGCAATTCGCGTCGATTCAGATCCATGGCTTTCCTTTCACAATTTGGCCTTTCACAATTTGGGCTGGTGGGGATTGTGGCAAACGCCGCACGCGGTATCCCCGGCGTGCTCGCGCGAGACGACCTGCGGGAATGTTTTGGGTTTGGCGCCGTCCGCTTCATGGCAGACGACGCAGAGTTTGGCGGTATCGGGGAGAACAGGTTGCTGGCTGGCGAAATCCTGCGCGTGACGCCCGAGCGGACCGTGGCAGGCTTCGCATCCCACATTGGCGTGAGGACCTTTGCTCTTGGCGGTGACGACGTCATCGTGGCAGGCGGCGCAGGCCTCGCGGCCGGCGAAGACGGGAGTGCGGGCAGCGATTTCATCGAGAGCGGCGGGGCGAAAATGGCCGTACTTCCCGAAGTCTTTGGGTACCAGCTCGTGGCGAACGACGAAGAAAGCCAGTACGAGAACCACTGCAACGCCCGCTAACCGGATCAGGTGTTCCGAGCCCTCGAAGATTCTTTTCATCCGGGAGGGGATGCAGCAAACGGCACGCCGTTTGTTACGAATGAAATGTCAAGCAGACAAAGGAGTTGCGCGGAGTTCCTGCGCCGGAGCGCGCGTATAGACAGCGAGGCCCTGCGTTAAGTTACGCAGGGCCTCGACTTACTTGTGAGCGGATCGGCGATGTTAGTGTTGTGTCCAGCAAATAACCGGGCTGCATTTCCGGTACACGCGACTTCAGTCGCGTTCGTTTTCTCCCGAAAAAACGCGACTGAAGTCGCGTGTACCAGCTGCATGAACATGGTCCAGCTATTTCCTGGACACAACACCAGCGATGAAAGACTATTTCTTCGGCCAGAGGACGCCCTGGTCCGCCTTTGCGACTGGCCCCAGGCCTTTGTACTCGAATTTTTGTACGCGCTGACCGCGATAGGTTTCCGTAGTAAATACGTTGCCTTTCGAATCCGTGGCGATGCTGTGCACGGCGTAGAATTGACCGGGCTGCCGTCCGCCGTCGCCAAAGCTGGTAACGACTTCGAGCGTTTCGCGGTTCACGATATGGATTTTTTCATTGGCTCCGTCGGCGATGTAAAGGTACTTTTGCTGCGGGTCTTTGGAGAATGCAACATCCCACACCGCGCCATCGCCAAGGGTGTTCTTGTTGTAGATCGCTTCTTTAACAAAGGTTCCATCGGTCTTGAACACCTGGAGGCGATCGTTCACGCGGTCACAGACATATACGAATCCATCGTCGGAGACATCGGCGCAGTGTACGGGGTTCCGGAACTGCTGCGCGATGGGCGCCTTCGGATCGTAGTTACCAAGGTTCGTGTCATCGGGTTTGTGGCCATAGGCGCCCCAATACCGCTTGAACTTGCCGGTAGTGGCGTCGAATACGATCACACGACGGTTTCCGTAGCCATCCGCGACATACAATTCGTCGGTCTTCTTGTCGATGAACAGCTTGGCCGGCAAGCGGAGGTTATCGGTGTCGTTGCTGCCTTTGCTCATGCCGGGCTTGCCGATCTGCATCAGGAACTTGCCGTCCTGCGTGAACTTGAGAACCTGATTGTCGTGGTAGTAGCCGCCCAGCGAGGTCTGATTTTCCGCCGGAGTGCCTTCCGCTCTTCCCGCACCCGCGCTCGGCGGCGTGCCGCGGCCATTGCCGCCGATCCAGACGTTGCCTTTATAATCCACCGTGATCCCATGGTTCGACAGGGGCCAGTCATAACCCGCGCCGGGACCGCCCCAGGAGCGCAGCAGGTTGCCTTCTTCGTCGAACTCCAGAACCGGCGGCGCCGGGGTGCAGCACTCGGCGCTGTTCGTCGTCATGTAGGTTTCCTTGGCTTCGAGCGAGCCGGCGCGATGAATGATCCAGATATGATCCTGCGCGTCGACCGAGACGCCAATGACGTTGCCGATAACCCAATGGTTGGGCAGTGGTTTGGGCCACATCGGGTTGACTTCGAATCTTGGCGCCTGCGCTCCGGTGGCCTGTACGACGGCGACATTCCGAAGCTCGAGGTACCCGGCTCCGAGTGCAGCCGCGAGTGCTATCAGGCCCACTCCAATTTTCAGATCATGCTTCATACCGATCTCTCCTCTTATCGATTTCCCTGCTGCCGACTCAGATGAACCTCTGCCACTATACATGATTTTCAGTCCGTGTTAACGAGAGGGGGCGCCGCCGCGCCGGAGGTTCGCGGGCGCAGAAGCGTGGCGATAAACCAAACGGCTCCGCCGGCAATCACAATCAGCATGAGCCACATCAATATGCTTGCCAACAGAGCCGCGTCAAACACGGGTAACTGGATGCGGTAACGCCTGAACACCTCCCAGCGCTCCATCATCCAGTGCCAGGCGGTATGGGCTACCAGAGCCGAGAGAATGATGGTGCCCATGCGCTCGGCAACCACATAACGGAACAACAAATCAAGGGCGGGGATGAGCACCGCCAGCACGAGTAACTGACCTAATTCGACGCCGACATTAAACGACAGCAGCGAGGTCAGCATATGCGATCCGGCGAGCTGGAGCGTTTGGCGGAGGGTGAAAGAGAACCCGAATCCATGAACGAGGCCGAAGCCGAACGCGACCATCCACCGGCGCTTCACGGTAGCACCGCCGACGATATTCTCCAGCGCCATGTAGACGATGGAAACGGCGATCAGCGTTTCTATCAAAGGCGGAAACCAGGACGCACTGGGCGCCAGGTCATATGCGGAAGCGATGAGCGTGATGGAGTGGGCGACGGTGAATGCGGTTACTACGGGAATGAGTGCACG
>JBEKAQ010000183.1:0-5216 GCA_050015835.1 Bryobacteraceae bacterium | reverse complement strand
TCCGAGATTTGCGCGATCCTGCACGTCAACATTCCGGGCGACCACGTGGTCTGGGATCTTCCGAAGTACTTCGTCGCCTTCGGCATGATCGTGACCTTGTTTGAAAACCAGACCGAAATCCTGCAAGTGGAGATCGGCGAACGGAAGCGCGCGGAGAAGGCCGCGCGCGCCGCCAACGAAGCCAAAAGCATTTTCCTGGCCTCTATGAGCCACGAGATACGGACGCCCATGAACGGGGTCATCGGCATCACCGATCTGCTTCTGGACACCGCCATGACCGACGAGCAGCGGGAAGACATGAAACTGGTGAAGAGTTCCGCCGAGTCGCTGCTGACGGTGATCAACGACATCCTGGATTTCTCGAAAATCGAGGCCGGCAAGGTGGTGCTCGAAAACATTCCCTTCGACTTTGCGGAGACTATGCGCGAAACTGTCCGGACGCTGAGCTTCCGGGCCCACCAGAAGGGTCTCGAACTGATCTACGACGTCCAGGGGGACGTGCCTGCGACGTTGATTGGCGATCCCGGCCGGCTGCGTCAGATACTCGTGAACCTGATCGGGAATGCGATCAAGTTTACCGACAGCGGCGAAGTGGCTGTGGGAATGAGCATGGATTGCGACGGCTCCGGCGATAGGCTCCTGCATGGCACCGTTCGCGACACGGGCATGGGCATCGCCGAACAGAACCGGCAAGCCATTTTTGAGCCGTTTACGCAGGCCGATAGTTCCACCACGCGCAGGTTCGGCGGCACCGGGCTGGGGCTGGGGATCTCCTCGCGGCTGGTGGCCCTGATGGGGGGACGCATCTGGGTGGAAACCGGCGCGGGCGGCCGCGGGAGCATATTCCACTTTACGGCCCGCGCCGGTTTTCAGGACGGCGCGGTCACCATGCCGGTTCTCACGCCAGTCGACGGGCTGCGCGGCTTGCAGGTCCTGATCGTGGACGACAACCCGACCAACCGCCATGTGCTGGTGAAGATGGTGACCCGCTGGGGGATGCGGCCGGTTGCCGTCGAGAGTGGCGCGGAGGCGCTTCGCCTGCTGGCGGACGGCAACGCCGGCGCCGACCCGATCCGGCTGATCCTTCTGGATGGTTTGATGCCGGGCATGGACGGTTTCGAAGCAGCCCGGCAGATGCGGAAGCTTCCCAAGGCCGCCCCACCCATCATCATGCTGCGATCCATCGGCAACGGGGATGACGCATTCCATTGCCGGGATGCGGGTATCGCGGCCTGGCTGGTGAAGCCTGTTCAGGCTGCGGAACTGCTGGATCGCATTCGCGCCGTAATCGACGCGTCAGCGCCACAGGCGCCGCCGTGTGAAGCCAGGGAACCGGACATCCCCACCCAGGCGTCGCCCTTGCGGGTGCTGGTGGCCGAGGACAACCCCGTGAACCGGACCGTAGCGCGTCGCTTGCTTGAAAAGCGCGGCCATTCCGTCAGGGTCGCTGTCAACGGGCGCGAGACGCTGGCCGCGTTCGACGAGGAGGCCTTCGATCTCATCCTGATGGACGTCGAGATGCCGGAGATGGATGGGCTCGAGACGACCAGGCTGATCCGAAAACGCGAATCCGTCTCCTGCGCGCACATTCCCATCGTCGCCATGACCGCGCATGCGATGAAAGGCGATGAGGAAAAATGCCTGGCTGCCGGCATGGACGCATACGTCTCGAAGCCCATCAATCCGGCGACGCTGTTCGAGGTTATCCGCAACGTAACGCGCGAACCCAAGATCCCGGCGCCCCTATTGAAGCTCGCATAATACAGTGGCAGCAACTTGGCCCTTGTGGGGCGGGCAATTCTGCCCGCAGCCGGCTTTCAGCCGGCCCGAGCCGCCTAAAAAGGCGGCTGCGGCCAAGATTGGCCGCCCCACATCAGCCCCAATGCAGAGCGGCACGTTTCTCACGAAAACCGTCACCGCACTACGCAAGGCTCAATATGCGGCCGGCATTTTCGGGGCCAACGATTTTCTCCAATGTCAGGCCGCGCAGGTCTTCCAAAAGCAGGTCTGGTGCGTAGGCCAGCAGGTCGTCGCGCGAGGAGATTCCGGTGTGCACGGCGATGGAGCGGATGCCGTTGCGTTGGGCCGCGACGATATCGCTGGGCGCGTCGCCCACCAGCGCGATGGGCGTGCCTTTCGCGATCCAGCCCTGCGCGCGCGCGTGGCGGATGGCGAGGCGGGCCAGGCCGGCGCGATCCTTGGCCATTTCGCCGAACGCTCCGAAGCGGAAATACGGCTTCAGGCCGGCGCGGTCGAGCTTCTTCCATCCGATGCGCGTGAGGTTGCCGGTCACCAGTCCGAGCGGCACGCCGCGTTGTTGCAGCCGGCGCAGAAGATGGCGCACGCCCGGGCAAGTCTTGCGTCGCAGGCTGGGGACGCTGCGCACGTAGATCTGTTGCGCGCGGCGCACGATCTCGGGCATGGCGCGGCGAATGGCGGCCTGCGACGCGCCGGCATCGCGCAGCATGCGGGTGAGGATGTCGGGATCGAGCATGCCGTGGACCGGGATGTGCTCGGTCGAGGTTTCCAGGCCGGTGACGCGGCGCACGGCATCGACGAGGGCCTGGCGGTGGTGCGGTCCGGCGCGGCGGACCAGGGTGCCGTCGATATCGAAAAGAACCAGGGCGGGAGCGGAATGCATGGGAGGGAATTTGGTGGACGACGGGGGGATCGAACCCCCGACCTCTGCATTGCGAACGCAGCGCTCTCCCAGCTGAGCTAGTCGCCCACGCGGACCGATTCGACAATTACAATATACCATGATGGCGGAACGGGATCTGAGCGGACAACTGGAAAAAATGCAGCGGGAATGGGACGAGCGCGCCCGCGAGAACGCACGATTCTACGTGAACACCGAGCGGCAGGATTGGACCGACGCCGAGTTCTTCCAGTCCGGCGAGCGGACGGTCGCGGAGGAGATCCTCACCGACATGATCAACATCTGCCAGGGGAAGGACCCCAAGCGGATGCGGGTGCTCGAAATCGGGTGCGGGGCGGGGCGCGTGACGCGGGCGCTGGCGCAGATCTTCGGCGAGGTGTACGGCGTGGATATCAGCGGCGAGATGGTGCGGCAGGCGCGCGCGGCGCTGGCCGATTTGCCGGGGGTTCACATCTTCCAGAACAGCGGCAAAGATCTAGCAGTACTAGGCGGTACGCGCTTCGATTTCGTCTTCTCGTCGATTGTGTTCCAGCATATTCCGAGCCGCGAAGTGATCGAAAGCTACGTCCGCGAGGTTCGCCGCAGGCTGCGGCGGGGCCGGCTGTTCAAGTTCCAGATACAAGGCGGCGAGACACTCGACAATCCTCCGGACGATACCTGGCTGGGAGTTACTTTTTCCGAGCGGGAAGCGCGGGATATGGCACTGCGCTGCGACTTCGAAATGCGGTACAGCTTCGGCGCGGGGACACAGTACTTTTGGTTATGGTACTTTAAGCCTAGGTTTCTATCGCCAGCCTGGCGGCAGCATCGGGAGTACAGGTTGCGAGTGACTTACAGGCGATGGCGGGCAAGGGTTGCCAGGCTATTGAAAAAACAGTAGCTTTAGCCGCTGGCACCCTTCTTGCTACGTTGGGCGGCCCAGTATGTCCGCATGCGCTCGGCGACAAGCTTGCGCTCCTGTTCATCCATGGATTTGCGGCCGCGACGCCGGGGCAGCGGGATAGTACCAGTGCTCTGGAACTGCTCCAAGGCCCCGATGACCTCATTGAGTTTCCTGAGTTCCTCGTGTAAGTCCCGAATTGCCTTGTTCAGGTCCATGGCTAAGACGTGGCCACTGCGTGACTACGCTCCGCATGGCCTAGTCGTTTAGCGTCTCAGGAAAGGCCAGTGCGGCACCGGATGCAACTTATAGTGTAGCGCAGCAAAGTAGAGTAGCGCACCGAAGATTACCAGCACAATCCCCACAATTGTTAATACCTTACCCCATGGGAACCGGCGGCCTTCGCGTTTTAGTACCAATAGATAACCGGCGAAGACGCCCACATAAAAGAGCAGGCACATGGGAAGGGCAAACAGCAGCATATTAAATGCATCGGGGGTGGGCGTGACGACGGCGGCGATGATGAAGATGCCCAGGATGGCGTAGCGGCTGTGCTTCACCAGGAAGGCCGGGCTGACGATGCGCAGCAACGTCAGGAAGAAGATCAGGATCGGCATTTCGAAGACCAGCGCGACGCCCAGCGTGACGTTGACGAACAGGTCGAAGTATTCGTCGATGGAAATCATCGGATCGACGGAATTCCCGATACCGATGCCTAACAGAAACGTGAGGGCGAAGCGGAAAGCAACGAAATAAGCGAATGCGCCGCCCCCGATGAACAGGCCCGCGGAGCAAAGGATGAATGGCGCGGCGTAGCGGCGCTCACGCTTGTAGAGCCCGGGAGAGATGAAAGCCCATATTTGGTAGAGAATCCAGGGCGAGGCGATGAAGAGTGCGCACAGGAAAGGCAGCTTGAACCAGATGACGTTGAACTGCTCCATGGGCGTGATGGCTTTGAGGGTGGCCGGCTTGATGCCCAGCTTGGTCAAAGCCTCGACGGCGGGAGCGGCGATCACGCGCCAAAGTTGGTTGCAGAAGGTCAAGCTGACGGCGACGGAGACGAGCACGCCCGCGAGCATCTTGATAATGCGGGAGCGCAACTCCTGGAGGTGCTCGAGGAAGGACATGCGCAGCATGCCTTCTTCGCCGTCGTCGGGAGGTTCCGGGGGATCGGGCGGGGGCGGCGTGCGTCCGCCTCCGCCGCGGGTAACGGTCACGGCGGTGACCGCCGCGGGCGGAGGCGTTACTTTCCCTGTGGGAGTCTTCGCTCCATTGTCGTCTTCGCGTGAGGACATTTATTGAGAACTAGGCGTTATGCTCAGTCGCCGATGCACCGTTGGCCGCGTGCTGCGCTGCAAGTTCCTGCTCCAGGCTCCAAGGCTGCGGCTCGCCGCCCGGCTGTGGCGCAGGGCCATCCGAACTGGCGGCGATTTCCGTGCCGGGTTCCATTTCATGGGCGATCGCGCCCGGCGGCGTAACGGTGGACAAAGATTCGGCGCCCTCAGTTGCGGACGCGCCGATGGTGGCAGTGTTGGTTACGGTGGATTCCTGCGGCTCCGTAGTGGATGTACCGTACGGCTGGCCGTATGTTCCCGCGTCGCTCGAGGAATAATCGTAGTTGTAGTTATCGTATTGATAACTGCTGCCGATTTCCTTTTGCGGTTCGACTTCCCGTTC
>JBEKAQ010000182.1:0-5270 GCA_050015835.1 Bryobacteraceae bacterium | reverse complement strand
CGAAGTTCTCGACATTACCTGTGCGGCCTGCCATACGGGTGAGTTGTTTGTGCATGTAAAGGGTAAAACGCTGCCCTCGGGTGAGGTAATCCCGGAAGAAGACGCGGGAATCCGCATCGACGGAGGCCAGGGAATGCACGCATTTACCTCGACCTCCCCCGGCCAGTTTGGCCGTGACCTCACCGCCTCTTTGGGGGATACGCTGCTCGACCCGTTCAAGTTCGGCCGCTTTGCGCGTGCCGTGCTTGGGGCACGCTACCCCGCCGCCGCTCCCAAACTGTATTGGGAAGTGGCTAAGGTGATGGGTTCGCTCGGGGGTCAGACTTTCGACAATTGGTATCACAACCGCTATCCGGTCACCGAAGGATTCGGCCGTGTCGATGCCATTGGCCGTATCGCCAACGCGGCGTTCGGGACCGCCCTGGATTCCTCTAACTTCGCCCCTGGAAACGCCCCGGTCAGTTATCCGGCTATATGGGGTGCACACTATTGGGATTGGGTGCAGTACGGCGCGTCGGTCGCCCAGCCCATGGCGCGCAATATCGGTGAATCGCTCGGAGTCGGCGCCACGCTCGAACTGACTGACGTCTACGGCCGTCCATTAAAAGACGACGAAAAATTTATCAGCGGGACACTCATCCGGAACCTGAAAACCATCGAAGACATGGTGGCGAAACTGAAGGCGCCGGAATGGCCCGAAGACCTTCTGGGGCCAGTGGACCGGGAAAAAAAGGCGGACCCGGGAAAGGTGCTGTTTGAGCAGACCTGTGCGCACTGTCATGAACCCTGCCTGAAGCCCAAATACGAGGTCGCCGCGGAACGCCCGCTCCTGCTCAAGGAATACAATCCGCTGCTTGAGGAGGACCAGCCTCTCTGGCGCGTTAACACCGTTTCGGTCGCCGACATCGGCACCGACCCTCAGGCCGCCATGAACTTCGTGAACCGGCGCATCAATCTGGAGAAGACCGGATTGACGCGACAGCAGGTCATCGATAAGATACGGCCCATTCTGGAGAAGCAACAGGCACGAAAGATCGAGGCGTTCAAGAAGTATGGCGGGCCGGACCCCGGCGACGGGAAGGCTGCCATTCAGCGGAACCTCGACGCCATCAACCTGACCAGTACCTCGATCGGCCAGGCGCTCAATTACCTGGACACCTTCATTGCGGATAAGTACTACAAACAGCTCGGCATCTCGGAAGGGCATGTGATTCCCTCCGACAACGAGTTAGTGACGGAAGAATACGACGGCGAGGGAGCGCTCGATACGCCGGAAGTGAAAATGGTGTACAAGGCCCGCCCCCTTGGCGGCGTATGGGCCACGGCGCCCTACCTGCATAACGGCTCGGTGCCGACGCTTTACGACCTGCTGTCGCCCGCTAACGAGCGTCCCCGCAGATTCTTCATACGCAACCGTATGGACTTCGATCCGGTGCGAGTCGGCCTGGTGTCCTCACCGGCTTCCGACAAAGGCTTTTGGATGGATACGACAATCCCGGGTAATCGCAACACCGGACATGAATTTCGCGGGGGCTATTCGACCTGGACCGAGAACGGGCCGCCTTCTCACGGCGTTATCGGTCCCGAATGGACGCCCGAACAACGCTGGCAGATTATCGAATACCTCAAGATTTACAAAGAGAACCCTCAGCCCTGCGCAGCCGGGACGGTAACGCCACAATCCGCACAGGTGACAACAAAATGAAGAACCTCCTGCTTCTCGTCTGGCGGATCGTCTGGCCGGTTGCGTGGCGTCTCGGCGTCGTACTGGCGATCGTGCTGATCGTGTTGCTTCTGTTCTCCCTGCCCTCCCCGCCGCGCGGACCGGTCTCCGTGCGCGTCCCTCAGGATGAAGAACTGCGTCTCGCGCAAATCGTGGACAACGGCGAACACATCGTCAATAACACGCGCAATGACGTCGGCGACGGCGTTTACCGCCGCGACGCTCACGCCAAAACTCATGGCTGTGCGCTGGCTTCGTTCAAGGTGCCGAACCTCATCGACCGCCGCCTTCTCTACGGCCTGTTCAGCCAGGCAGAGACCTACAAGGCATGGATTCGCTTCTCGAGCGGCGATTTCGGCGTGCAGAGCGACTGGACTCCGGACGCCAGAGGGATGGCCATCAAGGTCCTCGGCGTTCCAGGGCAGAAGCTGCTGGAGGGCGAACAGAACGCCACTACGCAGGACTTCCTCATGATCAATAACCCGGTCTTTTTCGTCCGCGACGTGAAGGACTATGTGGAACTCACGACCTACCAGAGTACGGGAGCAGGAGTAATGCCGTTTGTCTTTCCGGGGATGAATCCTCTATCGTGGAGACTGCGTGAATTTCGCCTGGGACTGGGCATTCTGGGGACGCCGCCGCCGCGCAATTTGCTGCGGACTCGGTTCTACAGCATGAGCGCCTACAGACTCGGCACGGCGCAATTCATGAAGTACTCAGCCAAGCCTGTTGCCTGCGCCAAGGACGGCGATCTTCCTTCCCGGTGGTCCGGCTTCGGCGCGAATACCCTGCATGAAAGCCTCGCCGAACAGGTCAAGTCCGGCTTGTACTGCTTCGATTTCATGGTTCAGTTACAGGTCCAGGATAAGGACAAGTACATGCCGGTGGAAGATGTGACGGTCGAATGGAAGGAATCCGATTCGCCTTTCATCCCCGTTGCCCGCATCGAAATCGACAGCCAGGACATCGAAAAGGCCGGCTGGACCGGCTCGCGCCCGGAAGATAACAGGAGCTCCGGCTTCTGTGAAAACCTCTCGTTTTCGCCCTGGCACGCGCTGCCGGACCATGAGCCCGTCGGCGGCCTCAACCGCGCCCGCAAAGTGGTTTATCAGAACATCGCCCGCTACCGGCGCTGTTCCAACGGCAAGTTCTTCGGCGAACCGGCCGACGACGGCAGCATGACGTTCAAAACCGATGCCTGCGACGCGCACAAAGAAGTGCCGGAAGTGCAGCCCGGAACGACTCCGAAAACGCCTTCATCCCAGGCGAGGGCCTCGGATACGAACATGCCTCAGGCCGTTGCCGCCGCCACCATCAACACCTTTCCCAGGTAATTGTTCTTGATGTGCGGCCCCAGGTCGGTCAGCGCGTCGTGGGCGCGCCAGTTGCGGCAAACGGAATCCATCGTGATTTCACCCAGCATCCGGTAGCTCTCCGTCTGCGATTCGTTGAACCACTGCTGCGCCGTCGACTGGTGGGGGAAGGCCGGATTCGCCGTCGCGTAACTGACCACATCCGCCGGTTCGTCGCCTAATAACATCGGCTTGATGTAAATCAAATAACCTGGCTCGCATTCGCCGTCCGCCGCCGCGTAATCGATTTTCGCCACCGCGCAGCGTTTCTTCTTTTCGCGCAGATTCCGGAAGCTGTCGCCGTCAAACAGAATCGGGATATTCAAATCGATTCGAATCTTGCGCAGTGCGTTGCCCAGGTCGCCGTACGTGAATTCCGGATCGCAGCCGGAATCGAGCAGCACAATCGTCCGGCAGCGCCGCAGCACCATTTCGTAGAGCGCCAGGTTCTCGAAGTGCCCGCCGTCCGAAAGATAAACATACTCGCTTTTGCTGTTGGCCAGCCCGAGAGCTTCTTTCACCAATGACGCGATGGCCGACCTGGGTCCCGGTTCCCGCCAGGTCTTATCGCCTGCCCGCCCCGGATTTCCCAGCCAGGCTCCCAGCCGCGCATTCAGCAGGGTCATGATAAATCCCAGTTTCGACGAGGACTGCGAACCCATGCTCGGACTGGCGGCCGCTCCCGATATGCTTACCGCGGTCCCGAGCGTGATCCCCCTGGCGTATTCACCGGACCCGCGGTAGCCAACCTGACAACTGCCGCTGTGCAGGGGCGTCACGGAAAATGGCTGCGCCTTGCGCTGCTGCCAGGCCAGACGCTCGCCGGAAATTACGTTCAGGGTCAGGTTGAGCACGTGGAAGGGCTTCCGCGTAAGCTGGTCCATGCGCAGGTCATCGCTCTCCGCAAATCCGGTGAACTTATTCAGACCGCGATCTATCGTCTTGCTGTGCGCCGCAGCCGCCGCGCGATCGGGATTAGACGCGCCCAGATATGCGCGAATCAGCCGGTCGCGGTACATAGCGTTCAGCGAGAATCGGTTGATATTGATATAACGCGCCATGAGCAGAGCCAGGACCAGAAAACCGAACGCAACCCCGATGACGCCAAGCACATAGGATCTTTCAATCAACAGCTGGTGGTCCTTCCAGGACAGCGGGACAGAGTAGTCGCCTGCTTCCGAGACCACACCGAGCGCGAGGAGGATCGCGTTTGTGCCGATGGCCAGTCCGACCGCAATGGCCGCGATAAAAACCGAAGGCGCCACTTTCAGGGCAATGCCGCCCCATTTGCCGACATGCTCCCGCTTACCGAGCTGGGTAGTGACCCAGCCCGCGGCCGTTCCTCCCGCAGTGATCCCGCCCGCTCCCCATATTTTCCAGGAGATCACCCACTTTGGAACCACCAGCACTGCCAGGCAGACCCCCACCCACCCGGCGCAAAACAGAAGCAGGCCCGCCGATGCCCTCGACAGCCACTCGCGATCTTCATCCTCCAGCATCCGGCTGGACAACCCGGCAAAAAGAGCCAGCGTGCCGCAGAAGCTCAAAGCCAGCAGCGGCGGTACGAATGTGACATAGAGCGCCCAGTCGATAATCTTGCTGGTCACCAGAAACTCCGCCGTTCCCATACCGAGAGCCAGCAAAAAGCCGGCTCCGGCCAGTCCCAGGAGCTTCCGCCATTTCTTGCGATCCGCAAAAACAAGATAAATGAGCCACGCCCAGAAAGCGATATACAGGTTCAGCGAAATCAGCGCTGCAAGTCCAAAAAATGAACCGAGATCGAAGTCCGTTTTACCGAAAGTCGACTTGAACTGGATGGCGTCATAGGCGCAATAGAGCAGCAGAGAGACCACCAGCGGAATGAGCACTCTTCGCATGAAAGCGGCCCGCGTGTGGTTGACGCCGCCCAGGCCGGGCAGGAAGCGAAGGATGTGAAACAAGGCAAAACCGTAAAGCAGGCCGCAAGCCACCGGCAAGCCCCAGGACGCAATGTGTGAGCCTGTGATAATAGCGTCCGAATGGTTTTCTGTGGTGTCTTTGTAAAACTCTGCCAGGCGCGCCGCAGAAAGCAGGATGCGGGGCGCCATCAGGAAACAGAGCAAAAGCGGAATGAGCACCAGCCAGTTCAGCGCCAGGTTGCGAAGCACCGTTGCCGCCAGCGTCCATGTGTCTTCGGAAAATTCGCCCAGCCGCGG
>JBEKAQ010000181.1:0-5932 GCA_050015835.1 Bryobacteraceae bacterium | reverse complement strand
GCAGGCCTCGATCCGAAGGCGGCTTACCGTGTGCAGGTGCTGGGGCAGACGACTGCGCAGGAGTGGAGCGGAGCGTATCTGATGCAGAACGGCGTCAGTTTGCGCCTGGTGGGGGACTACGACAGCACGGCTGTGCTGTTGGAACGGGAGTAGGGCTGCCTGGGACATGCGGCGACAGCCGCGTTTTCACGAGAGCTGAAGAGGCGCAGCTTTCGCAGCGCGTCCCGCGGATATCAGATTTTTGGCTTCGGCGCGGGCAGGTCGCGAGCGACCACTTTATCCTGAAAACCGGTCCGGGCGTGGGAGCCATCGCAGAACGGCTTGTTCTGCGACTGGCCGCAGCGGCACAGGCCAATCACGGTGCGGCCGCCGAGACCGAACTTCTGTCCCTGCGGATCGAAGATCTCGAAGTCTCCCTCGACACGGACGGAGCCGTCGCTGTTAATGGTAATTTTTGTATCGGGCATGAACAGCCGATGCTACCATGGGCGACCGGCTATTTCTGGGTGAGGAGGAAGCTTCGCTGCTCCAGCGCCGCCCGCAGACCCTTCGCGTCGAACTGCTTCATTAAGAGCAGACACTCGCGGCCTTCGACGCCGTCACATAAATATTCGCGTACCCGATCTCCCGTCGCGCGATAGGCGCCGAGCATCCGGCTTTCTCCCTCGCGGTCCTTTGCCAGATCCGCCCGCTCCCGAATGGCGAACCCGGCGACGCCCGTCAGAGCCAGCACGAGCCCGGCGATAACGCTCTTCATGCGTCTCCTACTTCACTTCCTCGCCGAACGTGACCGACGTATCGGCGCCGAAACGCTTGTAATCCTGGTACTTCACCACCATGCGGATGCGCTGCGACATGTCGCGGAAATGCAGCACATCGTCGGCGTGCGTATACACCGGGAACCAGTATTTGCCGTCCACCTGCTGCCGGTAGGTTTCGAAGTTCGGGAACTGGTTGTCTTCGTTCTTCTTCAGCAGCCCCACGCCTTTGCCGAAAGTCTTCACGATCTGAAAATCGCGGTCGTCCACCCAGATCTTACCCTGAAAATAGCGCTCGCCTTTCAGCATCTTTTTCGGCCTGACGTCAAAGGTGTAGCAGGGAATCTCGTCGGCGTTCTGCTTCCCCGTGTAATCGATGGTGTATTTATCGACATCCTCGGTCGTCAGCACAAAAGGCTGCACATTCCGCAGATCCTGCTCGTCCTGCGGGGTCAGAGTGAGGTTGCGCAGCGTGATCATCGGCGCATAAATCACTTTCTCGATGCGCTGCTTATTGGGCCCGAAAATAATATCCGACGTGATCTCCCACTTTCCCTGCGGATTACCGTCGGGGTCCAACTCTTCCATCTTCACCGACTGGCGATAGGTGTAGTTCTCACGCGCCTTGCGGAACTCGGCCTCTTTGGCGGCGAATTTCCGGATGATCTCGTCCGGGTTCACATCGGCAGGTGGAGGCGCCGCGCTCGCCAGGCCCGCGGCGATTGCGGAACAAACCATCAAGACGTGCCTGAATCTCATGTAAAAGTGCTCCTCTAAGTGACGTTTCGCCTAACCCAATAGTTTCTTAGCGATGGTGAGCAACTGGATGTTGCCGGTCCCTTCGTAAATCCGGCCGACCTTGGAATCGCGCCACAGCTTCTCCACCGGATAATCCTTTGTTACCCCAACACCGCCATGGATTTCAATAGCTCGCGAGGCGATTTTCTCGGCCGCCTCGGCGGCGAAATACTTAGCCATGGCCGCTTCTTTAACAAACGGCATGCCCGCGTCGCGCAATCGTGCGGAATTGTACACCAGAAGGCGGGCGGCCTCAAGCTCGGTCGCCATCCGCGCCAGATCGAACTGCACGGCCTGGAAGCCGGCGATGGCCTGCCCGAACTGTTTCCGCTGCTTCGCGTACTTCACCGCATGGTTGAGCGCGCCCTCGGCCAGCCCGACCATCTGCGCACCGATCGCGATGCGCCCTTCATTCAGCGTCTCTATTGCGATTTTATAACCTTTGCCCGGCTCGCCGAGCACGTTTTCCTTCGAAACCATGCAGTTATCGAGAACCAACTCGCAGGTGGAAGACGCCCGGATGCCGAGCTTGTCTTCCTTCTTGCCCACCTGAAATCCCGGGAACCCGCGCTCCACGAGAAACGCCGTGATGCCGCGGTATCCGGCCGCCAGATTTTCATTGGCGAACAGCACGAACAGGCCGGCTTCCGCCGCATTGCTGATCCACAGCTTGCGGCCATTGAGACAATAATGATCGCCCCCGCCGCTCTTGTATTCCGCGGTGGTGGCGAGCGCAAAGGCATCCGATCCGGACCCGGCTTCGGAAAGCGCGTAGGCCCCCACCGTATTCGCCGCCAGCCGCGGCAGATAGCGCTCTTTCTGCGCATCGTTCGCCCAGCGCAGGAGCGCGTTGTTCACGATGGTGTTCTGCACGTCCACCACGACGCCCACCGAGGGATCGACCGCGGAAATCTCTTCGATGGCCTGCACGCACTGGAAGAAATTGCCGCCCTGTCCGCCATACTGTTCGGGAATTTCGAGCCCCATCAGTCCAAGGTCGAATAGCTCGCGCAGCAGATCCTTGTTGAGAACCGCGGCCTCATCCATGGCGCGCGTCAGCGGAGCGATGCGTTCCCGCGCGAAACGCCGCACGGTATCGCGAAACAGCCGTTCTTCTTCGTTCAGGGCGGTCAGCGGAATCACGCGGCACCCGTGAGCGCGCTTAATTCTTTCCACGGGCGGTTCTGCGATTCCGCGACTCCCGCATGCGTAATCTCGCCGCGATATGTGTTGACGCCCGCCCGCAGCGCCGGGTGGCCGGCACACGCCTTTTCGAGGCCTTTGTTGGCCAGTTCCATCAGGTACGGGAAAGTCGCGTTGGTGAGCGCGAAGGTCGAGGTGTGGGGCACGGCGGCCGGCATATTCGACACGCAATAGTGCAACACGCTCTCGACGAAGTAGATCGGATTGGTGTGCGTGGTGGGGCGCGAGGTCTCGAAGCAGCCGCCCTGATCGATGGCCACATCCACCACCACCGAGCCGGGTTTCATCATGGAAATCATGTCGCGCCGCACCAGCTTGGGCGCCGAAGCGCCGGGAACCAGAACGCCGCCGATCACCAGATCCGCATGCTTCAAAGTGTCGCTGATGGTGTAGATGTTCGAAGCCAGGGTGACGATCAGGCCGCTGAAAATGTCGTCGAGCTCGCGCAGACGATTCAGATTCTTGTCGATCACCGTAACGTGAGCGCCCATGCCGACGGCCACCTTAGCCGCGTTGGTCCCGACCACGCCCGCGCCCAGAATGGCTACATTGGCGGGTGCCACGCCGGGCACGCCGCCGAGCAATACACCCCGTCCGCCCATCGGGCCCTCCAGATATTGCGCGCCCACCTGCACCGACATGCGTCCTGCCACTTCGCTCATGGGTGTGAGCAGCGGCAGCGATCCGTCGGCTTCCCGAATGGTTTCATAGGCTACGCCAGTGACGCCGTTCTTAAGAAGCTGCTCGGTAAGTTCGGGCAGGGGCGCGAGGTGGAGATACGTGAAAAGCACCAGGCCCGGCCGGAAGAATCGATATTCGGACGGTTGCGGCTCTTTCACCTTGACGACCAGATCCACCTCGCCCCAGACGTCGGAAGCTTTACCAACGATCTTCGCGCCGGCCCGGGAGTATTCCTCGTCGGGAAGCGAACTGCCGTCGCCCGCGTGCGTTTCGACCAGCACCGTATGCCCCGCTTCGCGCAATGCCAGCACCGCGCTCGGGACCAGCGCGACGCGTGTCTCGTGATCTTTGACCTCTTTGGGAACGCCGATGACCATGTGCCTATGTTCCCACTAAGTCGGTCGGCGCTTCTCAGCTGCGACGCGCAGGCGGCGGTAATCCGCATACCAGCAACCATCGCGCCACAGCGTGGGCCGCAGGGCCGATTCGATTTCGCGAATCAATGCTTCCCGCTTCTCCGCCGGAATGCCGTCGAAGTAAGCGCCGCCGAACATTTCGAGCCACTCCCGCATGCCGCGTTCGGGATGTTCCAGCTTGTTCCAGCGCGGAAACGTCCGGGCCAGCTGAACCTCAAACCCGTGTTGTTCAAGCAGCCGGGAATACTCCCCCAGGCTGGGGAAATACCAGGTATGCCGCGCCGCATAGCCAGCCGCGCGCAGCACCGCTTCGACGCCCGCCATCACCAGCGCAATATTCCCCTGGACGCCCATCTCGAGCACCAGGCGCCCGGCCGGCTTCAGTGCCGCGGCGATCGAGCGCACCGCCTCGTCGGCTTCGCGAACCCAGTGCAGGGCGGCGTTTGAAAACACCGCATCGAAGGGCGCGTCGAAATGAAAGTCGCGCGCATTCGCCAGCTGAAATTTCAGCTTGGGGAAATTCTGACGGGCCTGCGCAACCATCGACGGCGACGAATCGAGCCCAATCGCTTCGGCGCCCAGCGCGGCGATCTGCGCGGTGAGGTGCCCGGTGCCGCAGCCGAGATCGAGAATGCGCTCGCCGGGCCGTGGATCCAGCATGCCGACGAGATCGGCGCTCCGCTTCCACACGAACGAATGCCGGTCGTCATAGAGAGCGCTGTCCCAGCGGTCGGGCATCAGTTTCGAACCGCGGGAACAAGAACGAAGTAATCGTAAATGGTGCGGGAGACTTCGGCGACCGCCTTTTCGGCCGCCTCTTCCGGCTTGTTAGAACTCTTCGTGAACACCGAAATAGCGACGTGCCCCAGATCGCCCGGCAGCGTGATCACGCCGACATCGTTGGCGACACCGCCCAGCGTGCCGGTCTTATGCGCGACTGGGGTCCCTTCCGGCAACATCCCTTTGATGCGGGCTTTGCCGGTCTCGCAGCGCTCCATCATGCCCAGCAGGTCGTCGGCATTGCGCGCGCTGAACAGATCCTTCTTCCAGACGTGGACCAGCAGCCGCGTCATGTCGTCGGGGGTCGCGGTATCGCGCGGATCGGCCATTTCGGCGCGGCGCGCGGCCATGTGTTCGCGCTGGGGCACGGCATCGTAGAGCTTATCCCACATATCCTTGTTCCACTCGCTCTCGGCCGGGATATTTTTCGCGCCCTGCCAGGCGGAAATCATCGCGGGACCACCAGCTTCGCGCAGCATCAGATCGGCGGCGCTGTTATCGCTCACGACCAGCATCAGTTCCAGCAGATTTTCCACCGAAAGCGCGACGCCGGGATGAAACAGAAGCTCGGAAATCTTCCCGCTGCCGGGATGCAGATCCTGCGGTGTGAGCGTGACGATTTTGTCGAGCGTGACCGTGCCCGAGTCGACGAGCGTCATCACCTGCACGGCGATGGGGAGTTTGAAAGCGCTCGCCATGGGGAAGCTTTCACCGCCGCGCACAGACACGCTGCGGCCGCTTTCGATATGGATCGCGCTGACGCCCAGGATGCCGTCGGTGGCATGCGCGACGAATTCGATCTGGCGCTCGAGGCGCCCGAGCGAAGGATCGGACGCGGCGAAAACCTGAGAAGCGGCGAGGAGCAGGATCGAAACGGCTCGCATGCAAGTATCGTAACCCGCTGCGGGCCCGGGGAAAGGTCCCCCGCTAATTCATAGCGATCTCGAAGCTCTGCCGTGCGGCGTCGACGGTTCGTTCGATATCCGCTTCGGTGTGCGCCGTCGATACGAAAAGCGCTTCGAATTGGGAGGGCGGCAGATAGACGCCGCGCTCCAGCATGGCGTGAAAGAATTTCCCGAAGCGCACCGTGTCGCTGAGCTTGGCGGAATCGTAATCGGTCACGTCGGTATCCGAGAAAAACCACGTCATCATCGATCCGATGCGGTTGACGGTCACGTTCTCCGGCCCGCACGTGGCGAGGCGCGCGGTCGATCGGTTCAGTTGCCCGTAGATTTCCGGATGCGCCTGAATATGCCGCAGCATGGCCAGGCCGGACGCGACCGCGAGCGGGTTCCC
>JBEKAQ010000180.1:0-5298 GCA_050015835.1 Bryobacteraceae bacterium | reverse complement strand
AGCAGGTGGCATACACCGCCCACTCGCTTACTACCAGGGACTGGCGGCCGATTACGGCATTGCGGGGCGGTGCCGTTGGATTTCGGATTACATACACGCTGATCGGGTTAGCGAGTTATTCTTAGCCTCGGACCTTGTTCTTCTTACCTATAGCCGTGCGTTCCGCTCCGCCAGCGGCGTGCTGAATGCCGCCGTGCAATTCAATAAGCCCTGTCTCGTGTCTTCCGGGCAAGGGTCTCTTCTTTCGCAGGTGCAGCAGTATCGCTTGGGGATTACCGTTGAGCCTGATGATGCGGAGGCCATAGTACGAGGCCTGCACGAGTGGCGCCTCGGTTTACCTGAGCCCCTGCTGGCTGAGCACCGCCTCGAAAACTCCTGGCGTCGCAATGCGGAACTTGTGCGCGACATTATGTTCGGCTCCTGAAAGCTGCCGTGTCGGCGAAAAGGAGCTTTCCTCAGCTCGTGAAAAGCACTGAAGCCCCGCAACAACTCAACGTGCGGATTTCAACCAGCAAATGGATTTGCTGCCAGATCGGCGCCCGAGAGCACTATGCCATTCCGCGCGTTCTCCATCGGCACGACGAACTTAGTCTTCTGGTTAGTGACGCCTGGGCCCATAGCCGGCTTCCCTGGAGGCTCGTGCGTGGCACTCGATCCGCGGAACGGCATCATCCGGAAATTCCTTCGGAATTAGTTAGTTCCTTCGACTGGCCGCTTCTGTGTTTCGAACTCCTGGCCCGGAGACGTCAGTCCGGGTGGGCACTGACCATGGCCCGCAACGAGTGGTTCCAAAGTCGCGCGCTTGCGGCTTTGCAGCGTTTTCGCGATCGTCATGCGGACGGACGCTATGTTCTGTTCTCCTACAGCTACGCCGCGGCGCGACTTTTCGAGTTCGCCAAACAGTCGGGATGGACAACGGTTCTGGGGCAAATGGATCCGGGTCCTTTCGAAGAGAAGATCGTGATGGATCTCCATCGGCAGGCTGGGTGTGCCGGCGCCGCAAACCCTGCTCCTGCAGCCTATTGGGAGCGGTGGCGCAAGGAGTGCCGCCTCGCAGACCGAATCATTGTCAACTCCGACTGGTCCCGGCAGGGATTGCGGGCTGAAGGAGTGCCTTCGGAAAAGCTCCACGTCGTGCCGCTTGGGTATGACCGGCCTGCCGAAGCTGCGAACTTCGCTCGCACATATCCTGCTGTTTTCGATTCGGAACGGCCCCTGCGCGTGCTGTTCTTAGGCCAGGCGAATGTCAGAAAGGGCGTGCTTGAGATTCTCGGCGCAGTTTCGAAGCTGGAGAAACTTCCCGTGGAATTCTGGATTGTCGGCGACGCGCAGGTTCCCCTCGCTCGGGAGTATGAGCGGCATCCGCGCGTAAAGTGGTTCGGGACTGTTTCCAGAAGCGCCACAGCGAATTTTTACCGCGATGCCGACGTGTTCCTCTTCCCTACGTTTTCCGATGGTTTCGGTATCACTCAGCTCGAAGCCCAGGCTTGGAGCTTGCCTGTTATTGCATCCCAGCGATGCGGAGATGTGGTCGAGCACGGCATAAACGGCTTCCTGCTTCCCGATGTCACAGCCGATGCCATCGCCGGCACGCTCGAGAGCATCCTCGCCGCACCTGGTATGCTGCGCGATCTTGCCGCCCATTCGCGCGTGACTGAGTTCACGCTTGACAAGCTCTATGACCGAATCCAACGAATGAGCATGGATACCGATTTATGCTGCCGCAGTTAATCTGGGCCACGATTCTGGTTTGTGTGGTCAGTGCGATATGCGCATATGCATCGACCCACGACGTTTTTCATCCCGCGATTCTGTTGTCGGGATTCTGCGTGTTCATGTATGGATACATGCCTTTGTCGCTGATACAGGATCAAACGCTGTACTCATATCTTACGGAATCGCAGGCTGAATTTACCCAGACGCTGGCGCTCTTCGGGATTCTCGCCATGATGGTTGGGTGCTTCGCAGGGGGGGCGCGCTCAGGAGGTAGCCACAGCGCGCAGCCCGCCTCCGAATTTTCCTGGCAGATTCTTCAACGGGGCGCTTACGTTCTGGGGGCCGCCGGACTAGTGTCCTGGCTGATAACGATTCGAGGAGCCGGCGGATTCGTAAGCGCTTTTAACGCGGCTGGCGGCAACGGTTGGAGCGACATTGGATATGTTCGTGAAGCGGTCTATCTGCTCGTGGTGGCCCTTATCCTTCTTCTGACGCCCCAGGTTTTCCCGCATCGGGACAAAAAGTGGTTCGTTGCAGTAATCGCGTTTACGATCCCGTGGCTGATACAAGGTCTGCTGGGTGCAAGGCGAGGACCAACGTTCATTATCGCCGGCACGCTGGGGATGTCGTGGTATCTGGCGCGAGGCCGGCGCCCCTCGTTGCCCTTATTGATAGGCAGCGCGGTGGCGCTGGGGACGCTGATGCTGTTTCTCGTCACCAATCGCGACAGGATTTATCTGGGCAGCGATTTCTCGAACATGAACACCGATGTCACGCAAATGGTGACCGACGTGAACGAGGCGAACGAATATATTTTCGGAACCGGATGCATCGAGACTGCCAGAAGGACCGACCACTATTTTTGGGGCCGCCGTTATCTGGCCTACGTTATAATCCGCCCCATACCGCATCAAATCTGGCCCAATAAGTATGAAGACTTCGGGGTCGGTGAGCTTACCCAAAACGCGGGGGTTGCCGGAAAAGGGCTGGCGGAGATAATGGGGTGGAACGAAATCCCGGGCGCCGCGGCGGGCATGATCGCCGATCTGTGGGTGGAATTCTCATGGCTTATGCTCCCGGCTCTTTTTGGGATCGGTTACGGATATGGCCGCGTCTGGAAGCGAACGGTGGAAGAGGGTGGGCCGTGGAACTCGCAATTCACCATCATTTCGATTCTGGCCATATACCTTGTGACGCAGAGCGGTGAAGCTGTCATTTTCCGCTTCTTCATTCTCTCGATTCCGACCTGGTGGGTGTGGCGAAAAGCCCGGCAACGTGCCGTGCCGGAGCGTCTGACGGAGGAACAACAACTCTGCGCGTCCTGATGCTGGCTTCCTATTTCCCGAAGCCGGCTAATCCGTTGATGGGAAATTGGGCGCTGTCACAGGCACAGGCTTTCCTGCGCAACGGAGTTGACGTTTCGGTGGTTTCGGGCACTTCATGGATTCCCCGTGGTCTTGCACGGATGAGTCCGGGTATTGCGGCCTACGCTTCCTGCCCCTTCAGCCATCAATGGGGCGAGCTCCATGCTTTTTATCCGCGATGGTTGTTCTACCCGGTCGAACAAATTCGTCCGCTGCTGGCTGCAAACCCGGCGGCGGTCCTCAAACCGACCTGGTTGTCTGTGAAGGGCAATCTTCTCAAGCTGGTAGATAGCATTCGTCCGGACGTGATTTATGCTCACCACACTCAAATCAACGGGTACCTGGCGTGGCGCATCAATCGGATCACCGGTCTCCCCTACGTAATTACCGATCACGATTTCGGTGAAATTGAGGCCTGTCGGCAACATCCCGCGCGGTACCGGTTCTTCGCGCCGATTGCGGAGCGCGCCTCCCGCATGATCGCCGTGGCCTCCCGGATGGAACGCCTGACGAGCGAACTTTTCCCGAAATCCCATACCCTCACCATTCACAATGGCTCCGACCCGCCGGCTCCAGACGCTTTCACCAAACCGCGGCCTCGGGAACTCGCCGACCGTCAAATTGTATTCTGCGCGTGCGCGTTTTATGAGAGAAAGGGAATCCCCCTTCTCATCAGGGCTTTTGGTCGCATAGCCGAGGCGTTTCCCAACTCTATTCTGCGCATCGCGGGAGATGGCGACAGGCGACAGGAGATCGAGCAGGCGATTGACCAGGCTGGAGTCTCTTCTCGCGTCCAGCTTCTTGGCCGACTCCCCCACCCGGAGGTGCTGCAGGAAATGATTTGGGCGGACGTATTTGCCCTCCCGGGATGGGATGAACCCTTCGCCACGGCGTTCACCGAAGCGCTCTCCGCAGGCTGCCCGATCGTCTATGCTTCAGATGGAGGCATCACGGACGTCGTAACCAGTGGCGTTCACGGACTTGCGGTTGAGCCCCGCAGCGAAGAATCGCTGGTATCGGCTCTGAGTGTGCTTCTGGCTGATGAAACCCGGCGGAAATCCATGGCCAGGGCTGCGCGTGAACTATTTCTCCAACGGTTGCTGTGGGACCACAACGCGATTCGAATGAGTTCGGTTTTTTTCGACGCCCTGGGATCTCCCGAGATATAAGTTGGCAATCCGGGTCGCGATTATCAGCAACTCCCTGACCCCCTATCGGATACACCTCCATCAGCGCATCGCCGATGAATGCTCCGATCTGGAGCTCTGGAGCCTCTTCACTCACGAGCACAGCAACGCTCCGTGGAGCCTGCGCGCACCCGCGGAGATTCGCCCTGTTTTCTTCGGGCAGGGAGAAGACAGTGAGAAGCAGGGATTCGCGAGGCGTCCTTTGCATGAGATTCGGAAAGCGTGCCGCATAGAACAACAGCTTCGTGACATTGCCGTCGATATCGTCATTCTCTTCGGCTACAACGACTGGTGCCGCCTTCACTTAATCGCGTGGTGCAGGCATCGCGGCATCCCCTGTTTGATGTTTGGCGACAGCAATCCTCTGGGGGACGGTGGCCTGAAGGCTCTGGCGAAGCGTGCACTATTACCCCCCGTCCTCGCGCTCTGCAGCGGAGCGATGTATTGCGGGAGCAGAGGCGCCGAGTATTTTCGCCGCTACGGCGTACCAGACGAAAAACTCTTCCCGTTTCCTTACGAACCCGATTATCTTCGCGTTTCCACGGTTTCAGAAACCGATTGTGAAGTCGCGCGGCGGCAATTCGGTCTTCCATCTGGGCGCCGGAGAATTCTATATTGCGGACGTCTGGCGCCGGTTAAGCGCGTCGATCTGCTGATTGCCGCCTTCCAGACTCTCGCGGCTGAACGGCCGAACTGGGATCTTGTAATCGCGGGCGACGGAACCGAGCGGATCGCGCTCACTGCCCTGGTCGGCCCGGCATTGCGTGATCGGGTGCATTTCCTGGGCTTCATCAAGGAGGCGAACTCGGTGGCCGCGATCTATGGGCTGTCGGACGTACTTGTCCTCCCGAGCGATTACGAACCCTGGGGCGTCGTTGTCACCGAAGGGGCCACCAGACTGGCGCTCGTCTGCAGCTCTCAGGTCGGAGCAGCTCCCGATTTGATCGAAGATCATCGCAACGGACTGGTGTTTGTGGCGGGTGACCCGACTTCTCTTCTCAGTGCTCTTCGGGAGGTCACGGACCCGCTCA
>JBEKAQ010000179.1:0-5554 GCA_050015835.1 Bryobacteraceae bacterium | reverse complement strand
CGCCGGAACAACCATCCCGCAACTGATGCGCGCAGTCTCCGACTGGCGGTTCGATAAAAGCTGCTGGTGTAGTCGCCGAGCTGACGGCCATCGCCATTTCGCAGACCGCAATAGGGACGTGGTGTACGTAATAGAGGAGATCGGACTTCCGCCTGATCCTCACTGGACGATTTTATCGGAGCCATCTTAAACGCACCTTTCAGACACTGCCATCGTCCGCTCCCTTACGGTCGCGCTTCGGCAAGTTCAATCGGGCTTTTTGCGAGGGGTGAACTGATCGATCTGCACGAAGCCAGGGTCTTCCTCGGCTTCGTCGTAATCGGGCGCGAGGATGGAGTAGATCATGTCGAGCTTGTCCTGCAGCAGGCTGTTCTGCTCTTCAAGCTGGCGGATGCGGTCGAACAGCTCCTTTTCGGAGGGCATGATTTATTAGAACGTAAACCGGAGCTGCAGTTCCAGCCGCCGGTTGCTGGCCGTCTCGAGGAAGCCTTCATTGTTGGGGGATCCGGCGACCTGATTGGCTTGCCCGAAAAGGGGCGATGTGATGTTGCCGTCGATGGGACCTACATTGGTGTGGTTCAGCAGGTTGCGGACCGACATGCCGAGGCTGATGTTGTAGTGCCTTCCGGCCGGATTGGAAAACACGCCTCCGCTGGCGGGCGCGGCACCACCACGTTCCGCGCCAAACGACCAGGTCTTCGCCACGCGCAGATTCACCGTCACAAGCGCCGGCCCCCGGCCTGCATTGCGTCCGATCAACTGCTCGCCGGGAGACGGATTGGGGTCCAGTAACCCATAGGGAGTCTGAATGAGTCCGGGCTTATTCGGATCGGCATCGATACCCGGCCGCGCGAAAAACAGAGTAGTGCCGTAGGGATCGCTGCCGGTCGTGATGTTGAAGGGCGCGCCGGACTGGTAAGTGATGTTCGGACTGAACCGGATGTTCCATCGAGTGTTGATGGAGCCAGTGAACAGAACGCGCTGGCGGATGTCGTTGAACGCCGGCCCGTATTCGCCTGAGTAATTGTAAGGGTTGGCGGGATAGGTAGTAAGTCCGTCGGTATTACTCATGGCTTTGTTCAGGACATAAGAAGAGGTGAGCGAGATCGCGGAGTTGAATTTCGAGTTCAAATTGAAAGCGACTTGATTCTGGTTGAACAGGCCTGAAGTGGTCATCGGAAAGATGGGGCCGCGGTCGGGATAAGGATAGACGCCGGTGCCCGGTCCGGAGTAAGTGCCCGGCAGAGGAGCGTTGATGTCTTCGGAGCGCAGTACGTGCAGCGCATGCGCGTTGGTGTAAGTGACGGCCAGCGTGTTGTTGTGTGGCAGCTGGCGTTCCACGGTAAATGCGGATTGCAACAGATAGGGCGCGCTTACATTCGAATCCACCTCAGTGATCGACTGGTTGGAGGGACTGGAGCCGAGCGATGCAAGCGGAGGAATGTCGGGATAGAAGGACGGATCGGTAATGACATACTGCTGCTGGACGATGCCGTTAAAACGTTTCGCAGTGAGCGTATTATAGAGGCCGAAGCGATCGTAGAAAATGCCGAATCCTCCGCGCAGCACGGTCTTTCCGGCCTTGCTTCGGGTGGCGCCGGGAGCCCAGGCGAATCCAATGCGCGGCGCGAAATCGGCATGGTCGCGAATATTGGTTTGCGTCTCGAGGCGGAGACCGGGATTCAAAGTCAGATTCTGCCGCAGGCGCCAGTCGTCGCCCGCGAAGAAGCCGCCATCGAACTGGCTGGCATTGGTTTGTGGCGTGCCGGTGGAAATGGTAAAGAGCGATGCGCCGCCACCGGGCAATCCAAGCAGCGTGCGCCGGTATTGCTCGATCGAGCCGATCTGGATGAGCGGTCCGGGGATCACCTGGTTGTCCGCGTTCAGTTCCGGCGCCAGCGCGCCACCGAACGTGAACGTGCCATTGAAATTGTTGGGCGAATAACTGTCTTCGATGGCTTCCCGGAGGCGCATGCCAACTCGCCAGACATGGGCGCCGTGGACGATCGAAGTATTGTTTTGCAGCTCATAGTTGGTCTGCACGTAACGGTCGTGGATAGCCGAGGCCGCGCCGCCATTGAACGCTCCCAGCACCATGATCTGAGGACCGGCGGTATCGGCCGTGCTGGCGCTGCCCCAGCGGAAAAACTGGAAACGCGTCTCATTCACGCTGTTTCCGCGCACGGACGTTTCGATGGCCTGCGCTGTATTGAAGGTGTTGTACAGCCGATAACCGCGCGAGATCAGGTTGAAGTTTCCGATGCCCGCATCGGGGATATCCGAAAGCGTCATGGTGTAGCGGAGCGAGAGGTAATTATTGTCGTTCAGCTGATAGTCGAGATGCGGGCTGATGCGGGTATGGCGCTGCGGCGTCTTTAATACGCTGTTAAACGGCGTAGCGGCGAATGTCACCGGGTCGAGAACTACGGCGTTCGTTACCGAGCCGTTGTCGACGGCCTGACGCTCGAAATCGAGGGTGAAGGAACTGCGCTTCGTAATGGGTCCGCTGACGCTGTTCTCGGTTTCCTGAAGAAGGAACGGAGCTTTCTGAGTGGCAAAAGGGTTGCGGGAATTCCACCAGTCCGTGCCGAAGTTGTAAGTCAGGGTAGCGTGATAGCGGTCGGTGCCGGGTTTGGTGAAGATCTCGATGCGTCCCAAGCCGAGGTGGTCGTATTCCGGCGAGAAAGGATTCGAATTGAGGCGCACTTCGCGAATGGATTCCTTCGCCGGAAGCTCTCCCCCTGTAAACCCATCGATGAAGATCGCGTTGCCACTGGGACCGGCCGAGGGACCGGCGAGGGCCTCCAGATCGGCCTGCAAATCCTGCGGGTCGTCGGTCAGCGCCTGCAAGTCCTCTCCCGAGAGAACGGTGGCGTTGGCATTGTTGGAGGCTTCGGTGCTGACGGTGGCCGTGTTTGCCTGTACGGTCACCTGCGTGGATGCCGCGACAATCTTCAGAGTGAGGTCGAGACTCTGGATTCCGGAGGCGAGCGTGATGCGCGCGGGTTGCGGCGTAGTGAGGGCGGGCGCGGATGCCGTCACCGAATAGTTTCCCGGCGGCAAGCCGGCGAAGCTGTAGGCACCCTCGCCATTGGAGCTGGCAAGTTTCGCCAAATCGTCCGGACCGCTCAGGGTAATTTTCGCCCCGGGTACCGCGGCGCCGGATTCGTCCGTCACGTGCCCGGTGAGCGTCGCCGTTTGGGCCAGTGTCGCGCCGGCGCACAGCAAAACCCAGAAAACCGCGCAGAGCGCTTTCATACGTACCGGACCATTCTCATCTATTATTTGCGGATCAGGGTTGAAAAAATGCTTAAATGTTTTGGATTCGGGTGGCATATAGTAGAAGAAGGGAAAAGTGCTCGTGTTTTCCACGCTCAAATATCACGTGCGCTATTGGGGCTTCCTGCTCGTGAAGCTGGCTGCCGCGGCTGTGGTCGCCGGTTTCGCCTTGTGGTTCCTCAATCTCTTCTGGGCCCCTCACACAAAGCTGTTCCATCTGGCTTGGGGCGAATTCAGCTACGACCTGGCTTACACCACGCTGGCCGGTGTCTGGTTTCTTTTTTCGTACGGTCTGGTTTATCTCGCGATCTGGGATCAGCGGTACCGCTGCCGCACCTGTCTGCGCCGGCTTTGCATGCCGATTGAAACGGGCTCGTGGGGCCACATGCTGCAACTGGGGCGGCCTCAGCTTGAATACATCTGTCCCTACGGTCACGGCAAGCTGAATGTCGAAGAACTGCAGATCTCGGGAACCGTGACTCCTGCGTGGACCGAGCACGGCGACATCTGGTCCGAGCTCTTCGCGAGTAAATCCGGGGACACCGACCGGGAACGTTGACCGCCATTCCAGACAATCGGAAGCTGCCGCTTTGGCGGCTGATCGCCGGTTTATTTGTATTCGTCAGCCTGATCGGAGTGCTGCTGGCTTTGGCGCCGGTTTACTTCGACAACTTCCAGCTTCAGCGTTATATGCGGGAGTTAACGCGCAACCCGGGCGCGGCCGCCACACCGGATGACGTGGTGCGGTCGGAAGTCCTCGAGCGAGCGCGCCAGCTCAATTTGCCGGTCAACCAGGGCGAGATCCAGATCGCGCATGCCGGCGGCAAGCTCCAGCTCCAGATGAAATATGCGGTGGAGATGACCCTTCCTTTATATCGGGTGGACCTGCATTTCCATCCCAGCGCTTCGGAGCCTTGAAGAACTGCTCCCTTAATGCCTGAAATGGCGGACGCCGGTGAAGACCATCGCGAGATCGAGTCGATCGGCGGCCTCGATCACTTTTGAGTCGTTGACCGAGCCGCCTGGCTGAATGAACGCCGTCGCACCGTGCTTTGCCGCCTGCTCCAGTCCATCCGGAAATGGGAAAAAAGCATCCGAAGCCACGGCCGTCCCGTGCAAGGGGAGATGCGATTTCATGGCGGCGATATTGACCGAATCCACGCGGCTCATCTGTCCGGCGCCCACTGCCGCAGTCTGGCCAGGGCGGGTATAGACGATGGCGTTCGACTTCACGTGTTTGACCACTTTCCAGCCGAACTCCATGGCCGCCCATTCCTCGGCGGTGGGAATGCGGCGGGTCTTCACCTCGCAGTTTGCGCGGTCGAAGGTGGCGCGATCGGCGGTCTGAGCAAGGTAGCCGCCAGAGATACTCTTCACGACCAGCGGATCGTCCGCGGGCGTTGCGCGCACCAGGCGCAGATTCTTTTTAGCCTGCAGGATTCCCAGCGCGGCGGCGGAGTATGCGGGCGCGGCAATCGCTTCCACGAAAAGCTTCGCGAGTTCGGCCGCGGTCTCTTCATCGACTTCCCGGTTGAGCCCGATCACACCGCCGAAAGCGGAAACCGGATCGCATTCGAGGGCCTTCCGGTAAGCCTCCGCCAGCGACGACTGCTCCGCGCATCCGGCGGGATTGGTGTGTTTAATAATCGCCGCCGTCGGACCGGAAAATTCGCATACTAACTGCCAGCACGCGTCGAGATCGACCAGATTGTTGAACGACAGCTCCTTCCCGTGGAGTTGCTCGGCGCCGGCAATTCCAGCGGTTCCCGAAGCATAGAGCGCGGCTTGCTGGTGCGGGTTTTCGCCGTATCGGAGAGACATGCGGCGCGGCGTGCGAATGTCGAGAACCGGGGGCAACGCTTCGGGAGTGGAATTCACCCGCGCCAGACGGGCGCTGATAGCCCGGTCGTAGTCGGCGGTGGTTTGAAAGGCCTGGGTCGCAAGTCTCCACTTCGTCTCGCGCGAAAGTGTGCCGGTCGAGCGCAGTTCGTCGAGAAGCGGCTGGTAATCGGCGGCCGCGGTGACGATGGCGACGTCCTGCCAGTTTTTTGCGGCCGAGCGGATCATGGTGGGTCCGCCGATGTCGATATTTTCGATCAGATCCTCGAGCGATGCGTCGGCGCGCGCGGCGATTTTTTCGAACTGGTAAAGATTCACCACCACCATGTCGATCGGCTCGATGCCATGCTCGCGCAAAGAAGCCATATGTCCAGGATTCCCGCGCACTCCGAGAATCGCGCCGGTGATCTTCGGGTGCATGGTTTTGACGCGGCCG
>JBEKAQ010000178.1:0-5597 GCA_050015835.1 Bryobacteraceae bacterium | reverse complement strand
GCGGGTGCGATCGTCGATGGCAAGCCCTGGCCGATGCAATCGAAGAACCTGGTTCGCCTGCCCGCCGGCGCCCACACCGTCGAACCCGCTCCGAAACGCACAGGACTCTCCGTTGCCGACCTCAACGCCACTCTGCGGTCGGCTTCGGCCGAAGGTAAACGAGTGTCGTTCGATTATTCGAGCGATAGCCGCGCCATCGTACGCTTCGACCGCAGGCCCGTGTCGATGGAAATCGACGGCGCGCCCTTCCCCGCCGCATGTCTGGAATCGAGCGACTGTACGATCCTGCTGCCCCAGGGAGACCACCGCGTCTCTGCGAACTGACATTTGCCAGTTAACCAGGGATCAGCTACACGCCGCTTTGTGGTTCAGGTGGGGCAAGAAAAAGAAGACCGCCCGGCGTCTACCGCCAGCACTGAATCTCCTCGCGGCCTTTTTCGCTGATTTGTGCCTTGATGAAATCGTTGACGGCTTGCGGATCGGGATTGTTCCGTCTGGCAGACACTTGAAAATTGTAGGTCTCCCAGTCCGCGACATCGTCAAAAAGAATTAGACCGAGGCCGAAACGTTCGCATTCATCTACAATTCTGTCAAAAAGCGGGTGGTCATTGTCATATTCATTCGAGTCGGGAAACGCCAGGTAACTTCGGTGTGCGAAGGCCGAGTGAGCTGCGCATTCATAAACCCCTGCCATTGCGCTCTCAACGGTCGGCTTGATTTCGAACGTGATGACCTCAAACACCTTGCTTGGCACATAGGCGAACACCTGAATTGCAATGAGCGTTACGTCTGGCCGGGTCCATAGCCCTCCGTGTTTTTGCTGCCTTTGAAGGCCGTGATTTCACATACCCACGGCTTCAAAAAGTTATCTGCTACGTACCCAGTCTGTATGCAGCGCCGAAAGGGTTCATAAAGAGAGGACTCCGCCGCGGGGGGCGGCGGAGCTGCTGGTTGGCCAGCCGTAAGCACTCGCCGCACCGATCCGCCCCGCCCCTTACCCGCTAGCAATTTGCCGTCAGTGATGAGCGAGTTCCGGAGGTCCCAATAATCGTCCAACGTGAATTGCTCGCTTGGGTACGCAGCTTGGAGCGCCTGCCGGATAGCGGCGTTGCCGATAGCGCTCCCATCGGTGGGAGTAAGGTCGTACAGTTTTTGCTTAAACTCATCCCGACGCTGTTGGTCCATATGGAAGATCGTATACTACGTAGCCAGTGCCCGGTTAAGGGTCGCGCCGTTCACGTTCAAGGAAACGGCCATCGGACTGCCGCGCGGGGATAGAATGAAGTCAGGTTGCCGCCATGCCCCTTACGCTGCCAGACGAACTTCTGTAGTCAACAAGACTGACTGAGGCTGAGTTGCGTGCCGAGCTTGCGGTGGCGCTGTTCCAGCGGGAGCGGCTGACTCTGGGCCAGGCGGCGCTTCTCGCGGGACTACCCCAACTGGATTTTCAACGCCTCCTCGCGGGCCGGCAGATTCCGCTTCACTACGGCATTGAAGCGATGGAGCAGGATCTTCAAAGAGCGAAAAGGCTCACCGGAGCTTGATCCGGTCAGGTGCGATACACCGAAACCCCCGAACACGGCAGATGCAGATACCCGCGCACCTGCCCGCTTTCGTCCATGGCCGTGAGCGCAATCGCGTCCTCCACGTAGTCGCAAACCTCAAAATGCTCCAGCGACCCTTCGCTCACCGCGATCGAAACGAAGTATTGGCCGGCCGCCAGTTCCGGCATCACCCAATGAAACTCGACGGTATGCACATCCCCCGCCTCCATCACCGGCAAAGGATAATTTTCGCGCGCCGTGTTAGATCCGAAGATGGTCTCGCCCTTCGCATTGCGGATCAGAAACCCGGCGATCGGTGAAGGCACCTGCGCCCGCACCTCGAAGCTGACGCGCAGCACCACACTCTGTCGCGCGGCCCACGTTCGCACCGGATCGCCCGCGGAGGTAACCACATCCGCGCCCGTAATCGCGACATTGCCATTGCCATAGCGATGGCTGCCGCTCACCGCGCAGACGGTCTCGGCCGGGCGCGCGGCAATCCGCTGCACGCGCGCTTTCGATTCTCGATCGCTCTCCCGGGAGATCATGGCGCTAAGGTATCCGGCCACCACATCGTCCGCTTCTCCCAGAGCGCGCACGGCGCCGTTTTCGAGCCACAGACATCGCTCGCACAGAGCCTTCACATCGCCCGTATCGTGCGACACAAACAGAATCGTGGTTCCACGGGCGCGCAGCTCGTGAATGCGGCGCATGCAACGCTGCCGAAACGCGATGTCCCCCACCGCCAGAGCTTCGTCCACAATCAGAATCTCCGGATCGACGTGCGCCGCAACCGCGAACGCCAATCGCAGCACCATGCCCGTCGAGTAGGTGCGAATGGGTTGATCGATGAAATCCCCGATGGCCGCGAACCGTTCGATGGTTTCAAACCGCGCCTCGATCTCAGCCTGCGTCAATCCCAGAATCGACGCGTTCAGAAAAACGTTCTGCCTGCCGGTAAACTCGGGCGCGAATCCCGACCCCAATTCAAGCAAAGCGCAGAGCCTGCCATCGACTTCCACCGATCCCGACGTCGGCCGCAGGATGCCGGCAACAATCTGCAGCAGCGTGCTCTTGCCCGATCCATTGGCTCCCACCACGCCAAACGCCTCGCCCTTCTCGACCGTGAAAGCAATGTCGCGTAACGCCCACAATCCCTTTTCGTATCGCACGGCCCCCGGAGCGAACACACGCCGGAACCGTGCCCATTGCGAATCGTTCAACGGGTAATTCTTCGACACGCCGCGGACTTCGATGGCAATCACGGCAGACGCTTATGGGCGCGCAGCACTACGCGTTCGAAAGGAAAATCGGCGGGGCGCAGCAGGCCGCGGTGAAATCCGGCCTGTTCCACCTGCGCAAAACCCAGCTTCGAGAGCATCTGCGTGAGACACGCAAGGTTCGGATGCCACCACGCCACTTCATCGTCCAGCGGATCGGGTCCGCCGATGTACATCATGGCCGGCGGCTCCTGCGGCCCTTCCGGCAGCACACCCGCGAAAACCAGCGTGCCCCGGCACAAAGGCGTAAGCGCGGCAAGAGCTTTCAGCGGATACAAAGTATGAATGAGAACGTCGCCGAGGAACACCAGATCGAAACCCTCGCGCACCCCGGTGCGTTCGAGCGTCAGGTCGTAGACGGTCGAATAGCAGCGCTCCACCCTTGAGCCAAGCCTTTCACGGCAGAAGCGAAATGGGCCTTCGAGCAAATACCAATAAAGGTCCCGCTCGGAGTGGCCATGCCGGACGAACTTTTCCCGATCGAGCGTATCGGGAAAAATCATGCGCTCGATCTTACGCAGCGAACCTTCCACGTCCTGGCCGGGGAAGCGATCCAGATCGCGCAGCGAAGGCAGTTCCACGGAGACCACGCGAGCCCCGCGCCGCTCAAACTCGAAAGCGAAAAATCCCGTCGCCGAACCCACATCGAGCACGGTCATGCCACGCATATCGTCCGGAAATTGAAACGACCGAATCGTCTCGCGATAGTCGTACATACCTGGAGTAATCAAGCCATCGCCCAGATCGATGGTGTGATACCAGTAATAGCGGTCGGCATGGGCCAGTCCCAGTTGTTCCGCGCGTTCCGTGAATCGGCGCGCCTGTTCGAGAAAATCCGCGCCGTCGCTCATGACTTGTACGCCGCGCAGACTACGCGCTTGCCCCGTGCATGTTGTTCATAGGCTCCGGGCGGCGGCGTCAGAATTTCCGCGCGCGCAAATCCGGCATGCCGCAGCATGAAGAGCAGTGCCCTGGGCGATGGGCACGTGGCGATCGGCGTGACTCCGGTCTCGCGATTTCCCGCGTTGAATTCGCCGGTCTCATCCACCAGCGCGACAATCCCCTGATACGGCCGCGTCCACTCGCGCGAGCCCCATTCCGTGAACCCTTCCACCTCATCGACCACCTGCGTTTCGATCACGCACATTTCAGTCGTCACCGCCGCCACCTGGCGAAGACAAAGCATCGGATCTTCCACGTGATAGAGCACACCGAGAAACAGCGTCAGGGCGTAACTGCGCCCTTCATCACGCGCCAGAGTTTCCACGCGTCCCTGCCGGTACGTGACATTTTCCACGCCCATCGCCTCGGTAACGAAACGCGCGCGCCGCAGATTTTCTTCGCGGGCGTCCACACCGGTCACGCGCATGCCACGCCGCGCCATCGCCAGCGCATAGAAGCCTTCATGACATCCGATATCGAGGCATTCGATGCCGCTCGCGCGCGCACCGAAATGCCCACTGACAGCGCTCTTAACCATGCCCAGCCGGGTCGAGTGAATCCCGGCGACCTGCGGCGGAATGGCAGGCGTAGTCGAAAGGCCATGGCCGAAATCGAAAGCGTAAAACCACGGTCCGAGCTCTTCGATGCCGCGCCGAATTTGGTCCTGATGCATTTTCTAGAGTAGAAGATCCCGAATCAGGATCGCCGGATGGATCCCCTTCGTCCCCTGTAGTTCGGCCACCTGATGCCGGCACGAAGTTCCGGTCGCCACCAGCACGTCGCCCGCTTCCATCTTACGCACGGCAGGCAGCAGGCGGCGCTCCGCAATGGCAACGGAAACGTCGTAGTGCTGGCGCGTGTAGCCGAACGATCCAGCCATGCCGCAACATCCCGCATCCAGATCCACCACCTTCGAAGACGGAATCTTCGAGAGCAGCGCCACCGTCGCCGGAAGCAATCCCAGCGATTTCTGATGGCAGTGTCCATGGAGCAAAAGTCTGCCCGAAGCTTCGCGCAACGGCAATTCCAGATCGGCGGCGAATTCGTCGAACAGATGGCAGGCCGCGGCCACCGTGCGAGCCCGTTTCTGCCGTTCGCCGCGCAATAAATCGACCGCATCGTCTTTCACTGCGGAAAGACAACTCGGTTCGCAGAACAGAATCGATTCGCCGCGTGCCGCAATCGGATACAATCCTTCCACCACACTGGCGGCATGTCTGCGCGCGTCACCCAGCAATCCCTGCGAGATCAAAGGACGTCCGCAGCATCCCGGCCGCACGACATTCACCGCGCACCCGCCGCGCTCCAACACCTCGACCGCCGCGATGCCGATCTCCGGATCGTAGTGATTGGTAAACGTGTCGTTGAACAAAGTAACAGGCTTTCCGGAACGCGCCGCATGCTTGCCTGCCCATTTGCCAAACGTATCGCTCCGCCACGCAGGCAGCGTGCGCCGTGGATCGATATCCAGCAGTTTCTCGTTCACCCACCGCGCCGGTGCGCTCGCCATCAACCCATTCGCAAACGAAGCGAACCGGCTCCCCCACACGGCTGCCTTATGAACGTTACCGAGGGCCGTAGCCTTCGCAGGCGTACCGTGCCGCGTATAGTAATCGGCCAGAAACTCGCTCTTGAAGCGCGCCATATCCACGCCCACCGGGCACTCGGCTTTACACGCCCGGCACTCGAGACACAGATCGAGCACCTCATACACGCCTTCATCGCCCAGTCCCGATTCACCCAGACGCCCCGTCATCGCGAGGCGCAATACGTTGGCACGCCCGCGCGTGGAGGCCGACTCTTCGCGCGTCGCCATATACGACGGGCACAT
>JBEKAQ010000177.1:0-5654 GCA_050015835.1 Bryobacteraceae bacterium | reverse complement strand
TGAGAACACTGTCCACCGTGTTCATTGTTTGCGGGCCTCCGCCAAAGGCCAGGATCGCCGGATAAGTCTTCGCCGGATCGTATCCGCCGGGAAGCACGACTTTGTACTGGACTGTGGTGCCAGCCACCTTTTTGGTCTTCTCCAGCAGCTCCGCATGGATGGACTGGGCTGCGAACATCGCGACGATTGCCGTGCAAAACAGTTGTTTCATAGCAGCATCAATTCTATTGACAAGTAATCGTCTCAGTCAAATCAATAACTTAGCCATCCAGCCGAAATCGCATGTGGTAGGACTTGAGGCGTGAAGTTGTTCTTCGTGGCCACGAAGCGTCGCATTACGGTTGTTACTGGACTCCCGGCGGTGGTGAACGCCTCGCGGTATCGATCCATAGAGGTCGATGCCGACGGGAGACCCTGGAATTCGAATTCCATTTTTCTCGCTTCCGGGAGCACCCCGGAAAACGGGACACCAGAGAGTCACAATGCCGGGAGCGCCAGGTGGGAACTGCCATAAAGCAGATCGAACGCCTACGTCCTGGTGTGGCTCGAAACGGCTGGCGGCCGGATACGCATGGCGATAAGTCCATAGCCCCGGCCGCCCGCGACTAGCTTGGGAGCGCTGGCGATCTTGTCGCCGGCGATTTTAGTAACTGTGGAGCGGGCTGAAGCCGGCTTCAGCCTGCCAGGCCGCGGCGGAGTCGCGATCCTTCCTTCCTTCCTTCTTTGCTCCGGTACCTGCGACTTCATCCGCTTTCGCTTGATCGGACGTCCCGGCTACCGCAGCCTGCGTCCCGGATACCACTGATTTCCAAACAGATCCCGGACGCCCGCCGTGCGCTCCCCATACGGCTGATCGTTCGGCTCCCACACCGACGTTGCACCCGCCGCCAGTGCCCGCCCGTACATCTCGTCCGGGTCTTCGACATAGAGCGAAATCGCCTGAGGGGCGAACGATGCGCCCTCGCCCATCTCCACCACCGAGTCGCCCAGTTTCACCGCGGCGTGCATTACGCGGCCTTCGTGCTCGTAAACAGCCAGAACCTCGGCGTCGAATGCTTTCTCCAGAAACGCGATTAAGGCTCGGGCACTCTCGGGATGCAGATACGGTCTGACCTCGCCTGAGGTCGCTGTGATCCCACCGCCATCAGGCTGCAGTTGTTTGGCGGGAAACCACTGGTTGCCGAACGGGTCCACGACGAACGCCGACCGTTCACCGTAGGGCTGATCCCTGGGCTCGCCGCCCGCGCCCATGACTGTAGCCCCGGCCGCGATGGCCTGCCGGTAAACCGCATCCACATCGTCCACAAAATAATGCAGCGATGCGAGCATTTCGCGGCCCTTCGCCATCTCCCCGCCGCCCACCATCAGCATCGACTGCCCCACCCGCACCTCGCCATGGTACCCGCTCGGTGCCGGACCTCGGTGCGTCACTTGCGCCCCAAACGCCGCCTCCAGAAAATCCAGGAATTTATCCGGCTGCCGAACAAAGATGAACGGCGTCACTGTCTTGAATCCTTCGCGTCGATACGGAATAGTCGCAGGCATGGTGGTGCTCCTCTCTAATATTTTCTTCAAACCGGCATGAAACTCCATACGCGGCAGATCGCGCAGCCGTTCGCACACACTTAGAAGTTCGCCGAATTCGGCGCGCGCGCCTCGTCGTGCCCGTCGAACATGGCTTGCAGGGCTTGATCGAATCGTTCGGCTTGTTGTTCGGTCATCGATCCGCCTCCATCGCAGCTCTCAGATTTTCGATTGCGCGCAACTGCAACTGCTTCACCGCGCCCTCCGACCGGTCCGGTTCCAATGCAATTTCACGGATGCTTTTCCGCTCCACGAAGCGCATTTGAATCACTCGGAACTGCGCTTCCGGAAGCCGGCCCACCAACTGAAAAAGCATCGCGCTGCGCTCGACCTCGGCAGGCGCGGCAGGATCGGTATCCATCGCGGCATTTCCCACCTCGCGGCCCGCGCGCTTCCGGTAATCGGCCAGAACTCGTGAGGCAATCCCCATCAGCCACGCGGCAAAGGGCGTGCCCCGCCACTCGAACTTCCGAATTCCGGCGAGGGCTTCGCGGAAAACGTCGGCGGTCGGATCCTCCGTCTGGCTGCGGTCCGCCACGCGCCGCGCGATGTAAGCGTAAACGCGGTAGAAGTTCTGCTCGTACAATTCGGCAAACCGGGACGTCTCGCGCTGCGCAGCCTCGACTTGCAAACGGTCGTCATTCTCCACGCTCACTATTAAGATCATCCGCTGCTCGTCTGTAAAAGTTACGGTGCCGGGTCAAGTTTTTTAGGACAATAGCCTGAAGGAGAATGTCCATGCCGACTAACGCCGATCAGCCCATCGTCCGCCGCGAACTTCTCAGAGCCGGTGCCACCGCATTGCTGGCCGGAGCGGCGGCGAAGGCGCAACAGGCCGGCTCTCCGGCTGTCGTCACCGGAACTCAGGCGGGACGGAAATTCCGCGCCTGGCTGGGCAACGCGGCCAGCGGTCAAGTCGAGGATCTTGAGCTGCTGCCTCTCGCGGATCGTCAGGTTCTGGTCCGGACCGAAGCCTCCGCCCCTTGTTACACGCTGGTACTCAACGGGCTCGGGGGAACTCCTTCTATTCCGCCGCAGCCACCCAATCCAGCCGCGGTTGCGCCCGGCGGCGGCAACCCTGCCATTCTGAATCACACCTTCGTCGGTGTCGTGGAAGCCATCGGACCGGACGTCAGGCGCGTAAAGGTCGGCGACCGCGTCGTCGTCGGGGTGACTTCGCAGTGCGGCCAGTGCTATCCCTGCCTGCACGGGCGCGCCGACGCCTGCCAGTTCACTTTCGGCATTCCGGCGGGCTTCTTCCCGCCCATCGCGAAGCGCTCCGGCGGCGCCACAGTGGGCGCTCAGTTGGGGATTGGCGGCCTCAGCGAGCTGAACGTCGTCTTTGAGGAATACACCTGCCCGGTCTTCACCAGCGTTCCCCCTGCCGAGCTTTCTCTTCTGGGTGATACGGCGGCAACCGGCGTCGCGGCAGCCATGTGCCTCATGCGCGTCGAGCCCGGGTCGGATGTTGCTGTGCTGGGCGCGGGCGCACTCGGAATGACGGCGATTCAGGCCGCCCGGATCGTCGGGGCGGGGCAGGTGATCGCGATCGAGCCGATCAAACATCGCCGCGATCTTTCTCTGAAACTCGGCGCCACCACTGTGCTCGATCCTAACCAGGAAGGCAACAATCTCGTCGAGCGAGTACGCGAATTATGCAAGGGGCCCACCGACCGCCTGTTCGCCGGGGGCCGAAGCTGGAGTACTGGCCGGGGCGCCGACAATCGCGGCGCGGATTTCACGATCGAAGCGGTGGGTCGATGCGGCGACCGGCCGAAGGTCGAGCAGCCGCCCGATCCGACGGGTATCCTGCCGATGCAGCAGGCATGGCAAATGACGCACCGGGGCGGATCGCTGATTTATCTCGGCTTCGGACAGCCAGGCAATGTGTCGTATCCGGCATCCCAACTCGCCAATAACGGACGCACGCTGATTTCCGGACAGCAGGGAGGCTTGAATATGATGCGCGATCTGCCGAGATTCGTGCGCCTGATCGAGCGCGGGCAACTGGATCTGAAGACTCTGGTTACTTCAACCTGGCCGTTAGAGCGAACGCGCGAAGCATTTCAGGTATTGTCCGATCGGACCGAAATGTGTCCCGTCGTTGTCTTCTCCTGATACCCCGGACCAGGGTCAGGAGGCCTGTCGGGATTCGGCCGGGGGCTTCGCCAACGCTTCCACCAGCTTCTTTTGCTTTTCACGCCGCAGGAGGCGCTGCTTCCGCTGACGTCCGAATCTTGACTTGTCTCCATTGCGAGCTGACATGAAGGCATCTTAGCGCACGCGTTGTTGTGTGCCGGGTACCAGTACTGATTCTACGGCCCCCGTTCACATTTTTGAAACGAACAAGCAGTTCGGTGAACTTTATGCCAGGTACTTGTTTGTGATCGAGATGACAGAAAATTCGAGCTCCGAGCCGCGCGGGCGCCGTCAGGGGCGCAAACCATTTGGCTTTTTCGAAGGCGAATCCGAGGCAATCGTGAAAATGAGATTGCTGCGGGAGAAAGGCCTGGGATTCGACCGAATTGCGGCCGAACTAAATAAGCAAGGGGTTCCAACGCGGTCACGGAAGGTGTGGCACGGCGTGGTGGTGAACCGAATTCTCGCGGCCCGGAGCGATAGGCAATCATAGGCCGGCGGCAAGCAATGGGTTCACGGATTCCGGATATTTATTTCCGCCTCCGAATCAGGGAATTAGCCCTGGCTCAGTCGTGCTAAGCACTGCTCCGGTGCATAACATCGGACGTGAAGAAGACCTATTGGATTCTGTTATTCGCCGCGGTGCTCAGGGCGCAGGTAGCCTCTCCGCCAGCCGGCACGCCGCTGCACTTCAGCATCAACTTTCCGAAGGCGACGGTAGTATCCGCCGAATTCGGTTCTCTGTCGAAGGACATCGTAGTGGCGGAAGTCAGCGCCTGCAACGATACCGCTTCGGCCTTAACTCTCTCGCAATCCAGGATCATCCAGTCCCTCCGCGGCAAAGGCTTCGAGGTGCTGTCCCGGGAAGCAGCCATCGCCGTAATCAGTTCCAGCCAGACCCAGTCGAAAAAGTTCCTGGCAGCCAAATACAGTCAGATTGCACTGAACATCGTCAGCGGTCTCGTTGTCTCGAAAGCGGTCTCGCTCGGGTCGGCACTCGGCAGCTCGTTGCCCGGCGTACAGGGAATCATGCAGGTGGTGGTCCCGCAATTGCAGAGCGCGGTATCGGATCGCGCTTATCTGAGCTTCGACGCGGCAGGTTTGCCGGCGGTGCTGCAGCTGGCGCCCGTCGATTGTGCGATGGGTACCGTGCTGATGTCGGCTCCGCCCAAAGACGCGGTCGCGGATTTCACCATCACCGTCCCGGTTTCCACGGGACTGAAGTAACACGCCGCTGTATCATCGAGGAATGTCGGCAGCTACCGGGGTTGAGAACATCGTTGAGCTGGAGAAGCATTATCTTCTTCAGAATTACGCGCGTCATCCGTTGATTCTGCACCGGGGCGACGGGCCGTACATGTGGGACGTCAACGGCAAGCGGTATCTCGATTTCATCGCCGGAATCGGCGTGAATGCGCTGGGCCAGAACCATCCGCGCATCGTGCGGGTGATTCAGGAACAGGCCGCGCGTTTAATCCACACCTCAAATCTTTTTTACAACGAATACCAGGGGCCGCTCGCCAAACGAATTGCCGACGTGAGCGGCCTCCAGCGAACCTTCTTCACGAACAGTGGTACGGAAGCGAGCGAGGGCGCGCTCAAAATGATGAAGGCCCACGGGCACGACCTGTCGGACGGGAAGTACGAAATCATTTCGCTCGAGAACTCATTCCACGGCAGGACACTGGGCGCTCTCTCGATCACGGGGCAGCCAAAGTACCGCAAGGATTTCGAGCCCCTGGTTCCGGGGGTAAAATTCGTCCCTGCAAACGATATAGGCGCGCTCGAAGCTGCGTTCAGCGAGCGCACGGCGGGGATCTTCATCGAATGGATTCAGGGTGAGGGCGGCGTGGTTCCGGTCGACGCCGGGTTCTGCCGGCGTGCCCGCGAACTGGCGGACCGGTACGATGCGCTGCTCTGCTTCGACGAGA
>JBEKAQ010000176.1:0-5667 GCA_050015835.1 Bryobacteraceae bacterium | reverse complement strand
TCATGGGCCGTCTGATTCGCCACTTGCGTCGATTTCCCGATGCCGGTGGCCGGGTTGTCGGTGCCCGGATCGGGAAGCGGGTACAAAGCCATGGTGTCGGCGATATAAGTGGCCTGCGTGGGATTCGTGGCCGTCGGCGTGCGATGCGTCGCGTCGGGAACAAAGGCGATCTTGGACTCGCCCAGCAACTGCTGAATCCCCTCGTAGTTCACAAAGAAGAACAGCTTGTCTTTTTTTATGGGACCGCCCACGCTTCCGCCGTACTGATTCCGCCGGAAAGCCGGGATGGTCGCTGGATCGAAAGCTCCGCGGGAATCCATCGCGCTGTTGCGCAGAAAATCGTACGCCGAGCCATGGAAAACGTTCGTGCCGGATTTACTCACCGCGTTGATGACCGCGCCGTTGCCGCCGAACTGCGCGTTAAAAGTATTCGTCAGGGTCTGGAACTCGCTAATCGCTTCGATGCCCAGCGAGGAGCCGGTGATCGAGCCCATGCCTTTATTCCAGTAACTCTGCAGATTCTCGTCGTCGAGCAGAATCGCCTGGCCCTCGGGACGCGCTCCCGCCACCGAGTATTCGTTGGCCCGTCCTTGGAAGCCGGATGCCGAAAACGAGGTGATGGTTTGCACGCCCGGCGCCAACTGGATCAACTGCTCGAAGTTGCGGCCGTTCAGCGGCAGCTCTCGCATCTGCTGCTGGTCCACCAGCGCGCCGACCGTCGAGTTGGTGGTTTCTACCTGCGAAACTTCACCCTCCACCGTCACGGTCTGCTGTTGCTGGCCGACCTGCAGCGAGAAATCCACCACGGTCTGCGAGCCCACCGTCAGCGTAATGCCCTTGTGAAGCTGCGTGGAGAAGCCCGTCTGCCCGGCCTGCACTTCGTATTCGCCGACGCCCAGGTCAGCGACGCGATAGCGCCCTTGGGCATCGCTCGTGGCCGACTGCGTCAGTCCGTTTCCGACGTTGCGGACCTGAACCGCCGCGCCTGTGACCGCCGCGCCGGACGTATCCGTAACGGTGCCTAGGATCGTTGCCGTGGTGCCTTGCGCGCCCAGATGAGCGGCACTGATCACCAGCAAACCCAGAGCGCACAACATGCTCGCTCGACAAGCCTTCAGAATGAAACGCATCATTGACGAACCCCTTTCGTGAACCACTCCCACCCCGTGCATTAAATACCCATGCGGGCTCCGCGTTGCGCCCTTCGGCGCGACGCGCATGCCGCCACCGAACCGTGCCCGGCTTACTGATTCAGAATCGCGATGCCCTTGGCCGGGGGGGGCGCCGGAATCGTCATGATGTACGCGAGCACATCGGCGAGCTCGGCATCCGGCATCACCTTCGGCGTGTACGGAGGCATCCCCCCCGCGGGTTTCCGAACATAGGCAAGCGACGCCGTGCGCGGAGCGATGCGCGGACCGGTCCCGCCTTGGCCCACCGTTCCGTGGCATTCGTAACAGCCGTTCTTCATGAACAGGACTTTGCCTTTGGCTGCATCGCCCGCTGGAGCCTGCGCGAAAGAAAACGTCGCAGCGAACATCCCGGCACCCAACGCCGCAAGAATGATTCTCTTCACGTTGATTTCCTAAACCCTAGCGCAACTGCGCGACGACCGCGGCCAGTGCGGCAGCGCCTGCCACGGCGCGCCATTCAAAAATCTCCGACGTCCCCCCTGGGAGCGCATTCTTGTTTGGACACGGACCATCTCGCCTTGGGAAGTCTATTTGGATCGGCGCTCGAAGTCAAGGCAGCCATCGACCCGCAGGCAGCCATCGACCCTCTTGTGGTCCAGCGTTCGAGGGACTAAAATCTACGAGCGAGGTGAACACATGGCTAAAAAGAGGTCTTTTGCCGGACGACGAAGTTTCCTGAAAGGTGCGGCGGCTGGCGCGGCTGCGCTGGTTGCAACCAAACCCCAGATGGCGGCCGCCCAACAGGTGCGCGCCGCAGGGAAGGCCGCCGACGATGCCGCACCGTCGGTAATCGAGGTCACCTCCCCGGAAAAACAGGGCTCCGATTTCATGTTGGACGTATTTAAGTCACTCGGCTTCGAGTATTTCTTCTGCCTCCCCGGAGGAGGTACTGGAATTCAGGAGTCGGTGGTCAACTACGGCGGCAATAAGGACCCTAAGTACATGCTCATTATGCATGAGGAGTCCGGCGCGGCGATGGCCAACGGGTACGCCAAAATCGAAGGCAAGCCGGCGATGGTCTGCGCGCACGGCACGGTGGGCCTGCAGCATGCGGTGATGGGAATTTACGATGCGTTTTGCGATCGTGTCCCCGTGTATATGGTGATCGGCAATAGCCTCGAACCGAGGAGTGAAGTCAGTGGAGTCCACTCGGCGCACGATCCGGCTGCAATCGTACGCGATATGACAAAGTACGACGCCGCTCCCGTGACCCTGGACCGATTCGCCGAGGAAGCAGTGCGGGCTTATAAGTTCGCGATGACACCGCCCACCATGCCGGTCGTGCTGACGATGGATGAAGAGTTACAGGTCAAGCCAATTCCGAACGGGGGCGCGGGTCTCCGCATTCCCAAGCTCGGAATTATGGCGCCTCCGGCAGGTGATTCGGGAGCTGTCGCCGCCGCGGCCAAAATGTTAGTGGCGGCGGAAAATCCTGTCATTGTCGCGAGCCGCTGCGTGCGCAGCGCGAATGGGATGAAATTACTGACCGAGTTGGCGGAACTTCTGCAGGCCGCCGTCATCGACCAGCACCGCCGGATGAACTTCCCGAACCGGCACCCGTTGAACATGACGATGCTCACGGAGCCGGCGTCGAAACCCATACCTGTCCCATCGGTATTGCAGCCCGATGTCGTCCTGGGCCTTGAGCCGAGCGACTTCTACTACACCGTTCGCCGCCTGATGGCCGGCAACCGGCCGCCGAAGTTGATCACGATCACCTCCCTGGATTTGTTCCACAAGAGCAACTTCAACGACGTCCAACAATATCGCGACGTGGATCTGGGCATTGCCGCCGACGCTGAGTCGACCCTCCCCGATCTCATTGAGGCTTGCAAAAAGCTCATCACGGACGACCGTAAGCGAGCGTATCAGGCGCGCGGCGCGCGGCTCGCCGAGTTGAGCCGTCAGGCCCTCGAAAAAGCGCGGCTGGATGCCTCCTATGGCTGGGACGCAAGTCCGATCAGCACGGCACGCTTGTCCATGGAGCTGTATTCGCAGATTAAGAACGAGGATTGGTCTCTGGTCTCGGAAGGCTACTGGATCATGGACTGGCCGCTGCGACTGTGGGATTTCAACAAACATTACCAGTACATCGGTGGCGCCGGTGGTGAGGGTGTAGGCTATCAGGCTCCCGCATCGATCGGCGCAGCGCTAGCGAACAGGAAGCACGGCCGGCTGAGCGTTTCCATTCAGCCCGACGGCGATCTCATGATTGCCAACGGGTGCTTATGGACTGCGGCCCACTACAAGATTCCGCTTCTGATGCTTATGCACAATAACCGCGCCTATCACAACGAGTTGATGGGAATCCAGCGCACCGCGAACCGCCGCAGCCGCGGTATTGACAATGTTCATCTCTGCGCAAGAATCGAGGACCCCTTCATCGATTACGCCAAAGTCGCTCAGGGGCTGGGCGTTCGCTCGGAAGGACCCATTGAAGATCCGCGCCAGCTCGCGGCGGCAATCCGGCGCGGGATCGAAGTCGTCAAAGGTGGAGAACCCTACCTGATCGATACGGTCACGCAGCCGCGCTGATCGGCCTCCGCTGGCGGAGGTTCGCCCGAGATCGTGACGGAGATAGTCAAGGGAGAAGTCCTCCCCGGTAACACGCAGATTCTGCCCGGAGGCAAAGCGATCCTGTTTTCGGCTTGCACGGCGGCGAACCCCGACGCATCGAGCATCGAGGTGCTGACGCTGGCCGATCGCCATCGCAAGACGGTGTCCCGAGGCGGCACGCTGCCCGCGATGCGTGGCAACAAACCTCGCAGTCCTCCACATAGGACTGGCTTCTCACAGACGTGTCTAAAACCATCGAAATCTCTTCCCAGCAGTAGGGACAAGAAAAGAAGTACTCCATACAGTGCCGGATTTCCGTAAAAAGGCGCGGAAACGTCAGTGCCTGCCCGCAAGAGACGTTACGGCATCCCAGAAGAACTCGGTATGTTTGTAGATCGCCTCTTCTCGGTATGTTTGTAGATCGCCTCTTCCAGGATGCGCTCCTGATCGCTGTGCGCGCCGAAACCCTTCGCCGCATCCTCTTCGTCCACCATCGCGCCCACGCCGTAGCACTGAACGCCTTTCGCACGCAGAAAAGCCATATCGGTTGCGATCGTGCTCATCACCGGCATAGTCGCAACCCCATAGACCGTCCTGTACGCCGCTTCAAGCGCGTGATACGCTTCGTTGGTAATCGACGAGGGCTCTGCGCCGGGTCGTTGATTGCGTGTCTCGGGCACCAACTCCACGGCGGGATCGTTGATCACCTTGCGCATCGTGGCGTAAAACGCATCGATATCCTCACCCGGAAGCGCCCGGATATCGAGCGTCGCGCGAGCTTCAGAGGGGATCACGTTGACCTGGTATCCCGCCTGAATGATATTGGGCGAGATCGACGTGTGAAGCATCGAATACAGACCCGGCTCATGTTCCGCCAGGTAGTCGCGCGCCGCAGCCGCCTTTGCTGGGTTGAAAAGATCCTTGTAGCGCTGCGCCGAGGCCGCGTCGCTTACTGTCGAAAGCTTCTCAAAGTAGTAGCGCGTCGTATCATTGAATTTCGTCGGTGGTTCCCAGGCCGCAATCGTAGCTACCGCCTTTGCGAGATGAACAACCGCACTGCTGCGCAGAGGCCGCGACCCATGTCCCGCCGGCCCTCTCGAAATCAACACTGCTCCTTTCGGCTGCTTTTCCGTGGTTTCGACCGTTGCATACAGCAGCTTTCCGTCACGCCGGTGAACCCCGCCGCTTTCGGCCAGACAGATTTCAGCATCGATTTCGGGCCAGTGCTCTTTTACCAGGTACTCGATGCCCGGCTCGGTCGAAGCCTCCTCACCCACTTCCGAGACGAAGATCACGTCCCGATCGGGTGGCGTGTTCGAGCGCTTGAGAAGCAGCATCGTCATCAGCGCGGCTGCCAGATCGCTCTTGTCGTCCAACGTTCCCCGACCGTAAATGTAGCCGCCATCCATATGGGCGCTGAAGGGCGGGAAAAGCCATTTCGGCGGGTCGACTTTTACCGTGTCACTGTGGCCCATGATCAGGAGCGGTCGCTTCGAGCCGTTGCCTTTTAAGCGGGCAATGACGTTGGCGCGCGCCGCATCCTGGGTGGCCAAGGTGACAGATATACCTTCTGCTTCCAGTACCCGCTTCACATAATTGGCAACGCCAGTTTCATTACCGGGCGGATCGGTGCTGTCGATCTACACGAGCGCTTGAAAGTGACGCAAAGTTTCGTTGTTGATTTTGCCCAATCGGGCGCCTGCGCAGAGACAGGGAAAATGGCCGCGCAGAAGGCGTACAGCGCAAAGAGCGGGATGAGCCGCGGAACCAGACGAACGCTTCTCATTGCGCCAGTCTAGCAAGGTTGCCTAAGCGGATAAACGAGCGTCCGGCGGCACCATGCGCTGAGCCGCTCATCGCGTTTCAAAATAAGTGACAGCCGCTGTACGAAGCGAACGAGCGAGCGAGCCATTTGGAA
>JBEKAQ010000175.1:0-5815 GCA_050015835.1 Bryobacteraceae bacterium | reverse complement strand
GAGGCGATCGCTGAACCTTTTCTCCTGCTCCTCACTGCTGATATGCAGAAACAGCTTCACAATGCACACGTCGTTTTCGACCAGTATCTTCTCGAACGCATTGATTTGGCCGTAGCGCTTCGTCCAAACGCTCCGGGGCACCTCATTATGGACGCGCACCGTCAGCACGTCCTCATAGGGAGAGCGGTTGAAGATGCCGATGGTACCGCGGGCGGGCACCGCCGCATGGATGCGCCAGAGGTAATCGTGTTCCAGTTCCTGCACGCTCGGCTCTTTGAAAGACGTGACGGTGCAACCCTGCGGATTGACCCCGGACATGACGTGCTTGATGGTACCGTCTTTGCCGGACGCGTCCATCCCCTGCAGGAAGATCAGCAGCGCCCGCTTGTTCTCCGCGTAGAGCAGATCGTGAAGCGCCGCCAGCTTAGCGATATGCCCTTTAATCGCCTTCTCCGCCTGCGTCTTCGATACGCCGAAGGTATCGTCCGGCGCGCGCTTCTTCAGACTGAACCTACCGTGTGGACCGACTTTCAATTTTTCGATGTTCATACAACCACATAGCCATTATGGCCGGTGGCGATGGATCGGCGGCGTCGATGACGATCGGCAATGCCGGTCCTCGCGGCGTCCAGCGGTCCCGGAAGCGCTCTGAAACCGCTCCCGCGAAAATCGAGATCAGCGGAATTCCTGCTGCCGCGGCGGCGTGCTGGCCGGCGGAATCGTAGCCGGTGTAGAAATCGCTTTGCGCGATGAGGGAGGCGAATCCGGCGAAGGAGCCTTCCCAGAAGCGCACTCGGCCGGCGGCGCCCGAAGCCTCCACCGCCTTCGACACGCGCAACGCCTCTTCTCCGCCGGCACCGCGATCGATACGGATTGTCTGGTAACGAGATCCCAGCGCACGGATCAGTTCGGCTTCGAAAGCGCCTCCCACGCGCTTCGCGAGATTCCCGCCGACTCCCAGACTGACTGCTGCGATGGGCCGTTCGTCATTGATCGGAACTGGTTCCGGCGCAACGAAGGCCTCGCCCGGGACGCCGAAGGTTTGCTCGATCCAGGAGTTGGTCAGTTCGGTCAGATTGGCCGCGGATGCTCCGCCCGCCGTGCGGCTGGGGAAGTGGAAATAGTTCTCCGGTTCGCAGAGCGGCACCACGCCCAGTTGCGTGATGCGGGAATCGGGATCGACCACGATGCGATGCGGGGCTTCGAGCTGCTGTCGTAATTCACGTGCGAACCGGATGCGTGCGCTCAGCGGGCCGGAGCGCGGGTATGGCGTTTCGAGGTGTTCGATGCGCCGGTCCGCCGCGAAAAGCTCCGCCGATTTGCGGCCTCCCACGAGGACGATGCGGGCATCCGGAAACCGGCGCTTCATCGCATCGAGAATCGCGCTGGTGATTTTGATATCGGAGCCCAGCGTCACCCGCGATAAGACATAGACTGTTTCGACTTGCCCCGGGATCGAGGTGGGATTGACCGGCAGGCGGGCCTGCGGGATCCAGACCTGCATCACGCGGTGGTAGATTTCGACCTGCGCCGGATCGAAGGAATCGGAGAGCGCCTCGATCATGATGGGGAAAAACTCGTCGGGGCATTCCTCGCCCAGGGCGCGAAGGACGTCGTTCGACAGCTGTTCGCCGCGCCGCAGAGCATGGAGTGCGGTGTGGGCGCGTTCGCTACACGAAGTACTTGCCGACAATCGGTCCCAGCTTATTCAACGTGTCCGGAGGCACGAGAGTCTTGTCCGTAATGAGGGCGTGCTCGAGCGCCGAACCGCACTTGCAGGTGCGTTCCGCGGGCATGGATTTCACGGCCTCCGCCACTACGCGGCAGGCGTTCGAGGCATTCTGCGTCAGCACGCGGATGATGTCGGTCACGGTCACGGCATCGTGTTCCTCATGCCAGCAATCGTAATCGGTGACCATGGCGATAGTGACGTAGCAGATCTCGGCTTCGCGCGCGAGCTTGGCCTCCTGCAGGTTGGTCATGCCGATCACGTCCATCCCCCAGGAGCGATAGATATTCGATTCGGCTTTGGTCGAAAACGCCGGGCCCTCCATGCACAGGTACGTGCCGCCGCGCTTGACGGTGACGCCCGAGGTTTGACAGGCGGCCGCTACGGTGGCGGACAACTGCGGGCACACGGGATCCGCGAAACTTACGTGCGCGACAAGCCCTTCGCCGAAGAAGGTGGAAATGCGACCGCGCGTGCGATCGAAGAACTGATCGGGGATGACGAAATCGAGCGGCCTGTGCTCTTCCTTGAGCGAACCGACGGCGCTCAAAGACACGATGCGCTCCACGCCGAGCGTCTTCATCCCATAGATGTTGGCGCGGAAGTTCAGCTCGGACGGCGAGATGCGATGTCCACGCCCATGCCGCGCAAGAAAGGCGACCTCATGGCCTTCGAGCAGGCCGACGATATAGTTATCCGAAGGCGTTCCGAAGGGAGTTTGAATATCGACCTCGCGCTGCGCTGCAAACCCCGGCATGGAGTACAAGCCGCTCCCGCCGATGATGCCGATTTTGGGCAATGAAAAGCTCCTCTATTGCTGAATAAGTTCTAATAGTACAACGAAGGCCATTGAAAACACGTAAGTTGCTGGTCTTGCGCTGGATACGTCGAACGCACGTTGACCAAAAAGACAGGTCATCCGTACAGTTTTCGTGCAGTCTGAAAGATCAGGTTGTGCCCCGATTTCAGGTCCGGGCACGGCCCTCGACTCGGCGTGCCGCGGACGGGCTCGCGCTCGATTCGACCGCCCTGTTCGTAGTAGAGTCAGTAAGCATGAAACTGCTAACGACCTCACGTGAAATTGAGGCAGAATTTGGTCGATTATTGGATCAGCACACGCAAGTATCTTTCGCCGTGGCGTGGGCCTCTATTGGATTCTCACGGTACGATCAGTTCGTCAAGCACAGGCGTAAACTCATAAGAGCTGTTGTCGGCGTTCATTTTTACCAAACCCATCCAGACTTTATCGCAGAATTTATGGGCGACGACCGCGTGCGCTTCGTGAAGCAACCCGATGGCCCACGCTGGGAACGATCCTCGTTCCATCAGGAGAGTTGGACGCGGCGTGGAGAAGCTTGGCGCAAACGTTGTTTACTTGCTCGTGTTCCGGAAGGGACTCACACAAATAGCCCAGCGAACTCCTTCGCGGAAACGATCCGCGTGGCTTTGTGACGGCCGAGGGCCAGGAGGCCGCTCTTGTCGCCCGTCACCAGGTAATCGGCCTTGCCGCCTTCGGACATGGAAAGCAGAAAATCATCCGTGGGATCGGAGGATCGCGCCACGCGCGGCAGGGGATCGACGTCCTCGGCGAGCTTCTGACCTGGTTGACCAAACGGCCGGCCTTATAGGGTTTGATCAGATCGGCGACCCTTGGCTTGTGCAGCGTGGAGCGCAGCTCGTCGACATGCGTCGCGCAGGTCAGAAGCGTAAACCTTCCGTCGAGCCAGGCGTCGATGATAGCGGCGGGTTTGCCGGACGGGGCGATCAGGGCGGACACGAGGATGTTGGTATCGATGACCACCCGCATCTGGGACCACGCGCATCAGGCTTTGTCGGCCGTTTGTCTCTGCGCTGCTACGCAGAAAAGTTGAGGCGCTCCGCGCGGACCTCGCTGACGGCTTCGTCGACGACGCGCTGAATTTCATCCGGATCGGTGTCGGCATTGCGCGCCCTGATGTCCTGAACTGTGCACTGAAGCACGCGCCGCCGGACGGCATCCTCGATGAATTTCGAGAGATCGCCCTTTTTCATGCCTTGGGAGCCCAGGAACGTGCGCAGGGCCAGATCGGTCGCCTTCGAGACTTTGATGCTCCAGCGGACGGATTGTTCTTCCATGCTCAGGCCTGAATCAGTTCTAATAGTACGCCACCGGCGGCGGCCGGATGGACGAACACATAGAGGTGTCCGCCCGCGCCGCGTTGGGGCTCACCGAGGAGCCGTACGCCGGCAGTTTTCAGACGCTCGATGACAGCGTTCAGATCGGGGACCCGCAGGGCCACGTGATGCAATCCGGGCCCGCGCTTCTCGATGAATTTCGCGATGGTGGATGCGGCGTTCAGGGGTTCGAGCAGCTCGATGCGCGATGCGCCCGCGGGCAACATGGCGATGCGCACATTCTCATGTTCGACCACTTCGCGCGAGGCCACCTGCATACCCAACTGCGTCTCATAAAAATGCAGCGCGTCGTCGATAGAGCGGACGGCGACGCCCAGATGATCGATGGTCCATTGTTCCGGCGGCCTCAAAGCGGTCCTGGGATTGCGCGATTGCAGATCGTCGGCGAGTTCGGCAACACCCGTCCCATCGATGGCGACAGTACGGAAAATCGGCACGGAAACTTGGCCCAGGGACAGCATCGATTCGATCTCGCGCTGCGTCTGCTCGACACCGGGCCTGTCGGCTTTGTTGATGACAAAAACGTCGGCGATCTCCATGATGCCGGCTTTGATGGCCTGCACATCGTCGCCCATGCCCGGCACCAGCACCACCAGCGTTACGTCGGCATGCGCCGCGATTTCGATTTCGTCCTGCCCCACGCCGACCGTCTCTACGATCACAAAGTCGAATCCCGCCCCGCGGAAGAGCCGGGAGAGCGCCGCGCTGGTGCGGGACAGTCCACCGATGGCGCCGCGCGTCGCCATGGAGCGGATGAAGACTCCGGGATCGGCGTGGTGCCGCTGCATGCGGATACGATCGCCAAGGATGGCTCCGCCAGTGGCGCGGCTGGTGGGGTCGACGGCGATGATGGCGATGGACTTGCCGCGACGGCGGAGTTCGGCGGTGAGGGCGTCTACGAGGGAGCTTTTGCCCGCGCCCGGTGGGCCGGTTACTCCGACGATCAGGCCTCGGCCTTCGGCGAGGTTCGCCGGAAGCTTCGCTCCGTTTTCGATTTCTGTGGCTATTCTTGCCAGTTCGCGGGGGGTCATGGGCATTGGACAGGCGGAAGCGCCTGTCCCACATTAATCCTTCAGCAGCTGGCGCGCGATGACCAGCCTTTGGATTTCGCTGGTGCCCTCGCCGATGGTGCAAAGCTTCACGTCGCGGTAGAACTTCTCGACCGGGTAATCCTTGATGAATCCATAGCCGCCGTGGATCTGCACGGCTTCGTTCGCGATCTCTACCGCCGCTTCCGAGGCGAACAGTTTCGCCATGGCCGATTCTCGGGTTACGCGCTTGCCGGCATCGATCATCTTCGCCGCGCGATAAGTCAGCAGGCGTGAGGCATCGATCTTCGTCGCCATATCCACCAGCTTGTGCTGAATCGCCTGGAACTCCGAGATTGGCCGGCCAAACTGTCTGCGCATTTTCGAGTACTTGAGCGCCGCATCGTATGCGCCCTGCGCCATTCCGATCGACAACGCGGCAATGGAAACGCGGCCGCCGTCGAGGATGCGCAAACTATCGACAAATCCCTCCCCCTGCTTCCCGAGCAACTGCGACTGCGGCAGCCGGCAGTTGGAGAAGATCACTTCGCCGGTGGCGCTGGCCCGCAGGCCGAGCTTGTTCTCTTTCTTTCCTGGGTAGAATCCAGGCGTGTCCTTCTCGAGGATGAAGGCGGAGATGCCGTGCCGGGCAGCGGTCCTGTCGGTGATGGCCATGCCGACACAGACGTCGGCGTAGTGGGCATTGGTGGTGAAGGTTTTCGATCCGTTCAGAATCCAGTCATTGCCGTCGCGCACGGCGGTACTGCGTGTGCCCGCGGCATCCGACCCGGCTTCGGGTTCGGTCAACGACCAGCAGCCGATCCATTCGCCCGAGGTCAGCTTGGGCAGATATTTCCGCTTTTGCTCTTCGGAGCCGGCCTTG
>JBEKAQ010000174.1:0-6588 GCA_050015835.1 Bryobacteraceae bacterium | reverse complement strand
CCGCTCGGCTCATTGCTGGCCGTACACCGGCGGATCAGATCGAGGTGCGCCGCTTGCTCCGAACTGAGGTTTTCGCCCCCAACCGCGACGCCCAACAGCTGCATCAGATAATCGCCTGGTCCATTAATGCTTACGGTCCTGCCGTCCGGCATCATCAGCATCGTAGGCTCCGTGCTGAACCCTCTTTCGAGCGCCGCGAGTCTCCTGTTCAGGTTCATCGACCCTGCTTCGACAACTCCGCCGCCTGCTCCAACGCTGCCACCCGGACCTCTACGTCCTCGATCTCAATGGCCTGCTTGGCATGATCCAGCACGCTGTCGGCAGCCCGGACGCGGGTCGAGGCCGGCGCGTTGGTATCGACCATGATTTTCAGCAGCGTCGATACCGCCGCGCTCGTAGCCTGTTGGAGGCGCGCGGTGGATTGCGCAAAAGCTGCCCGGCGAGCCTCTCGGTAGGATTTATCGAACTCGGGGATCTTCAGCCAGCAGGGTCTGGGTGCCGATGCCGATCGATTTCGCAGCTTCCTCGATGTTGCGCTGGGTGAGGAGGGCGGCGATAGCCTCCTCCTTCTTGCGCGTGAATTTTGCTCCCGGACCTGCCATTCGCTACCAACCAATACCGTTGTCCGGCGCCCGGCCGATCTTTCTGGCGGATTCCTGCATAATCCGCTTGCTTGTGTTCCCGAACAGAGCGATGGATGTCATGACCGGGACATAAGCCCGGCCAGGAGATTGAAAATGAAGACCTTTACGATTGACACAGAAAACAACATCACCGTCCACCCATCCCGCACGGCAGCCCGCGAAACCGGCGCTGGCGTCTTCACGACCGAAGAACAATTCGCCGACCTGATCGGACCCGACAACAAGCGGCTTATCGAGATCTGGAACAGCCTGCCCGGCGTCAAAGCCGTGACCAAGTTCACCAGCCGCAAAACGGCCACAGAACGCATCTGGCGGGCGATCCAGAGCCTCGGCCAGGCTAGCGCAGCTGCTGCCGAGGAACCCGCGCCGGTTCCTGAAGCGGCTCCGGCCCCCGAGCAGGAAGCCAGCGAAATGGCTAAGCCGGAAGCAGTCGTTCCCTCCAGCCCGGACCCCGCCCTGGATACCCACGTTGCGCCACAGTCGCCCGACGTGGCGCCGGAGGCGGCTCCCGCGAAGACCAAGACCACCCGCGCCAAAAAGACGCCCGTCGCCGCAACGACGAAGGAAGCTGGCGCGCCGCGCGAGGGCAGCAAGACGAGCAAGGTGATCGCGATGCTCCGGCGAGAGGGTGGCACGACGCTTGAGGAGATCATGACCGCGATGGGCTGGTTGAAGCACACCACGCGCGCCATGCTCAGCGCTGGCGGTTCGCTTACGAAGAACCACGGGCTGGTGATTACCAGCGAGAAGGTGGGTGACAAGCGGGTCTACTCCATCAAGGGCTGAGCCGAGCCCGCCTCGTTCCCCCCAGCCGCCGGATTCGACCCCGGCGGCTTTTCTCGTTCTGCCTCGATGATTCGCAACTCTGCCCACCAGTCGGCCAGCGCAAGGCATAATCCCTGAACGTCGGGATGTCCCGCCCGAAGCTGACCCTCGATCTCCGCGATTTCGCGCAGGCAGCGCTCCATTCATCAGAATCCTCCCACTGACCGACCATATGCGCGCTCCATAAGACGACTGTTCAACTCCCGTGAGCTCATTCCGAGGAAGCGCGCGAACGTTTCCGCCAGCGATTCTCTCGGTCCCTGCTCGAAGTTGTTCGCGCGCAGGATCTCCCGAATTTTTCCGATGGGCGACTCGGCGCATACGTATCTCCCGGCGTCCCTAACAGCGGCGCTCCGCTCCTCCAGTTGGCCCAAACGTTTCTGAAGGCTCTGCCTCATGCTGGCGCCCCGACCCGTTCCTGCGCGATGGTGTCGAATGGCCGTCCGTCGCCGTCGAGCACTGCCTGCTTACCCGTGTACTGCTGCCAGCGCCGGATTATGCAATCGACGTATTTGGGATCGATCTCCATCAGCCGCCCTTTGCGCCCGCGGCGCTCGCAGCCGATCAGTGTCGAACCCGATCCGCCAAACAAATCCGCCACGATGTCTCCCGCCTTGCTGCTGTTGACGAGCGCGCGCTCGATCAGTTCGACAGGCTTGGCCGTTGGATGGATTCGGTTGGCCGCCGGCTTCTTTTCTTCCCACAGCGTCGATTGCGATTTGTCGCCGTACCAGGCGTCCTTCTGTCCCGCCACGTGGACGTAGAAGATCGGCTCGTGTTGAAATTTATAGCGGCCGAACCCCCACGCGAACGTATTCTTTGCCCAGATGATCTGGCACCGGACCTCGAATCCAGCCGCCTCCAGCGCGTTCTGGAATTCCCGCTGCCATGACGAGGAATGACAAACGTACAGCGAAGCGCCCGGTTTCACGATCCGCCGGTAGCTGGAGAACGACGCAAGCAGGAACTGCCTGAACTGTTCCGATGTCATCCGGTCGTTTTTGATCTTCAGGTGATCCTCGGTGTATCCCTCGTAGTCCACGTTGTACGGGCTGTCGGTGAAAACCAGATCCACGGCCTCACCAGCCATGAGCCGTTCCACGTCGGCCTGTAGCGTGGCGTCCCCGCTGAGCACGCGGTGGCGGCCGTTCTTCGGCGTGAAACTCTTGCCGCAACACCGGCAGATCATTCGACGGCCTGCTTTCGCTCTGCGGCGATCTGATCGAAGGTTCGACCGTCGCCTTCGAGCACGGCGGGTTTGCCGATCAGCTTTTGAACGCGGCGAACACTTACATCGCAATATCCCGGACTGATCTCGCAGCCGTACCCGATTCGCCCCAGTACATGGGCGACTGCCATGGTGCTCCCGCTACCGAGGCAGGGATCGAATATGATATCGCCCGGATCGGAAAACGCTTTCACAAAGAACTCCACCAGCGCGCGCGGAAACGGCGCCGAATGCGATCCCTGGGCGGACTCCGCTGCCACTTCAATCACGTTGCTGGGGCGCGCGAGCCCCTTATGCTGGTTACTCCGCTTGCCGCTTCCCAACAAACCGCTTCCGCTTTCCGATTTCGGATTGTCGGGTGAATACTCAAAAACGTCATCGGACGGAGCGCTTACGGCATCGGGGTTGAACTTGATCGAAGTCGAGCGCGCGAAATGGAAGAGGGGTTCCCAGGCGTTCTTGAATCTGTTAGGCCAGCGCCCGGCACTCCATTGCGCGTGTTGCGCCAGCAGAATTCATCGACGAATCGCCAGCCCCACTTGCGAGCATGCGCCAGCGTAAGGTCCTTCACGTAAAGACTGCGCTCGCCATCGTCTGCATGTTCTTTGATGTTCAGGAAATACGAACCGCTGGGCGCCAGCACGGCTGCGACATTGTCGGCTATTGCCCGATACCAGGCGACGTATTCCCCGGCGGGCACGGGCATGAAACCGCTCGACGCGTCGTACTGGCGCTGTGAAGCGTACGGTGGCGACGTTATGGCGACGTTGGCTCTCGCCTTCCCGAACAGGGTGGGTCGCCCGGCCGCGATATGACCACTTCCTGCACTTCCGGAACAGCGTCCTCGTCGGCCAATCCTTGCGCCGCATCCTGCGCCTCAAGTAGCCGCTGAAGCTCGATGTCATCGAAACCCACGAGGTCGAGGGGATAATCCTCTTCGTGGAGAATTGCCAACTCGCTCCGCAAGAGATCCTCATCCCACCCGGCGCCAGCAATGGCCAACTGGTTGTCAGCGATCACCAGGGCGCGCCGCTGCGCTTCGGACAGGTGCCGTAACACGATCACGGGAATTTCCTTCATGCCGAGTCTCCGGGCCGCAAGAACTCTGGCGTGCCCGGCCAGAATGCCATCGTCGCCGTCCACCAAAACTGGATTTGTCCAGCCGAAAGCTTCGATGCTGGCCGCGATCCGGGCCACCTGCTCCCGGCTGTGCGTCCGGGGATTATTGACTCGCGGGATCAGCCGGTCTATTGGCCAGCGCTCCACCTGGATGTCGATGTTCATAGCTGTCAGGCACGATTATAGGGAGAGTCACAACTATCTGTAAATAGCTGTAATACATGGAGTTATCTATTGCTAAAGAGTGCTCAGGGAAGATAGCTCAAGAGGGAGGCTGTAGACTTGCCCTATGGAACGAAAGATGTTCTGGCTCACGTTTTCGGTCTTGGGTCTCGGAGCCGATTTCGTTCTGCCGATGTGGTGGGCGCTGGGCGCCACCGTACCAATCTTCGCCCTCAGTTGGTGGTTGGCGTATCGCACTGGCTGGTTCTAACGCCTGTGGCGTCCAGCTTCACCAAAGCACGAGACAGCGGGGGATTGCTCCGGCGCGCTCTCCGTTTGGTCTCGGACGTGCGAGCTGGATTCCGAGCGCGTGAAAAAAGCGTTCAAAGGAAAAAATGACAAACAGCACGCGGCAGAAAATTGAAGGCGATCTTCACGACGCGAAAGGGACGGCTAAAGAGGCTGAAGGCAAACTGACTCACGATCCTGATCTTGAGGCGGAAGGCCGGACCGAAAAAGTGGCTGGCATCGTTCAAAAGAAGCTGGGCGAACTTGAGAAATTGATCGGCAAGTAAACGCCTTGAGTAAAACCCAAACCGCGTTAACCGCGTAAATGGCGTAGTCCTCAATGCGGTATCCGAGGGACTTTTGTCACTTCTGTCATCACTTCTGTGAACCAGCAGACTGGCTAAACCTGTCCCCAGTGTCCCCACTGCCATCAGATCGACTGGGGACAACGCGAACGCCAATGTTTACGGCCTTGTCCCCGCTGTCCCCAGCGTCCCCACTGAAAAACAGCTCAGCGAGATTCATTAGTCGCGTTAAACGTTCCTTTTCGTGAGCAGATTGTACATGGCCTTGCACGCAGCGGCGGTCCGCCCGATCTGCACCGCAATTTCGTTATAGTCGCAGCCTTCCTCGACCATCTTTACCAGCATGCTTTTGTCCGCCGGGTTCCAGCAATATTCGGCGCGGCTCCTTGGTACAAAGGGGTAGCGATCCTGGAGGAACTGCGAAGCCGCCTCGATCAGGTCGCTCGACCACTCGTGTCCAGCGTTCAGCGACAGGGCATGAACGGTGACGGAACACTGCCGAAGACGCTGTTCATCACTTGCGAACTGCTCCTTCGTGTACCAATCGTCGGATGTCCCGCGGGCAAGAAGCACCGCCGATACTCGCTTCAGTGCGTCGGGCGTGAGTTCCGGCGGAACGTCGCCCCCGACCGCGATAACACCCGCGACTCCGTGAATCGTATCCACGGCGGCGCGAAATGCCATCGCAACGCCCTGCGAGAATCCGGCGAGCACGATGTTCGGTATCGTCGGCCACTCGGCCGCGACCGCTTCAATGCAGGACCTGACGTACATGGTGTTGTCGGTGATCGCCAACTCACGATCCTGCCGCGTCATCCAACTCGCGACCACACGATCTGTGCGCCGCTGGTAAAACGGATGCAGCGCCTGGATTGAGACGCAGAGCCAGCGCGTACTCTCCGGAATGGCGCGAAGCCGTTCGAGTTGCGCTTCGGCATCCTCGGCATATCCGTGGAAGCCGACAAGCATCGGGGTTGGGCCTGAATTGGCTGGCGGGATGACGAGTGTTGGCACAGAGGGTGCAGGCGGGCGCGTTCCGTGTCGTGTTTTTGCCCAGAGGTACTCCTCCTTTACGAAGGATATTGAAGGAGCATCCCCACAAAAGTCCCCACAGTATTGCAGGAAGGGTGCCTTCCGGGGTGGTTTATCGCCTGTAAGTCTATGAAAAATTTGGCTCCTCAGGTAGGATTCGAACCTACAACCCTTCGGTTAACAGCCGAATGCTCTACCATTGAGCTACTGAGGAGCAAGGCGGAAAAAAACTTTTCTCCATGTTACACCATGCGCCTGCGAGGTTTCAAACCGCCACCGGCTCCAGCGCGCGGCTGAGGCTTCGGAACCTCGCCATTCCTTCCAGATGCCTTGCGGACAGCTCGTATACAATCCGCCGCGTCAGATAGTCGCGCGCCACATCCTCCCGGAATCCCCGTTCCTGCGACGCCCGCTGCACCATTTCCTCTGTCCGCGCTCGTCCCCATTCATACGACCCCCGGAACGCGCCGGCGACTTCCTTCGTCAGGAATTTCCGCTGCCCGGCCCACACCGCAAATACCATCGGTAAGCCGCTCCACGCGACCCACTCCGCTCCCAGATCCAGCGTCTCGTACGGAAGCGCCGCAGGATCCAGATGCAGCGCCGGATCGCCGATGATCACCGCCGCATCGCACTCCCGCAGCATTCCGTCAAGCGCCGGAAAATGCGGCACGATCTGCGGCGTCGCGCCATAACGCTCTGCCAGCAGAATCCGCGCCAGCGCCACCGAACTCCGCGAACCGGAATCGGCCGCCAGCGTTCGAATCTCCCCCAACGGCCGCCGCGAAATCAGCAGAATGCTGCGCACCGGCCCTTCGCACGCAATTCCCAGATCGGGCAGGAAGTCGAGTCCCAGCCTGTCCAGCTCGGCGCACGGCACCAGGCCCACATCCGCCGCGCCCCCTCCCACCGCCGCCGCGCAGTCCGCCGGCAGATCGAATCGAAAATCGTAAAGCCCCCGTTGCGGACCGTGCAGGAACCCCCA
>JBEKAQ010000173.1:0-5898 GCA_050015835.1 Bryobacteraceae bacterium | reverse complement strand
GTGCCCTGCCCCCTGCCCGAACTTCCCGCCGTCGAGCCGGAGCCGCCCGGCCCGCGCCTGCCCAAGAACATCCGCACCATCTCGCCGGTACGCGCCCACATGGCCGAACAGCCCGCCCAGGAGCGCGCCCACAATTTCAAAGAGGTCAACCTGGGCCTGGACCTGGAAGCCGCGCTGGCCGAAGCCGACCGTTGCCTGCGCTGCAAGAAGCCGCGCTGCATTCCGGGCTGCCCTGTGGCCATCGATATCCCCGGATTCATCTCCGCCCTCGCGCGCCGCGATATCCGCGAGTCCTATCGCATCCTCAAGAGCGCCAATACGCTGCCCGCCGTGTGTGGCCGCGTGTGCCCTCAGGAATCGCAATGCGAAGTGGCGTGCGTGGTCGGCGTGAAGTATCCGGCGGTGGCCATCGGCCGACTGGAGCGTTTTGTCGCGGACGCCGCCATGGGCCGCGGTTGGGACGAACCGGCCGAAGCCGCGGGCCGCGCCGGCAAGCGTGCCGCCATCATTGGCTCGGGTCCTTCGGGCCTGGCCTGCGCCGGCGACCTGGCCAAAGCCGGCGTGGCCGTCACCATCTTTGAGGCGTTGCACGTCGCTGGAGGCGTGCTCAAATACGGCATCCCCGAGTTCCGCCTGCCCGACGTGATCATCGATACCGAAATCGACAACCTGCGCAAGCTCGGCGTGGAGATCCGGCTCGACACCATCATCGGCAAGCTCTTCACCATCCCGCAATTGCTTACGGACATGGGCTACGATTCGGTCTTTATCGGCACCGGCGCCGGATCGCCGAAATTCATGGGCATCCCCGGCGAGGCGTTCAACGGCGTCTTCTCGGCCAACGAGTTCCTCACGCGCGTGAACCTGATGCGCGGCTACCAGCAGCCCATCTACGACACGCCGGTGGGCATGGGCCGCCGCGTGGCCGTGATCGGCGCGGGCAACACCGCCATGGATTCCGCGCGCGTGTCGCTGCGCATGGGCGCCGAGCAGGTGTCCATCGTCTACCGGCGCTCGCGCCGCGAATCGCCCGCGCGCGTCGAGGAGTTGGAGCACGCCATTCAGGAAGGCATCCAGTTCCGCTGGCTGACCAACCCGGTCGCCATCCTCGGCAACTCCGCGGGCTGGGTCACCGGCCTGCGCTGCCAGGAGATGGAGTTGGGTGAGCCGGATTCCTCCGGCCGCCGCCGGCCGGTTCCCAAGCCAGGCACCGAGTTCGATCTGGATGTGGATACCGTGATCTATGCCTTGGGCACCACCGCGAACCCCATCATCGCCCAGACCACGCCGGGCCTCGGCACCAACAAGTGGGGCTACATCGAAACCGCCGAGGGCACCGGCATGACCTCGCTGCCGGGCGTATTTGCGGGCGGCGATATCGTGACCGGCGCCGCTACCGTCATTCTGGCCATGGGCGCCGGACGCCGCGCCGCCCACGGCATGCTGGAATATATGGGGGTCGTATAATGCCATCTGCCTGTCCCAAGTGTCACCGTGTATTGGACCAGGATGAGATCTGCTGCGCGCAGGTCCGTTACACCTGGAAATGCAAGCAGTGCCACAAACTTTCGACCGGATTCGCGCTGCCCTACGGCAAGTGCTTCCTGTGCGGCGGCGATCTGGCCGTGGTGGAAAGCCGCGAATTGGGCGACCCCATGCGGCTGCGCGCCATCCGCGAGGCCGTGCAGTTTGAGCTGAACGCGTTCTATTTTTACAAGCTGGCGCGTGAGCGGGCCGCCGACCCGCAGCATCGCCTGGTGCTGGAGCGCCTTTACGAGGCCGAACTGGACCACCTGCATGAGCTGAGCGAAAAGTATCATGCCCACCTGGACGCGTCCGTCACCGAGATGCCGCCCGACGCCGAAAAGCTGCTCTCCGACTGGCTCTTCCGCGACCTGGCCGTGTCGGACGAATCCAGCATCATGCGCCTTTACCAATCCGCGCTGGAGATGGAATGCCGCACGCGCGATCACTTCCGCTCCCTGGCCGCCGAGTTGCCCGAGGGCCTGGAAAAAGAACTGTGCCAGGAGCTGGCTTCCGAAGAAGACGAGCACATCGCCATGTTGGAAACCGAGATGGAGCAGATCGGGTAGGCAGTGGATGGCGGCGGGCGGGCCTTTGGGTTATTCTTCGGATATGGCTCGTTTGACGAAGATCGGCGTCGGCGGCTTCAAATCGATACGGGACCTCCAGCCACTGGAGCTACACCCAATCAACGTCTTCGTCGGTGCGAACGGTGCGGGTAAGTCCAATCTGATCTCCTTTTTTCGTCTGCTGAAAGCAATCGGTCGTGCACGGCTGCAGGCGTTCGTCAGACAGGCCGGCGGCGCTGACACGCTCTTTTACTACGGAACGAAGGTTACGCCAAGATTATCGATCAGCCTTGAATTCGAGGGGAAGACTGGTTCCCGGAAATACTTCACATGGCTCGCGAGCACGGAAACGGACTCGGTATTTCGCGAGGAACAGGTAGACGAGCGCGCCACTACCCACCTGCCGTGTACGCGGCGCTCCCTGGGCTCCGGTCATCGGGAGACCTTCCTTGACGCCAGCGGCTCCCCCGAATTCGCGGATCTTCTTGGCCAAATCGGAGTTTTTCACTTCGCTGACACATCCGAGAGCGCCCCGATCCGCCGCCGGTCCGGTATAGATGACAATCGCGAGCTGCACCATGACGGCGGCAACCTTGCTGCCTTCCTATTCGCAATTCGCGAGACTCAGCCGGAGTACTACCGCCGAATCGTAACGACGATTCAGCAAGTCGCGCCGTTCTTCGACGACTTCGCTCTCGCGCCCCTCAAGCTTGACCTCAAGTCCGTCCAGTTAGACTGGCGGGATCGCGATTCCGAATACCCGTTCGGTTCGCATCAGCTATCGGACGGCACACTTCGCACCATGGCCCTGATTGCCCTACTAGCGCAGCCGGAATCAGACTTGCCGTCCGTAATCGTGATCGACGAGCCAGAAATCGGATTGCATCCCTATGCTCTCGAAATTGTTGCCGCACTTGTCAAGAGCGCGTCGGTTCACACCACCATTGTGCTGGCGACGCAATCGGCCGGTCTCGTGAACTATTTCGCGCCGGAAGACATTGTTACCGTGACGCGCGACAAAGCGGAGAGCAAATTCGAACGTCAAAACGCCGTGTCCCTCGCGGCTTGGTTGCAGGACTACTCCATGGGCGAAATCTGGGAACGGAATCTGATCGGAGGCACGCCGTCCCGGTGACGCGTCTGTACATCGTCTGCGAAGGACTGACCGAAGTCAATTTCGTCACGCAGCTACTGAAGCCTCACCTTGAAGCTCCCGACCCTCTGCGGCTAACAGTCGGTGCTCCAAATCTGAGGGGCCATTACACATACGCGCAATTGAAGAAGTTCGTCAAGAACTTGCTCGCGACACCGTCATCGCCTGTGGCCGTTACCACGATGGTCGATCTGTTTAAAATCCCGGGAGACCATCCGGGAATCGCGGAGGCCTCCGATGAAGCGCCAGTCGAAAGAGTCCACCACCTGGAAAACGAATGCACAGAAGATATCGGCGATCGTCGCTTCTTCTCCCACCTTCAGCTACACGAGTTCGAAGCACTCCTGCTGGCCGACCTGACAGTCCTGGTCAAGCAGCACCCAAACCGCCGGAACGAGATTGGCGATCTCGCAGCGCGTTTGAACCGGGATTTTCCATCGCCCGAGCACGTAGATCGGCTCCATCCGCCATCCTACCGGATCAAGGACGCCGTCCCCGAGTACAACAAGACGGTCGACGGGCCCACCACCGCCTCCGGAATCGGACTGCCCAGACTACGCGAACGCTGTCCCCACTTCGGGCAATGGCTCCAGCATCTGGAGGATCTGTCCCCTGCGTGACAGCAGCCTCCTTACACCCGCGCCAGCCACGTCAAGAAAAACTTGAGCAAGGCCTTGACGTAGTTTCTACATTCCCGGTATTATCGAAATAGATTTCGACAATACTCGAAATGAAGAAGGCCCAAACCACTCCGGAACAGATTGCCCGCTACGCCGACATGTTCGGCGCGCTGGCCAACGACGCCCGCTTGCGCATCCTGCGCCTGCTGCTCTCCGCTCACCCGGATGGCATGGTTGCGGGCGATATCCAACTGGAACTGGGAATCCCCAACTCCACGCTCTCCCATCATCTGGAAAAGCTGCGCAGCGAAGACCTCGCCCGCGTCCGGCGGGATGGCTCCTTTCTCTGGTACACGGCCAATGCCGAAGCCCTGCAGGAGATCCTGACGTTTCTGTATGCCGAGTGCTGCACGCGCAACAAGGCGGTTGAGCCAAGGGCAATCGTTCAACTCTGTAAATGAGGACAACATGGAAGTCAAAGAAATCGTGAAAGAGAAGTACGGCCAGGCTGCCTTGCGCGTCTCGACTGGCGGCAGTTCGTGCTGTGGCGCGTCGGCGGCAGTAGACTGCTGCGACCCGATCACCTCCGAACTCTACGATGCCAATCAAACCGCGGAGCTTCCGCCCGATGCGGTGAAAGCTTCGCTCGGCTGCGGCAACCCAACCGCCCTGGCCGAACTGAAACCCGGCGAAACGGTGCTCGATCTGGGCTCCGGCGGCGGGATCGACGTGCTGCTCTCCGCCCGCCGCGTGGGGCCTGCCGGTAAAGCTTACGGGCTCGACATGACCGATGAAATGCTGGCCCTCGCGCGCGCCAACCAGCGCAAAGCCGGCCTCCAAAACGTCGAGTTCCTGAAAGGCGAGATCGAAAACATCCCGCTGCCGGACAACTCCGTCGATGTGATCGTCTCCAACTGCGTGATCAACCTCTCGGGCGACAAGGACAAAGTGCTGCGCGAAGCCTTCCGCGTGCTCAAGCCGGGCGGGCGATTCGCCGTTTCCGACGTGGTGGTGCGCGGCGAAGTGCCGGCCGAGATCCGGCGCAGCATCGAGTTGTGGGTCGGCTGCGTCGCCGGCGCGCTCGAAGATACCGAGTACAAAAGCAAGCTGGCGGCGGCTGGCTTCGAGGGCATCGGCATCGAGCCGACCCGCATCCATAGTGTCGAAGATGCCAGGCAGTTCCTGGCCGGCCAGGGCTTCGACGTCGATCGCATCGCGGCCCAGGTCGATGGCAAGTTCATCAGCGCATTCATCCGCGCGGTGAAGCCCATGCAAAAGGAGTGCTGTGCTCCGTCGTGCTGCGGCTGAAGGGCTCGGGACGGCGTTTCTGCTGGCTGCGGTGGTAGGCTCCGGAATTATGGGAGAGCGCCTCGCGGGCGGAAACATCGCGATCGCTCTTTTGGCCAACACGCTGGCCACTGGCGCGATGCTGGTAGCGCTCATCCTCACCTTCCAGCCGATTTCCGGAGCGCACTTCAATCCGGCCGTGACGCTGGCGGACGCCTCGCAAGGCGGGCTGGCCTGGCGCGAGGTGCCGGGCTATATAGTGGCGCAACTCGCCGGGGCTTTCGTTGGCGTAGCGGCGGCGCATACCATGTTCGTTGAACCGGTGTTCCGCATGTCGCGCCACGCCAGGTCGGGCGGCGCGCAACTTTTCAGTGAGTTCGTGGCGACCTTCGGGCTGCTGGCCGTCATCTGGGGCTGTGCGCGCTTGCGTCCGACCGCGGTGCCGTTCGCCGTGGGCGCATACATTACCGGAGCTTACTGGTTCACCGCGTCCACGTCGTTTGCGAATCCCGCCGTCACTCTGGCCCGGTCGGCGACCGACACCTTCGCGGGGATACGCCCCGTGGATGCGCCGGGCTTCATCGCGGCGCAACTGGCAGGGGCGGCCGCGGCCACGCTCCTGTTCCGATGGCTGGCGCCGCCCCAACCCAAAAGCCTATGAGCGACAAGCAGCGCGTCCTCATTCTCTGTACCGGCAATTCAGCCCGCAGCCAGATGGCCGAGGGATTGCTCCGTCACGACGCAG
>JBEKAQ010000172.1:0-5971 GCA_050015835.1 Bryobacteraceae bacterium | reverse complement strand
CCGCGCCAGGGCCCAGAGCGCCTTCGAGGAGAGGCTGCGACGGCTCTACGATGACCTTGTCGGGATCGAATGCCCAGGTGTTTCCGAGGCCGGAGCATTCTTCGCAGGCGCCATACGGGCTGTTGAATGAGAAGGAGCGTGGCTCGAGCTCGGGTACGCTGGTACCGCATTCCGCGCAGGCTAGTTTTTGCGAGTAGATGCGCTCTTCGCCATCGACGACGGCGATCAGGACCAATCCATTGGCGAGGCGCGTAGCGGTTTCGATCGAGGCCTCGAGCCTCTTTTCGATGCCTGGTTTGACCAGCAGCCGGTCGACGATTACCTCGATCGTATGGTTGCGGCGTTTGTCGAGCGCAAAGTCATCTTCGAGAGACCGGATGACGCCATCGATGCGAGCTTTGACGAATCCCTGGCGGGCGAGCTTTTCGAGATCCTTTTTGAATTCGCCTTTGCGTCCGCGCACAATGGGCGCCATTACCAGGAGGCGTTCGTCGGGTCGCAGGGAAAGGACGTGCTTGAGAATCTGCTCCGTCGTCTGGCGGGAAATCTCACTGCCGCACACCGGGCAATGAGGAATGCCAATAGAAGAATAAAGAAGGCGGAGATGGTCGTAAATCTCGGTAATCGTGCCAACCGTACTGCGGGGGCTGCGGCCGGTGGTCTTCTGATCGATAGAAATCGAGGGGCTGAGGCCGTCGATGGAATCCACATCGGGACGTTCCATCTGATCGAGGAACTGGCGGGCGTAAGTCGACAGAGTCTCTACGTAACGGCGCTGACCCTCGGCGTAAATCGTGTCGAATGCAAGAGATGACTTGCCCGAACCGCTGAGCCCGGTGATAACTGTGAACGAATTGCGGGGAATCTGAACGCTGATGTTCTTGAGATTATGCTGCCGTGCCCCCGATACCGTGATATTTTCCAGCATTTGTTACAATCTGTATGTAATTCCCAGGCTTTTAGAGACGCAAATGCAGTTGAATTCAATGTCATGCAAAAAATGACCGGTTGCCCCGATTGCGCAACGCACTCCTCGCGTCACCATCGCGGAGTTTTCGAAAAGATCGTTTCGCGAGCGGCGTTTCGCTGCGACCAGTGCGGCGCCAAGTCTTATTATTATCGCGCGTTCCTTGCCATCTTCCAACCGTACTGCCAGTGTCCGGTTTGCCATAGCCGCGATGTCAGGAAACTGGCAAGCCGGGATCCGCTGGACCGGATGAGCCGGAATCCGCTGCGCCGGATATTGATTCTTTTCGGTTGTCCCCTGTATCACTGTACATTCTGCCGCCTGCAGTTCCGGGAATGGCGGTCGCTGGATCCGAAGCGTGCAGCCAGGCCACAAAAGCGGGCTGAGGCTGGATAACCGGAGCCGTCGGTGAGAATCGATAGGAGATGCTGCTGAACGCCGCCGCAATCGACCGCGGCAAACGACTGGACGCATTTCTGCATGAACGCCTGCCGGAATACAGCCGGTCTCGTTTGCAAAGCTGGATTCGCGGAGGACGCGTGCTGGTGGACGGAACAGCCGCGAAGCCTTCCGGGGTTATTCGCGGGACTGAAGCGATCGATGTGGCGCCAGGCCCTCTGCCCGCGCTCCGGGCCGAGGCGGAAGATATTCCGGTTACGGTTCTTTATGAAGACGCTGGTGTCGTGGTGATCGATAAGCCGGCGGGGATGGTGGTGCACGCGGGCGCGGGAGCCCATCGGGGAACGCTGGTGAATGCGTTGCTGCACCGGTTCGCGGCACTTTCATCGGTGGGAGGAGATCTGCGGCCGGGAATCGTGCACCGGCTGGATCGGTTCACGAGCGGGGCGCTGGTGGTTGCCAGGACGGACGCGGCGCATCGCGATTTGTCTTTGCAGTTCTCCTCGCGGAAAGTGGAGAAGATTTATCTGGCCCTCGTGGAGGGTGAACTAAAAGGAACCGGCCGCATCGAAAAGCCGATCGCGCGTGACACCAGAAACCGTGCGCGAATGACGGCGCGGCTGGCTACGGGACGCGCCTCTCTCACGGATTGGGAGGCAATCGAGCGGTACACCGGGTTTACGCTGTTGCGCATCCGTCTCGGCACCGGCCGCACGCACCAGATCCGGGCACACATGGCGGCGATCGGGCACCCGGTGGCCGGGGATCGGCTTTATGGCGCGAAGCCTTCGGTTTGGAATCGCTATTTCCTGCACGCGCACCGGCTGGGATTCCGCAGTCCGGCGAACGGCGAACCGGTCCTGGTGGAATCGCCGCTGCCGCCGGACCTGAGGGCATGGAGAGAGTCGCTGGAAGCCGGATAGAATAGACAGAGATGAAAATACTGTGCATTGCCGTCTTATGCGCACCGCTGTGCTTTGCGCCCCTGTTGGCGCAGAACGCCGCGCTGCCCTCCGGCCAGACTGCTGCCGGACAGCCGGCGATCCAGGGCGCCACTGAATCCGACGAGGCGACCCGCATCATTCTGGACGTGACGCGCGTGAACATCCTGTTCACGGTGACGGACAAGAAAGGGCGGTTCGTCACCGACCTCGGGAAGAACGATTTCGACATCGTCGAAAACAAGAGGTCGCAGACCATCCAGCAATTCACTGCGGAATCCGATCTTCCGCTGCGGCTGGCGGTGCTGGTGGATACGAGCAACAGCATTCGGGATCAGTTCCGGTTTGAGCAGCAGGCGGCGGTGCGCTTCATGCAGAGCGTGCTGCGTCCGCGTGAAGATCGAATCATGCTGGTCAGCTTCGACAGCGCCGCCGAACTGGTGAGCGACCTGACCGGCGACATGAAGAAGCTCGAGGAAGGCGTGAGGAATATGCGGCCGGGCGGAGGCACCTCGCTATACGATGCGATTTATTTCGCTTCGAAGGAAAAGCTCATGATGGATCAGCCGCGCGACAAGTTCCGCCGCGCGATGATCGTGATCAGCGACGGCGAAGACACGGAAAGCCGCTTGACGCGCGATCAGGCGCTCGAGATGGCGCAGAAAGCCGATGTCGTGATCTATGCGATTTCAACGAACATCAAGCGCGACGATCTCGACGGAGACAAGGTGTTGCGGTATCTGGCCGACGAAACCGGTGGCCAGGCTTTCTTCCCGTTCAAGATTGAGGATCTGGATCAATCGTTCGAAAACATCGCCAATGAGCTGCGCCACCAATACAACATTTTTTACCGGCCCGATCCGCTGAAGACGGATGGCCTGTATCATCCGGTGACGGTGAAGACCAGAGCGCGGAAAGATCTGGTGGTGCGAGCGCGCAAAGGTTATTACGCACCGAAGCTGTAACCGCCGCCGAGCCTCAGCGGCCGGGCATCAATAAGTGCTCTTCGGCATAGCCGAAAGGCGCCGAAAAAAAAATACCTAAAAACTTCTTGACCTCCATTTGTCCGTTTGATAGCATTCGTCCAATTATTCATTGGAACGGTTAGTTATTCTAACCGCGTAACGAGGAGATCAATGAGATTACCGCGCTTTACGCTGTGTCTGTGCGTTTATGCGATCTGCCTTTTCACTTCAGGCTCGCTCTTTGCCCAGTCGGCCGGTACTTCAGGCCTGACGGGCACCGTAACCGACCCGAGCGGTTCGGCCATTCCGAACGCCACCGTTGTCGCAACGAACTCCGGCAATAACCAGGCGCGTACCGCCAAAACGGGCGGCGACGGCGTCTATCGCTTTACCCTGCTGCCTCCAGGTGATTATCGCGTCCGCTTCAGCGCCGATGGCTTTAAGGTTTCCGAGATCGGGTCAGTGACCCTGAACGTCACGGAAACCCCGGTGCTTGACCAAAAACTTGAGGTGGGAGCGCAGAGCGAGCAGATCACCGTGGAAGCCGCAGCCGAAACGCTGCAAACCGCCTCGTCGAGCCTGGGCACCACGATCAGCGCGCGCGAGGTGACCGAGCTGCCGCTCTCGAACCGGAACTTCACTCAAATTGTCGGTTTGTCCGCGGGCGCTATCGCCCCCGTGAACAACGCCACCGCCTTTGGAAAGGGTACCGTGGACATGGCCGTGAACGGCAACGACACTATGGGGAATAACTTCCAGATGGATGGCGTGGCCATCAACAATATCGCCAACGGCGGCAGCGCGAACGATTCGGGTATCTACGCTGGAATCGGGATTCCCAGCCCGGACGCGCTCCAGGAGTTCCGAATCCAGACATCCACTTATGACGCCAGCTACGGTCGCAACCCTGGCGCTAACGTGAATGTGATTACCAAGTCCGGCACCAACTCCTGGCACGGCACAGCATTCGAGTTTTTCCGCAATGCCCAGATGAACGCGAATGGCTTTTTCTATAACCGGGATAATCCCAACAGCCAAAAGACCAAGCAGGTGTTGAATCAGAACCAGTTTGGCGGAGTGATCGGCGGCCCCATCAAGAAGGACAAATTGTTTGTCTTTGCCAGTTATGAAGGACTGCGAAATCGCAATGGCATCTCTCCGGAAGGGAACTCATCCGGCATCGTCCTGCCGCCAGTCCCGGGTAATAACAGCACCGACCGCACGACGCCTCAATTCCTGTCGGCTTTAATCGCCGAAAATTGCGGACCCACCGTGGGCGGCCTTCCCGCCAGTCTCGGCCCTAACTTTCTGCCCTGCAACGCGGCCACGGTCAGCGCGCCCGCTCTTAAAATTCTCCAGCTCAAGAATGCGGACGGCAGCTACTATATTCCCGGCACAAACGGGCAGACCATGTACAACGTCGCGTACAGTATTCCGTCCGCTTCGACAGAAGATCAGGGGCTGCTGAATGGCGACTACATTATCAACTCCAAAAATACCCTGGCCATGCGCTACTTCTACAGCTCCGATCCGCGCACGATCCCCTTTGCCCAGTTTGGCAACCAGTTGCCGGGGAGTCCCCAGTCCACCTTTAACTCCAACACGGATGCGGTGCTGCGGTTGACCACCATTGTGAGCAATACGTTTCTGAATGAAGCCCGGGCTTCGTATCAGCGCATTCTGTCGGTCACTTCCGACACCCCTCCGGCCGGGTCAAATCCCGCGGCGCTGGGAATCAATCCTCTCGTTCCGGGATTTGCGCTGCCGCCGCCCATCCTTTTTGCGGTCAATAATTTTTCCATTTTCGGCCACTTGGTGGATCCAACTTTCAGCCCCAGCAATCAAGCCCAGTTTGCGGATCAGATCTCCTGGTCGCACGGCAAACAAACGATCCGCGCGGGGCTGGAATTTGAGTTGACGCGATGGAACCTGGTTTTCCCCGGACTGGAACGCGGCGCGTTCATCATGGGTACTTTCCAGGACCTGCTGGTGGGAGGTCCGTCGAATTTTCTGAGTTGTATTTTCTGCGTGCGCAGTGGAGCGAATGGAATTATCCACGGCTACCGGCTGCCCAACCACAACGCCTTCGTGCAGGACGACTGGAAAGTCAGTTCCAAACTCACCATCAATGCGGGAGTGCGCTGGGAATACGACGGCGAAGTCTCCGATATCTACGGCAACCTGACAGATATCTGGATCAGCCAGCTTGTTCCGAACTCCCAGGTCCCGAGCGCTCCGCTCGGCGTGGCGGCAAATTATGCGGGCTATGTGGTGCCGAATAATTTCGACACCAAAACCTGGGGCGCTATTCCTCCCGGCGTGAAGCAGGTGAGCGGTTCCTCCACCATAGCGACTCATCCGCCGTATAGTAACTTCGCTCCCCGCGTGGGCGCGGCTTACCAGATCAACAACAAGCTGGTGCTGCGGGCCGGCGCCGGAATGTTTTATAACCGCGTCGGCATGAACGAGTTTTTCCACTCCGTGCAGGAAGGGAATCCCTATGCCGCGACCGTGGCCCTGGGCCCCCAGTCCACCATCTCCAATCCGTATCCGGCGCAGCCCGCCTATGGAACGTTTGGCCAGCGCTGGGCGAATCTGTCGGCGGATTGCGTTACGCAGGCCTGCACCTCGGGTTTGAACCATGTGTTTCTTTATCAGAACGTCCACACCCCGCTGACGCGCTCCTACAACGTCAATCT
>JBEKAQ010000171.1:0-6212 GCA_050015835.1 Bryobacteraceae bacterium | reverse complement strand
CGAATCCGGCACGGCGGGCGCGCTCATCAGGGTCTGGTCCCGATGTCGGGCTAGTCGGTGATCCTTTTGATGTTGGATCTGGTTGTGCTAAAGGTTCCGCCGCCGGCAACCTTGTCGAGTTCGGCCTCGGACAGGCTTTCGGGCCGTGTTGGGTTCTTCGGATCTTCCTTGATCTGCTTCTCTTCGTTTTCCATTGATTTGCTCTCCTTGTTGATTGAAGTGGCCGAATTCTTCGGCTTTCACCCTACAATGCGCGGGATACGGAAACAAGGGGTCAAAAAAAATGGCCCTCATCAAGGTCGCTGCCTTCTCTCATCCCGACTGGATCAATTCCCTGTAAGGGCCGTCCACTCCACTCATCTCGTCGTGAGTACCGCGCTGCACCACGCGGCCGCGCTCGAGCACCAGAATCTCGTCGCAATCGCGGATGGTACTCAGCCGATGGGCCACGATCACGCAAGTGCAGCCCAGGCGCCGCAAATTGTCGTCGATCGCTTTCTCAGTGGAAGGGTCGAGCGCACTGGTTGCCTCGTCCAGCACGAGAATCCGCGGCGAAGTGGCCAGCGCCCGCGCAATCTCCAGACGCTGCCGTTGTCCTCCGCTGAAGTTACGCCCACCTTCCTCGACGGGGTATTCATAGCCGCCCTGGCGGTTGGCGATTTCGCTGTGCACGCACGCATCTTTGGCGGCGCGCACCAGCGTGGCGTCCTCCATGGTGCCGTCCCACATCGCGATGTTTTCACGGATCGACGCTCCGAAAAGGAAGATGTCCTGGTCCACCATCGCCAGCGAATTGCACAACACCTCGCGCGGAATCTCGCGGCGCGGCGACCCATCGAAGAGAATTTCGCCGGACCACGGCTCGTACAGGCCTGTGACGAGTTTGGCGACCGTCGACTTCCCGCTCCCCGAACGGCCCACCAGCGCCACGCGTTGCCCCGGATGGAGCTTGAGATTGAAATCCAGCAGCAGCGGTTCGGCGAGGCGGCTGTAGCCGAAGGTGACGTTGCGCAACTCGATGTAGCCGTCCAGCTTCGACCGTGAGACGGGGAAAGACGGGGACGCAGCAGGCGGCCGATTGTCGACCGGGTAACGGAGAACGTCGTCCAGACGCGTCAGGTCCGTGCCTGCTTCCTGAAAGACTGCGCCGAGATCCACCAGGCGCTCGACAGGATCGAGAAAGCTGGCCATCAGGCTCTGAAAAGCGATGAGCATGCCCATGGTCATCACGCCATCCATAACGCGCAGGCCGCCAAAACCGATAATCGCGGCCGCGTTGAGCCCCGTCAACAGCGGGGGCACTACCGAAAACAGGCCGGATACAGTTCCCAGTCCCTGCTCGGCGTTCACCACTTTCGCCTGATAGCCGCTCCAGCGCGCAAAGAAATCCGATTCCGAGCCGGTCGATTTGAGCGTCTCGATTATCTGCAGCCCGTTCATCGAGCAACCCACCATCTTGCCCTGCTCCGCGGCCAGGCGGAGACTGAGCCGCGCGTATCGTCCGGTAAGTAATCGCAGGGCGACGAAGTTCAGGGCGGCGATAGCAATTCCAATGGTGGTCAGGCGGCGATCGTATTGAAACATCAGTGCCGCGTAGAAGCCAATCAGAAGGATGTTGGCGGCGTTGGTGGCGAGTACTCGCGCCAGGACAGCCGCCACGCGATCGTTGATCTCCACCCGGGAGCCGATCTCGCCGGCGAATCGCTGGGCGAAAAACTCCATCGGCAGGCGCAGAACGTGCCAGAAGAATTTGCCGCTGGATCCGAGCGCCAGCCGGGTCTCGACGGTCAACAGGACGTTCTGCTGCAGCCATGTCAGCAGCCCTTTAATCAGAACCGCGCCTGTCATCGCCAGCAGAAGGGGCTGCAGCCAGTGGTGCAGGCCTCCAACCAGAATGTCATCGATGTATACGCGCGTGAACACCGGCGTCACCAGGTTGGGCAATGCCAACGCCAGCGTGGCCAGCAGCGCATAGAGCAAAGCGAGGCGGGTACCCGGAAGCCGCGCGGCCAGCGTCCGCGTCACGGAACGGCGGTGTCCCAGGGGTTCAAAGGACGGACTCTTCTCAAATTCGAGCACAACGCCGGTAAAGGAAAGGTCGAGTTCTTCGAAAGTGACCAGCCGGGGACCCGTTGCCGGATCGTTCAAATACACCCTGTCGCCGCGAATGCCCTCCAGGACCACGAAATGGTTGAAATTCCAGAACAGGATTGCGGGATACCGGATGGTGCGCAGATAGGACGGTTCCGTCTTGTAGCCCTTGGCGGTGAGCCCATGTTTGCGCGCGGCTTTCAGTACGTTGCTCGCTTTACTGCCGTCGCGCGACACACCGCAATCGATCCGCAGTTCCTCGAGCGGAATCCACCGCCCGTAGTAACTGAGGACGATGGAGAGAGCTGCGGCGCCGCATTCCACCGCCTCCATTTGCAGCACAGTGGGGGTGCGCACGCGCGATCGGCGGAAGGCGCCCTTCATACACCTAGCTCACGCCGAGCATCTGTTTTACCGAAGGAAACACCAGATCGATGGGCCGCTGCCGGCGGGTGACGATCTGCGCGGAAACCAGAGTGCCGCTGGAAAGCTTCATGCGAGGTCCGAGGGGCGAGGACCAGCGATAACCGCTGGGCGTCGCTTCGTCGCGGAAGAGGCGCACATGCAGTTCGGTCACGGGACCGGCTCCCGTCAGCGATGCCACCAGCGGCTCGTTCTGAAAATTACGCATCAGAGCGGCCGGCGTCGCGGGATAGTCGGCCACTGACGCGACTTGTCCCCGCAGATACCCAAATTCCTCGCGCCGCACCGTAGAGGGCGAGATCTGCGCCTCCAGACCCGCATGGATCTGCTTGACCATTACCGATGGCACATAGACCAGGACATCGAGCTGGTCGAGATCCGGCTGGATGCTGAGCAAGGGCACCCCCGCGGTGATCGCGGATCCGGGCGCAACCCTCAACTCGATCACCTCGCCGGTGTACGGGCTGACGACATTCGAGGCCAGGTCGAGATCCTTGCGCAGGCCGGCTAACTCGCGATCGAGCCCTGCGACCCGCAATTGCGTTTCGGCGTCGGCCTGAACCGGCTGGTTCTCAATCGCGAATTGTTCGGAGTCGTAACGCTTCAGGTCGGCACTCAACCCGGCGATCCGCCCTTCGATCTCCGCCAGCTTCTGTTTCGTCGCATAAGTCTGCTGGCGCGTGATCAGTCCCTTGGCGAGCAGTTCGTCTTCCACCGGGATCTCGTCGCTCGCCAGCTTGGCCTGCTCGCTGAAAACCTCGATTTCACGTTGGGCGTTCTGGCGCTGGCGATCGAGGGCATCTACCTGGAGCTTCGCGCTTCGGCTGTGGATCTGACCGAACATCGTCCGCTGCCGGCGGGCTTCGTCCAACGCTTCCGAGGTCGAGCGAATGCGTTCCATCAGCGCCGGCTGCGCCACCTGGGCGATCACCTGATTCGTGCGAATGCGGTCGCCGACTTTGACGTTAAGCGTGGCGACCACGCCCGCACCGCTCGAGACGACATTGAGAACGCCTCCGGTGCGGACAATGACCCCCTCTCCGGGCGCCGTGATGGCGATGGATCCTTTTAATGCCCAGACCATGGTGACCGCCAGCAAAACCAATACAGCCACCAATGCCGCCCAACTGCGCGAGGAGTTGACCTTTAACAATTGGTCGAGTTGCTCCGGCGAGGAGAGACGTTCGATGGAAACCTTGCGGAATATTTCCGTGTTCATGGCTGACCCGGCGCCCCGAATGGAGGCAGCGTTACGAAAGCCCGGAGGCTGGCCCGGGGCGCCGGCGCGTTCGGTTCCACCAGCGTACCGGGGCCAAGCCAGTACTTCGGCTCACGATTCGCTGGCGTTGAGTATACGCTCTGGCGACAGCTGGACCGCGATCTTCCAAATGCGCCGATTGGGGAAAGTGGCCGGCCGAAGACCGACGAGACCTCGCGGAGTATGTTCGAATTCATTTCAGTGCCCTATAGGCGGCAGGGTGAGAAATACCGATGGATCGACGCGCTGAACCGCCTTATCCGGCTCCACGATCGTGCCGGTGCCCTGGCGCAGCCGCGCCAATGCGACCGCATATCCAAGCTCGGCCTGTACCTGCGCCACGAGCACACCGGTCAGCCGATCCTCGACGGTGAGCACTTCCACCAGCGAACCAACGCCCAGCCGGTACTTCTCGCGCTCATTGTCCAGAGCGGTGCGAAAGAAGGCGACCGACCGATTGACTCTTTCCAGTTGAAGGGCGGCGTTGCGCACCCCTTCCCCTGCGACAATGACAGACGATGCGATGTTCCGCGCGCTCTCCTGGCTGCGGTAGCCGGCCTGCAGCGCGGTCGATCTGGCCTGCAGAACGCTCCCCTCGGCCGCTCTGTTCTGCATTGGGAACTGATAGCGGATGCCGCCGATCGCATCCACACCGTGCACTCCGTCTATTGTGGAGAGGATGTATTGATCGGGCCTCATGCCGTCTTTCAGCCCGGAATAGCCGGTACTGAATTGGAAATCCAGCTGCGGTTTCAACTGGTTCTTCGCCGCTCCGGCAAGAAGGTCCGCTTCCCCCTGGCGTTTCTTCGCAGCGAGGTAATCGGCTCTTCTGCCCAGCGCCTGGGCGATAGTGGCCTGAATGTCGCCAGGCGGAGGCGTAACGGTGGTCGCGGCGGGCAGAGGATCGGTCGCCTCCCGCCCGGCGAACATGCTCTCCGCACTCAGCCCCATCGCGACGGCGAGCTGCTGCTTCGCCTGCACTAACTGCTGATCGGCGGCTGTCCGCGACGCCGCGCGAGCCGCGAGATTGGCCTGCGCCTCGCTCGCGTCGCTGCGCGGGATCCTGTCGGCTTCAATCAGAGTCTGCACCGTTTCGAGCATAACCTGTCCGCGCGTCTCGGCCTCGCGGTACACCTCGACCGAGCGCCGGGCCGCGACCGTCGACCAGTAGGAAACCGCAGTGTTGAAAAGCAGATCCGAGATGGTCTGGTTCAGATCGAGGAGGCTGGCTTCGACTTCGATGCCGCTTGCCGTCTCCTGTGCCGTCACCACGTCCCGCCCGCGTCCACGCAAAAGCGGGACGTTGATCTGAAAACCGAGGTGGGACTGGTTGAGCCCGGCCTGGGTGAACACATTGTCGCTGGTGCGCGTGACAGTCAACAGTGGACCGGCTGAAATGCCGTTGCGGAACTGCTGCGTAGCCTCTGCGTCGACAGACGTGAAGTTAGTGGTGGCGGAAGTGGCGCCGTACAACGTCCGCTCCACTTCGCTGAGTGGGTTGTAAGTATGGCTTTGCGAGGCGCCGGCCTGGACGACCCGGTCGAATTGCGACTGCGCGCGCAACACGGCTCCGCGGTTGTATTGCACCTGCTGTTCCTGGACGCGCAGCAAAGGATGTTCGCGCAGCGTCGATTCAATGGCCTCCGCCAGCGAGAGCCGGCCTTCCGGCGACGGACTGTTCTGAGCGCAAAGCGTGAGCGGGAGAAATAATGCCGCGATTCGGTGCATCTGGCGGGCCGACCTCCAATCATCGAGTCATCCTAGCATTACTACGGATCTCGGGCCACACCTCCCTTTTGGCAATTATCCATGATTTTGGTGAAACTTTCGGCGGGGGAACGAGTTGACCGGCGACGTCCCGATTACCCGCCCGGAGCTGTCCCAGGAGCGCGGTAACATCGCCGCCTGCGTCGGGCATTGTCCCCTCCTTTCGCCGGAATTAAAGAGGCCTAACGAGTGCTCTCTGGATTCTATCTCATTCAGTAATCGGCGCTTCGACAATTACCTTCCGGCTTTTTCGAAAAGCCACACACCAAAAAGCAAGAGGTAGTCTACCAAAATTCAACTCCTGGGGATTGCGAGGGTACCGTAAGCCTCTGAAACCTTTTGGTGGACCTGAAGGGATTCGAACCCTTGACCTCTTCCATGCCATTTAAGAAATATCAATCGCTTACAGGGATTTTCTTCAGAAACAAAAGACTTAGCAGACGGCATTTTGGACGCCGTTGGACGCCACAGGCGGCTCTTTCACGGTCTGGACTCCGTTCGGACTCCGGGACTCTACGTCTGGATTGGCACAGGGCTTGCTCTTACGCGCGCGGTTGCCAGCCGTTGTGATTGTTGTTTTGCTGGAGGAGACAACATGTGATCTCCCTATAAGGACGATGCCCAAATTGTTCCTGGCTTGCCGCGGCAGTGGACTGCGTCATTCGACCGAACA
>JBEKAQ010000170.1:0-6223 GCA_050015835.1 Bryobacteraceae bacterium | reverse complement strand
GCACCGCCGCCGGTGAACTGCGTACCGCCCGGCTTCATCTGTGCGATGATCTGGTCGATCACGAGCACCTGGCCAGCGGCCGGCGCGGCCAGGACGCCGACCGGGGCGCCGTACATGGCCATGATCTGCGCCGCCGTCAGCGTGACCACCGCCTTCTGGAGTAGCGAGGGATCGGTGTCAGCCGCCTGCACTGGGCCGAAGCTCAAGGGATTCAGCCGCACGCGGACGGTCGCATCGCCGGCCTGGCCGCCCGGCGCATTCACTCCGCTCGCCTGGCTCAGCACCGCGAATCCAATTTCCTTATTCGCGGCACCCGCCGCCGTCAACGGACTGGACGTGGCCTGCTGGGCCGAGTTGTTCCAGTAGACTTTGTCGCCCGGGTTGAACGTGGTTCCGTCCTTGGCGAGGTCGAACACACCTTCGACCACCAACTCGCTGAAATCGCCCAGGTTCTGGTTGTTCACCGACACGCCGAAGATGTTCCCCACCTGGCAGCCCTGGCCGCTCGTCAGGGCGTAGGGCGCGACCACGGTGAGAGTATTGCCCCTTTGAACGTAATTCTGCATCGCAATGTCTCCTGTACTGTTCCGGGGCGGCTCATACCGCCCCGGTTGGTTGCCTACGTCAGCCGCGCCCTACTGGCCGGCGTTCTTCTCCATGCCGCGGTAGTCGAGGGCCGCCGCGCCGAAGTCCATACGCGCTTTGATCTCGACGCCGTCGATCTCGAAGCCCTGCTTCGTCTCGATGTAAACGCCCTGCTGCCCTTCCAGGTAGCAGTACTCCACCGTGTCGATCTGCGCCGGGTCCGCGATCAGGTACCATGCGGTCGCACTGTTCGCGTCGAGACGCGGCTCGACGACCGGCACCAGGCTGCGGACCCACTCCGGCACCACCTTGGTGACGTCGGCCGACGCAATGGCGATGGGGTACACGAGCTGGAGCATGTAGCTCTCCAGCGCCGTCGGCACCGCGATGAACCGCGGAATCAGGTTCAACGGCGTGCCGTTGGGGCCCTTTTGAATCCGCATGGCGCCGCGCGCCTTGCCGAGGGCAGTCAGCGCGACCGCGTTGGCAACGTTCGGATCGATGCTGCTGGCCACGCCGGTGAGCAGGTTGTTGTGTCCGGCAGCGAACAGTGCCGTGGGGGCCGCGTCACCAGCGTACTTCGCCTGCGGGTTGGAGATGATGATGCCCCAGACGGTATTGGATTCGAGCTGCGCCGCCGCCACGCCGAGCAGAGCGGGAACACGCGTGAACGCTTGGAGGTCGTCGTTGATGATGACCTTACGGGTCAGTGCCACGATCTCTCCGTAGGTGTTGAGCGCGTAGCTGATGTTGTTGTCGGTGAGCTGCGCCCGGTGGTACTCGCCCTTCTCATTCAACTGCTGCAAGACGGGCGCGTCGGCCAGCATGACGCGGTTGATGGGCTTGAAGTCGGCCGCCGTCACCTGCCGGCAGAACGGCTGGAAGGTGCGGGGATACGCCTCATACCCCTGGCGCAAGGTCTTGTTGGCGACATTGGCCAGGATCGCGGGGAAGTCGGACGTCGATTCCGCGCCGCCGGCGAAAAACTCCGCCCCGCGCGACGGGCCCTTGAGCGCTTCATCCGCAATCCGCGTCACGTCCCAACCGCGCGGGTTCAAGCCCCTGAATGCCAAGTACTCCTTGGCCATGTCGATGAGCTTGAAGTTGCGATATTCCTGGGCCGACTCGGCGGCCTTTCGCTGCTGCTCGGGACCGCAGCCGTCGAGATACTCGCCGACGTCGTTGCCGTTGTGGTCGTGGCGCCGCGCCAGGAAGAAGCGTCCGTCGGCGCGCAGCAACAGCGCCATCTGCATGCGTGCGAGAGACTGCTCCATGCCATCGCGAGTCACCGAGGCGCCGCCTTCGGGACGGGTGATGAATTCCTCCCCGTGAAGGTTCTCCGTGCCCTTCTTGGCGAGCCGATCGGTGATCTGCTTCCGGGCCTGATCGGCGGACACGCCCTTGGCGACAAACTCGCTGATGACCGCTCCGTCGACACCGGTGATAGCGCCCAGCGCCTGAATCTCGCTGACGCGCTGCCGTTCGGCTTGGACCGCCTCTTCCCGCGCGGCGGCCAAAGCCTGTTCGTTGACTACACGGGCATCCGCGCCCGTATCCTGCGTGGTAGTTTCCGGCATTGCAGGTTTCTCCTTGGTTGAGCTGATTGCCCGTAGTGCATCGATCACGCCGGAATCCGGCGTGCCGAAAATCGTGACCTCCCCAGTTGGTTGCGCGCTCAAAAAGCACGTGTTGAAATCGGCTGGCACCGTGCAGGGAGAGATTTCAAACGGCTCCCAATCCACTGCCTTGAACATCCCGATTTCTTTGTCGTTGATGTATGGCGGTTTGCCCTCGGGCATTCCCTCGGTCTGGAGATCGGTTTTCTCACGCTTATACACGAACGTGCCGAAGCTGAGGTTCTGGAGGATGCCAGCGCTGGCCTTTCGGAACATCTCGGCGCCGTCCTCATCGCCAAGATCGAATTGCAGCGTGGCCATACCTTTGTCTCCGTTGGGCCATGCGCGGCGCACGACCCCCACCTGGGCCCGCGTGCCGACCTTGCCCGCGATCAGCGATTTGAAATCGTCGCCCGTAAAGTGCGTGTCGAAAACAGGTGCGCCATTGTTGAGCCGGTCGAACCGACAGCCCGGCATGTCGAGCTTCAACATGTACGGCTCGCCGGTGGCGCGGTCGATACGGGGGACGAACGCCCCGCTATACCAGACCACATCGATGGTGCCGTCCTGGGCGTTGGCCGTGCTGGGGATCACCTGCGCATCAGCGGCAAAGACTTCCGAGTTGGGATTGGCGGGCGGTGGCGCGCCAGTGTCCCGGTGCAAGTATTCGGCCTTGAGAAGCGGCATCGCAGGCTCCTATCCCTTCACCGCGTTCACCGCGAGGAAGTCGTTCTCTCCCAGCTTCTTGAACTGGTAAAGCTGCTTCTGGAGCCACGCGACATGGCCCTTGAATTTGTCGTCGCCCTCGCGGTGCCACTTCGCCAAATGCTGGTAGAAGTGGAAGTTCGACATGTCGCCGGCCTCGTAGCACTGCTTGCAGAGATCACTGAAGCGGGCGATGGCGTCCTGCTCGGCCGCGAAGGCGTCGTTCAGGACATCTCCGACGTTGTCGTGGGTCGAAGCGGGCTTCGGCTCGATGGTGGGCGCACCCTCGAGGAACAGAAGGCGGCTCGTGAGGTGCTTCAGGTGCTCTTCGCACTGATCGTGCAATTGCTTCAAGCCATCGGCCAGGTCCAGCCCCAGACGCTTCGCGTCGCGCTGATCGAGCAGATACTGGAGCATCAGCGTTGCCTCGATCGTGATTGCATCCTGCAGACCGGCCAACACCTGCGGCGGTGCTTTCATGGAACATTTCTCCTTTGCTGGTGGATTGTCTATCCTCGGTAGAGCCGGGTCGTAGATTCCCAACTGGCGGTGCGCGAGATGCCCGCGACAAGCAGTTCCTTCACCATCGCGAGGTCCTCGTCCGACAACGCAGCGAGGCCCTGCCCCTTTGCTGTAGCCGGAACGGCTTTGCTGGTCGGGGTGCGCTCTTCCGTATTTGCCGGCTGTTCCTGACCCCGCAGTGTGACGTTACGCGGGTCGACGTCGAGGATGATCTCGAATTTGTCCACAAGCTTGTTGAACAGCGCAATCTGCTGGAGCTGCGTCGTGGGATCGTAGCCGTTTTCCAGCACCGCTTCGAACCACGTCTTCCGACCCGCTCGGACGTCCTTCAACACGCCCTCGGCATCCTTCACCGGATCGACGGACTCAAAGCGAGGCGCCGTCCATTGGACCGTCCGCAGATTGACCTTCTCGTCCCTAACGACAGACGCTGGAATCTTGCCTTGCAAGATCAGCATGTCGATGAACCGCCGCCACACGGGCATGCAGAAGAGCGGGATGAGCGTGAGCCAGCGGTACGTTTCCACGGTGTTGCGGAAGCCGAGCATGCCGCCGCGCCAGGAGGAGTAGTTCACCTGTGACATATCGCCGGTTCCGAGTTCGTAGGGTAGCCCGATTCCGGCCATAATCCCCTGCAACTCGGTCATTTTGTATTCGCGGTAGCCGCCCGCCGCCGGAGGATTGTTGAACTTGATCTCCTGGCCGGGCTTCAAATACTCGACCATGCCGGGCTGGAAACTCTCCACGGGCAAGCCGCTCGAGGGATCGGTGCCGGCAAGGCCCAGTGGGTCGCCATCGACGCCCTCAGGCTGCTGCACGAAGGCGGTAACGCAGGCCTCTACCTTCTTCCGCACTCGTTCCGCGTCGCAGTAATCATCGAGATCCCGGAGGGCCATCATCACCGGCGCGAGCCAAGGCACGCCGCGGACCTGCCCAGGCCGGAGCATGCGATAGACGTGCATGATCTGGTCGGCCGGGACCGGCTGGCTCACGATGCCGCCGCGCGGATTGAGGATCAACACGCCGCCAGGGTGATAGCTGAACAGCCAGTAAGCAATGCGCCGACCCTTTTCATCGAACTGCACGCCCTCCATCACATGGCCGTTCACCAGACCCATGGTGCGTGCCTGGTCGAGAAAGTCGGCTTCGAGCATCTGAAGCTGAAGAGGGATGCGAAGACCAAAATCCGTTGGCTGCGGCCGGAACCGCACAACCGCTTCGCCGCTCTCGGCCATAGTTCGGACCGTCAGCGTCTGCATGCCGTAGAAATCGAGACGCTGCGGCGTATCGCAGGCTTCAGCGAAGAACGGCCATTCGGCGTCGACGATCTTATCGATGCCAGCGTTGCCCGTTTTCGCCTTGGGCACGATGCCCGTCCCCACCACGTTGCCAGCCAATTCCTCGACCGCGCGCGCCGCGTAAGGATTGTTGCGGATGAGATCGCGGCTGCGGTTGCGCAGCCAGATGAGCGAGCCCATCAACTCGACGTTGGCGTCCGTCGAGGCAGCGTACCAGCCGTAGGCGCGGCGGCCGGCAGTGGCGCCGTCGTACCGAAACCGCTCGGCGTGGCGGCGCCGGTAGCCTTCGATCAGTTCGCTCACCGTGCGCTGCACGGCGTAGCGGTTCGCGGAAGATGATGGCGCACTCCAGTCCCGCCGGAGCAGCGGGAATGCCTGACGCGGTGCCAGTTCAGTAGTCATCGAATCGTTTCAGCTTGAAGCCCGGCTCAAGAATCATGAAATCGAGGCCGTACTTCTCCCGGATCTCCCCGAGCATCGTTTGCAGCGAGTCGTAGGTATCCGGCTGAACTTCAAAATCGGCTTCGATGACGTAGAGCTTCGAAGTCGGCAGTTTGGATTTCGGCCGCGGCTCCCTGGCGAGATCGAACAGGCTCTTCGGTGCCGTGCCGCCCCAGAGGTTGTGTAGAGCCCCGAGTATCCGGCGAACGTTTGTCATCTTTTCAAGCTCTCCACCGCCGCCGCGGCAATTGCCACAACAGCTACCCAAAGGACTCCGACAACGGCCAACGCGCCTGCGATCCAAGAGCGCCAGCGCTCAAGGCGCGCAATCCGCAGGCTGTGCTCCGCGCAACGGCCAGGCTGGCCGTTGCCGAGCAGTGTCCTTTGCATCCCTTCCACAACGGTCCGCGTTCCGGCCATCTCCGCAACAAGATGCTCCACTACCGAACGCGTCTCTCTGATCTCCAGAGCCAGGTTTTCGCAATGTGGGCAGCCCGTCATATCCTCACCACCTGTCATAGAGCGTCGGCCCCGTTGGGCCGTCGCCGCGCTTGTGCTGAGCGAACCGGACGCGGCTCCCAGTCCCGCCGCAGGCTTTCCGCAACTCCTCTTCGGTCGCCGCGATTGCCTTCAGCAGCTCATCCATCTCGCGGTATTGAACCCGACGACCATCGGGAAATACAACCAACTTCTCCGGCCGCGCCTTCGCCGCATTCAGGGTGTCGAGGTCCGCTTGAATCTGGTCTACTGTTCGCGCCATGTCAATCCCGGATGACCATTCGCCTTCCATTCGGGTCGCTCATCTTTCGCCCAAAACGCGAACATTCCACTTGAGCTTCCGCGCGACCTGAGTGATGAATCGAGGTGCCATGAAGAAGCAGGACGTGCAAATCGGATCGACTTACATCGTCAAGGTCAGCGGTGTGCTGGCCAAAGTGCGCATCACCGGCGAGTCGCCCTATGGCGGCTGGCGCGGAACCAACCTGGCAACCGGACGCGAGATTCGCATCCGGTCGGCGGCCCGCCTGCGCCGCCCCGCAAACGAGCAATAGAGAG
>JBEKAQ010000169.1:0-6250 GCA_050015835.1 Bryobacteraceae bacterium | reverse complement strand
GTCGGCGCCAACGGCTGGGCGGTCGTCCAGAACCAGGATTACACTCTGAACACGGCAAACAATCCAGCCGCGGTCGGCAACTACGTTACTGCGTACATGACTGGCATCGGGCCAGTCGATCATGCCGTAGCAGACGCCGCGGCCACGCCTGTCTCGCCCCTCTCCAGGGCTACTCTCCCGTTTTCGGCGACTATCGGCGGCGTAACGGCCAATGTGGTCTTTCTTGGTCTAACTCCCGAGTGCGTAGGACTGGCTCAGGCAAACGTTCAAATCCCCAATCTTGCCCCGGGGACATACCCGCTGGTGATCACGGTGGGGGGCGCGGTCAGCAACAGCGGCCTGATCGGCGTGTCCGGGGGTACGCTGAGCCCTCAATATGTCTTTGCATCGGTTATGGGAGGCGGAGTCGGCGGCAGCCCGGCGACCGCGTCGCCTTCTTATGCCGCGGGATCTGCCGCGCCCTATAACTATGCTCCCGCGAGCGGATTTTCCACCGCACTCGTCGAAGTGGACGGCACGCTCTCGCCGTCGAGCGGCAGCGTCACCATGGGCGCGGACCATTGGCTTTGGGCCTTCGGGCAGCCCCTCACCGGCACAGATTTTGCTGGCTACATCACGGCGCCGAACGACCCTGTCGTAATCCCGTACCCGCAGTTCTACGGGAACCGGCCTTCATCGCTGACCGTGCGCGTCACAGATCCGTATTGCGCCATTCAGAGCGACGTTATCGCATACCCGCAAAGCTATCTCGGAAGCTTTCCGATGCCTCCTGTAACGGGAGCGCCGTTGCCCGGTTCGATCTTGCGGGGAGTGGAGTTCAAAGATTATTGGTATACCCAAAATTCTCCAGGTACCGGCAATCCATCAAGAAACCCAGGCTGCTCGTCGGGCGGGACGATGCAGGACGCTTTCACTGAGAGCTTGGCGCGAGCCAAGCGCCTGGGAGTTGATCACGTCAGCGTCGTGAACACCGTCGTGGTGGCGGATGCGAACAGTGCCATACCAGTGATCGACGCTCCCCAAAACGGATATGGGTTCCCCGAGTCGGATCTGGCTTTCATGGCCACGACGGCGAGCGCATCCGGAGTGGATTTGTGGCTCGATTTTCAGGTGTCCCAGGACGATTTGCAAAACGTAGCTCTCAACACCTCCCAGACCCAGCAGTGGGTGGCCGCGTTCCTTGACGGGTGGACGAACTATGTAGTTCAGCAAGCGGAGCTGGCGCAGAAGTACGGCGTGAAATCCATCATGATCAATTGGGGCGACTTTTATCTCAACGTTACGCCGTATCAGGATATCTACGTATCTAAGCTCACGGCGGCGCTCGCGCAGGTTCGTAATGTTTTCAGCGGGACTGTCCGGCTGTACAATATCGTCCCCACTCCGATTGATCCGAACGTTTTTGGTGCTCTCTATAACGGCGTGGATGCAATCCTGCTCCAACAGTATTCCCCCTTGCTGACCGCCGATGAAAATCAGAATCTAAGTTTCGCGCTGGTGAAGCAAAAGTTTAAGGATATGTTCGGCAATATCGCAAAGGATTTTGCACCATTCTCGAAGCCCCTGGTCCTATACGCACTCATCCAGTCGCACCGGAATTTTCTGCAAACGGGCTGGATTGAAGATAATCCCGACTGTGCAAACGGGTGCATCGAAACCACGCTGCAGGCGGATTTCTCCGTGCAGGCGATCGCCTTCGAAGCATTGCTCGAGGCTGCCGTGGAAAGCGGCCTCAACTTTGCTTCGATCGACACTATGGGATATTGGTGGACGGACACCATACTCCCTGAAAACAGCTTCCCGAACATAGCGCAGACCATTCGCAACAAACCGGCCGAGGCTATCCTCCAGCGCTGGTTCGCGAAGTGATGGTCACACCGAAAACTCACCCCGGAACGCCTTCTTCGGCGATGCCATGGCGGAAAAGATAAAGTTCCATTTCGGTTACAGGCGCTCGGCGACAACGCCCGTATTATAACCGTCGTATGCCGCGTTACGCCGCCATTGACATCGGCAGCAACTCAGTCCGCATGGAAGCCGCCGAGGTAATCGACGGTCAGCCGCCCCGGATTCTGGCCTCCGAACGCCAGGTGACGCGTCTCGGCGCCAGCGTATTCCGCTCCGGCCGCGTCAGCCAGGAATCGATGGAACTGCTGTGCGGGATTCTGGCCAACATGGCGGCTATCTACAAGCGGTTGGACGTGATGGGAGTGCGCGCCGTCGCCACCGCCGCCGTGCGCGACGCCACCAATCAGCAGGAGCTTCTGGCGCGCGCCTCGGCCGCTCTGGGCAGCGACGTGGAAATCATTTCCGGACAGGAGGAAGCCCGCCTCATTCACCTCGGCGTGCAGAGCCGCTGGCCGCATCCCAAAGAGCGGTTTCTGATTGTCGATATCGGGGGCGGGAGCGCCGAAATCATTCTGAGCGACGAAGCTCGCATCGGGCAGGCCTTCTCGAAACCCCTCGGGGCGCTGCGGCTGCAGGAATTATTTCTGCGCACCGACCCGCCGCGCGCTTCGGAACTGCATCGCCTCGAGGAATACATCGCGGAGCGGATCGGCCCGGCCGTGCGCCGCATCGAGCAGACGCATATCGATCGCGTCGTCGGCACGTCGGCCACGGCCTCGGCGGTAGTGTGCGCGGCCAACCGCATTCCCCGGCCGCGCCGCGACGAAGCCGACCGGCAGCGCGCCACCACCGCCCAGATCCGCAAGCTCTATCGCGACGTCTGCACTCTGGACACCAGCGCGCGCCAGCGCATCACCGGCATCGGACCGCGCCGCGCCGAAATTATTATTCCGGGCACCGCCGTCCTGCTGCGTGTGCTCGAAGCCCTCAACATGCCCGCGCTGTTTTACTCCTCGGCCGGGGTGCGCGACGGCATCATCGCCGATCTGGCGGCGCGCGGCGTCGGGCGCGAACAGAGCCAACTGCCGGCGGACCAGCGCACCGTGGTCGAGGAAATGGCCGAGCGCTACGGCGTACCGCTGCGGCACGCGCGCAAGGTGGCGCGCCTCGGCAACGATCTGTTCATCGGCTTTCAGGACGTTCACCGCCTGCCTGCGTCTTACGGCCGATTGCTCGAAGCCGCCGCCTGCCTGCACGATGTCGGGCATTACGTCAGCGATACGCGGCACCACAAGCATTCTTACTACCTCGTGGCCAATTCCGATATGCCGGGATTTACCCGAGCCGAGCGGGAAGTGATCGCCAACCTGTGCCGCTACCATCGCAAGGCCTCACCCGCGCCCGAACACCCCAATCTGCAGTTGCTTGATGCCGAGAGCCGGCGCGCCGTCAACATGCTGATGCCTTTGTTGCGGCTCGCCGATAGTCTCGATCGCAGCCATGGACAACGCGTTCGCTCGCTTGAGTGCAAGGTGCGCGAGAACGATTTTCTGGTGACCCTGAATGTCCCCCCGGAAACCGATATCGATCTCGAACTCTGGGCCGTGGAGCGTCTGATCGAGATGTTCAGAATCGTTTATGGCAAGGGTTTGACGGTGGCGCGAACATGAGAAGCCACTTCGGCCACTTGCTCTGTGGGCCTCGCGTCTCCCGTTTTCCGAATCGAGGGAAGTCGAGCGTCACGGAACCAAACACTGGCTTGCGCGTGATACGATCATGTGGGTTCGCCATCTCCCATAACGCCGATCTCGACCAGACGAAGTTCGCAACCGATCAACTATCGGAGACCATTCATCCGTTACTTCGAGCGGCGAGCCCTTCGGCGAAGTCGGCCAAGCCGTTGGTTGTTCTCCAACCATAGCTGGTACCGATTTACCGTTTCCCGTATTTGCTCCGAAGCGGTTGAAAGTTTCGTTGAATCGAGGACGCTTTCCCCAACCTCTCTCGCTTCCGGCGATTTGAGCTCGCCGAGAATCTCTCGCCGTTTCTCAATCGGAAGACGACGGAACTGGACCAATCGGCTCAACACTGCTGCGTCGTGGGGCGTTAACTCGACCATGGTCGGCATACATTGAGTTTACCGCGTCGTGCTGACTTTTGATTTGATTGGGTGAACACCCGACAGTACCGGATAGGCGGCATTGTTGTCGTCGCCCCTGCCGTCTGCCGTGAATTCTTCCTCGTACCGGATCGACAGAGAGACGGCGACGGCGTCGCAGCCTTCAGGCAATTCAATTTCATTGGCAGGTCCAAACCTGTCCTTCCAGATGGCCACGACACGGGACTTGTTCGTTTCAGTCCCCGGCCGGCTGATATGTGCCATGCCTTTGCTAGTCAATGACAGGACAGAACAGCCGGGGTCGTCGGCAAGAGCGGTCGCATACCGCGCCGCCCAGCGCTGCTTGGTCTGAGGACCGTCCATCAGCAGCGCGATCACAAGGTTGGGGCCGACTGAACGTACCAAATTGGCGACCGGGTCCGGCCGGGCCAAGTCTTCGCATATTAGTACGGTAAGAACCAAGTCGGCGCTGATCGCGATGAACCTGAGTTGCCGATCAGTAAAATCCGCGTATTCCCACCAATCGAACGAGGGAGATAAGACTCCGCCCAAGCCGTATTGGATAACCTGCGATTCGTCGAGCTTCCATGGATGGTGCTTTCTCTGCACCACTTCCTCAAGCGGAGGGAACGAGAGCCTTACCTCGTTGGTCCCCCGTGTCTTGCCGGATGCCCCACGTCCAACCCCCGCAACGAGAAAGCAATCCTGAGGCAATTCCTTGCGGATCGCGTGGAATTGTTCGATCGCCAGAGCGGCCTCTGGAAAGACCACCCCGTCCACTCTCCCGAGTTTGCGCATCGCTTCTTTGTAAAGAGACTTGACTATGTCGACGAGATCTACGTGCGACTCGACGTCGTACGTGAAGAACCCAAACTCATCAGGCAACAGCGACTCAGCCAAATCCGTAACGACTCGAAACTGCTTCACGAGAACCTCGAATGGCCAGGGAACCAACAGCATATTGAACGATTCCTTTTGGATGAAAGGTGAGGAAAGCCATTCAGGCGCGACTTCACAAGAGTCGATAAGAGACAGATACAGGGATAGTGATCGCTCCGTCAGACCTGACTGCGGAGTGTGCATTCGCGGGAGGGTTCTCAGACGTGCTCTGTCAACTTCGTTGCATACGGTGCCGAACGCCATAAGGTGCGCCTCCGCAGTGCTTAGGAACACATCCCCGTCGAGCCTATCGTCGTCGTTTAGGGGAGCTCCGACGCCTTCCGATGCCTCGTCGGCAGCGGCGACAATTCTGATGAGCGCCTCGCAAATTGGAAGTTGCAAGATTATTTCATCGAGCGGGATGTCAAGTGAGGCACACAGGACCTCCCATGCCCCGCTCAATTCGGTAAAAGTGTTTCCTGCATTCCATGATTGCCTCCACATTTCGCCGAGATGGCGCGCCTCGCTGATCCAGCCATTGAGCGCATCGGCCCGACGCGGATGGGGCGGCCAATCTGAAAGAAGCGGCACGTATGCGCCGGTCCGCTTCAGCACCGACAAGCAAAGCGCAAAGCTGTCAGGAGGCCAATTCGGAAAGGTCCTGTTGGAACTTAACCTCGGAAGAATCTGGCGAGAGAATTCGCCGAGTGTGAGCTCGTCCGGCATACCCAAGTCTTAATTGTCCCACCCCAGGCGAAGTGTAATCCCAGCTTTATTGCCTGTTATTTGCCGGCACGCTGACTATTGCCACGCGCCCCGCAAGTCCCGATTGGAGGAAGTTCCACTTTTCAGTAACGTCGGCATGTCGCGGAAGCGCCGCCACGAGCCTGAAGATTGGGGCGTTTTCCTATATCCAATTGGATATAATCAAGCTATGCGTCCCGTGCGCTTCCTTGGCGATTCGCTCAAATGGTTACGAGACTTCCCGGAAGACGCGCGGCATGACGCGGGCCTATCAACTCGATAAAGTCCAGCGAGGACACCAGCCTGACGATTTCAAGCCAATGCCCGGCATCGGCAATGGCGTCGAGGAGATTCGTATTGCAGAGCCGAGTGGCGCCTGGCGTGTGATTTACCTAGCGAGGCGCGTGGAGGCAGTGTACGTTTTGCACGCCTTTCAGAAGAAAACACAAGCAACGCCGAAGAAGGATCTCGAAATCGCGAAAACACGATTCAGGCAACTGTTGGGAGGCAGCATATGAGCAAACTGGAGAGCTACACGAGTGTTTGGGATGCAATCGCGGACACCCCCGAACAGGCGGCAAACCTGAGAGCGCGAGCCGAACTGATGCAGAAGATCGCGGTACTCCTGAAAGAGCACGACTGGACACAGGCCGAGGCGGC
>JBEKAQ010000168.1:0-6448 GCA_050015835.1 Bryobacteraceae bacterium | reverse complement strand
ACGCTGACCATCAACGACCTGGCTTTTCCCAGCGAAAAGCGCGGCATCGCCTGCGGCTACACCACCAACATCAAAGACAAGGATCATCCGCTGGTTCTGCTCACGAGCGACGGCGGCAAGAACTGGACCGAATCCCCTTTGAAAGAGACCTGCGTTTCGATGTTCTTTCTCGACGACTCAACGGGCTGGATGGTCACCGACAAGAGCATCTGGACGACCAGCGAATCGGGGCACAGCTGGACCCGGCTGCAGAAGGCGCCGGCGGGAATGCTGCGCGTATGGTTCCTCGACCGGCAGCACGGCTTCGCGGCGGGCCTCGAGAAGCGCGTTTTTGAGACCAAAGACGGCGGGGAGACCTGGACGCTGCTCGACATCCTGAAGGAGGTGCAGGGCACCGTGGCCTTCACCACGTTCGGGGAGATCGCCTTCAGCCGGGACAAGGGGATTATCTCCGGCTGGAACATCCCGCCGCGCCGGGGCGGTCCCGACTGGATGGAGCCCGAGAATGCGGCCCGGCGCCCGCAAGTGCCGCATTACAGCGTTATGCTCGAAACCCTCGACGGAGGCAAGACCTGGATCAAGAGCGACGCTTCCGTGTTCGGCGAGATCACCCGCCTCAGCCTCACCCCCCAGGGAACCGGCCTCGGCCTGGTCGAGTTCAAGGATCTGTTCGAATATCCGAGCGACGTGGAGAAGATCAATATGCACACGGGCGCGAGCGAACGGGCGTTCCATGCCAAGGATCGCGCCATCACCGATGTGCGTCTGTTCGCCGGTTCGAACGCCGCCATCATCGCCGGCTATGAGACTTCGGGCGCCGTCGTGCACAGTCCCATTCCCGGCAAGCTGAAAGTCCTGACCAGCCGCGATCTCGAGAAATGGACGGAGATGGAAGTCGACTATCGGGCGGTCGCGCATGCGGCCATTATCGCGGGGCCGGACGAGAACAATGTATGGATCGCCACCGACACCGGTATGATCCTGAAGCTCGTGACCGAATAGCCGGCTGCTATCATTCCTTCGGCGGTGGGATGCTCCAAGCCTGGTCCGATCGGACTCGTTTCAGAGTTTGGTCTGGCCTCTCCGGGGCTACCCCGGGGGATCGTGAAGAACTGACATTTCGTCGCGTGAGCGACGCTGCGCTACCACGCAGAAAAGCTCACGCATGGTAGGACTCGTTGGAGCATTCCGCCGTCATACGCGCATTGGCACGAGCCTTTCTCGCCGGCGAACCGACTGTCGAGGCAATTGTCCTGCGCGCCAACCGGACTCTCGGCCGGCCCTGGCGCTGGCTCCGGCCCGTAGCGCAGCGATATGTCGAGAGCTCACGGGATCTCACGCGCCCGCGGCATCGCGAGGTAGTTCGGTTTCTGCGGCAGGACCGCGGTGTCAGGCGCGCTCTTTCGAAGTACCGGCGGCACTTTACGGTCGACCAATGGCTGTGCGAACCGCAACGGATGCAACCTGTAGCGGCGGCCGAAACGTGGCCGGTTCCGGCTATTGAGTCGGTGGCCGCTCTGGGCGCGTGGTTGGGCGTCCACCCGAGCGACCTGGACTGGTTCGCCGATCTCAAGGGCCTGGTGGCCCACAGGGACACACCGGCGCGCTTGCGGCATTATCACTATCGGGTTCTCACCAAGCGATCCGGCAACATCCGATTGATCGAAGCGCCCAAGCCTCGTTTGAAGGAGCTGCAACGGCAGATCCTGGACCTGATACTCATGGGAATTCCGCCCCATCCCGCCGTGCATGGTTTCCTGAAGGAGCGTTCCATCAGGACCTTTACGGCGCCCCACGTGGGGCAGCGCGTCGTCCTGCGCATGGACCTGCGCGACTTCTTTCCGTCGATCCGGGGCGCGCGTATTCAGAGCTTTTTCCGCACGGTGGGTTATCCCGAATCGGTTGCCGATCTGCTCGGCGGCATCTGCACCAATGCCGTGCCTGCCAATGCATGGAACGTGCCGGCGTTTGAGGTCGATCCGAACCAACTCCGGGACGCGCGGATTCTATACTCCGGACCGCACCTGCCGCAGGGTGCGCCCACTTCACCCGCGCTGGCGAACGTATGTTTCTACCGGGCCGATTGCCGCCTGGCCGGCCTGGCGAAATCGGCTGGCGCGGAGTACACCAGGTACGCCGACGACCTGGCCTTTTCCGGTGGTGAAGTATTCGATCGGTGTGTAACGGGGTTCTCGACGCATGTCGCCGCCATTCTGCATGAAGAGGGGTTCGCCGTGAACCACCACAAGACCCGCGTCATGCGTCAGGGTGTGCGCCAGCATCTGGCCGGGCTGGTCACCAATCGGCGGGTAAATATCGTACGCGCCGATTTCGACCGCCTCAAAGCGATACTCACCAATTGCATTCGCCTCGGTCCTGAGGGCCAGAACCGCGAGGCTCATCCGCGCTTCCGCATGCATCTTGAAGGCCGGGTGGGTTTCGTCGAATCGATCAATCCGGCGCGGGGGCAGCACCTGCGCGCGCTTCTTGATCGGATACATTGGCCGTGATTCAGTCGTATTTCTCGTAGACGATGCGCTTGCGGTCGAGGCCGATCGCCTTCAACTGCGCGCGCACGTCGTCCACCATTTCGCGCAGGCCGCAGATATAGACGTCCACGTCGCGCCGGTCTCCCAAGGCTTCGAGCACGTGCTGCTGGACTCGCCCCGTGAGCCCGCTCCAATGCTCCGGCGGCCGCGTCAGGGTGGGCCGGTAGTCGAAGTTCGCGCACTCCTTCGCAAGCGCCCGCCACTCGTCGTGATAAAGCAAGCCCTGCTCATGGCGCACGCCGAAAATCAGCGTGAAGCTCCGGTCGGCATGGTCGCGCAGCCTGGACTGGAGGATGGAACGGAAGGGCGCAATGCCGGTGCCGGTCGCGACGAGAATCGAATCCGCAACCGGCCGCCGCAGAATGAACGCGCCATAGGGGCCCTTGAAATCGATCTCGTCTCCCGGGCGCAAGCCGAAGAGAAACGGTGAGAAATGCCCATCGGGAACCAGGTTGGCGCACAATGCAAACCGCGTCCCATCGGGCGGCGACGCGATGGAATACGCCCGCGTCATTTCGTTGCCGCCGATCTGCCGGGTCAGCGAGAGAAACTGACCGGGCACGAAGGCCACCTTCCAATCGAGCGGCTCAAACTCGAGGTGCAGCGTGTTGGGGGCGATCTCGCGCACGTCGATGAGGCGGGCCTTCACAAGAGCGTCTCCGTGGCGCGCTCCACCAGAATGCGGCTCAGTCCCGGGTGCCCGTCGAGGGGCGCGGCGACGCGAATCGGGACTCCGTGGATACGCGCCAACTCCTCCACCAGCTTCGGCAGATCGCGCTGCAGATGAATGCCGAGCGTCAGGAAATAGGGCAGCACCAAGACCTCGTCCACGCCTGCCTGCACCAGCCTTGCGACAGCCCCGTCCAGCCGCGGATCGGCCTCGAGGAACGCCGTCTCGTGCAGCTCCCATTGGCCCGTGCGCGCCGCCTCCGCCGCCACCACCCGCACTGCGTCGTTGGCAGAAGGAACGCTCGAACCGTGCCCGAAAACAATAATGCCGGTGCGCACAGTTATAGGATGATGCGCGGCGCGTCCGGTTCCAGCGTTGTCTCGCCGCCGGGTTCGATCGGGACATAGAACCGGGTGAGGAAATCGAGGAACGCGCGGCTGCGCTTACGGCCGTTATTATTCGAGTATTCGAGGCGCTGCAGAAACACCAGCAAGCCCAATATGGTGGAATCGCGAATGGTGGTCGCGGACCCGGTGGCCTCGGTTTCGCGCTTTCGCACATCCGCCACGCGCGCCTGCACCGATTCATGAATCGCGGCGGCGTAAGGATTGGGCGGCAGGGCCTCATAGTACAACCCGGATTGGAGCGCTTTATAAGTACCGATCAGCGATTCGAGCGCCTCACGAATGTCGAAATCGGTCACGGCCGCCGTCGTCTGCATGGCACCCGACACGACCGCGGAAGCCAGCAGAAGCACAAGCGCCTCATTCTTTTCGAGGAACTCTTCGGTGACGCGAATATCCTGATTGGGAAGCGTGGCGGGGTCCAGTTCCGGGAGGTCTTCGTGACGATGCGCCTCGCGCAGGTATTCGCATTCGAGCGGGCAATCGATCGACTGCTCGCGCTCGGTTCCGCAGCAGATGGTGCAGATCTCTCCGTTGACTCCCGGACAAAACCGCCTGGGCTTGCGGGTATTACAGATGGCGCAATTCACGCTCCCAGTATATTGAGCCGCTTATATTGAGAGAGACAGCAAACATGCGAACCAATCTGTTTATCAAGGTGGTCGTCGAACACGACGCGAAAGAGAAACCCGAGAAACTGGGTGCCGAGTTGTGCCGCCAGTTGGAGAAGAATTATCTGGTGCGGAGCGCCGAAGTTTCGAATTTGGCGCCGGTCGACGACTGAGCTCCGGTATGGGTTCCCGATGAACAGGCGAAAGCGCCTGTTCCACATTACCCGAGCAGCGTTTGATACATGGTGAGGAAATAGCGATCCGTCATGCCGGCGATGAAATCGCAGACGGTCCGATGCAATGGCCTGCCGGCAGGATCGGCGCCAGGCACCTTTTCCGGGTGCCGCATGAGATACTCGAACATTCGTGAAAGCTGTTCGGTGGAGCCGCTTCTGTCCCGCTCCAGCGCATCGGAAGAATAGACCCTCCGCAGCAGGAAGCGCTTCAAATGCACGCTGGTCTCACGAACCTCCGGTGTGAAGCGCGCCACTCGCTCCGGGTGCCGCCGGACGTCTTCAAAACCCCGCAGGTTCGCCTCCCGTGCGGCCCAAACGGTGCCTTCGATCAACCCCGAAACCAGATCGTCGACCAACTGCCGCACGGATTCCTGAAACCGCTGGCGCTCGGAGGCGCCGGGGAACTGAGTTTCCACCGTATCGAGAATCTCCGCATAGGACGGGACGGACGCCGCCACCTCCTCAGGCTCGAGCAGTCCCGCCTCATAGGCGTCGTCGAGATCGGCGGTGTTGTAGGCGGCCTCATCGGCGAGATCGATCAACTGGGACTCGAGCGGCGGACGCAGCCCGGGCAGATAAGTATCCAGCGCGGAAGACTCACCGGGCGCGAAATCCCTCGAGTGCTTCACGATTCCCTCGCGCACTTCGAAGGTGAGATTCAGACCGGGGAAGCGCGGATAACGGTGCTCGAGCGAATCCACGGTGCGCAGCGACTGGATGTTGTGATCGAAGGTCTCACCGTACTGCCGCATCAGTTCGTTAAGCGCCTTTTCGCCGGCGTGCGCAAAGGGCGGGTGGCCGACATCGTGAACCAGGGCAAGCGCCTCCGTCAGATCCTCGTTCAATCCCAGCACGTTGGCCACGGTTCGCGCGATCTGCGAAACCTCGATGGTGTGGGTGAGACGATTGCGGAAGTGATCGGAAAGCGCTGGCGCGAAGACCTGCGTTTTATGCTCCAGACGGCGAAATGCCCGCGAATGAACGATGCGATCGCGGTCCCGCTGGAAGGCGTTGCGATAGGGGTGTTCGGACTCGGGATAGCGGCGCCCGCGAGAGGCTTCGACGGGAAATCGCAGGTGCGCGAGCATTCCGCGTTACTTCTGCGGAAGTTCCCCAAGGGCGGTCGCGGCAGCCTGACTCACATCGCCGGCGGCACGGGCGAGTGGCTGCAGGAGTTTCCGCGCCTCTTCCGGCTGCGACGGCGCGAGGACTTTGGCCAGCTCAAAGGTAGCCTGGTTTTTCGAAACCAGATCGGTCGGGTGGCCGATCAGGTCCTTAAGCAGCGACTGCGCCTCGGTGGTTTTGTTCTGGGCGGCATAGAGTTGAGCCAGCGCCAGTTTGGCGAGCGACGCGTAGTTGGCGTTGGCATGATCGGCAACGTCCTGATACTTGCCGCGCGCGGCGTCGAACCTGGCGGCGTCGAGGTCCGTCGCCGCCAGCGTGTATTCCGCGATGTATGCCTCGGAGGATCCGCCATGCTCCGCTATGATCTTCGCGTACGCCTTGGCGACGGCGTCCTTTTTCGCGGTCTCATTGGGGAAGCTCGGCCCCCCGTTGGGCGGTGGGGCGCCGACCGGGGCCGCCTGCAACGCGATGGCGTCGGCGAGCATTTGCTCGCGAACCCCCTGTTCATAATTGCGGTAATAGATGGCGGCCGCAACAATAAGAACCAGCGCGAGGATTCCTCCGCCGATGCGGATGGTCTGTTGCCGGTGAGTAGTGAAGAAATCAAACGTTTCTTCCACCCGGAGCGCAACATTATCCTGTTTCAATTCTTTGCGCGTAAGATGACTGGGCACGAAAACCTCTGGATGGGATTGAAACTTCAGGTTAACACGTTCAATGAGTTAGAGGTGTGTCGGAGCCAAATAGAAAGTTCCTATTCCCAGCCAAGTAGAAAGTTCCGGTTTTGGAGTTTTGTTTTTGACTCCCGTGGTAATGTTCGCACAGCCTCGCCGGGGTCGCGCCTGACGGGGTT
>JBEKAQ010000167.1:0-6623 GCA_050015835.1 Bryobacteraceae bacterium | reverse complement strand
GCCGCCGCGGTTCAGTTCGTCGAGGTAGATTTTCCCGGCCGCGGTTTGATCGCCCGACAAATAGTGGATATGGGCCAGCCAGCCGCGGGCTTCGCTGCGGAACTCCGGAGTGCGGGCGGCGCGCAGAAACGTCTGGAGCTTCTTTTCGGCGCTCTCGAGGAGTTCTTCGGACGCTTGGTCCGCTTCCCCGGAGCGCATGTCGATCTTGGCGTCGAGCAACTCTATTTCTTCGCGTTCGCGTGGTGTCGGGGACTGGTCGGCTCGGGCCGCGGCCAGCGCCGCGCGCAGCTTCGCCGGATCCTGCGGTGTCGACTGATAGGCCGCACGCAATTTCTCGATCGCGGTGTCGCCGGCGGCCTTCGTCATTCCCGCGAAGGGCGCGGAAATCCTGCGGACGTTCTTCTTCTCGAAGTGCCGGGTTTGCTTTGAGAAGGGCAGCCAGAAGCGGGCGTCGAGGTAGGCCCGCAGCGTGGTGTCGAAGGCGCAGGCGAAGGCGAGACCGAGCCCGGCGAACAGCAACGCGGCAATCCGCGTCTTCATGGACGCTCCTCCGCGTGGAATTCGGCGGGGGTCGCGGTGACGGCTCGCCCCAGCGACAGTCGGCTCCGTCCGCACCAGGGGGGAAGCGTCAAGTCGAGATCGGAAGCGCCCACCAAGCGGACGGGCACTCTCTCCTGGGGCAGGAAGTACTCCAGTTCCACCGAGCTGTGAATGCGGTAGCCGATCGAGCCGGGGGAACGCTCAGCGGCGTTCACCAGATAGAGATCCACGCAACTCACGGCGGCGCAGTGCCCATCGACCGATTCTACTCCGACGGCTTTCTCCCGCGGCGGCGCAAGGCCGGCCGCGGTCAGAACTTCGTCAGGCCACATGACGAGGTTCTCGTACGATGCCGGCCACCGGAAGAAGACGATTCCGGCACAGTTGCCGCGCATGCGGCGGGCGCTTTCGACAGCGGCGCGGATGGACTCGGGGGTGGGGAGAACGAACTGAATCGTGTCTCCCGGTTGAAAGTCGTTGTACCCGAGACGAGCTTTGCGCGACGCGCCATAGGTGAGTATCAACTCATTGGCCTCACTGTGCGATGTCCGGAGGGTGAAGGCCGGATTGGCGGCGATATCAAGCGGCGTCAGATCGGCAAAGAACCTGGGCTCGAAGCGGGCGCGGCCGAAGGTGGAGATTCCGATGCGGAAGCGCTTGCCGAAGGTGTTGAATTTCGGGCCCCAATGGCCGGCATCGATTTTCGCCGCAATGGCGCGCCAGTCTCCCGAGCCGTTCGGGGCAGGCGCGAGGTCGTAGAACTGGGGGACGAATTCATCGGTTTCCTCTATGACGTCGGCGACGGAGGTGCCGTCGCGAAACCAGTCGAGGAGCGCCGTGATGGATATTCCGAGCCCGGCGGGCATGTCTTTGCGGACCTCGCGCAGCAGGGCGGCATAACCGGCGAGCCGGCTGGTTGGGCAATCGATATCGAGCTGAATCCCCACTACTTTGAGATGCCGTTGGCGGGCCTCCGCGAGAAGGCGCGAGGCTCTTTCGGCTATGTATGGCGCCGCGGAGACGTCCGGCATATTCTGCTGCTCTTCGCGAAAAACCAGCCAGTATTCGCGGGCTGGGGGCAGGGAGTCCGGTAGTTCCTGGGACACTTGCCACTGGCGGTATTTCCAAATAGTGCCGGCGTGGAAGTAGAGCACATCCGGAATGACTTTGGCCGGTGCGGGTTCAACCGACCCTTCGTGCCAGTACCAAAAGCCGGTGGTCCACTTTGCCGGCGGGGGCTGGCTTTGCAGGGCACCGCAGGCGGACAGTGACAGCCATGCGAACAGCGGCAATATCAGCCCGGACAGGCGGCAGCGCCTGTCCCCCATTGCTTCAGAAGAGGAGGACGGCCATTGCTCCATCGGTTTCCAGGGTGTCGCCGGTGGCGTTGGCAATCGTGTTGGGGACGTCCGGCCGGCCGACCAATTCGAGCGACCGCACCATTCCGGTGAAGAGGAGATCGTTGACTACTTTGGCTCGTTCCTTATCGATGGAGGAGTCGACGCGATGGATAAAGGTGCGGTCGCGATCGGAGAAGTTGATGCCGATGTCGTGAGTCGCGGAGCAGACCCAGACCGGTTTGCCGGCGAAGGTTTCGGGACGTCGGAAGATGCGCAGGTGATGACGCCGCGCGAAGGTGTTGTTGCCTTTCTGGAAGGCCATGTCGGGAGGTTGGCCGTCGAGCAGCAGGATGGACATGGGCCCTTCTTTATAGCCGCGATCTTCGATGAGGGCGCGGGCGGTTTCGAGTTTCGATTTTGTGTTCAGCCTTTCGGGCGAGGACCAGCCTGCCTTCTCGAACGCCGCATGCAGATCCGCTTCGGTACCGATGAACATGAGGTTGGTCATATCGGACGGCCTGGGCGGCTTCTCGGCGGCGGTGCGGAAGGGCTGGCGATTGACCAGATCGGGAAGCGCCGATTCATTGGGAAAGGGCAGCAATTTCGCTTCCGGGCCCTGGCTTGGGCCGCGCCAGTCGAGAGACTGCGTGAGCCGCAGCGTCATCTCGGCGCCGGGATCGTAATCGATGTTGGGATTGGCATCCTCGATTTTTAGCCCCTGCTTCACGCCCTGGATCAGGCCGGCCAGCCCACTAAACCGGTCGCTCGATTGCATCTTCGAGATGCCCTGATCGAGCTGGGAACTGTAGGTCTTCGCGACGTCGATTCCGTTGATGACGCCGTTTCCGTCGACGGTTTCGCGGGCGTTGTCGAGCGCGCTCACGATGGCCGAAAGGTTGACCTTGTAAGCTCCCATGCCGATTTGCGTGAACACGAGCTGTAACTGGGCGCGATCCTTGTCGTTGGCTGGTTTGGCCTGCTTCACCGTGCCGGTTAATTGCGCGCCCATGGGAAGCACGATTCTTCCGTCGACGGCCGCGGGTGAGATTACGACGGCGTGAATGGGCGTCTGCGCCGTGGTTGCTTCGCTCGCGACCTTGTCGGTAAGACGAATGCCGAACTCGGTTCCGGCCGGGATCTGCGCCGCCTGCATGGCCAGCGGCAGAAGACAGATTGCCAGCCTCATTTCGTTTTCAACTCCGCTACTGGTCCGGTGATGTCTTCGATGTGAAGAAAGATGTCTTTGCGCTTCAATACCCGATCTTCGGGGACATCGAAGCGGAAGCCCACCATGCGATCGATGGAATCGTGGGCCTTCAGTTCGTCGCGCGCTTTGAGGGGCGGATTGTATTGCTCGCCCAGGTCCGGATAATTGCGAAAGACGTTGGCCAGATCCGCAACCCCGATCGCCTTGCCGTCGATGACCGAACCGTCCGGCGCGTCGATGCCGGCTTCGACGGAGCGGACAATCATGGGCAGGTCCGCATCGTTTCTGAGATTGAAGTCCAGCACCACCACGACCTCGTTATCGTCCACCTTTTGCTCGCGCACTTTGCCGATCCTGCCCACCGGGTCGAGGTGATTGCCTTTGGTCGCGACGAAACCGCGCCAGACGAGGAACGCGATGACCACCAGGGTGACTCCGAAACCGATTTTGAAGGCGTTGCTCATCGCTTAGGAGAGTTCCCCGACCATGTGAAGCATCTCCTTCATGCACTCGTGCGCTTTCTCAATTAACGTGCCGTCGAAGACGTGGGTTTCAAGTCCGATCTGGCCGCGGTAGTTATCCTTCTGCAGAGCTTCGAGGATGGCTTTCCAGTCGATCCTTTCGGGACCGTCGCCGAGGAGCGACTGGAACTTGAACTGGGTGTTGAGCAGGCGGCCTTTGGGAATCTGCCGGTAGCCATCGGGCCAGGGAACTTCGTGGAGCGGAAGGGCGTCCTGGGGGTCCCAGTTCAGGCCGATGGTCTTCGAGGGCAGCAATTCGAGGATGGCTTTTGCTTCGGCCGAGGTGCCGATGTTCTGGCTGCTGCCGTTCTGTATTAGCAGGCGCACCTTCGCGTTTTCGGCCATGGGGATCAGTTCCTCCATTGTTTTGACAATCATCGGATAAGTTGTTTCGGGATGGGTTGCCCGGGTTCCGGTGAAGATGCGTACCTTGTCGACACCGAAGATGTTGGCGGCCATGAGGGCGCTGGCGAGATCTTCTTTGCGGCGGTCCCACCTCTTTTGATCCTCGGGCGATGTTACCGGCGCAGTGCCGGGCCAGGTGAATTTCAGCAGGCTGGTGTCGAGGAACGAGACCTTGAGTTTGTTGGCGGCGAGTTCGGTGGCCCAGCGCTTGAGCTCCGGTTCGGTTAAGAAGGCGAATTCCTTTTTGGTCTCCGGCACGTTGCGGAGTTCCACCCATTGCAGGCCGTACTGTTGAGCGAAAGCGATGGCGTCGGCCTGCGTAGTGCCGATGGCATCTGTGATGGCGCTGATACTGGCTTTCGCGAGGTGGGATTTGAAGGCCTCCATGCGGCCGGCCGCGAGGAGGGCGGCGGAACCCACGAGCCATTCACGTCGGGAAATCATTACTGAGATGATATCTCCAGACAAGATGGATGCGCTTAGCTATGGACTGCTGATCGACGCCGATGCCGGACCGGGGATACTGCACGGGCTTACCGGCGTAATCGCCGAGCACCGGGGCGATATCGAAACGGTTTCGATTCTGGAGGAAACCGCGGCGGGTGCGCGCGTGTACTTCGAGGTGACGACGCAGGCGCTCGAGCCGATTCTCGCCGGGTTGCGGGCGCTGCCCATTGTACGGCGCGTGGATCTGGTGCAGAGCATGGACCGGATTTACGGGAAGCGGATCATCATTATGGGCGGCGGCGCGCAGGTGGCGCAAGTGGCGATCGGGGCGATTGTGGAGGCGGACCGGCACAATATCCGGGGCGAACACATCTCGGTGGATACGATTCCGCTGGTGGGAGAGCAGGCGCTGGCGGACGCGGTGCGCGCTGTGCCACGGCTGCCTCGCGCGCGGGCTTTGGTGCTGGCGGGCGCGTTGATGGGCGGCGACATCGAGATGGCCGTGCGGGAGGTGCGGGCCGGCGGGCTGTTGGTGATCAGTTTGAATATGGCGGGGAGCGTTCCGGAGGCGGCGGATCTGGTGGTGACGGATCCGGTGCAGGCGGGGGTAATGGCGGTGATGGCGGTCGCGGAGACGGCGAAATTCACGGTCGAGCGGTTGAAGCGGCGGGTGTTCTGAGGCTATTTCACGGGGAGATATTCGGGCCCGCCATTGTCGGGGATCTTGACCTCATTCACGTTCAGCAGCGCGGCGTAGGTTCCGTAGGTGCCGATGAGCGCCGTCAGGTCGACCAGGTTTTTCTCGCCCAGCAGGGACAGAGTTTTCTGGTACGTGGCGTCGGCGACCTTGTGATTGCGCAGCAGTTCCGTCGCGAATTCATAGACTGCCGTTTCATCGGGCTTCATCGAGGCCGGGCGATTCCCCTGGCGAAGATCGGCCAGCAAGACGGGGGAAACTCCTTCGGTACGGGCGATCGGGTAGTGCATGTACCATTCGAACTGCGCCGACCATTCGCGCGCGGTCACGAGGATGGCCAGTTCCAGCAGCGGACGGGGTAATGCCGTATTGTGGCGGAAGTAGTTGTAGAGGCTCATCAGCCCCTGCGACATTTCGGGGCTGCGCAGCATGGGGTTGAAGGGCCCGCCGAGGCCCGAACGCGTTTCCCCGATCATGCGCTCGGCAAGAACCCTTTGATCTCCGCTCGTGTCTTCGAGCTTGAGTTGGGGAAGGCGCGGTTGCTGGGCGGGGGCGCTTTGGGCGCGCAGTGTCAGGAGGATGAGCGGCAGGAGGGCGGTGAATTTCATGGGGGGGCAGACACAAAGGATACTATTTTTTTGGGCATTCCGGGAATTTAGTGGGTCGAAGGCATAAGGTCGAGGCCGCCGCAGTGAAAATAGATGAAGTAATGGTGGCCGCGGGTGAACGACTTCTCATCCACGCCCAGCTGGGCGACCGGCTCGGCTTTGCGCCGCTCCAGACCTCGTTTCACCGCCCGCTCCTGAATGGCGTGTACTTCGTCCCAGCTCAGCTTCAGCCGTTCGGCCACGGCCTGCTGGCTTGCCGCACGCAGCCAATCGATGGCCAGTCCTTCAAATAGTGCCGTGAAATGGCTGCCGGGTTCGGCCCAGGGAAGCTTCACCGTTCATACGCCGTGTTCGGCGCAATGGCTGCGCGGCGGATCGGCATGCAGGATCGTTCGGAGCTGGCAGGTATCCAGATGACGCCACCGGCGTTCCGGCTGGTGATCGTGGAGCGGGCACAACGTCGCGCATTCCGCACAGGGCCACTGTACCCCCGCATCGTGCGTCAGGTGAACATTCACCTCGCCCTGCTTCAAGTCCAGCTCGACCCGGTCCACCTTCCATAGCTCCCGAATCCCTAAAATCTGTGAGTAAAGATCTTTGTCCTGCACTCACACATTATCCGGCCCGCCCACTAAACGGCTACCGGCTGAAAGCCGGTAGAATCCGAAACGACTGAAAGTCGCCGGGTGCGGCTGAAGCCGTCTGAAGGCTGCTCCGGCTAAGAGCCGGCTCAAGGCTCGGTGGGCGCGGTGATCTTGAAGCCCTGATCGTCTTCATCCCACTTCTGGCTCTCGATATAGGCCTTGATCGTTGCCTCATCCACCGCTCCCACCGTCGCGCAGAAATAGCCGCGCGCCC
>JBEKAQ010000166.1:0-7170 GCA_050015835.1 Bryobacteraceae bacterium | reverse complement strand
GCCGCCACAACCCCTGCCCGCGCCGAAGGAGGTCTGGATCAACAAACCACAACCAACTCCAGAGAATAAAACTCAGTAAATTATGCTTCGAGGTGTCTCAAACACGTTGACACGCGCCGGTGTGCGAAAGGCACGGTCAGCCAAACCGTCGAGCTTCCGTTTCGACAGGGAATGCAGGAGCAGCCACGGGTTTCCGGTAAGTTCCCACAGTTCGGGATCAAGCCGCTTCCAGATCTCGTCCGCTGAGTGGCTCCATGACCAGCTCAAGTCCAGCGCCAGCCGCGTGAAAGTATCCGAGAGTTGCGTCTCATACGTTGAATCGTTCATCTCTTTTCATCTCCAGGTGTTTCATGTATTCGTTCGTCATCGGCGCGCGATACCCAGGTCCCCGAGCCGTTTTACGATGTCTTCAAGTGCGCGTTGTTCAGGCGGTCCGAATGGTTGATCAAGACCGCGGTAATGGTGAATTCGGATTCGAATGGTCGCTTCGACGGCGTGATTTCGGAAATCGAGGATGGCGGTGGACGAAGACGGAATCACCTCAAGCATGCACCGATCGCTGATAAGAAGCGAGGCCTCGTCCGCGAGTTTCTGTAACTCGGCGCAGCCCGACGCGTAATCGGGATCGGAACCGGGTACTTCCAATTGGTTGTTCGTGTTTACGCCGTAAATATCAACGTCGAAGCCGCGTTGAACCTGTCGCGTCACAGGCGGAAGGTCGGGCTTCCTTTCTTCGACGACGACATAGTACGGCGTTACCTCGTAGAAGGCCTGGTGTTCCCGCACGAGCGACTGCATGTTCTCGGACATTTCGGAATTCTCCTCAGACCAATCAGCGCTTGCCTGCGCCTGATGGATAGTTTTGGAACAGCCTGGCCATCGCTTTCTGCAGATTGCGGTAATTTTTGTCGGGATCCTTCTTGATATCGAGCGTTTTGGAAGCGGAGCCGCGCCAGACCAGATGTCCGGCCGCCTGGTCGAATATCTCAACCACGAGCGTGCCGGTCTCGATCGTCGAAGAGGTGACGCGTCTGTCGCCCCACCAGCCCGGCCCAAAGCCAATGGAGTCGAACTCTTTTTCCTGCGAGATGGCTCCCTGATAGCTCACCTGCAGATCGCCGCCGCCCTCCACTCGCCGCAGACCCTTGCCTGCGAGTTGTTCGTCCACGGCGCGCTTGATGTCCTGATCCAGCAACTGGTCGCCTGGCGCCACTGGCCGGCGATCTACCCACTGCCAGGTCTTATAGGCGGTGAAGTTTGCCGAGCGATCGTAATCGAAGTGGACCTCCTGAGCGAAGGTGGCGCCGCACAGAAACATCAGCGCCATGAGACTCACGTAATTCATGCCTGGGGTTCTCCTTTTGAGCTTCTTCACACTCGCGTATCATGCATCGCCGTTTCCATTTCGTTTTCTATTGATCTAAAAGGGCTTACTTTTGACCCTGATTGTGCGGTTCGGCGTGTGCCGCGTCATCCGCCGAGCTTTGTGGGCAGGGTGAGTATCCTCCGGATCGTAAAGCGAATCGCGTATCCGAAAGGGCCGTCAGCAGATGCCGATGACATTGCCGAAAGCTCGGCACGGGAGACGGTGGCATTGCGTTATTTGCTCGAAACGGGTGCCGTGGCTTCAATGTCAAAGGCTCGTTGCTGCAATACTTACGTGGACGCGGATGCTCCCCATCGGCGACATGCGCGCAATTGCATGCGGCATCACGAATGCTTTGGACTCGATCACGTACATATGCGGCCGAGATACAAAGTCAACGAACCGCTAAGGTGCCAGGCGAGTATGATCTCAGCCACAGCTGCCGGCCGGAGCTATCCGTTAGGAGCTACCCTGATACCGGGCGGCGCAAATTTCTCCGTCTTCTCCCGAAGCGCATCGGCTATAGAACTGTTGCTCTTTGATCGGGTCGACGACGCTCGTCCTTCGCGGATCATTCCCATCGATCCCTTGACGAACCTCACCTACCACTATTGGCACGCATTCGTTCCAGGCATAGAAGCGGGTCAGATCTACGGATTCCGAGCTCACGGACCGTTCGCGCCGGATCGTGGCCTGCGGTTCGATTCATCAAAGCACTTACTCGACCCTTATAGCCGGGCGATCGCCATTCCGGAGTGCTATAGCCGCGAGGCCGCGGCGGTTGAAGGCAGCAACATCGAAACCGCCATGAAGAGCGTGGTTACGGACCGGCAGGCGTACGACTGGCAAGGCGACGTACCCATCAGGCGCCCCTGGTCGCGCACCATCATCTACGAAATGCATGTGCGTGGTTTTACCGCACATCCCAGCTCGGGGATCGTGGAATCGAGGCGCGGCACTTACGCAGGGCTGATCGAAAAGATTCCCTATCTTCGGCAATTAGGAATCACAGCGGTCGAGCTGCTTCCTGTTTTCCAGTTCGATCCTCAGGATTCCCCTTCAGGGCAGAAAAACTACTGGGGCTACTCGCCGGTTTCATTTTTTGCACCCCACGATGCATACAGCTGGCACCGGGAGCCGCTGGCCATCCTGAATGAATTTCGGGATATGGTCAAGGCGCTGCACCGGGCTGGCATCGAAGTCATACTCGATGTGGTTTTCAATCACACGGCGGAGGGAGGGCATGATGGCCCCACGCAGTGCTTCCGCGGCCTGGATAATGCTACGTACTATCTGCTGTGCGAGGACCGCTCCCGCTATGCAAACTTCACCGGGACGGGAAACACCCTGAATACGAATCACCCCGTGGTACGCCGAATGATCGTTGACAGCCTTCGTTACTGGGTGGAAGAGATGCATGTGGATGGCTTCCGGTTCGATCTCGCAGCCGTCCTCTCGCGCGATTCGTCCGGCGCCGTTATGCCCAATCCCCCGGTGCTCTGGGACATCGAATCCGACCCGGCGCTGGCGGGGACGAAGATGATTGCGGAGGCGTGGGACGCGGCGGGACTTTATCAGGTCGGCAACTTCGCGGGCGACAGCTGGAGGGAGTGGAACGACCGATTTCGCGACGATATGCGCGATTTTTTTCGGGGCGCCGATAATTCCGTGTGCCGGGCAGCCGATCGTCTGCTGGGCAGCCCAGCCATCTATGGCCCGAGGGAGCGCGAACTCGAAGAGAGTATCAATTTCGTCACGTGCCATGACGGCTTTACGCTGAATGACCTCGTTTCTTATAACTACAAGCACAATGAAGAAAACGGCGAGGGCAACCGCGACGGGTGCGCGGATAACCGAAGCTGGAACTGCGGAGTCGAAGGCCCGACGCACGATCCTGGAATCGAGGCCCTGCGCAACCGGCAGGCGAAAAACTTCCTGACAGCCGTGCTGTTATCGGGCGGCGTGCCTATGTTTGTCATGGGCGATGAAGTGCGCCGCAGTCAACGCGGCAACAATAATGCCTGGTGCCAGGACAATGAAACCAGCTGGTTTGACTGGAACTCGCTTTCAACACACGCAGATGTCCTCCGTTTCGTGACATTGCTGATTGAGCGCCGCGTCATCCGAGATGTCGAGCATGAACGCAAGCGACTAAATCTCGCCCAGGCTCTTGCCGAGACAAAACACGCCTGGCACGGGGTGAAACTCGGGCAGCCGGACTGGTCGCCTTTATCGCACACCATCGTTATCGGCGTGGACTTAAAGCGGGAAGGCGTTCTCGCGCACGTCATTCTGAATGCCTGGTGGGAGTCACTCGATTTCCAACTTCCGATTCTGAAAAACGCGGAGCGCTGGAGGCGGTGGATCGATACCGCCCTCGATCCGCCGGATGACATAACCGAATGGAATGCGGAGAAACCGGTTGCTGGAACGAGTTACCGGGCTGGCGCCAGATCCGTGGTCGTGCTCATCGCCGGCGACGGGCCAGGCTCAAGCGCCGCATCCGGAATTCCATCTGCGTCTGAGTTCGACAGGGCGCTGCCCAACGAGGTGAAACCATCGTGAAAGAGTTTACTCAGCTGACCTATGTCGGAGTGCTGCTTGCGGTTTTTGCAAATCAACTCTGCCTGCCCGTCCCGTCAGTCTTTTTCCTCATGGCCGCCGGTGCTCTTTCGGCGCGAGGGGAAATGCGCGCGAGCATCATTGTTTGTCTGGGGATCTCAGGTTGTCTCGCGGCGGATTGGATATGGTTTTGGCTCGGACGCCGATGGGGTTCTCAGGCTGTGAATCTGCTCTGCCGGTTAAGTCCCGACCCGCGAGAGTGCGCGAGAAATGCGCGTGAAAAGTTTCATCGTTACGGTCTCTTCGTCTTATGCGTGGCTAAATTCTTTCCGGGACTGGACGGCGTTATGCCGCCTCTTGCAGGGGCGGAAGGAGTCTCGCTCCCGCTTTTCCTCGCCCTCGATCTGTTAGGCGGCTTTATCTGGTCTGCCGCCTATGCGGGAATGGGTTATCTCCTGGCCAACCAGCTGGATCTTGCATTCGTTTGGGTTAAGCAATTCGGGACCGCACTCGGTACGGCTATCGCCGTTCCCATCGTTCTCTATGCCGGCTGGCGCGGGCTGGCTCTCGTGCAAATGATTCGTCGATTGCGGCTGCGCCGCATCAGTCCCCAGATGCTCCAACGCAAACTGAAATCCAACGGCAAGGTGGCAGTGCTCGACCTGCTGGACTTCGAGGGGGAGATCGACACCAACACGCCGGGGGCTATTCCGGGCTCTTTCAGGGTAGACCCGGCGCGGCTGCGCAAGTCTCCGCAGATTACCGTTCCCGGTAATGTCGACATTGTTCTTTATTCTTCGTCGGGAGGCGATGCCGTCGGCGCGCGAGCCGCCATGGCGCTGCAGCGCATCGGTGTCAACAATGTTTGGGTGCTGGAGGGCGGACTGAAGGCGTGGCGTGAACAGGGACTGCCCGTCTCTAACTCCCCGGACACACCCCAGGTGGTTGCACAGCGCGTCGGCGTTACGTTGCCGGTGCTTTAGATTGGCACGCTTTGGCCGACAACGGCCTGAATACAGAAGGAGAGAGCGCGTTTATGGCGAGAGTGTTACCGATCGGGATCGACCGGGTTGCTGCCGATGACATGACCAAAGTACTTCCGATCGAACGGCATATGGCGTCTGACGGGAATCGTCATGGCGATCTTCTGTACGAGCCGCAAGACTTGGCGGCTACACAAGGGGAGCACGCTCTTCGTCTGGCACATTTGTATCTTGCCAGTGCAAGGATGTCAAGTACTCCGCTTGACACGTCCGCGGAGCGTGACAGGGAGCGCGCTGAGTGCCTTTTCCATTGGGCAAAAGAGGCTGGTCACAACACAACCGCTGCGGGGCGCTGCCTGCTGAATACGCAGCTTACACTTCTAAAGGCAGAGCTTGATGCGTTTGATATGGCGAGAGGCTCGGGCGCAAATCCAATCTGTGTCAGTTCTGCAGCGGCTGTATCTTGTACGTGGGGCAAAGACTCGTACAACCCGGAGGCCGGCTCCGCGATCGGAAATTGCGTCCGGCCAAAAACATTGCGATCTGCCTCGGATGCGCCCCAGGCAGCGCGGTTACTGAGGAGAAGTCGGTGACGGCATACAAGCTGCAGAAAGAAAGAAATGGAGACCAGATCAGGACTTACGTTCTGATCGAACGCAGCTCCGGTAGAGGGCTCCGCACAACGCTGTTGATCCTTTTGCTTCTGGGGACTTTGACGTCTCTGGCAGTGGGAGGGGCAAAGCGCGCTGGGACAGCCGCGATGAAGACGCTGTTGATGCAGCGCCATTCCCCGTAAGATATCGCGATCGGGTTTGCTGCTCCACGTCACTTCCCGCCCTTCGCGATACGGGATCGGTGATCTCGGTCCGCAGTCATTCGCGTGGATTGACCGGCTTCACGATGCCGGCCAGACCTGGTCGCAGGCGCTTCCCTTGGGCCCCACAGGATATGGAAATTCCCCGTATCGGCCACTTTCCTCCTTTGCTGGTAACGTCCTGGTGATCAGCCCGGACTTGCTGGTTGACGAGGGATTACTGGCGCCCGCGGATTGCGTGAACCGAATTCGGCCCCGGCGCGGTTGATTACGATTCAGTAATCCCGTTTAAGGAGCGACTCCTGGAAACGGCATGGAACCGGTTCCGCGGCAGGAATCTTCCTCGATTACTCGACGAAGCGGACCACCGACGAGACTGTCGACCTGTCGCGCTCGCCATGGAATGCCGCCTCAGCGAAACAATCGACGCGATGTTCCGAGGAGAAAGGATCGATCTGACCGAGAACCGGGCTGTTTTTGCGTACAGCGCTGCGGGCGCCTCGACAGTCGTCAGTGACTGTGGACTGCGAAAACGTGGTGCGGAAAAGTCGGCAGGGATGAGCAGGCCGTGAGCAAACACTTCGTGGCGGTCTCGACCAAAGCCGCGGAGGTTAAGAAGTTCGGAATCGATACCCCGCAACATGTTTGGGTTCCGGGATTGGGTCGGAGGGCGTTGTTCAATGAGCCCGGCGATCGGGCTTTCGACGATGATCGCGATCGGGCCCGGAAATTCGGGACAGCGTATGAGTCCGGGAGAACCGGGCGCCCGCGCCTTGATTCTGCCGCTCAGTGGTTACGAAATAACAAAAGTGCCGCCCAGTCGTTCGGCATTTGCCCGTAATCTCGGCAAATTCCGCGATCGAGACGTGCCTGCCGCGCATGGCAATCTTCGATCGGCTGGAGCGAGGTGAGAAGCGAGTTTTCGCGGTTCTGTTCGATGGCCTTCCTCGACTTCCAAGACCATCCCAGTTAGAAACCTTTTGGTCTGTTGGTTGCATTAGACAGCCCGGAAGGATGGCATTGAGCTGAACGAGATGTTAGAACTTCGGCGCTTGGCAAGAGTGACCCATTAGCGCTTGGTTGAAGTGACCCACGCTGGGAACGGCACTGTGGACGGAACCCTGATGCCGAGGGTGATCATCATCCACGCCGCAGGCGTGCCTTGGTTGGGGGGATTGAGGGCAGGCATTATCATCCACGCCGCAGGCGTGCGGTTTGGTTTCGCGTCATCCACGCCGGAGGCGTGCGTTGGGGTTGAAGGATATCGATGCAGCGAAGGACTCAGCGGGTGGTTGAAGCTTGCAGGAAGCGTTGGATCTTGTGACGCAGATACTGGAAGTAATCCGGGCTGACCTGTAGTTCGAGCACTTCTTCTATGACTGGCGAGAAGTATGCCAGCGAGCGAATCGTGTTCAAAGGTGCGGAGTCAGCCGGCCGCGCCATGC
>JBEKAQ010000165.1:0-6883 GCA_050015835.1 Bryobacteraceae bacterium | reverse complement strand
ATAACGGAACGCCCCGAGCGGCTACCGACCCGCATGACTCTACGCGGGAGATTAGCAAGGAATGGGGCAGCTACAACGAAAGGTTCAGTATTTCACTGGAGAAGACGGTTGACGCGAAAGGCGAAGTAAATGGCGCGGTCGCGTCGGTCATTTTTCATCCGTCAAAGTCCGACGCTCCGCAAATGACGCCGTAGCAATTAGTGAAGCAATTAGTGACTTAGCAACTTATTGACAGTTGGCAGTTATCAAGAGACAATACTGACATCTGCTCTTTCCGCTCTGCGGTAATCTAAGTGGATCAGGCGTTCATGTTGTTCCGAACCCCTGCGTAACATCCCCGTACCGTACCCGTAAAACCCGTACCCGTATCAGTCCTTCCATCCGAAAATTTAACGAAAGGATTTTCTCGCGCGGCACAAATGAATAAGCCACCTGAACGGTGGCTCTCACATTTCGATTGGGTTAGCTGAGTTTCGCAAAGGCCCGAGAAACCTGAAACTTGTCCACCAGATCACCTGACTGACGTCGGGCACTCTACGTGCCTCTGAACATGAAAGAGAGCCGGAAGTCAATCATCTGATCGCCAGACGCACGTCCGCGCGCTGCTGAAAACGATGCCACGAAAACGCGGCCACACATGGGGAATCAAAATCGCTGTTCACTTAAACGGCGTGATCGATATATTCATCGAACCGCCGTGACCTGAAAATAAAAGGCCGGTCGCCCGCAGGGGCTAGCCGGCCTTTCGCTTTCAGCGCTTATGGCGATCCGCTTCCTTCTCAGTTAATTGTCGGGGTTCTCCGCGACCTTGCCGTGAGTTGATCGAACATCAGCCGCTTGCCGATGATGCCTTTGACGGCGATATCGAACCGCCCTGCGTCGGTCATGTGGCGATTATTGAAAAGGGCAGGACTGCTCGTGGAGGTAGCCGAACGGGTGGAATGGCTCAACAGGGGGAGATCTACAGTCCGGCCAGTCAGGCACTTGAAGGCGTTATTGACCGGTTGAAGGAACGCATAGTGAAGGCCGTCGATGAGCCAGGCAAAGTTAAGGAGCCATTCTTCGTGGCCGAGTCCGGCATCGTGACGTAGCTGGCGGTTTCAAGATGCGGCGCCTCGCCCGAGGGGAACCTCCGACTGTTCGAGTCCAGCAGATACGGGCGGTATATCGCTCCGGCGTTCCGGACGGGACACGATTCTACCAAAATACGCTTGCGGCGCGCTCTGGCCGGGCAGGCGGGCGGTATGATTTACAGTGTGATGACCCTTGCCGCAAACGAGGAGCATTTGGTCGAAGCGCTTCGGGCGCTTCCCCCAAGCGTCGCCGATCAGGTGATCACGTGGGTATCCCGGCTTCATGATCTCGGGAAAGGCGGGAACGTGGATTGGTCCGACACGTGGAACGAGGAAGACCTCACGGACGCGCGCCTGGCATCGTCGTTGGTGTTTGAGGAGCGGTAGCACCGGAGCGGGTGAAGCCCGGAGACATCGTAATCGCGGCGTTTCCCGGAGCGCGCGTAACAAAGTTCAGGCCCGCAGTGGTGCTGTCCACTGCCGGCCACGCGGCCAGCCGATCCCCTCTGCCCGACCGATTGTGACATCAGCAGCTGGCAATCGGCCGGACTGCACGCCCCGTCCCGTTTCCGCTTGTATCTGGTCACGCTACCGCAGAGCGACGTCCGGGTTGTTGGGAGGCTGCCAGACACCGACTGGCAGGAGGTGCGGCGTTGCGTTCAGATCGGAATAGCCGGAGAGTAAGAGCCGGAACGATCGGGTAGTTCTCTTTACAAGCGTTCTTGCCAAGGCATAGAATCTGGGGTGTTGAGAGGAATCCTATGAAATTTACCCGACGTCAGGCAATCTCGGCCCTCGCCGCGCCCGCGCTTACTTCCGCCACCCGGGCATTCGCCCAGACCGCCCTGCCCGAAATCGCCAAAGGGCCTTTCGACGGCTCCCTCGAAGGCCTGAAGGCCTATCAGATCCCCGAGTGGTTCAAGGACGCCAAATTCGGCATCTGGGCGCACTGGGGGCCGCAGTCCGCCGCCGAGGATGGGGACTGGTATGCGCGCAATATCTACATCCAGGGCAGCCCGCAATATAAAAGCCACCTCGAACGCTTCGGCCATCCTTCCAAGGTCGGCCACAAGGAAATCTGCCGCATGTGGACGGCCGATCAGTTCGATCCCGACCATCTGATCTCGCTCTACAAAAAGGCCGGCGCCAAGTACTTCATGAGCATGGGCGTGCACCACGACGGCTTCGATCTCTGGAACTCGAAATTTCAGCCTCGTTGGAACGCCGTCGCCACAGGACCGAAGAAAGACATCGTGGCCCTGTGGAAGGCGGCCGCGCAGAAGCAAGGCCTGAAGTTCGGCGTCAGCGAGCACCTCGCTCCCAGCTACAACTGGTTTGCGGTATCTCACGGCAGCGATAAGGAAGGCCCGCTCGCAGGCGTTCCTTACGACGGCACCGACCCCGCCTACAAAGATCTCTATCACGAACTGCCTCCCGATTACAAAATCGTTCTGACCGGCATGGGCGGGGCCATGACCGCGGCGCCGGAGTCCTGGAAGCACGAATATTTCCTCCGCATCAAAGATCTGGTCGATAACTATCAGCCCGATCTTCTCTACACCGATGGCGGCATGTTCTATGGGGATATCGGCGCCCGTCTCGTCTCGAATCATTACAACCTCAGCGCCAAAATGCACGGCGGTAAAGTCGAAGCCGTCTATACCAGCAAGCGCCGCAACGAGTGCGAGACCGGCACCTGCGTCTACGACATCGAACGCGGCGTGGCCGACGGCATCATGGCCAACGCCTGGCAGACCGACACCTGCGTCGGTAACTGGCATTACAAGCGCGGCATCAAGTACAAGACCCCTAAGACGGTGATCGATATGCTGTGCGACATCGTCAGCCGCAACGGCAATCTGATGCTCAACTTCCCCCTGCCCAATAGCGGCGCGCTCGATGCCGAAGAGCTGAAAATCCTGGATGAGATTACCAAATGGACGGCGGTCAACGGCGAAGGCATCTACGCCAGCCGCCCCTGGAAGACCTTCGGCGCCGGACCTTCGCTCGTGAAGGCGCCGGTCACCGACACCCGTTTCAATGAGAATAATCGCAAAGATCTGACGGCCGAAGACCTGAGGTTCACGACTAAGGGCAAGACGCTCTACGCCTTCGTGATGGGCTGGCCCGGCAAGCAAGCCTCTTTCGATTCACTGGCTCTCGGCGGCAAATACGACGTGCCCAAATTCCACAACGTGGAACTGCTGGGCCACAAAGGGAAGCTCAAGTGGAGCCAGGACGCTGCCGCGCTTAAGGTCGAATTGCCGGAGCAGAAGCCGTCCGATTACGCGGTAGCCTTCAAAATCGTCCTGGCCTAAACCGCGAGGTGATCGAACATTCATGCGGCGCGTTCGCTATGCATTGGCGATGAGCCTGGACGGCTATATTGCGGGACCAAAGGGTGAAGCGGATTGGATCGCCATGGACCCGGAAATCGATTTCACCGCACTGTTCAGTCAGTTCGACACCATCCTGGTGGGGCGCCGGACATTTGACGGCATGGTGGCCTCTGGCCGTGCCTCCATGCCCGGTATGAAGACGATTGTTTTCTCCCGGACCCTGCGGCAAAAGGATCATCCCGGAATCATGATCGTTAAGGACGGTCAACGGGAGACGCTGGTCGCCCTCAAGGCCAGCCCGGGAAAAGATATCTGGCTGTTTGGCGGTGGATCGCTGTTCCGCAGCCTCGCCGAAGACGGACTCGTCGACACCGTTGAAGTCAGCATTGTCCCGATCCTTCTTGGCGCGGGAGTTCCGCTGCTGCCCAGCCCGGCGAACCGGATCAAACTATCGCTCACAGCACACAGAGTCTACCCGACAGGTATCGTGTCGCTGGAGTATGCGATCGTCCGGAGACCTTAGGCTTCGCACCTGCCCGCTATCATCAAGACGATGCGGACCTACAAAATAGCGGCCATCCCCGGCGATGGCATCGGCAAAGAAGTGATCCCCGCCGGCCTCGAAGTTCTCGAAGTCTGCGCCCGCACGGAAGGCTTCGAGCTCCAGGTCGAACACTTCGACTGGGGCTCGGACTATTACAAAAAGCACGGCGTGATGATGCCGCCCGACGGCCTCGCGCAGCTGCGCCCCTGCGACGCCATTTTCTTCGGCGCGGTGGGCGCTCCCGGCGTGCCCGATCACGTCACCCTCTGGGGTCTGCGGCTCGCCATCTGCCAGCCCTTCGATCAATACGCCAACGTCCGCCCCACGCGCATTCTGCCTGGCATCGAAAGCCCGCTGCGCAACGTCAACGCAGCCGATCTCGATTGGGTCATCGTGCGAGAAAACACGGAAGGCGAGTATGCGGGGCAGGGAGGGCGTTCGCATCGCGGGCTCCCGGAAGAAGTCGCTACCGAGGTCGCGGTGTTCACCCGCGCCGGCGTCGCCCGCATCATGCGCTTTGCCTTTGAGCTCGCCAGTTCGCGTCCGCGCAAGCTCCTCACCGTGGTTACGAAGTCGAACGCGCAGCGCAACGGCATGGTGATGTGGGACGAGATCGCCGCCGAGATCGCCGCCGAATTTCCCGACGTCACCTGGGACAAGATGCTGGTCGACGCGATGACCGTACGGATGACCCTCCATCCGCAATCCATCGACACCGTCGTCGCCACCAATCTGCACGCCGATATTCTGTCGGATCTCGCGGCCGCGCTGGCCGGCTCTCTCGGCATTGCCCCCACCGCCAATCTGAATCCGGAGCGGGCTTTTCCTTCGATGTTCGAGCCGATTCACGGCTCCGCGTTCGACATCACGGGAAAAGGAATCGCCAATCCCATCGGCACCTTCTGGACGGCCGAGATGATGCTCAACCATCTGGGAGAGCCCGCAGCGGCGGCACGGTTGATGCGCGCCATCGAGCGGGTGACGGCGGATCCATCCCTGCACACGCCCGATCTGGGCGGCACTGCCACCACCGCCGAGGTCACACGGGCCGTCTGTGCAGCGCTCGAGCGTTAACGAGAATCCCTGCTCCACCGGCCAACGCGCACAACAAAACAAACCAATCCCCGAACCGCGTGTACACCGTCAGATCCTGCCGGTATCGATAGTTCAGCCGTCCCGCGCCTTCCTGATACTCGGGCAGCGTACGCAGCACCCGCCCCGCCGGATCGATCACCGCGCTGATTCCATTATTCGTGCCGCGCACGATCCAGCGCCGATTCTCCACCGCGCGCATGCGCACGATCAGCAGGTGTTGATAACGCGCCTGGCTCTTGCCGAACCAGCTGTCGTTCGAAATATTGAACAATGCCTCGGCGCCGCCGGCCGCGAACTTCCGGATGTAACTCGGGAATACCGATTCATAACAGATGAACGTCCCGATCCGGTGCGCGCCCAGCGCCGAAACCACCACAAACTTTCCCGCTGCGAAATCGCCCGCTTCCGTCGATACCTTCCGCGTCACCAGGCCGAATGGCCACGGCACGAACTCGCCGAACGGCACCAGATTCACTTTGTCGTAGCGGCTTTCGACTGCGCCCGCCTTGTCCATCAGCAGCGCGGAATTCAGTGGCCCGCGAGCCACCACTCCCGCCAGCACCCCCGCCTGCGCGGTCTTCGCCATCGACGACAACACGCCCACGAATTCCGTATCGAAGTCGTAAAACGGCGCGGGCGCTTCCGGCCACACGATCAGCTCGGTCGGAGGCACCGCCAGCGCGAGCGACAGAGACGTCATGCGCTCTTCCACGCGATGCAGCAACTCCGTCGACCACACCGTCTCATCGTCCAGATTGGGCTGGACCACCACAGCCACGCTGTCGCCCCGCTGCGGCGCGGGAACCTCGGGCAGCAGATACAGCGCAGGCAGAATCAGCAGCCACGCGCTCGCGAATCTCTGCGTGCGCATAACCACTACGGCAATCACCGCGGAAATCAGTGCGAATACAAACGACAATCCCCACACGCCCGTGAAAGGCGCGAGCCGCAGAGGCACCGACATACCGCTCGCCGCGTTGCCCAGATTAAGCCATTCGAAACCCGTCCACGAATGCGTCCACTCGATCGCCACCCAAAGCGCCGCCACGCACGGCGGACCGAAGCGCCGGGTGATTCCGGAGTTGTTCAGGAGAGCCCCGCTTAACATGGCGAACACGCCCATCTGCACCGCCTTGGCGAGGCAGAACAGCACAAAGAGCAGCCACGCCACCGCGGAACTGACGCCCGCGTGGTGTTCGAGCGTCCATTGAATCCAGTTGCACACGCCGAACCAGTAGACGCAGCCCGCCGCATATCCGAGCGCGAATCGGGCGCGCCAGCGCGGCTCGCGCATACACGCAATCAGCAACGGCGTCAAAGCCACCGGCGCCAGCCACACCAGACTGAAGCGCGGGAAGATCAGCACCAGCAGCCCCGCCGAGACGAGCGCCAGAAGCCAGTTGATGGACCTGCCGCTAACCACCAGCTTGCTCGTTCACCAGATCCGCCATGTAAGAGCTGCGCACCAGCGGCCCGCTGAAAACCATCCTGAATCCCAGCGCAAGCCCGAATTCGCGATAGCGCTCGAACTGCTCCGGCGTCACATATTCGGCCACCGGCAGATGGCGGCGCGTGGGCTGCAGATACTGGCCGATGGTCGCGACATCCACATCCCGCGCGCGCAGATCGCGCAGCAGTTGTTCCACCTCCCGCGGTGTCTCGCCCAATCCCGCCATGAAGCCGGATTTAGTCATCACCTCCGGCCTATGCCGCCGCGCGAAACCCAGCACGTCGAGCGATTGCCGGTAATCCGCCTGCGGGCGCACCCGCCGATAAAGCCGGGGCACGGTCTCCATATTGTGGTTGAAGACATGCGGCGCGGCATCGAGCAC
>JBEKAQ010000164.1:0-7032 GCA_050015835.1 Bryobacteraceae bacterium | reverse complement strand
GGAAAGCCGAAGCATTTACCTAAGCAGTAACGAAAGGCTGGTCCGCGGGCGCTGACTTTGGACTACCAGAGCAGCTTCAGGCCAAACTGAATCTGGCGCGAGGAGGTAGACGTGCCGGTGATCACGCCCGCTGTCGGTGAAGTGGCGGTCGCGGAAGTAAAGACCACCGGATTAGGCAAATTGAAATTGGCGCGGTTCAGGATATTGAAGAACTCCGCGCGGAACTGCAGCGTCGCCCGTTCGCGAATCGGCGTGTCTTTGCGAACGGAGAAATCCCACGTCGCGAGACCGGGCCCGAGCAGCGTGTCCCGGCCCAGATTTCCATAGAAGCCGCTGCTGGCGGGCGGCGCAAGAAAGGCCGCGGGATTGAACCATTGGTTGGGATTGCCCTCAATGACCGGGCCGGTAAATGCCGGATTGACAAACGGGCGTACCGGATTGCGCGTGTCGCCGTTGTTCGATGGGTTGTAACTGAGCTGTGGCGTGAAGGGGAAGCCGCCCTGGAGGGTCAGAATGGAGTTGATCGACCAACCGCTGGCGAACGCGTCGGCAAGGCCGGATGCGCTGCCGAAGAATTGTTTGCCGTGGCCGAAAGGCAGAGCGTACAAGGCATTCGCCACGCCAACATTTCTGACATCGAAATTGGCCAGACCGCGATCGGCACGCAGATCGAAGGGATTCGACGCCAGTGCCGGATTGTTTCCCGAGGTGGTCGCGTTCAAAGAATCTCCATCGTCGATGGTTTTCGACCAGGTGTAGACTCCGCGGATGGAAAAGCCCTGACTGAAGCGGTGATTCACGTCCACCTGCAGCGCGTTATACGAACTGTCGCCCTCGGAGAACCACGTCCACGTGTTGGCAAGCGAGGCGGTGGGCTTGGTCGCGGTCGGCACATAGTAAGTGCCGGGGGGGACAGGCGTGCCGGCAATGCCCGCGGGGAAGGTGCTCGGGTAAGTCGCGGGACAAGGCGAAGCGGGGCAAATCACGGGGAATGGTTCGTTCCCGTCGATGCCGATCAGCTCGTGGTAACCGTGCGATCCGACGTATCCCACAGTCAGCGCCGTATTGGCCGTTATTTTCTGCTGAACCCGGAGCGACCATGAAATTACAGTCGGAGTCTGCAGATTCGGCTGCACACCGCCAGGCACTAAGTGGGCAGTGGACGGGATCGACGCCAGGGGAGAGAGCGGGAGCGACGCGACGGGAACGTTGGGCACACTATAAGTGGGATTGAACGGCGCATTCTGGTCCGTGCGGTAGCCCAGGGCATCCTGCAGATCGTTGTACATGCCGAAGCCGGCGCGGATTACCGTCTGGCTGGTATTGCTGAAAGGGCTCCACGCGAGGCCGACGCGCGGCTGGGGAAGAAATTTGCCGTTATTGACGGTAAATACCGAGTTACCGACATTTGGCTGACTGGAGATGACGTCGTTCGTGTAGGTGTAATTCGAAGCCCGTCCATGCGCCTCGTTCCAGCCGGTGGTAAATTCGTCGCGGAAGCCGAGGGACAAGGTCAGGCGCGGAGTCAGCCGTACCACGTCCTCGGCGTAGAGTGCCCCATACCAGGAACGCCAGGCCATCGGGGTCGGCGCAGGATCGAACAGCAGCGTCGCCACGGTTCCCTGGAGGAAGGTATCGAGACTGGTAAAAGTGGCCTGCCCATACTGGCTGAGCGCCAGCGTTTCGTTGGATTGAAGCCGCTGGAACCACTCGCCGAAAGTAATCTGATGGCGGCCCAGGGTGTAAGAGACGCGGTCTTCATAGGTGAACAGATTGCGGGCGACGCGAAGATTACTTCCGTTGTTGGCGCCCGCGCTGCCTATGGTCGCGGCCGGATTCGAAGCGGCGCTGCCTCCGACCACGACGGCGCCGAGCGGATCGCCTGTGAGGAATCCCGGCAGACTGGCTGCGGGGGTATTCGGTGTAGGCTCTCCCGTAAAGAAATAGCCTGCGCGCGAGAAGCCGATACGCGCGGTGTTGATAAATTCCGGCGAGACAATATGAGTCTCTTCCACGCTGGCGACCTGCTCCCGGAGACTGTCGACATCCGTCGTGTATGCGTTGAAGTTGGTTGGTGTGTAGTCGGCGCTGTCGTCGACCGTGTAGACCGCGCTCAATGAATCCTTATCGGAAAAGATGTGGTCGACGCGCGCGGTGCCGAAGGTGTCCCGAATGGTCTGCAGCGGATTATTAAAGGCTTCGGAGATGCCGCCGAAATCGGGCGCGCTGGCGCTCGGCGTGGGCCATGCGTTGATCAGCGGCGAGACGCCCACGAACGCCAGGCCGTTCGAGGGGCAGGGGCTGGGCGCGGGGCTGACCAGCTTGCAGGGCAGGTAGCCGAGGCGCGCTTCGGCGTCGGGAACCAGATCCACGCCGGTCTGATGCAGGTGCTGCAGGAAGTCCTCGACATTGCCGAAGATAAACGTCTTGTTCTTTTTGATGGGTCCGCCCACAGCGGCTCCGAACTGGTTGCGCGCGAAGCCGGGGACGGAAGCGCCGTCGAAGAAGTTGCGCGCATCGAAGTCGTTGTTGCGCACGAACTCATAGAGCGATCCGTGAAATTGATTGGTCCCGGAAGTCGTGATGATCACGACCTGCGCGCCAGGATGTTTGCCGTATTCCGCGCTGTAGGAATCGCGCAACAGGTTGAATTCGCGCACGGCATCGACACCCAGCAGTTGCTGGCTGACGCCTCCGGGCTGCATGTTGTTCTCGGCAGCCCCGGTGAATTCGACGCCGTTCAGCAGGTACTCATTCTGCTGCGGACGGTTGCCGGAAACCACGAAGTTATTGCCGGAAGTGGAATTCGAGACTCCGATGCCGCCGGTCTTTTCCCACGTGAAGTTCACTACGCCGGGATTCAGCGTCATCAGCTCGTCGTAGCTTCGGCCATTCAGCGGGAGGTCCTTGGTCTGGCGCTCGCCGACGAGTCCCGAGATGTCCGTTGTGGCTACACCCACCAGCGGCGCGTCCTCGTTGACCGTGACCTGCTGGCTCGATTCGCCGACGCGCAGGCTCAGATCTACCGTGGCGTCCTGGCCCACATCGAGATGCACGCCGGTGCGGATCTCTTCCGCGAATCCCTGCTTACGGGCGCGGATCTCATACGTTCCCACGGCGAGGGCGGACATCTGATAGCGCCCTTCGGGGCCAGTGGTTGCCGATCGAGTGGCTCCGGTGTCGGTGTCGATTGCCGTGACCGCGGCAGCGGCGACCACGGCGCCCGATGGGTCCGTGACCGTGCCTGAGAGCACCGCCGACACCTGGGCGGAGGCGGACGAGAGCAAAAACAATCCGAGGAGGAGATGACGTTTAACCATGTCATAGTTATTTAATCACGTCACCAGCGGCAGCGTCCAAAGCGGACGAAGCTTTCCTGTTCGGTATTGTTGAAGGGTAGCGCCGATGACAGCAGATACCATCGCCGAAATATCTCTCGCCGAGGCGGCGCCCTGCCGGCTGGAAGACGAGGTCGTCTCTCTGTTCGAACAGCTGCGGACACCGGTTCTTCGCTACGTGCTGTCGTTTCACATTCCCCTCGCCGATGCGGAGGAATCGTGCAGGAGGTCTTTCCGGGGCTCTTCCGGCACTTGCGGCAAGGCAAATCGTGCGTGAACCTTCAGGGGTGGATCTTCAAAGTCGCACACAACTCGGCGCTGAAACAACGCAGCCGCAGGCGGCGCTACGCGGAGCAGTTCAGCTGTCGGCCCGTTTACTCGAATGGGCTGGCCGATTCCTCGCCCGGGCCGGAAGAACGAATGGAAGCCACGGAGCGGCGGGAGCGTCTGCTGGCGGTGGTTCGGGCGCTGCCGGAGCGGGATCAATGGTGTCTTTCGTTGCGCGCGGCAGGTCTCCGTTACAGGGATATCGCCGGCGTTGTGGGGATGTCGCTGGGCTCCGTGGCCAATGCGCTTTCCCGAGCTGTTTCGCGGCTTACCCGTGCGGAGGAATTCGATGTCTAAGAACCTCGATCGGGCCGATCGGCATCTGACCGAGCAGGAACTGATGCTGGCCCTGGACGGCGAACTATCCGAGCGCGGCCGAACGCATCTGAAGGACTGCAGGTCGTGCCGCGACCGCGCGCATTCTTTCGAGAACACGATGACCGAATTGGTTCGCGCGCGCAACCGGAGTCTCGGCGGACAACTCCATGCGTCGGCATTGCTTCGGGCGCGTCTGGCCGAAGCGGCAGGGTCGTCTGCGCGCCCGCCGATCTGGCGATTGGCGCCGGCCGCCGCGGTGTTTCTCTCCGTCCTCGCGGTTGTCCTGGCGGTCTTCGAAGCGCGCGTCCGTGCGGAGGGGCCCAAGCCGAAGGCCACGCTCACGCCCGGTGAGACGCGGCCCATCACCATGGCGGAAGTCTGCCGATCGGAGGCGGAGGCGATTACGCCGAATATCACGGAAGAGACACGTCGCGCCGTCTTCGCGGCGTATGGCATCGATCCCGCGCGGCGCAGTGAATTCGAAGTGGATTACCTGATCACTCCCGATCTTGGCGGCGCGGAGTCGGTACGCAATATGTGGCCGCAGCCCTACTCCACGCGGTGGAATGCGCGGGTGAAAGATCAGCTGGAGCAACGCCTGCACCAACTGGTTTGCGAGAAGAAGCTCGACCTTGCGACCGCACAGCACGATATGGCGCTCGATTGGATCGGCGCCTGGAAGAAGTATGTCGGCGCTAATACTTCGGCTTCGGACCCCACTCGACTTCGGTAGCTTCGAGCGCCCCGGCGGCATTCTTCTTCGCATGAACGATTACGCGCTCGCCCGGCTTGAGTTCCTGGATGTTGAACGGCACGGTGCTCTTCAAACCCTGCGTCTTCGTGGTCAGCAGCACCGTCACGGTTTCGTGCTTGACGGTTTCCACGGTGAGGCTCTGGCGGTCGACGCTCTTGACAAAGCCGATCACGTGTTCCGCCCCTAAGTGCGCCAACAGCGTGGCCGCGAAAGCCAGCGAAAGCAGGGCTGCCATAATTCGTCGCTTCATAATTTACTTCCCCTTTCCTTGACCGCCGTTCAGAAATTCCTCTTCCTGGCGCTCTTCTTCAATTTCGTCCGGTGTCTTTGGATTGAGCTTCTTCATCTGTTGTACTTCATCCGGGGAAAGCCGGGGCAGGTGCCGGATCAAGCATACCAGCTTCCAGGAGTCCATGTCCCGATCTCCGGGGTCGCCGAACGCGGGCATACCCGTGAGACGCACACCATTATTTATTGTGTAATAAATTTCGCCGTCGGATTGGGTCTGGGTTGCAGGCCGCCGCATGTCGGGCGGGGGCGGCGACATGGTCCGGCCGAACAGGGAATCGCCACTTCCGTTGTTGGCGTGGCAGGTGGCGCAATGGTCGGCCCAGTGGGCGCGGGCTTCTGCGATTACCTGATCGGAGCAAGCTACGGGGTTGCTCATGGATCGGTAGGTATTGGGGATCGACCAGAGGCGGAGTTCCCGGGCGAAGGACGATTCCATAGCTCCGGGCCTGGGCCGGCCGCTGAAGCCGGCTTTGGTCACTATGAAGAGCCCGGCGGCGACCATGGCCAAAACGAAAGCTATGGTGATGAGCAGTGGACGCATCAGGCTACCAGCACCAGGCCCGAGGGGAGGGCTTCTCCGAAGATCCGGCCCATGGCCGTCTCATCGCGTTCGGATTCCAATAAAGAGGGATCGGCGATGCGGGTCTGTACAGTCTGGAACGTCGCTGCCGAGATGTCTCGCACAGGGTCTCCGGTTCGGCGCGCGAGCGACACGAGGGCATCGTCGGATTTTGGGGCCGCGATCAAGGCTTCGATCCACCGTGTGGCTACAGCTGGACTCAACACCTGGTTGGCAGGGCCGTAGAACAGCTGGCGCGCTCCCAGCCTCGAGATGCACCAAAGGGCCGTGTCGTCCTTGCTCCGCTTAAGGAGCGCATCTCCCAATTGCACTCGGTTGGCCGCGGGGATCAGTTCGAGGCACGCCGCCGTGCGCCACATCTCTCTCTGCAGACTATTGTTCAGCCGCTGCGGCTTCTTGCCGGGCTTCGGGATCAGAAGCGGGAGCAGGCGCTGCACCATATCCACCTGCTGATTGCGATTGAGACCGCCCGCGAGACGGCCCCAGAAGATCCACCAATCGATTTCGTTCTGTACCTGATTGCCGAATTGCAGGCCTGCCGAATACATGCGGCGCACCTGCTCGATGCGGTACTCGTCGCCGATGTAGCCAAAGCCGGGACGCAGGCAGAAGCCGCAGAGATTCAGCCAGCGGACCTCGTATGCGGCGTTGCGTTTGCGGTGCTCCAGGTTCTCCAGAAAGACGTCGGCCAGTTTGCGCGCTACGTCAACAGGCCATGAAGTGCGCCCCAATCCGATCGCGGCTTCGAGGCGGGCGGGCAATTCTTCGGGTGCGATGGCCCCCTTGACGAAGGCTTCGCGGATCAGTTCGGCGGCCGCATCCACGGCTTCCCGGCTGACCACCGCCGCCGGCCTGCGCGATGCCGCAGTCTCGCCGACCGGCGTTTTACGCAGTTGAAATTGCAGACGCCAGCGGTTCTCGCCGATCTTCGAATCGCACCAGGTTTCGAGCGTGCCGGTCTCGGTGAGGCGCGCGCCCAATTTCACCGGGACCAGGCGCTCGCCGCCTTTGCCGAAGCGGATCACGGCTTCCAGCGGCGCGTGCAGATGAATATCTTCTTCGGATCCGAACTCGACCACTTCGCCGGGTTTGTCGTCGGTGCGCGTCAACGAACTCAGCAGGCGAAAGGCTACGGGCTTGTTGGCCACCAGTTGCAGATCTTCGCGATCGACCTCGATAGTGTCTCCTTCTTCGGCTCCGCGCGGCACGAGGCAGACGGCCGCGGCGTCGTTGAGACCCACGTAGTAGGCGCGCGGAAGTCCTCCGCGCACGAGCACGCCCGAGCCGGTGGAACGGACATAGGAATAATAGGCGGCTCCGCTGGCTACGGCCAGATCGAGATCGCGATTCTCGAAAATCTCCGGGCGCTTGCGGTACCAGTTCTCGAGAACATCGGCCACGCGCTGACGCAGAATCTCGGGAAT
>JBEKAQ010000163.1:0-7041 GCA_050015835.1 Bryobacteraceae bacterium | reverse complement strand
AGCTAACCGCCTAGATATGAAGGCTTTAGCGGGATTTCGACCGCTGCCGGGGAGTGACGTTATTTGCCGGCTGGAAAACGGCGGTGGAGTTCGTCGGAGAAGTTGAGCAGGAAGACGACCTGGTTCTGCGCGTGCTCGGTTTCCGGCGCGGCGGCCGGCATGAGCGCCGCGAAACGCTTGCCGTCGGGCGCAATGGTGACATTCCTGCTCCCGTTCGCGGAGCGCGCGGTGACGCCCGCGAGCTTTCTGTCCGACCACATCAGCGGCTTATCGGCGGCGAAGGAATCGCCCTTCACCGTATACGGCGCCACCATGATCCGACTATCCGTGGTCTCGAAAAACAGCTCATGTCCGTTGCGCGACCACATGGGATAAATGCCGCCGCTATTTGAAATCTGCCATTTGCCGCCTTTATCCGGGAAGGCCCGGACATAGATCTGATTTGTGCCCGACTCGTCGGAAGAATAAGCGAGCCAGCGTCCGTCCGGAGACAGAGCCGGCCATCGCTCGCTGGCCGGCGTTTGCAGGAAGACCTCCGGCTTTCCGGCGCGCAACCCCGCGGCGTCGCTCTCGATGGGCACGGTCCACAAATCGTATGAGCTTTTCGAACTCAGATCTTGAAACGCCAGTTGCCTTCCGTCCGGCGTGAAGGACCACGGAGACTGTTGGTCCTTGCTCCGGGTCAATGGCTGCGGCTGTCCCGCTCCGTCGGAACGGGTTGCAAACATGCCACCTTCCGCCGACGGCCTCCCCCACGCGATGATGTACCGTCCGTCCGGGCTCCATATGGGACCGTAGGCCGTGCCGGTGAATGAGAGGCGCGTCATGGTGTCCCGCTTGAAGTCGTAGACCCAGATGTCCGAGGCCGACCCATCCCAGACATCCAGGGCCAGCCGCTGGCCGTCCGGCGAAAGCTCAGGGCGCGAATAGAGGCCTGGTTTGGCTAACAGGGGCTCGGTTTTCCCGGCGCCTTCGATCCACGTAACCGTAAACAATCCTGCGTCCCCGCCGCCTCTTTGGTAGACCAGGGCGCCTGTGCGGGAGACGTCCAGCCGAGCAACCCCGAACCCCGAATGGTCAACATCGTCCAGCATGGGCGCCGCTGTCCCGCGCGTTTCGAGCTTATCCGGATCGAACGGGACCGCGAACAGTGTTGCGCGGTTGATATAGAGCAGATAGCCGGACCCGTTTTGCGTGGCCAGAAAGCGGGGGGATGTGCCGCCCGGGACCACGACCTTCCTGTGGTGGTCGGCCAGTGTCATGGCCTGGATGCTCGCAGTGTCGATGCTCTGAGTCGCGTAAGCCGTAAACAAGATGGCCTTGCCCCCGGGCAGATTCCGCGGGGAATTGAGAGCGTAATGGCCCTTGGCCACTTCCGCCACCATCTGGGGCGGACCCCCGCCGGCGGGGACCCGCTCCAGGCCCTTCAGCGCATCGGACACCAGAATGTTGCCGTCCTCGCCCCAGCTCGCGCCGCCGAAGCTGGCCACATCCGCCAGCGGAACAACGGCGCCGCCTTCCACGGAGATCTTGTTCAGCTTGCCGCCGGAGTAGAATCCGACCCACTGCCCATCCGGCGAGAAGAACGGCCAGGTTGCCCCCTGTGTTCCCGGGAGCTCAGTGGCTTTCGCCTGGTCCAGCCGACGGATGAACAGCCTCACGGGCGTGCCGGAGGCGTACACGAGCCGCGTCCCATCGGGTGAGATCGCGAGCGGATTCCCCGCGTTGGCGGTTGGCAACGAAACATCCGCGCCCAAATCGACGTCGAGGCGGAGCAGCGGACGATCCACGGCCTTCTGCGCGCGCCATGGCGCCCATAAAGCAACAACCGCGACAACCGCCATCACTCCCGACGCAACCATCCAACCCAGTGGGGCAGGTTTCCGATCTGCCCGCGGGACTTCCGTCCCGCCCGCCCCGATGGACCGCAACTCCAGCACAACGTCGCGCATGGACTGATACCGGTCTTCCGGATCTTTCTCAATACACCGCTTGACGAGCCGCTCCAAAGCAGGAGGCGTTACAGGAACCAGAGTGCTCATCGGCGCAGGATCGCCGCCCAAAACCGAAGCAATCAGGCTCGCTTTCGTCTTCCCATCGAAGCAGCGCTTGCCGGTGACCATCTCATACACCACGCAGCCGAAGGCAAAAATATCGCTGCGCTCGTCCGCTTCCTTGCCTTCGTACTGCTCGGGCGCCATGTACTGCGGGGTGCCGAGGATGGTCCCTTCGCTCGTCAGCGCCGCCGCCACCCCCGTCACATCGTCCGGCCCGACCACTCTGCGAGAAGTCTTCGCCAGCCCGAAATCCAGCACCTTGATGCCGTCGCGCGTAACCATGATGTTGGCCGGCTTAACATCGCGATGACAGACACTTGAGCGATGCGCCCGGTCGAGCGCGTCGGCAATCTGCGTGGCGTATTTCAAAACCTGATCGATTGGCAGCGGGCCTTTGCTCACGCGCGCGGCCAGCGTCTCGCCCTCCAGATGCTCCAGCACCATGAAGTCGATGCCGTCCTGTTTGCCGATGTCGAAGAGGACGCAGATATTCGGATGCTTCAGGCTGGAGACGGCGCGGGCTTCGCGTTCGAAGCGGGCGCGCAGATCGTCCCGGTCGGCGATGTATTTCGGGAGGACATTGACGGCGACGGTGCGGTCGAGCCGAGTGTCGCGCGCCTTCCACACTTCGCCCATGCCGCCCGCGCCGAGGGGCGAGAGGATTTCATAGGGGCCGAGGCGGTCTCCGGGAGAGAGTGGCATGTGACCGATTCAGCTTAGTTTATCCGATTAAGGGCAGCCAGCATTGCCGACACCTTGGGCTGATCGATACCCATGAGCTGCGCCGCACGGGCTTGAGTCAAATGCCGTTGCCGGATGGTGCGGCCGATCTTAACCACCAGTCCGGCGTTGATCAGGTGTTCGCCGGCGTCGGCCAGACCGAGGCCGGCGAACACATCGCCCGAACCCGGTTCCATTTCAGCAGTTTTTCTTTTGGGCATTTCTAACCTCGCTGCGCAACTGTTTGAGCCGTTGCCGGACCAGGTCCATTTCAGACTTCGGCGTCGCGATCCCAACCTTAGACTTCTTCCGGAAGGCGTGGATCACGCAGATCAAGTCCCCAATGGAGACCGCGTAGACGGCGTGCCAGGTTCCACTTTCGTCATTCGCAACAATTTCCATCACTACGCTGCCCAAGCCGTGCAAGGGCTTGGCCTTTGGGCTCATTTCGCCCAATTGCGCCGCGTGCAGCGCGTAGCCAATGTCGTCCTGGACGCCAGCCGGGAACGACCTCACACTGGCGCGGGAATCGGCGAGCCACGCGAGCCTCTTCATCCGACCGGCACTATGCTCATATTGGCATAGCCTGCGTCTGGCTTCCCCGGCGGCGGGCTTTCTTTTGCACCCGGATGCGGGGGTGATGTCAGCGCGGGGCTGGATCGTTACGCTCGATGTAGTTCTTCAACCGGGTGAATTGCCCGGTGAGGACTTCGTCGACGGGGGCGGCCAGGGTATTCATACCCGCAGGCAGATAGCCGGCTACTGCGTATGTGACGGCCAGTTTCGTCGCGCCGTCTGCGGGAGTGAGCTGGATGGTCATGGTGGCTGCGGCGGCCATCGACTGGAGCGGGCCGAGCGCCCCGGACATCACGAGCGTTTTGCCGGGCGCGAGATTTACCACCTCCATATGGCGCACGCCTCCGTTAGCGGGGAGTTTTTCGCAGAAGCAGCCCATGGGTTTCTCTTCGATGGTGAGATTGTGCGAGTCGCCGGTCCAGGTGTGGGCGGGGTCCCACCAGTCGCCTATGTTGTGAACAAGGCGGCGGTAGACATCGCCGGGAGGCGCCTGGATGGCGATCGTGATCCTGATAGTGAATCCGCTGTTCGAAGAGTCGGCGACTTCGGCGAGCGCGAGAGCTGAGATGGCCAGCGCGAGGATGAGAGCAGCCTTCATCGGTTGCTTCCTTTAATGTTGCACACTGGTAGTCATGCAGGCGCAGGAAAGGCAGGCCGCGCTCGAACAGCTGCGGGCTTCGCATGAACGATTGATCGGGCAGGTGGAACGACTCACGCCCGCACAGTGGTCGTTTCATCCCGGCGAGGGGCGGTGGTCAATCGCGGACTGCGTCGAGCATGTGACGGCGGTGGAGAATCGTGTGCTGGGCGCGATCGAGAAACGGTTGGCGGGTCCCGGCGAGGCGGAGAAGTCAATGCCGCCAGTGGAGAAGGATGAGGTGGTGCGGCGGGCGATTCCGGATCGGACGAAGCGTATCGAAGCGCCGGAGCCGGCGCGGCCGCGGGGGCGATGGCCGGAGGTGGCGGAGTTGCTGGCCGAGTACCGCGCTACGCGGGAGCGCACTTTGAAGTTCGTGGAGGAAACGGCGGCCGATCTACGCAGCCGAAGCTGGCCGCATATCGCGCTGGGAGAGCTCGATTGCTATCAGTGGATCCTCGTCATGGGCCACCATGGGGACCGGCATGCGAAGCAGGTGGAAGAGATCCGGCGGCATCCCGAGTTCCCCGCAAGCTGAGCCAGAGCAGACGTCCGGCAAGGAATAGTCCGGCCAGCAGGGCGAGCGTGCGGGGCGACGGCGGATTTCCCGCGACCGTGTAATCGAGCGTGAGCCCGTGCTGTACGCGGTCACGCTTTTGATCCACGATCTGAATGCGGGAGTCGGCGGGAACGAGGGCGTTGACGAGGTAGACGCTCAGCTCCGGCCGGTGCATGTTGAGGAAAGAAACCCGATGGCGTCCGGCGCCGGTGGGCGGAACCCTGGCGGTGGCCCTTAGCTGAATGGCGCCAACTCCGAGGTTCATATCGGCCGGCGGGGGGAAGTGCGATTCGACCAACGCGACGGGCACGGGCACGCCATCAACCGACAGCGTTACAGAACGGAGCATTTGCCGGGCATAGGCTTCGCCTTCGCTTCGAGAAATCGCGCCGTCGCGGTCGGTGTCGATCCAGCTCAGGACTTGCGCGGCAACCGCGACGCCGGGCGTGAGATCAATTTCGAGATCGATGCGCTGGAGGTCGATTGAAAAGCGCGTGGCCTGGAGGTATTCATCGAGCCGATGGGCTCCGGCAGACGGGAGCGTTGCGAGCCAGACAGCAATCGCGATGTAACGCGGGTTCACGGTTTGACGAGCTTCGCGCCGTAGTCGTTGGTGGGGTCGCGGTAGATGGTGTGGATGTGGTCGACATCTCCCTGCTGAGGTGCGTATTCGATGATAACCGTGGGTCCCTGAATGCGGTAATAGGCCAACTCTCCGTTCTTCGTGGAGCCGCTCCAGGCGAACCAGGTTTGCGGGAGGTTGGCTTTGATTTCCGCCATCTTCGCGTTGGCGGCCTCGTCGTTGAGTATGCCGACCCACTCGTGAGCGATGTCGAGGAGCATGGCTTGCTGGCGGGCGTCCAGTTGGGACGCGAGGATGCCTTCGGGCTGGATGACTTTGCCATCGGCGCCGGGCCCGAGCACCAGATCGCGCACCTCATAGTTCAGGATGGCGTGCTTCTGCTGCTCGGCGTTGAGCGCGTTGATGAGAGCGAAACCTTTGTCGTTTTCCTGGCCGAGGGGGCGAATGGTCTGGCCGTTCAGAGTGTATTTCGCGGGCTGGGCGGCTGGCAGGCTGGGGGTCATTACGCTGCTGGGGCCGACTACGGTGACGTTGATGGCGAGGTGGTGTCCGCCGAATTGAATCATCCAGGGCGTGGTGGTGGAGGGGGCGCCGAGGAGGGCGATGTAGTACTCGTCTTTTCCGAAGCGAATGCCTCCGCCGGGTCCACCGGGTCCGCGACCGCCAGGGCCGCCTGGACCACGTCCACCGGGACCACCGCGTCCACCGGGGGCGGGAGCTCCCTGGCGAGGGCCGGTCTGGCCGCCTCCGGCGTTCTTCAGCACTTCGTCGCCGTTCATGATGTTGGTGACCTTCTGGTAACCTTCGCGGCTCAATGCAGAGGCCACGAGCGCGAGCGCCGCCTCACGCTGGCGGGGCGTGATATCGCCGAAGCGCAGGCCGTTGCGCTGAAAGATTCCCGAGGGCAGGTTGGACCAGCCGGTGCGCTGGCTGCTGGCGAAGCCGAAGGTGCATTTAGCCCGTTCATCGGCGCTGAGGGTCGCGAGGAATGCGTTGGCCGCGTCGACTGCCTTCGCGGTTACCGTGGGGGCGGGCCGCTGCTGGGCGCCGGCCAAAGCCGGGAAGACGAGTGCGAGCCAAATGAGGGCCGGACGAAACATGATGGATCTCCTGATGCAGGGATGTTATCAGCTTTCGGCGCGTGACGCCGAATAAGGCGGATACTGGAATCGATGCTGCGAGTTTTCCTGGCGCTGGCCGCTGCCGCGTGCGCTTTCGCCAATCCCGAATACAGCCGGCGGACCGGCAAGGAATGCAATTACTGCCATCCTGCCAATAACTTTCATCTGAATGAGGCGGGGAAGTATTACAAGGATCATGGGAAATCGCTGAAGGGTTACGTGCCGTCCGCCCCGCGGAAAGACACTCCGCCCGCTGCGGCGCAGCAGAAAGCGCCGCCGGCCCAGAAGTGAACTTTCTTCAGCGCGCCTGCGTAAGATGAAGTGGAAGGACACGTCGGCATGCTGAAGTTTCTCGTGTGGTGCATCCTGCTGGTAATTTGCTGGCCGCTGGCGCTGCTGGCTTTGGTAATTTATCCGATCGTCTGGCTGCTGATGCTGCCTTTCCGGATTGTGGGAATCGCGGTGGGATCGGTGCTGGCGGCGGTCTGGGTGCTGGTTATGCTGCCGGCGCGGATTCTGCGCGAGATGGTCTGACCCGAGGGTTGCGAGGAGCAGGAATGGAATCGATCAAGACGGTGGTTGAGGAAATCAAGGTATTCGGGCACGAGCTTGCCGATAAGGTGAAGAGCCTGATTCATGAGGGCAACGTGCGCCGGATCATCATTAAGGACGAAGCGGGACATACGTTCGTCGAGATCCCGGTTACCGTGGCGGCGGTCGGCGCTGTGCTGGCTCCGGTAGTAGCGGCGGTGGGGGCGATTGCCGCAATGGCGGCCAGATTCACGATC
>JBEKAQ010000162.1:0-7405 GCA_050015835.1 Bryobacteraceae bacterium | reverse complement strand
ACTTACAAGTGGAACGAATCTGTTGCCGTTGCACGTGACGTTTGCGTCAGCCACCAAGTCGATATATTTCCTTCCCCCTTGAGCGCCGGGCATGACAGGTCGAAACTGAACGACACCGGGACCCGGATAGTCTGCGTAATTGTGAGGCGTGACATCTTTGCAGAAATAGGTTTCAGACTGCCCGCGAAGTCCGGGGTCTTGCTGCCACAACTCACGCAGTTGAAGGTGGAAGTGCTTTCGGAGCTTTTGTTTGGCTTCGGCTTTACCTACAGGGCCAGTTCCGGGCTTGTTGTACTTTTCCGAAGGTAGCGGACCCTTATAAAACAGGCGGAATTCCATTCTCTGCCCTCCATGCTGATCTGGCCCCTCAGGGGCGTGATAATCGAACGTTTTAGTAAACGGAAGATCACGCCCATCTTGACACCTCAGCGAGGTTGAGTCAAGTAATTTTTCACCCTTATCCGGGACAAGGCTGGTCTGTACGTCGCTGTACCGGGTCACGCCTGTCCCACATTACTTGATGGAGATCGAGGTGGCTCCCTGGTCGATGCCGGAATCGATGCTCGATATGCTGTTCTGGAAAATCCGGATGGCCACCGAGCCTCCGGTGGGCGCCGTCGCGGGAATCATCAGGTTGATCTGCCAGACGCCCACCAGGCCCGGGGCGAGTCCGGAATAAGTAATATTGGAACTGGGCAGGAACGAGGTGGAGTTCCCCAGCACGATCTGCGGCAGAGTGGCGGCGGAAACCGCTCCCGTGGGCGCCTGCCCGTCCGGCGGAGCGCCCATCACCGGACCTACGCCGGTACCGTAGAGGGAAATAAAAGCCCCTCGCGCCACGGGATTCGAGGGCGAGTTGATGCTGCCGTCCACGACGTTAATGGCCGCTACCTGTCCCGTGCCGGCCTGGTTCATCGAAAACATGGCCGGATCCGCGGAGGCCAGCTGTAACTCGGCGCCGCCGTAGATCTGCCCAGTGGACTGGCGCATGATCTCGAGGTTGGCGGTCCCGCCGGTGGGCAGTTCGTTGGGCAGCACCAGATTAATCTGTCCGGGCGAGACATAGAACAACGGCGCGGGCGTATTGTTCACCAGCACCTGGGTATCGCCGAGGGCGGTCGGCAGGGGGAGCGTGGAGAAGGTTCCCGTACCTGCGGCGATCACGTTGGGCGTGGAGCCCGTCGACGATGAAGAGCCGCTCTGCGCCACCGGGAAGACGGATGCGGTCATGCCGGCCGTCAGGGCTCGGGGCGAATAGCTGGCGGAGCTGACCACGCTCAGCGCGGGAGCGAAATACAGGACGCGATTGGCATCGTCGGAAACCAGCAGATTGCTGTACGAATCGAGAAAGGCCGAGAAGGGCCCGAGGGCTGGTTGTGACGCATTCGAGGCATTGTTCACGAGCCCCAGTTGACTGACGGCGGGGTAATGCAGCAGCTGATTCTGGCTGGCCTCCGCAACCCAGAAGCCGGCGGCATTCGAGGCGATGGAAACCGGCGCGCTCAGGCCGGAGATACTGACCGACGCCGTATCGTCGTCGTTGATGCTGGCCGCCGGATTAAAAATCTGCACGCGGTTGTTGCCGGTATCGGCCACCAGGACGATGTCCTGCGGATCCACCGCAACGCCGCGCGGCGCGCTGAACTGGTTGCCATTCGAGCCGCCCCCGACAGTAGTGAAATTGTCCGCTCCGAGCAGCTTAGCCGCGCTCATGCCGGTGGAAAACGGTTTCTGAAAGAACAGCACGCGGCTGTGCGCGTTATCCGAAACCACAAGATAGCCCCCGGTAGCCGAGCCATTGAAGGCGTTCGCCGTCAGCGCGAGGCCGAAGGGAGCGCTCATGGTGGAGGCGGTGGGGTCGGTGACGGTGGACGTGAAACTCTGCTGGCCGATTACGATATCGGCGTTTTCAAGCGCCGTCATGCCCGACGAAAAGGGAGCGGGAAAGCGCAGCACGCGCGAATTCCCGGTATCGGCCACATACAGATTTCCCGCGGAATCGACGGCGAGCGAGGTCGGGAAGTTCAGGCCCGATTGATCGGGCATAGTCGCCATGTTGGTCGGGTAGTTGATCTGGGCCCGCTTCAAATCCGGCTGTCCGATAACGATATCCGCGTTCTGGCCGTTCAGCAGGCTGGTAAAATTCCTGAAGCCGAGAACACGGTTGTTGGAGGTATCCGCCACGTACAAGTGAGGTGGAGTCGAGCTTTGGTCGAGAATTGCCGTGCCCACGCCGCCGAGCGAAAACTCATGCCCTTCGATCAGATTCGGCGCAAAATAGGGAAAGTCGAGTTGGCCGATGACGCGGCTTGCCGTCGTGGCGAGACCGGCGCTGTTCAGCGGGAATACCAGGACGCGGTTGTTGGCGGCATCCGCCACAAATAACTCGGTTGCCGACGCCGCCACGTCCGCCGGCGTGTTGAAGGATGCAGCGGAGGCATCGCCGTTACCCTGGTTGGCCATCGAGACGGTGTAAGAAGTTTGTCCCACCACCAGATTGGCCGAGGGCGAAAACTGCGTCGATTGCGCGGGCCAGTTGTCGACGATGGGGAACACCAGCACGCGATTGTTAAATGAGTCGGCTACGATCACGCCCTCGGCCGTTCCGGCGACGCCCAGGGGGGTGTTGACGGCGATTTGCGTGGTCGAGGAGGACCCCTGGGTGGTGTCAAAGCCGAGAATGCGCGAGGCGACGGCATTAGTGCCGAGGGAGGTGGGGTAAACCACCACGCGCGATTCGGCATCGGTGACCAGCAGGCGGCCTTCCGGATCGAAGGCAAGCCCCTGGGGAAGAGCCAGGTTAGTGGTGCTGGTGCGCGAACCGGCCCGGACTGTAGAGACGAAATCGACCTGGCCGACTACCGTATCGGCCGCCGGTCCGTTCTGCCCTTTGGCGAGAACCGCCGCGGGGTAGCGAAGCACGCGGTTGTTGCCGGTGTCGGCTACCCACAGGTTACCCGCCGAATCGATGGCAAGTCCGGAGCGATATGTAGTACTGGTACTGAGCGAGAGCGTGGAGGCGCCGATGCCCCCGGCATTCGCGGTCCTGCCGGCGAGCGAAGTCTGGCCGATGACCATATCCGGCAGAATGGTGGATCCGGAGGGCTGCGAGAAGGGCCGGGTGTAGCGCAGAATGCGATTATTTCCGGTGTCGGCAACATAGAGGATGCCGTTGCCGTCCACGGCGAGACCGCTCGGCTGGTTCATGCTGCTGGTGCGCCCGTTCTGCGAGGACGTGAGATTGCTGAAGCGGTCGATCTGCCCGAGTATCAGGTCGGCGAACGACCCGGCCTTGAGCTGCGTGGCGTACTGGTAGCCGAGGACGCGGTTATTCCCGGCATCGGCGATATAAACGATGGGCGGCGAAACGGAGAGATCGAGGGCGATGCCGAGCGGGGAGCTTAACTCGCGCCCTTCCACCCAGTTAGGGCCGTTTCCCTCGAGCAGCAGCGGATTGGCGGCCGTGCCTATAAAGGCGGGATCGTCGAGTACGGTGACCGGCTTCGAAAAGAGTGCCTGGGCGGACAGGCTGCCGGCCAGGACCGAGATCAGAATGGCAAATCGGATTAGTCGAAAATATGGCAAAGCAACTCAAAGATACCACGCCGATTTCGTTATTTTGCGCCTACGGCGGCACTGAAAGCGCTTTGGATTACAGAACGGCGCTTTACGTAGCGCTTCGAATCCTGTATGGTTGAACTTGATGGCCGAAAAGAAGGCGAAGAAAAACGCCGCCGCGGTCGCACTGGGAAGAAAGGGCGGCAAGAAGCGCGCGCAAACGCTTTCGCCCGAGCAACTGAGCGAGCAGGCGCGTAAAGCCGTACTGGCTCGCTGGACCGCCGCCAAACACAAGACGTCAGCGGCAAAGGGGGGAGAATGAAAGACCCTGGTGCGATACCAGTGCGTCCGCCTCACCCGGGCGTAATCCTTCACGCCGAGATGACGCAGGCGGGGCTGGGGGCGCGCGACCTGGCCGACGCGCTCAAAGTGCCGACCAGCCGCATCAGCCAGATTCTGAGCGGCGAGCGCGGCATCAGCGCCGATACGGCCTCGCGTCTGGAGCGATTTTTCGGCGCGCCGGCGAAATGCTGGCTCGAGGATCAGAACGAATACGATCTGTGGTGTGTTAATAAGACGGAGATCGAGCGGGACGTGAATCCGCTTGCCGGACGCAGGCCCGCCGCGGCTCCACATAAGCTGTAAATCATCGAAATAAGCTGTAAATCGTTGAAGCTGTAAATTCGAACATCATGACCTCGAAGCACCTATCGACCTCGAAGTACCTGACGACGAAGAAGTACCCATCGACAAAACATGCAACACGGTAAGAACTCCAAACGCGCCCGAGGGGCCCAGTTCTTCAATCAACGCGGCCCTTCCATCCCTCCCCAGAAGAACTACCAGCCGACGCGCAGCACCAACAAGCCGGCGGGCTACAGCGAGATTGAAGCCGCCAGCGGCTTAGAGCAGGATGCGCCCGACTTCATCGCCTTCGTGCGCGATGTGGTGAAGATGCCTCCCGAGATGGCGCCGGCGGTGGCGGAATCGATCCGCCAGCAGAAGTGGAAGATTTCGCCCAATCCTTTGGCGGCCATACGAACAGCGGCGCATCAGGAAGCCAAGCGGATGGGGCTCTGAATCAGTTACCCGGCCGAAAGGTTCTGGCTGGTCAACGCAGTCGGCAACCAGGGACCTTCAAACAGCACCTCCGGCCTGCCCCTGGAGAACCCCGGCTACAGCGTCACCGGCACGGCCAGCATGCGGTTCCCGGACCGCCTATCGCGGAGAGGATCTCATAAGGGCCGAGGCGGGAACCGGGCGCAGGCGGCATTTGGGACCTAAACAGCGGAGCCGCGCAGGCCGATTCGTTTGCGCAGGAAATGCGTGCGCTGGTTCATTGGTTTCGACTGCAGGCGGCGGATCTGATCGAGCAGCGCGCGATCAGTTTCGAGAGTCAGCGCGGCGAGAATCTCGGTCCGGCTGGGCTTCTTCTTTCCGCTCAAGGGTTTTTTCAAGGACGGCTTTTTCGAGTACATCGAGAACTGCCTTATCGCGCGGACGATTGGTGGCCCGCTTACTGGCGATGATATCAGCCAGGGCGGCTACTGTCATGCGTTCGCCTTCAAAATCCACTTCAGTGGCGCGGCTGCGCAGGCTGTTGAAAGAACGGATGCCGTGCGCCGACGTCATGAAATCGAGCTGCAGGGCGTCTTCGTCGCGGATCAGCCGAAACAGGCCTGAAACCGGGTAGTGCGGCGTGAAGACAACGGCGCCGAGAGAATCGGCGATGCGCTCCAGCTTACGCAGGTTGGCCGGGGTCTTGCGGATGAGAAAATCCAAATCGACGGTAGTGACCGGAGCGCCGTGCAGCGCGGCCGCCGCGTTGCCGATCAGAATGGCTTCGAGGCGCTGTTCGCGCAGGACTCGCGCCACAGCAACCAAAACCGGACGGGCATCCACCCTAACGCCCCGCTTCCCGGTAAGGCTGCGCCTCTTTGGTGTTGCTCCATCTGGGCGGGGCGTCGGCATCGGCCAGATCCAGCAGCCCGGCGGCCACAGCGCGGTCGACCTTCGCGAGGTTTGCGTAGTCGATCTTCTGCCACTCGTCGCCCACGGCGTGGTAATCGGGAAATTCGAAGGCGACCGCGATGGTGTGCGCCACGATCCCGGCCTGCGCGAACGCATAGTTGTCGCTGCGATCGAAGAAATCGTCGGCGCCGCGGTGGTTGTAAACCTTCACTCCCTCGATGCGGGCTGGGGCCGTCATTCGAGCGGGTAAGTCCGAATAGGAAGGGCCGGTGAAGGCGAAGGCTCCCACTTCCGGGCCGTCTTTATCGTCGGTGCGCCCCATCTGTTCGAGGTTGACGTTGGCCACCGTTTCCTTCAACGGCACCAGCGGATGGCGGACGTAAAAAGAGGAGCCGAGCAAGCCTTCTTCCTCACCGAAGAAAGTCATGAAAACAATGCTGCGCCGGGGGTGCGGGTTGAGCGTACCGAGCGCAGACGCAATTTCCGTTACCGAGACTACGCCGCTCGAGTTATCGTTGGCGCCGTTATAAATCCGGTCGGCTCCGCTGTTAACAGCCCCGGATACTGAGTTGAGCATTCCCACGTGGTCGTAGTGGGCGGTCAACAGGACGTAGTGGTCGCGCAGAACGGGATCCGATCCGCGCAGAATGCCCGCCACATTTTCGAGCATCACGTCGCGGCGCACCGGGGCCGAGAGATGCAGCGAGGCGATCAGGCGTCGGTTTTCGGAGAGCGCCGATGCGGCATCGCCATTGCCCACGCGAATCACCGGCGCCCGATTCGAATCCGCTTCTTCGAGGAACGGATGAGGCTCTTCGGGACCGCGAAGACTGCCCAGCAGGAGAATCAGCGCCGGTCTGAGCGCCTGTAGCCGGCGCAGGGCGGCTTCATTGCCGTAGCGCTTCGCATCCCCTGCCACCACCTTATCTTCAACCGGGGGCGGGTTGCCGTTGGGCGGGAGATTCACCACGTCGACGTTTTTTAAATCCAGCGGGCGCGTGGTGTGTATGCGGACATCCGCGGAAGTAAGCTCGATCTTTTCCCGGCCGGCTTGCAGGGTCAGATGGAAGTCGTCGAGTTTGGGCGTTACTTCGGCGAATGGAGCCTTCTGGAAATAACTGCCGTCCTTCGTCACTGGCTCGAGTCCGGCGGCGCGAAAGCGGGAGGCGATGAATTCGGCCGCGATATCGAGTCCACGCGATGGGGTGGCGCGGCCTTCGAGCGCGTCGGAAGCGAGAAAGGATAAGTCGCCGCGCATCGTATCGGCCGAGATGCGATCGATGGCCGCCTGCTCGGGGGCGGGTAATTCGTCGAGACGGCTGGCGCCCGGTACGAGCAGCGCGGCGCAGAGAATAAAAATGGACAGGCGGCAATTCATGGCATCGGCTCAGTCGGCCAGCAGCGCCTGGGCCGTCTCCTTAGCTTTATCGAAGAGAAAGCCGATCTCGCTGCCGCATCCGAGGAAGCGCATGCCGCGCTCCTTCCAGAATCTTGCCAGCGCCACGTTGCGCGTCTGCGTGCCGGGCGCGATGCCGCGGCGCAGGCAGGTTTCGACAATCGCATCCATGACCGCGACCATGGTGGGGTGCTGGAAGTCGCCAGGAACTCCCATCGAGATGGACAAATCGGCGGGACCGATCATCACGGCGTCGATGCCCGGCACCGCGAGAATCTCTTCACGGGCCTCGACGGCGCGGCGGCTTTCGATCTGCAGCACCGTAAGCGTGTTGGCGTTGACGTGCTCGATCACCCGATTAAACGAAAGCGGCTCATAGTCGATTTGCGGCGCGATGAGGCCGTAGCCGCGCACGCCGGCGGGAGGGAATTTCGTCCATGCGAGCGCGGTTTCGAGCAGCTTCGGATCCTCCATGCGCGG
>JBEKAQ010000161.1:0-7558 GCA_050015835.1 Bryobacteraceae bacterium | reverse complement strand
GTACCTGACTTATTACTACGAGTATCACTTCCTCTACATCACGGGAATCAATCGCGTGGAGAGCAAGAGCATTCAGGGCGCGGCTTTGATGAAGCTGATTTTTCACGAAGGCACGGATATGGCGCAGGCGATGGCGGAGACGGTGGGCTACGTGAATCGCGCGCGGGCGTTTATGCCGCCGGGGACGGTGCCGCCATTTATCACGCGCTTCGACGCGGGCAGCGTTGCCGTCGGTCAGCTGGTCTTCAGCAGCGCCACGCACACGCAGGGCGAGCTGCAGGATTACGCGATCAACAGTGTGCGGCCGCTGTTCGCGACGCTGCCCGGGGTGTCGGCGCCGCCGCCGTTCGGAGGGAACCAGCGGACCATCGTGATCACGCTCGATCCGGCTAAGCTGCGGCAGTATCAGGTATCGCCCGAAGAGGCGATCGCGGCGGTGAGCAAGGCGACGCTGGTGATGCCGTCGGGAAATATGTGGACGGGGGCGACCAACCGCATCGCACGGACGAACGCGGCGCTGGGCGGGGATTTATCGGAGCTGATGAGCGCGCCGGTGCGGCCGGTGTCGGGGACCACGGTTTATCTGCGGGACATCGGCGCCATCGAGAGCGGCACGGACATTATTACGGCCTATGCGCACGTCAATGGGAAGCGCACGGTTTACATCCCGGTGACGAAGCGCGCCGATGCTTCGACGCTGGCGGTGATCAGCGCGGTGAAGGCGGCGATACCCGATTTCAAGAAAGCCGTGCCGGACGATGTGGATGTAAATCTGCAGTTCGATCAATCGCCGTTCGTCACGAATTCGCTGCGGGGGCTGATCGTCGAAGGGCTGCTGGGCGCGTGCCTGACGGGCCTGATGGTGCTGATCTTCCTGCGCGACTGGCGCAGCGCGGTGATTGTCGTGATGAATATTCCGTTCGCGTTATTGAGCGCGGTGATTCTGCTGTGGGCGACGGGGCAGACGATTAACATCATGACGCTGGGCGGGCTGGCGCTGGCGGTAGGCGTACTGGTGGATGAGGCGACCGTAGAGATCGAGAACATTCATACGCAGATGCTGCCGGGGATTTCGCGCGCGCGGGCGGTTGTCGAGGCATGCAGCCGGACGGCGGTGGCGCGGTTGCTCTCGATGTTCTGTATTCTCGCGGTGTTCGTGCCTTCGTTCTTCATGGTGGGGGTGAGCCGGCAGCTATTCGTGCCGTTATCGCTGGCGGTGGCGTTCGCGATGATCGCGTCGTACCTGCTTTCGAGCAGTCTGGTGCCGGTGTTCTCGACGTGGCTGATGCGGGAGGCGCATCGCGGGGAAGAGCATGAGGGAATTTTCGGGCACATTCGCTCGTTTTACGAACGGTATCTGGGCTTCGTTCTGAAATTCCGCTGGCCCATGGTGCTGGTTTACCTTGCCGGGGCATGCGGGATTCTGTATATGCTTGCGCCGCGCATGGGGACGGAATTATTTCCGGACGCCAATGCTCCGCTGCTCCGCATACGGCTGCGTGCGCCGGCGGGCACGCGGATCGAAGAGACGGAACGCATTGTGCTGCGCGCGCTGAACGTGATTCAACAGGACGCGGGCAAGGACAACGTGCTGATCACGAGCGACTTCATGGGAACGATCCCGCCGAGCTATCCGGTGGACCTGATCCATCTGTTCACGAGCGGGCCGCAGGAAGCGATTATTCAGATTGCGTTGAAACCCGACACGCCGCGCGGCGAGGCGCTGCGGGAGCGCATCCGGGCGGACCTTCACCGCGAGTTGCCGACGAGCACGGTTTCTTTCGAGGCAGCGGATATCGTGAGTCAGGTGATGAGCTTCGGTTCGCCGACGCCGATCGAAGTCGCGGTGCAGGGGGCGAGTCTGGCGAACGATTATGCCTACGCACAGAAGATCAAGGCTGAGATGGCGAAGCTCACTTTTCTGCGGGATCTGCAATTCGCGCAGGAATATAATTACCCGACGCTCGACATCAATATCAACCGGGAGCGGGCGGGCCAGTTCGGGCTGACCATGGCGGACGTGGCGAATTCGGTGGTGCCGGCTACGTCTTCTTCGCGGTTCACGCAGCCCAATTACTGGCGCGATCCCAACTCGGGCAACGCATTCCAGATTCAGGTGGAGCTGCCGCAGAACCAGATGCAGAGCGTGGAGAGCGTGGGGCAGCTGCCGATCATGATGGACGGCCATCGGGACACGGAGCTGACGAACATCGCGCAGATGAAGACGGGGACGATGCCGGGGCTCATCGAGCGCTTCAACGGCCAGCACATTATCAGCGTGACGGCGAACATTCATGGGATCACGCTGGGCGAGGCGGCGCGGAAACTGAATCAGGCTCTGGCGGGCGCGGGGACGCCTCCGCGCGGGGTCAAGGTGGTGATGAAGGGCGAGATTCCGCCGCTTGAGCAGACTATTTCAGGGCTGCGCACCGGTCTGCTGCTGGCGGTGGTGGCGATCTTCCTGCTTCTGGCGGCGAATTTCCAGTCGATAAGGATGGCGCTGGCGATCGTGCTGACGGTTCCGGCGGTGCTTTGCGGAGTTTTGATCATGCTGCGGGCGACGGCGACGACGTTGAATATCCAGTCGTTCATGGGGGCGATTATGGCGATCGGGATTGCGGTGGCGAATTCGATTTTGCTGATTACGTTCGCGGAGCGCTTCCGGCATGAGAACCGCACCGCTATGGAGGCGGCGCGGGAGGGGGCTTCGAGCCGGCTGCGGGCGATTCTGATGACGGCGGCGGCGATGATTTTCGGGATGCTGCCGATGGCGATCGGGTACGGCGAGGCGGGGGCGCAATCGGCTCCGCTGGGACGGGCGGTGATCGGCGGTCTCATTCTGTCTACGTTTGCCACTTTGACTATCCTTCCTTCGATTTACGCGATTTTGCAGGGGCGGGCTTCGATGAAATCTCCGTCGCTGAATCCGATGGACCCGGCGAGCCGATATTATGACGCACATTAAGAAGGCGATAGGTTTGGTTTTTGTTTTCGGGCTGTTGGCGCAGACGGCGGATTTGGTTCCGGTGGTATCGAAAACGGTTTCGCGCACGGTGGAATTGCCGGGGGAGCTTCTGCCGTTCCTGAGCGTTTCGTTGCATGCGAAGGTGCCGGGATACGTGGAGCGGGTTCTGGTGGATCGCGGGAGCATCGTTAAGCAGGGTGATTTGCTGGTGGAAATGAGCGCTCCGGAGATGGCGGCGCGGATTGCCGAGGCACGGTCGAAAGTGCAGGCATCGGAGGCGGATCGCCTGCAGGCGGAGGCCCAGCTGGCGGCGGCGCAGAGCACGTACGAGCGGATGAAGCAGGCGGCGGAGACTCCCGGCGCGGTGGCCGGCAACGAACTGGTGCAGGCGGAAAAACAGGTGGACGCGGCGAAAGCGCTGATCAATTCCCGGCAGCAGGCGAGCCTGGCGGCGGAATCGGCGGTGCGGGCGCTCGAGGATCTGCAGGCCTATCTGAAAATCACGGCGCCTTTCGACGGCGTAGTGACCGAGCGCATGGTCCACCCGGGCGCGCTGGCGGGCCCCGGCAACGACGCGGCGCTGCTGACGATCGAGCAGGTGTCGCGGCTGCGGCTGGTGGTGCCGGTACCGGAAGAGGATGTCAGCGGAATTGCGAACGGGGCGAGCGTGCCATTCCAGGTACCGGCCTGGCCGGATCGAAACTACTCGGGAACGATTGCGCGCATATCCCATACACTCGATCAGAAGACGCGCACCATGCCGATCGAGCTGGATGTGACGAATCGCGATGGAGCGCTGGCTCCCGGGATGTATGCGACGGTGAAGTGGCCGGTGCGGCGCGCGAAGCCTGCGCTATTCGTTCCCAAGACGAGCGTGGTGACGACGACGGAGCGTACGTTTGTGGTCCGCGAGCAGGAGGGGAAGGCGGAATGGGTGGACGTTAAAAAGGGCGTGGCCGACGGGGACCTGGTGGAAGTGACGGGGAATCTGAAAGCCGGCGACAAGGTGGTGCGGCGGGCGACGGACGAGATGCGCAATGGGACCCCGCTCCCGCTGGTTGCGAAGAAGGCTCCATAGAACTACCTGCGAACCAGGCCGCTCAGCGCCCGGTCATTTGCTCCAGCTTTTCGGGGTATCTGGCCCCATGCACCGTGATGCCGGCCGCGGCGTCATCGATATCCCACAAATCGTCGGGCGTAAGTTCAACCGAGAGCGCCCCGATGTTCTCGTCCAGGCGATCAAGCTTCGTGGTGCCGGGTATGGGGACAATCCACGGCTTTTGCGCCAGCAGCCAGGCGAGCGCGATCTGAGCGGGCGTGGCTTGCTTCCGTTTCCCAATGCCGGCCAGCAAATCAATCAGGGCCCGATTCGCCTTGAGAGCCTCCGGGGTGAAGCGGGGCAGAGTGCTGCGGAAGTCGGAACTGTCGAACTTCGCGTTTTCGTCGAACCTGCCGGTGAGAAAGCCCTTGCCCAGCGGACTGTACGGGACAAATCCGACGCCGAGTTCCTCGAGGGTCGGTATCACTTCCTTCTCCGGGGTTCTGGTCCACAGCGAGTATTCGCTCTGGAGAGCGGTGAGCGGCTGGACGGCGTGTGCGCGGCGGATGGTCCGGACGCCCGCTTCGGAAAGGCCGAAGTGGCGAACTTTTCCTTCCCGAATCAGATCCTTCACGGCTCCCGCTACGTCTTCGATGGGTACGTTGGGATCGACCCGATGCTGATAAAGGAGGTCGATGACCTCGACCCTGAGCCGCCTGAGCGAGCCCTCGGCGGCTTGCCTGATCTGCTCGGGGCGGCTGTTCAGGCCCGGCGGACCCTTCATCCCGCGGGGATCGAAATCCGGGCTGAGGTCGAACCCGAATTTGGTGGCGATCGCGACTTGTTCACGCAGCGGAGCGAGCGCTTCGCCGAGGAGCTCTTCGTTGAGGAAGGGACCGTAGACCTCGGCGGTATCGAAAAATGTGACGCCGCGCTCCACCGCCGACCGAAGCAGGGCAATCATCTCCCCCTTGTCTTTGGGCGGACCGTAGGAAAAGCTCATTCCCATGCAGCCCAGCCCGAGGGCCGAAACCTCGAGGCCGCTCTTCCCCAGTTTGCGCTTTTTCATGGTCTCTCCTTATGAATCGTTCCGGTCATTCATCAGAATAGAGCGTCGAGCAACCGGTCGACTTCGCTGCGTGTGGGCGCGGAAGCCTGGGCACCTAAGCGGGTGACGCTGATGGCCGCGGCGGCGTTGGCGAAACGCAGTGCATGCGGGATCGGCGCACCTTCCGCGAGCGCGATGGCGAGGGCCGCGTTAAAGGTATCGCCCGCCGCCGTGCTGTCCACCGCCTCCACCGCAAAAGCAGGCACGTGACAGCGTTCTCCGCCACCCACGAAGAAGCAGCCGTTATCGCCCAGCTTCAGGACCACCATATGCGATCCGAGCTTCGCCACTTCGGCGGCCAGCAGCGGCGCGTCTTCGAGCGTGACGCGTTCCGGACGGCGCCCGAGCAGCATGAACGCTTCCGCTTCATTGGGCGTCAGGATGTCGATATCGCGCAGCATTTCAGGCGCCAGGGGCTGCGCGGGAGCGGGATCGAGGATGGTCCGCAAGCCTTCCTCACGCGCGATCTTGAGGGCCGCGGCCACAGTGTCGAGCGGCGTTTCGAGTTGAAACAGGCCGATGCGCGCTCCTTTGAAGACGCGGCGCATGCCTTCGACGTCGCTCGCCGGCATGTCCATGTTGGCGCCCGAGGCCACTACGATCTGGTTTTGTCCCTTCTCATCGACCGCAATGAGAGCTACGCCTGTGGGCTGGGTGCGCGAGGCATGGACCGCGCTCACGTCCACCCCGGCGCTCGAGAGACTGGCTTTCAGATGATCGGCGAAAAGATCGAGGCCAACCCGGCCCACCATACGAACGGTTACCGAAGCCGCGCCCAGCTTGCCCGCGGCGACGGCCTGATTCGCGCCCTTGCCACCGGGCACCATCCGGAAGCCGTAGCCGAGGACGGTTTCGCCCGCGGCGGGAAGGTGGCTGGTCTTGACCAGGAAGTCCATATTGAGACTCCCCACTACCACGACAGCCGGTTTCATTTAGCCGGATCGATGCCGAATTTCTTCAGCTCTTCGGCGTAGTAGCGTTTCTGGAGGATGTCCCACTCTTCGCTGCCTTCGGGAATATCGCGCTTGACGGAACGGACCTTATCGCGCGCGGCGCGGTCGGCCTTCTCTTCCACCTGCAGGATCTCGGTGAAAGCTTTGACGATTTCGAGGCGCGCGTCGTTCTGATCTTTCTTGAGGCGCACATCGCGCGATTTGCGGAGGGCGTTGATCAATTTGTGCGAAATATCGGTGATTTTGTCGCGCGAAAGCTTCATCTGGTCGCCGGTGTCGCGGCCGGACGCGCGCACGATTTTGCGCTGCTGCACCATGGTGTTCTTGATCTTGCGGAACATGTCCTGGTAGCTGACGCCCTCTTTGCGCATGTAGTCGCTGTACTGCTCGAGGAGGTCGCGTACCTCGTCGTTGAGCTTGTCCTCGGCGTTCAGTTCTTCGGTAATGACGGCGCCGACGAGCTCGGCCACCTTATCCGGAGAGTGGGTCTCGACAGTGGCCGGAGTGAGGCGGCGCACGATCTGGCGTGACAAATAGGCTACGAATTCGCGGGGAAGAAGCATTCTGAGAGAATCTCCGTCAGTGTATCATCGAGAGCCGATCCCCTGCCGAAGAGCGTCAGGCCCGCAAACCGGCCACTTCACGATTGGCAAAATCCAGGCGCGAGGCGAGGGTGCGGATCACCAGTTTGTGAAAGGCGCGGGCGAGCGCGGGGTCGTCCGACTCCATCCGGAGCATGGCTTCGAGGGTCATGCGGTAGGCAATGGTGGGCTCGTCGGCGCGCACCGAAGCGCCGCGCGGAAGCATGCGGTAGAGACCCATTTCGCCCACAATGGTGTGCCCCACCATGCTGCGCAGACGCAGTTCCGTGCCCTGCTCGGTTCGAAAGAGCACGGTGGCGCGGCCCGCATAGAGCAAATACAGGCTGTCGCCCGCCTCGCCCTGGCGGATGAGCATTTCGCCGGGCTTGTATTCGAGCATCTGGAGGTAAGAAACCAGGCGCTTGAACAAGGGCTCGCCGCCGATTTCGCGAGCCAGCCATTCGCCCGCCGATCGCAAAGCTTCTTCGCGCGTGGCGATCTCGTCGAGCAGCTGGTCCTCGCACCATTCGAGCGCGCTGTCGATATCCGGATAGACCAGGCACGTGGAACCGCTGGTAGCATCGAACATGCCGCCGGCGCGCAGCACTCGTTCCACCTGCATGGGAACGCCGGAGAGCAGCACGACGAAGCCGTTGCGATCGGCCACCTGGCGCAGCTTTACCAAGCCCATGACGGCGGAGGAATCGATTCCCAGCACCTGGCGGAAATCGAGAATCAGGCTGCGGCAGGAACCGCTTTCCAGATCCACGATCTCTTTGATCTGCACCAGCAGACGATGGGCGCTGCCGAAGAACACAAAGCCGTGCAGCCACAGGATCTGGATCGAGTGGCCGTGGCGCACCAGTTGTTCCTGCTGGTAAACGGGGCGGTCGACGCTGCCGCTGTAGACGG
>JBEKAQ010000160.1:0-7587 GCA_050015835.1 Bryobacteraceae bacterium | reverse complement strand
TCGCCGAGGTGCACCATGTTGCCGTGCTGATCGCCGAGCACCTGGATCTCTATGTGGCGGGCATTTTCGATGAGCTTCTCGACGTAGATGCGGCCATCGCCGAAGGCGCGCAGGGCTTCGCTCGAAGCCGATTCGAAGGCCGGCATCAGATCCTGCTCGCGATCCACGCGGCGCATGCCCTTCCCGCCACCTCCCGCCACGGCCTTGAGCATGACGGGAAAATCGGGCATACCCGTGAGACCCTCCTCAGTCCCCGGCACGATGGGCGCGCCACCGGCTTTCGCCACGCGGCGGGCTTCCGTCTTCGATCCCATCAACTCGATGGAGCGGGGCGATGGCCCGATGAAAACCAAACCGGCGTCTTCGCAGGCCTGCGCGAAACGCGCGTTCTCGCTGAGGAATCCATAGCCTGGGTGGATGGCGTCGGCTCCGTGGCGCCGCGCGGCTTCGACGATGTCATCAATGTTCAGGTAGCTTGCGATATGAGCCGCTTCATCGGCTTTGCGGACGTGCAGTGAGGCGCGGTCGACGTCGGAATAAACCGCGACGGAGCGAATGCCCATTTCGCGCAGAGCGCGGATCACGCGCAAAGCGATCTCGCCGCGATTGGCGATAAGAATTTTTCGAAACACCGAGTCCGATTGTACCTATGGGACAGGCGCTGCCGCCTATCCGCAGTATCATGCCAGTATGTGGACCAGATGAGGAAAAAGCTCCCCTCTGCGGAAGCGCCCCTTCCGAAATTCCGCTCGGACGAGGAAGCGGCCGAATATTTCGAGACGCACTCCATAGCGGACGTGTGGGATCAATTACTGGAGGGCAAACACACTGAGCCATCCAGGGGAACGACGGATACGCTGTTTAGGAAGCACGCCGCAAGCCGCCGAGGACGATTGTGAAAAGCTACGATTCGAGAACGTACAGCATCAACGATTTTGTAGAGTGGGATAAGGCGAAGCAACTTGAACTAAACCCGCGCTTCCAGCGACGATCAGTCTGGTCCGAGAAGGCCAAAAGCTTTCTGATCGACACGATCCTCAGGGGCAAGCCGATACCGAAGGTATTCATTCGCCAGAAAATCAACGTTTCCACAAAAACCTCCACAAGGGAGGTCGTCGATGGACAGCAGCGGCTCCGCACTATTCTCTCGTACGTCAAGGATGGCTTCACAGTAAATAAGCGCCAGAATTCCGAATGCGGCGGTCGCCTGTTTAGCCAACTTCCTGAGGAGCTCCAAGCGCATGTCTTGGCTTATGAAGTCTCCGTGGATCTATTGATTAACCTTCCGGATCCAGAGGTGTTGGACATATTTAGCCGTTTGAATTCCTATGCAGTCGTCCTGAATGAGCAAGAAAAAATCAACGCCGACCACTTCGGGCCTTTTAAGGTATTGGCGGACAAGATCGGGCACAAGTACTTCGCCTACTGGACCGATCAAGGAATCCTTACGCCGAAAAGTATCATGCGGATGCAGGAGGTGAATTTGGTTGCTGATCTTCTAATAGCCATGCTCGAGGGCATAAAATCCAAGAAGCAGATTAAAAAATACTACGACACTTATGAGATAAAATTTGATCATGACGCCGATGCCCTCGAGCGGCGCTTTGATGGCGTAGTTGCTAAGATTTCTGAGATCTATCCGGAAGGGTTGTCTGATACGGACTTTAGGAGGCCGCACCTCTATTATTCACTGTTCACCGCAGTCGCTCACTGCCTCCGCGGCCTGCCGGGAATTTCTTCCCCCCGGAACGCGCTCACAGGAGCGGCGGTGCAGGCGGCGAGGAATGGCCTAGATAAAGTTGAGCAGATCTTCCTGGCAGAGGATTTGTCGAGCCTTAGAAAGGCACAACAGCAGTTTTTGCAGGACTCGCGGCGGGCAACCACGGACGAAACGGTGCGTCAGCGAAGGACCAAATATCTTCTTTCCCTCGTAAGTTGAGAGCTCTGCGTGCCATTGGCTGCAATATTATCGGAGTTTAAGGCAACCGCCGCTCAATGCGACACTTTGATTTTGGACGCACACCGTGCAGACGCCTCGGGGCAGGCTTTTTTCGCCGAGCCAAGCCGGAACCGGATAACAGTCGCTGCGTTCCTGAATTTCTTCATCGCGTGGGAATCCTTTCTTGAAAACACGATTGTTGAGCTGATGACCGGTGGTGCGACGGTCTCAGGTTCAAGCCCGACCAAATTCATCGCCCCGGTTGACGCTTCTTCCGCGCGAGGATTGATCATCGGCATCAATCGTTATTTCGATTACGGCAACCACGATAACGTCCGGAAGATGGTGCGCATGTATTTCCGAGATGGATACCCGTATGAGCCGCACTTGAGCTCAATCGCATCAGACCTCGCGGATCTGCGCACGCTGAGGAACTCCTCGGCACACATTACCTCCACTACTCAGACGGCGTTGGAAGGCCTAGCGCAGCGCATCTTGTCTCGGCCCTGGCCGGACGTGAATTTGTACTCGCTGTTAACAGCTGCGGACCCACGCGCCACTACCGGTGAAACTGTCTATTCTTCATACAAGAACAGGCTCATCGTAGCCGCAGAGTTGATCGTGACGGGTTGATTCGCGAGATCAAGGTTGGGCTGTATCGGCTGCACCTGCTTCGATGGCGGCCTGACCAACATGCCACCGTACTACAATGCTCGTCGTGGTCCTGCGTTGCTTCCTGCTTTTCGCCGCATTCGCCACCGCGCTGCCCGCCGCGGAGGAATACACCTTCTTTGTCGATCCCTGCACGCCCGAAGCTTCCCAAGCCACCGGCTGCGAGGCCGGCGATACCGAACTGGCCCGATGGGCTTTCGAAGCGTGGCAGCGGGAGACTAACGGGGCCATCGTTTTCAGGAGAAGCGAATCCCCGGCGCACGCCCGCATCACCATCCACTGGACCAACGGCCAGGCGAGCCTGTATGGCGAGACCGTGCCCACTGTCGTCGATGGCAAGCAGGGCGCGATCATTTACGTGCTGCCCGATACACGCTCGCTGGGTCCGGGGATCGATGCCGCCACACGCACCGACCCGCTGCTGCGCGACGCGATCGTCTATCTGACCTGCCTTCACGAAAGCGGCCACGCGCTCGGCCTCCGTCACACCAGCGCGTTCGCCGATATCATGTACAGCTTTGCCAACGGGGGCGATATCGTGGCCTATTTCGAACGCTACCGGCAATTGTTGAGGACGCGCGCGGATATCCCGGCACATTCCGGAATTTCAGAGGCGGACCGAATCGCCATCCGCGCCACGCTGGCACACTGAAGATGAAATCGCTCGAAGGTAAAGTCGCCATCGTGACCGGCGCGAGCCGCGGCATCGGACATGCCATCGCCCTGCGTCTGGCTTCCGACGGCGCGAGCCTGGTGCTCTGCGCGCGCGATGTACCCCTGCTCAACCAAACCGCCCGGCAGATCGAAAGCATGGGCGCCGCCGCCTGCATCGTGGCACGGGATCTTCGCCTGCCCGACGCCGGACAGCACGCGATTGATGCAGCTGTGGCCCGATTCGGCGCCATCGACATTCTGGTCAACAACGCGGGCGCCACCAAACGCGGTGAATTCGAAGCGCTCACCGAAGACGACTGGATGGACGGCTTCGCGCTCAAGCTGTTTGGCGCCGTCCGGCTGGCGCGCGCGGCCTGGCCTTATCTCCGGCAAAGGTCCGGTTCGCTGATCAATATAGCGGGCTCGGGCGGAAGAACTCCGGGCGCTCAGTTCGCGATCGGCGGCTCCGTGAATGCCGCGCTGCTTTCTTTCACCAAGGCTCTCGCGGATCTCGGGCTGCGCGCCGGCGTGCAGGTGAATGCCGTCAATCCGGGGCCCGTGCGCACGGCGCGATTCGAAACACGACTCAGGCAAACCGCGGCGGAACATGGCGTCGACCTTGCGGCGGCGCTCGACATTTTCATTCGCGATGAGAAGGTGGCGAGGGTGGGCGAGCCCGAAGACATAGCGGCGCTGGTCTCATTCATCCTGTCGCCGCACGGGCGTCTGCTGCATGGATCGCTCATCGACGCCGACGGCGGTCTGACCAAGACCATCTGACCGCGGCCGTCAGAACTCGTGCAGAATGCGCACGGGCGCGATCCACGCGGTGTCCACTTCGACGGCGATGGAGCGCTGCAAGAGAGACACCGAGAGGATGAGGCGCGTCTCTTTCGCCTCGACCAGAATACCTTCGACTCCGGCGAGGGGGCCTTCGTTCATGCGAACCTTGGCGCCGACGGTGAGGAACGGATAGGGGATGGCGTGAATGCCCGCTTGACACACGGCCTGAAGGGCGTGAATCTCCAGGTCCGGAATGGGCTGCGGCGTCTTGCCCAGCCCCACGATCGACATAACCGAGGGGATCTTGAGGATGGGCAGCCGGACCTTCGGATCGAAGCGGCCGAATACATACCCGGGAAAGAGGGGAAGCTCAACCTCCTTAACCCGGTCCGACCAACGGCGCTTGACGGTGTAGAGAGGCAGAAAGTCTTCGTAGCCCTTGGCGCGAAGCGTCTGCGCGGTGACCTTCTCTTTGCGGGGAATCACCGCCAGAGCGAACCATGCGGTGTCTTCGTTGGCCATGCCTAATGATTGCCGATGTTGGCGGAGCCGCCAGTCGAGAGATCGCCGCCGCCCAGACGCCGTCCGAACAATTCGAAAACGAAGTTAAAGCAGAGGCGCGCCAGGGCGGGGTCGTAGCGCGGCCCTTCATCGCGCAGGAAGGCGTGCTGCCCGTTGACTTCGATCCACTGGAACTTCACCCCCGCCTCCTCAAGGCGCGCATGAATGCGCACGCGCCCATCGAGAGGAATGTGCGGGTCCTGACGGCCCCAGATGTGCAACAGCTCGCCGCGAATGTCCCCGGCGCGGGCGAGGGAGTTGTCGTTCATGCCTTTACCCAGGCTGCCCTTGTGGATGTCGGTCGCGTAAAAACAGGCAGTCGCCAGCACGTCCGGATTCATGGCCGCGCGGAACGCCAGATGCCCGCCGATGCAGATGCCCATCACGCCGAGACGTCCGGTGCATTCGCCGCGCGTTTTCAGATAATCGAGCGCCGCGCGGGAATCGGAATCGTAAGCGGATATTTCTTTGGCGATTTTGTGCGCGTTGCCGGTGTCGGCGCCGGCCTGATCGTAGGCGAGAACGGTGCCCGGCGATTCGAGTTCGTGATAGATCTCCGGCGTGAGCACTATGTAGCCGTGGCTGGCCAGAAAGGCAGCGGTGCGGCGGATGGGTCCGGTAATCTGAAAGATTTCGGAAAACAGCAACAAGCCTGGATACCGGCCGCCGGCGGCTGGTCGGGATACGCAACAGCGCATGGGGCCGGTGGGCGTCGACACGTCAACAGTCTCTTCAATGATGGTCATGGGTTGCTTTTTCGTTTCTCAGTGTGTCTTTTTTTCTCACAGCTTCGGGTTTTCTCACAGCTTCGAGAAGTCTTTGTGTCGTTTCGGCGATGTCGTGAACGGCCGCGTCGAACGCCGGTTGATTGGATTTCGAGGGCGCGTGAAAGCCGCTGATCTTGCGGACGAACTGCAGGGCGGCGGCGGAAATCTCGGCGGGGGTCGCGGCAGCTTCAGGCCGTCGAAGAACTTTTATGCTGCGGCACATAGAGGCGGTAGAAACTATTATGCTACTGAGATGCCGCTCCACGAGCCGAAGAACGCGAACGGCGCCGGCCTTGTGCTGACGCACGGGGCGGGTGGCAATTGCCATGCGCCTTTGCTGGTCGCCGTGGCGGAGGCGTTCTGCGCGGCGGGATTTTACGTGCTGCGGTACGATCTGCCCTTCCGGCAGCGGCGTCCGTTCGGACCACCATCCCCCGCCACCGCTGCGTCCGACCGTGACGGACTGCGTGAAGCGGTCGACTCGATGCGTGCGCGGGTGAGCGGACCGGTTTATCTCGGCGGTCATTCTTATGGAGGAAGACAGGCGACGATGCTGGCCGCGGAAGAGCCGGAGTTGGCGGCGGGGCTGATTCTGCTCTCCTATCCGCTGCATCCGCCAAAGAAGCCGGCGCAAATGCGCACTGCACATTTCCCCGCCCTGCGGACTCCCGCGACGTTCGTGCATGGCACGCGCGACGATTTTGGCAGTATCGAGGAAATGCGCGCGGCGCTGGAACTGATACCGGCCGCTACCTCGCTGGTCGCGATCGAAGGCGCCGGCCACGACCTCAATCGAGGGAAGTTCGATATCGAGCGGCTTGTGGTGCGGCCTCAATTTCCCACGTAACGCGAATACACGCTTCGCGCCACGCCGACGTCCGTGGTTCCTTTGACGATGGCGCGTCCGTCGGGGAAAACGGTTACTTCATGCTCTCCATCGTCGAAGCGCAGGGCGAACTCATTGGCGCGAACGGAGCCGAGACCCTCGAGTTGCGCCGCCAGACCGGAAAGATTCACGGGCCGGAGGCGCTCGTGGATCTGCACGGCGTTGCGGCCGCACAAGCTGACCGGAGCGCGGCGGCGGCCGTTCAGGAAGAGAAAATCGCGCTGAACGCAGGCCGGACAGGCGGGATCGCGGCCGGGCATGGTAGTCTCCCTGATCGGCCCATTCCACAAATCGGCGGTGAAGATCTTCCGGCGGACGCTCGGGGCGCGCCCGGCCAGAACCTTGATCGCCTCCATCGCCTGGACGGATGCGATGAGACTGGTAACCGGCCCCAGCACGCCGGCCGTTTCGCACGTGGGCTGGGCTCCCGCCGGCGCTTCGGGATAGAGGCACCGGAAGCAGGCGGAATCGCCGGGCAGGATAGGCATGGCGATCCCGTAGCTCCCCACCGCCGCGCCATAAATCCAGGGAACGCCGTCGCGCACGGCAAAGTCGTTGATCAGGAATCGCGTCTCGAAGTTGTCGGTGCCGTCGAGGATGACATCGGCTCCGCCGAGCAGTTCGTCCGCCGAGCCGGGATTCAGGTCGGACACGAACGCTTCGATTTGGACGGCGGAATTGGCAGCCAGAAGATGGCGGCGAGCCGCTTCAGCCTTGGGAAATCCGGATCGAACGTCTTCCTCGGTGTAGAGCACCTGGCGCTGTAGATTACTTTCCTCGACGTAATCGCGATCGACCAGCCGCAGCGTTCCGACGCCGGCCCGCGCCAGCAAAGTGGCATGGACGGTTCCGAGCGCGCCGCATCCCACGATAACCGCGGTGGAAGAGGCGATACACGCCTGGCCTTCGGGGCCGAAGGGGGCGAAACGGATCTGGCGGCTGAAGCGGTCGGAGGACAAGTTACTGGGTGAATCGTAGCAGACTTGCAGGCCAGACCGGGCGATTCCCCGGGGTTGCTCCAGTTAAGCCGACCGGCGGCGCCTGACCAACCCAAGCGTGAGCGCCGCAACCAGCATCATGCCCCAGGTGCCTGGCTCAGGCTCAGCCGGGGTGGTGTATCCGATCGAAGTCATGGCGTCGATTTCGATGGCGGAGTAGGCTGGATTGCCCCCCCAATCGTACGCATCCTGCACATGCTGAACCGCAGGTTTTGTGGAGCTGAACCAATCGCCCCAGTCGGCGCCGTTGCAGGCGTTGTTGAACTGGATGATCTGTCCGGTATTCGAGCCGTACTGGAAATACGCGCTCCCGGGGTTCGAACAATT
>JBEKAQ010000159.1:0-7679 GCA_050015835.1 Bryobacteraceae bacterium | reverse complement strand
GGCTCAGCGCGTTATTGCGGGAAAAGGCGCCGTTTTTTGGATTGGTCGCCGGGTTGAGTGTGGCAACCTTTATAGCTCAGAAGCAAGCTGGCGCAATGACGCAGATCGAAAATCTCACACTTCCCGACCGCCTGGCTAATGCCGTGGTTTCTTATGTCCGCTATCTGGGAAAGATCCTCTGGCCGCACCCTCTGGCAATTCTATATCCTTACCAGCGGGATTTGTCCGAGTTCTCCGTTATTGTTTGTCTTCTGACACTGATAGCGATCACGGTACTGGTTTTTTTATTCGGAGGCAATCGGCGCTACCTGCCGGTAGGGTGGCTCTGGTTTCTTGGAACAATGATTCCTATGATCGGAATTGTGCAGGTGGGATGGCAATCTTACGCCGATCGCTATACCTACATCCCTTCCATCGGAATTATTATCGCAATCGTTTGGCTTGTGGCCGACCTTACCAAGGGTAAATCGCGGCCCGGAGCGCTCGCCGCCGCCGCTGTTCTTGCCGCTTTGGCGCTCACGACATGGCTCCAATTGTCTTACTGGCGCGACGACGTGACTTTGTTCCAACACGCTATCGCGTCAACCTCCGCTAACCCGGGCGCCCAATTCCACCTGTCCGGCGATCTTGTGGAACAAGGCCGTTATATCGACGCCGTCCCGCACCTGGAAGAAACGATACGGCTGCAACCCAGTTATTATCCGGCCTATTATATGCTGGGTGAAGTGTACGTAAAGTTGGGTGACCTTGAATCCGCCGCTCGGAATTTTTCTCAAACTATCCGACTCAAGCCGGATTACGCGGAGGCTTACTACGCACGAGGCACGGTTCGCATTACCGCTGGGAACGAGCAAGCCGCTGAACCCGACTTTCGCGAGACATTGAAATACCGAATGAACGCCGCGAACGCCGAATTCACTCCGCTTGCGCATGATGCTTTGGGCGTGATCGAAGCTAAGCGAGGCGATATGCAACGGGCAGTCGGGGACTTCGAGGCGGCCATCCAGGTTCGGCCCGATCTGGTCAGTCCCCAGCGCAATCTCGCCAGTGCCCTCGTCGCGCAAGGTCGTGTCGATGACGCAATATCCCATCTGGAGCGGGCGGTTGCCGCCACGCATGGAGACCCGACAATACGCAGCATGCTCGACGGGCTTCGAACACGAAAGTGAGTCTCTCCGGGGGATCGCCAGCGTCAGGAAGCCCGGCGAGGAGTTCAATCCACTTCTGGTGGCGATCGATGTCCGCCGACTCTGCCCGGAACTCATCGACAGGCACAAAAAGGCAGCGCAGTCGCGATAAAACACAGGGTAAGGTTCTGACGGGTCATTGGCGGCCCGGCGGACTGGCCGCCGGCGCGCCAATCTGCAGCAGTTCGATCTCGAAAATCAGCGCCGCGGCTCCGGGTATGCCGGGCCGCCCGTCGTCGCCATAGGCAAGATCCGCGGGGCATACCAGTCTTGATTTTCCGCCGATCTTCATCTTCTGCACACCTTCCGTCCAGCACTTGATGACGCCGTTCAGCGGAAACTCGGCCGGCTCGTTACGCTTATAGGAACTATCGAATTCAGTCCCATCAACCAGGGTGCCGCGATAATTCACTTTCACGTTATCGGTTGCCTTCGGCGACGCACCGGCGCCGGCGCGGAGTTCCTTATAGATCAAGCCGGACGCGGTCTTCTGCGCGCCAAACTCGGCGGCCGCTTTCGAGAGATATGCCGCCGACATCGCCTTCTGTTTTTCCTTGCCGCGCCCGCTGCGTGCGGTCGCCAGCGCCTGTATCTTCGGTCCCCAGACCTGGATATCCACTTCCGGCTTGCCCGCCGCGGCATCGCTGAACGACTTCTTCAGGATCTCGAGCTCCGCCGGCGAGAGATCGAACTGTCCGATCGACCGGTACATGGAAAGCCCCAGCGCGTAGATGGTTTTTTCGTCGTCGGTCATCGGTTTGGCCGCCGCCGGAGCAGCCTTTTTCGTGGCTGCCGGCGCGGTGGACGCGGCAGGAGCCGTTTTGGGAGCTGGTGTCTGTGCACACAGTACGGCGGGCAGAAGGATCAGAAGTCGACGCATTTCTTTAAGGCTATCATCAGCGCCGATCCCGGCGATGCCGCTGTCTATTTGATGCGCAGCCCCGACTACACTGACATTAAGTGCGTACGACATTGAACATCGAAGACGACGCATTGTCGATGATCCGGCAGTACGCCGAAGAGCGCGGGATTTCCATCGGACAGGCCGCTTCCGATCTGGTCCATCGGGGCGCGGAGAGTCTTCCGAGCTTTAAGACGAAGAATGGCCGGAGCGTTTTCGATCTCCCCGCGGGAACGCCCGTACTCACCAACGAGACGCTGACGAGTGGGAGAAAGCAGAGCACGAAGAGGAGCATCGGCGCGCGTTTTCTCCTCGACGTTAATGTTCTTGTGGTGCTGCCATTCCCGCTGCACTCTGCGCACCAGTCGGCCCATGCCCGGTTTCAACGGGAGCCTGATCGCCAGTGGGCAGCATGCCCGCTCCGCAAGCCGGATTCCTGCGCGTCGCGAGCCGCGCATTTGGGGAGGATCCCGTGATGCCCTGCGTAGCCGGTCTGGATCGGATTGCCAAAGCCCTGGCCACGAGTTCTGGCCGGTCGATACCGATCTGCGGGACTTGAGCGATTCGCAGCGGTGCCCACCGTCACCGGGGACAACTGGCGACTTTCGACACCGGGATCAGGGAGCTTGCGTCCGGCACGCGCTACGCGAGTTCTCTGGTTCTGCGGGCTGGCCACTCCTGGGGTTGCCGGGAAACGTTTCACGCTTTTCGTAGAACCAGCCGCAGAAGTGGCAGAGGCTCCGTTGGAAAGCCCATACGGGCGGCTAATGTCTGCACGAATTCCCGAAGATAAGGCCAGACGGCCAGAATCGCATGACTCTTGCGGAAAGACTCAATCTCAATCTCGGATGCAGGCTTCGCTTGATCTGCGAACCGGTAACGCGCCAGAAAGGTTGCCGCAATGTGGAACGTCAGCGCTTCGCCGCAGGACACGCGCAGCGTGACTGAGAAGTCTAACCCCCTTGAATCTCTGTGATCTACTTCGGAATCGAGCTCCGCGGTAAGGCGCACCGGCTCGACGGCGCTAACCGCTGGTCCCGCCCCCGCCGCCTCGGTATTGTAGAGCAAAATATCCCGCAACTGCAGCCTGGCTTGCAGGGCTGCGGCGTGATCGATCTCGCGTTGTTTCAGCTCGATTGTGAAATCCATGCCATCATGCCGCTGCGAGTTGCTCAGTGGGCACGGCCGCTGAGTTTGGCCACGAGAAGATCGGACGCAAATTGCCTGTGATTGTGAACGAGCGGAGAGGCACGCGTTCGCCGGATCGCTTGATTCCAGCAACACTCAATCGGGCTCCCAGGGCTCCCAAAACCGCGGCCAGGGTCTGCACACTCGGGTTGCCCCTCGCTGAGAGCGCGCGATACAGGCTCTCGCGATTCAACCCGGAGTGCGCGGCAACCTTAGCGATACCTCCCTGTGCCTGCGTGACGTTTCGCAGCGCGATCAGGAAAATTCTCGGATCCCGTTCATCGAGCGCCGCATTCAGATACGCCAGCGCCCGTTCCTCATCTTTAAGCATATCCATCAAAAGGTCGTCATACGACGCGCTCTTAGACATCAGTCCTCCTTTGGTAATCCGTCAAATATTCCCTGGCGCGGCGAATGTCCTTCTGTTGAGTCGCCTTATCCCCGCCGCAAAGGAGCACGACAACCGATTGGCCTTCTACCATGAAGTAAACCCGGTATCCTGGACCAACGTCGATGCGTAGTTCAGATAGTCCCTTTCCCGGGGATCGGGCATCTCCGAAATTGCCAAGGCCTAGCCGCTCCAGACGAACCTGCACTCGAGCCGCGGCATTGCGATCCGGCAAGGTGCGCAACCACTCCTCAAATGGACGCTTTCCATCAGCCGAGACGTAGTACCGCAGCAAATACTCGTCTGGGGGCATCCAATAGTCAAATTGTAGCTTAACGGCTACAATAGATCAAGTGGCCCCTAATAGAACAAATACTTGCGCCACTGCTCATCGCTCTTGCCGAGCAGGCGCATCAGATGACGGCTGGTATGCAGGCTGAACGGACGCGGCTGGCGCGCCAGTTTCATCCCCGCCTCTTCCGGCGTCCGGCTGCCCTTGCGGTTATTGCAATGATGGCAGCAGGCCACCAGATTCTCCCACGCCGATTCCCCGGCGCGCGAACGCGGGATCACGTGGTCGAGCGTCAGCTCGCCCGCCGGCATCACTTTCAGGCAGTACTGGCAGGTGTAGCGGTCGCGCATCAGAATGTTTTTGCGCGACAGCGCTCGCGTCTGGTGCGGAATGCGGCGGTATTCGAGCAGCCGGATCACCGACGGCACTTTCACGGTGCGGCGCGTCGAGTGAACGGCCGTGGCGGAATGCTCTTCGGCGGACGCGATCCCTTTGAGCACCAGCACCAGGGCTCGCCGGGCGGCGCAGATGTTAATCGGTTCGTAACTCGCGTTGAGCACGAGTACGGGTTTCTGCAGTCTGCTATAGGTCGGCATAGTGCTTCTCAGGATCTCCATCGTCGGTCTACTCTCGCTAAAGTCGCCAGCGAAACGGATGCGGCTCCCGCACGTTTCAGCGCCGATGCGCAGGCGCTGGCGGTGGCGCCCGTCGTCATCACATCGTCAATCAGAAGGATGCGTTTCCCTTTCACGTCCGCGGCCGCACGCGCGGCGAACGCTCCCTCGACATTGCGGCGGCGTCCCGCAATGGCCAAGCCGGCCTGTACCCCGGTGGGCCGTTTACGGCGCAGCGCGTTCACGAGTGGGATGTCCCGGTGTTTGGCAATATGGCGCGCCAGCAGTTCCGCCTGATTGAAGCCGCGCGCCCATCGCTTACGCCAATGCAGCGGCACCGCCACCACCATGTCAAAGCGATCGTCAACCGAGAGAGCCCGCTCCAGATAACCTGCCAGCGGGCGCGCCAGCGGCTTCATCCCCGCATACTTGAACAGATGAATCAGACTGCGCAGCGAGCCCTCGTAAAATCCGAAGCAGGCCGCGCTGTCAAACCCGCGCAAGCCCGATCGGCAAGCCGCGCACACGCCATGCTCATCGAGCGGGTAGCCGTTCACGAACGGAGTATTGCAGCACGAGCAGAAGTAGTTTGCCGCCAGCGGTTCGGGGGAGGCGAGACACCCCGCGCAAACCGGCACCCGGGTCCATTCAGTAAGCGCGCGTTTACAGATTCGGCATTCGTCGGGGAAGAATAACGAAAAAATGCCGTGGGGGATCGCCCGGAAAGTCGAAGCAGCCGTTCTCGTTAGAGCACTACTCGAGAAGGCGCACCTCCCTGAGGCATTTCCTCAACTAGTCGGCACTGTCGTGACGGGACGAAAATGAGCGCCATCCGCGCGGCCCTCTCAAACTTTAAGTTTAGGGACGCGGCGGGACTCTTGTCAAATGCCGCCGCCTCAGAAAAGCAGGCTCAACGCCATCTTCGCGGAGACGTAAAGAATCCACAGTCCGCCCACCGCCAACAACCCGAAGAACAGGTTCGCCCGGGTGATCTTCGCAAATCCATAGGACAACAGGCCGATTTCGCCGAAGCTTAGGACATCGAGGGAGCTGAGAAGGCTGTATAAGCCCTTGGGCATAGAGTCCTTATCCATATATGCGGCGGCATTGGTGGCAATCAGGTTCCTCACGTCGAGGGCGCTCGGATCGGGCGAGGCCATCAGAATCACAGCCGTCATGGCGGTCGTCACCAGCCAGTAAGGAAACATGGCGAGGCAGACCATGGAGAGCACGGTCGGAAAACCCGGCGCGCGGCTGGTCATCATGGCGAACGCCATCAGAGCCCCGGAGACAATCAGCAGCATCAGCGCCGTGCCGACGATCGCCATCGCGTAACCCGTGTAGATTCTGCCCGGCGAATTCGCGGCTGCGATCGCGGCCTGCATCTGCTCCGGGCTCATCCGCGCGCTGAAACCCTCCAGTTGCTGGCGGGCCACGTTCTCGCGCCCGATATAGCGCGGCACAAGGTATGTCGTGAGCAGCACCAGCAGCACTATGGCGATCATGGGCGCGATCCATGCGCCCTTCCGCTCCGGCAGGCTTTCAAAAAGTTTGCCAGGCTGATAGAAGACTTCGAGCAAAGCTTTCATCGGCTGAGATGGAGTCTACCACCCCCGCACTCCACTGGGCGCGTTAAACTGGCCACAGGCGCTGCTGAACTGGGCCGCAGGCGCTGCTGAACTGGGCCGCAGGCGCTGCTAAACTGGGCCACAGGCGCCCGCATATGGCCGAACTCGAGATCATACCGACTCCCCAGGCGCGAATCCGAGTCGCGGGCACCGTGCTCACCGCGGTCGTCATCTCCGGGGTGCTGGTTTTCCTTCTCACCGGCGGCGGCCGCAACCTCTTTGAAGACAAGACGACCATCGTCACCTACATGGCCGATGTGACCACTCTGGCCGTTAAGGACGACGTGCGGCTGAGCGGCATCCCCATCGGCACGGTGACGAAGATGGAGGTTACCTCTTCGCTCGATCCGCAGTACGCAGTGCGTATCGAAATGCGGCTCAATTCCCGCTTTCTCGGCCAGATCCCGCAGGATTCCCAAACCAGTATCGGGGCCGACACTCCCATCGGCTACTGGTTCGTTTCCATCGCCGAAGGCAAGAGCCCCATTCCTCTCGCCCGTAACGGAACCCTGCCGAGCGAGCCGCTCCAGCAGGAGGATCAGCACCTCGAGCTGGTCGCGACATTGCAGGGTCAGCTGGACGAAATAAATAATATGCTGATCCAGATCTCTTCGCCCGAGACCCAGCTCGGCCAGTTTGTGATGGGCGATCAAATGTACAACAACGTGCTGGGCCAGATCAGTGCCTTCAGTAAGAAAGTGCACGGCTTCGTCGCGCCGGACAGCCAGATGGGCCAAGCCCTCTTCTCGAACAATCTCTACAATCAGATTCGCGATCCGCTGCTGCGCACCGACAATATGCTGGCCGCCATTCAACGGGGCGAGGGAACCGGCGGAAGATTGTTCGCGAGCGACGAGCAGTACAATCAGCTTCTTCATACCTTACGGGTTTTGCGGGCTTATCTCGCCGATCTCAACGACGGCAAGGGACAGTTTGGTTCCCTGCTGCACGACGACGCCGAGTACCAAAAAATCCGCACTCTGCTGGTCGAGACCGACGCCATGATCGGCTCGCTCAATGCCGGGGAGGGCGGCGCCGGCCGGCTGCTCGAGAACCCTCAGTTGTACGAATCCCTCAACGGATCGCTGCGCAGCCTTGAGGAACTGCTGAGGGATCTGCGCGAGAATCCGCAAAAATACCTTCGCTACCAACTTTTCCACCGCCATGCGCATTAACCAGGTAAAACTCGCACTGAAGGCGGGCAAGCTGCAGCTCGGCCTGAACTTCGGCCAACTGCGGTCCGCTGAGATTCCGCGCCTGCTCGCCGCCGCCGGCTTCCACTGGGCGTTCATCGACACCGAGCACGGCAACTTCGATCTTGAAACCGTAAACGACATCTGCCGCGTCGCTCAATTAGCGGGGCTTTGTCCCATCGTGCGCGTGGCGGATTTGCAATATCCATTGGTGGCGCGCGCGCTCGACAGCGGAGCGCAGGGTATTATTTTCCCGCGCATGGAGGATCCGAAGCTGCTCGAAACCGC
>JBEKAQ010000158.1:0-7767 GCA_050015835.1 Bryobacteraceae bacterium | reverse complement strand
CGCGCTGCGCGATCTGTATTAACGCATGGCCTGGAATGAGCGTGCAACGCCCCGGCGAAATTTCAAGCCCAGGACAATGATCGCGAGCCCCAGAAGATATATGGACTGCGGCTCCGGGACCGAAGCTTCTTCGATGGAGTTGGAAATAGACTGGATTTCCGTGTTAGCTGCAATTCCAGTCAGGGTGTCCGTAAACACCAAGCCCAGCACGGGGGAAAAGCCGTACTGCTGATTACTGCCATTGGTGACATTCAGGCCGCTGCCGATCGGGCTGCCCACAGTATCGATAGGGGTACCGTCGGCATTATATCCTGTAAAGTTCGTAAGGGCAGTGACCGTCGTGGTGAGGGTGGGGTACGGCCCCTCTGCACCGTAGTCCGCATCGGCGCCGACAATGGGGGGATTGGTGAAGGCATCCTCGGCGACTGAAAACGTCCACGAATAGGTGTCGCCAGCCACGAACTGGGCCGTTTCGCCGGGCTCCAGCGTGATATCTATCTCATCGGTGGTTACGGTGTCGATGTGAAAGATCGTGCCCGCCGGGAGGGCCGTTTCGCCGGCCGTTACAGCGCCCAGATCCTGAAATTGGAACCAGACATTGTCCGTTTCATCGCAAACATAGGATGTGCTTGTAGGAAATGTGTTGGTCAGAGCCACCATGCTCGGGCACGCGGTTCCCGCACTCAGAAAAGCGGGAGAAAGGCAAATCAATCCCGCCAGAAGGAGAATCTTCACTCCGGAACTTCGATCACTTCTCTTCACGACCTTCATTGCTTGCCTCCGATGCGGATTATGGGATCATAGTTAACTGTTAACTAGAGATAACTAAAGATATCAGACTCGGAGGCTCGGCGCCACTAGTAAAAGTCCTGGTCTCGCTGTTTCTGGAATTTCTCTATCGGGCGGACAAACGTCAGTACCGATTTCCACGAGCTTTCGTCCGGCGCCGCTCGTTTCGTTCCGCGGGTAGCGGAGTCAAAGTGTAGGTTTTTCAAGGACTTGGCATCCAACGACCTTCGAGGAGGACCCGCGATACTGCCCCCTGATCCATGGCAGCGTCAGGCAGCGCATCCTCCAGGCAGTCGAGCATAAGGAAACGCATTGGCGTAGGCAAAACCCAATCTGTTGCCGGCATCGAGGAACTTTCGGCCATCAATCCGGGTGGCCGGCACTCGGAATCGCCGGATTTCCCGTCGCCGGCGCGGCGGATTGCGGTGGCTCGTACTCCGAGTAAGTCAGGACCCGATCGATCACGAGGCTCTTAATGAACAAGATCTTCGCGGCCGCCCGCACTTCAATGTGTCCCGGCATCCAGAGCCCTTCGGCAACGTGCGTCTGCTCCATGGTAATGTGCGATCCGCGCAGCACGCGGGCGAAAAACAAGCCCATCGAAAATGGCTGGATCACATATCCGTCAACCTTGATCCACCCGAAGTCCCGCTTGTCCACCCAGAGCTTACCCGCGACCTTCGAGAACATTTTGCCGTACGTTCCCTGCGACCGATAGCCGGGGTGCGGCGCCGCCTGCAACACCCAGGCAGGCCGGCCGTTGACCACCTCTTCACCCGCAAGCTGGAAGTCGAATGCCCGGGGAACCTCTCCCACGAGCGATGTATTCTCTTCCTCATCCTTACGCAGCCGCTCGGCGCTCTGCTCGGGAGTCAGGCGCTTCAACTTATCGAGTTCCGCGTTCTGCTTCCGTTCCTCGTCGGCCGAGAGCGGCCGCCCATTGCGCTCCATCAGTTGCTCGAACTGAACGCCGTTGACCAGAATCGCTCTCGATACATCCACCTCCTCCGACTTCACCTTCCCAGCCGGATCCAGACGCCGATTCTCGTCACGTTCGAGGTAGCTGTAGAGAACCCACTCGCGCCAGTGCCGCTGTGTCGCCGCAACCGACGACGCCACGATCTGACGAACGTCCGGCACATCGCTTTGAGCAAAGAGAGCGGACGAAGCAGTGAGCAGGGCGATCAGGCTTCCATGCCGGCCGGTCCGCATCCTTTAATTATCGTCGCGGGTGATCTTCAGCTTCCGCATCAGGGCGTTCAGGGTCGTGCGTGGCAAACCAAGACGCGTAGCCGCGGCCGTGACCACGCCACCGGTCTCGCGGAGAACGCGGATAATATGGGCGCGTTCCACTTCCGCGAGGGTGCTTCCGGCACGCGGGGACACTGCCGGGGCTTCGGGCCTTTCGGGCTGTTCCAGCGAAGCGGACAAATAGGGAGGCAGGTCCTGCGCGTCCAGCATGTCGCTCGCGCTCATCATGGCGGCGTGGCCAATCACGTTCTCCAGCTCCCGGACGTTGCCGGGCCACGAGTGCTGCGAAAGCCGGATCTGTGCCCGATGCGTAATTCCGCGGATCTCTTTTCCGTACTGCGCGGCGAAGCGGGCCACGAAATGGCGCTGGAGCAACGGAAGGTCTTCTTTGCGCTCCGCCAGGCGCGGCGTTCGGATCTCCACCATCGAGAGCCGGTAGTACAGATCCTCCCGAAAACGCTTCTCGGCGACCGCGCTCCGCAGATCGCGATTGGTAGCTGCAATCACGCGAACATCCACCTTGCGGGTGCTCAGCGATCCCACGCGCTGCACTTCCCGATTCTGAAGCACGCGCAGCAGCTTGGCCTGGGTGCCGAGCGGCATGTCTCCGATCTCGTCCAGAAACAACGTGCCGGCATGGGCGTGCTCGAACAAACCCGGTTTATCGTGCGTGGCCCCGGTGAACGAACCCTTCACGTGGCCGAACAACTCGCTCTCGAACAGCGTTTCCACGATGGCCGAGCAATTCAGCACCACGAATTTGCCGGAAGCCACCGGGCTGAGCCGGTGCAGAGCCCGGGAGACCAGGTCTTTACCCGTCCCGGTCTCCCCCGTGATCAGCAGCGCCCGATAATGCGGGGCCACGCGCCGGATGCGCCAGAACATTTCCCACATCAGCGGGCTGCGGCCGACGATTCCTTCGAACTCCGAGGCCGTTCGCAACTCGTCCTCGAGCTGCAGAGCGCGCTGCCGCTTCCTGACCTCTTCCACCAGAGCCGCAATCCGCGCGCGCAGCGGAGCGATCGGGATCGGCTTGTTCAGGTAATCGCTGGCCCCCTTCTTAACCGCCTCGACGGCGGAATCGGTCGAGTACTGCGCCGACATGAGGATTACATCCGTAGAGGGATCGACCTCCATAATCCGCTCCAGCACTTCCATGCCGGTCATGCGGGGCATGACGAGGTCGGTGAGAACGATCTGCGGACGCCGCTTGCGAAACAGGTCCAGCCCCTCTTCAGGGTCGGACGCAGTGAGAATATCGAGGCCCGGCTGGGCTACCGCGCTCGATACCAGTTCCACCATGCCCGGAGTATCGTCGATCACGAGCAGCGAAACTATCGCCTGCGAGTCGCCCGACAAAGCGCTCTTAGCGGCGGCCGGCACAGGGCGCCTCCCGGCTCAGCCAACGCTCGACCTCGCCGCGAAGCGTACTCAGGCTGATGGGCTTGGCGATGTAACTGGTAAAACCGGCCTCAATTGCTCTTTCGCGGTCGCCCTGCATGGCACTGGCGGTCAGCGCGATGATAGGCGTCGACTGAAACAGCCGCTCTTGCCTGAGTTCGCGGAGGGCTCCATAGCCGTCCAATACCGGCATGTGCAGATCGAGGATGATGAGATCGGGCAGAACCTTCCGGGCGCTGCGCACCGCCTCCGCTCCGTCGCTCGCCTCGAACACTTCGTGGCCGCATTGTTCGAGCACGGTTCGGATGAGTTCTCGGCCCGTTGCTTTATCGTCCGCTACCAGCACTTTCTTCATTCTATGGCTCGAATTTCTCCAATGGAATCGTAAAGGTGAAGCAGGCTCCGCGGCCCGATTCGCTCCTGAGGGAGATGCTGCCGCCATGTTGCTCCACCAGATGCCTGGTGATGGCAAGACCGAGCCCGGTGCCTTCGAGTCCGCCCTGAATGCCGGCGCGCACCTGATAGAACTTGTCGAAAACCGCGTTCTGCTGGTCCGCGGGAATGCCGATCCCCGTATCCGACACCGCGATCTCGACAAAGGGTCCGCAACCCGCGGCCTCAATCCGGATACTTCCGCCATCCGGCGTGAATTTTATAGCGTTGGTCAGCAGGTTGTGCAGAATCTGCTTAAAGCGGAGCCGGTCCGCGAAAACGGGGTCGGCAATCGAAATATCCGTTTCAACATTGAGGGACTTGGCTGCGAGGCGCGGACGGACGGAAGAGAGCGCTTCCTCGATCACCGCATCGATATAAAACGCCTCGTGCCGCAGTTCAAGCCGCCCGGCTTCGATCTTGCTCAGGTCGAGAAGGTCGTTGATCAGATCGAGCAGATGCAGCGAATCTTTTTGAATGTGGCCGACAAAGCGCTTTTGCCTGTCGTTCAGCGCCCCCTCTTTCTCCTCTGCCAGCAGTTCCGCAAACCCGATTACGGTATGGAGCGGCGAGCGCAATTCGTGGCTCATGTTGCCCAGAATTTCGCTCTTCAGCCGATTGGCCTGCTCGGATTCCCGATTGCGCAGTTCCAACTCGCGGATGTAGCTGGCCTCGGCGGCGCGCAGCCGGTCTTCCATCTCTCTGCGATCGGTGATGTCGCGAACGATAGCGGTGACGCGGAATCGATCGCCGCACTGCACCGAACTCAGGCTGATCTCGACGGGGAAGTGAGAGCCATCCTTGCGGCGCGCTTCCAGTTTGAGGGCGGAGCCCATGGGGCGGGTTACCGGGTGCGTGAGGTATTGCGCGCGATGCAGCCCATGCGCGCCACGGAGGGCTTCGGGCACCAGAGTTTCCACCGTCTGTCCCAGCAACTCTTCGCGGGTATAGCCGAAAAGTCGCTCGGCCATGCGATTGAGAAGGACGATCCGGCCCTCGTGATCGAGTTCAAGGATGGCGTCGGGAGCGCTCTCCAGGAGCTCCCCGAGGCGGCGTTCGGCGTCGCTGATCGGCTTCCGACTGTGCTGTGGCATAGCGCGCTCGATGCAAAAGCCGCCGTTCTCCCCGCTCCCCTGAAGGGTTCATTTCAAACGGTAATTCAGGCGCGCCGGTGTGTGCCACTAGTAAAACTTCCAGTTTTCCAAATGTATTGTTTATGCTTTGCGCCGGTCCGCCCCATAACGCTTCATGCGTTCGGAGACTCGCCTGCGCGCCTGCTCGTCCATTGATTTTCTCCCGTGTGCTTTCCTCCCCCGGCGGCCTGGCTCGAAGCTCGCGCCCTCGCCGTCGCCCGCAAGCATTTCGAGCAACGAGATCAGCCGGTCAACGCGATTCCGCTCGTCGATCAACTCCCGTACAATCGGATAAATTTCCATGATTCGATTACCTGGGCACTCGTCAAGCGGCGCCGGCGGCCATCCCCTTCTGCAACTCCCTGGTCCACCAGCGCGGCCTCGATCTTTTTTTCTCCAGAACGGCCAGAACGCGTCCGGGGTGCCCCAGGTCGCTCCATCCCAGATCGCGAACGCGCAGAACCAGCAGCCGGTCGGCCTGGGGCGACAATACCTGCTTCGAGAAATCGGTGGAAGGCACCAGGCTGTAGACGGATTCCTCGATGCAGGTCTCGAACCCGGTCCACAATTCAGCTTGCCGCACAGCTTCGACCACGTCGGGGATTGCCCGGCCGGCGATCTCCAGAAATGCGCGCACGTGCCCGACCATCACGAAAGTGTTCCAAGCCCAGCGATCGCCGGACAGGGTCTGCGCCACGTCGAGCGGCGGCTTCTCCAGAAATCCTCCCACCCGGTACAGTCCGCTGCCGTTTTGTCCGCATTCCGCTCCGCCTCCAACTCCGCCCGCGACTCCGATAGACGCCCCCAGTTCGATCCAGCCGTATTCCACTTCCGGGCGGTCGGGCTCCGCGCCGATCAGCACCACGGACTCCGGACGCTCCGCCGCAATTTCGAAAGCCGCTTCCAGCGCGGATGTAAAAAACGGCTCGTCGGAATAATGGTGGTCGCTGGGCAGCACGGCTACGAGCGCGTCCTTGTCCAATCCTTCGATGCTGAGGAGGCTGAACAGGATGGGCGGCGCGGTGCCCTTGTTGGCCGGCTGCACGATTCGTTGCGCATCGAAGACCTCGGGCTCCTCGACGAAAAAGTCCCGGTGCGCGTGGGTGAGAGCGAACAGAATCTGCGCGGCCGGAATGCTGCGTTCGGCCCGGCGGACTGTCTCTCCCAATAATGTCCGCTTGTCGAACAGAGAACAGAACTGTTTTGGCCGGTCGTCGCCGCAAATGAATTGAGTCAAAGGCTTCAGGCGAACTCCATCCCCGCCTGCCAGGATCGCGCCCCACCGTCTGTTTCGCGCCATTCGCCTGTCTCCTCTTAAGTCCGATTGCCTGCCAGCGTCCGCATCACGTCGTTTCTGAAAGTGTTCTCAGGTGCCGGCGCATGAGCCGTCCGGCGCATGATCGAGGCCACCGGGAGCGCGCAGGCGTTCCTGGCTTGCGTACTCAGAATGGCGGACAGATCGCGGTCCGTCACAACGCCGGCAACGCGGCCGTTGTCATCAAGAACCAGCAGAACATCGCAGTTACGGGCCCGCATCGTTTCCGCAGCCGCCGCGACACTCGTGCCGGGACTACAAGAAGAAACGCCCTTCACCATATGGGATCGCCATGGGGATCCGTCGCGACGTTCGAGCCGTTCTCGGTTACGTATCCAGAATTTCAGATTAATTCGGGGAGATAAGCCCGTGCCACTAGTAAAATTTCGGGTTCATTTTGGAACTACGAGCCGGGCAACCGCGGGTTCCCGGCCCGTTGCTTTTAACGCCCGTGATCCTTGGTTGCCGCCGCTATAGGAGAATTGGATGCCGGCATAGGGTCCCTGCGCCATGGCGGTTTGGGGTTGAAAGATCGGTTTCAATGCGACCACCGCCAGAAACAGAGCGATGGCGTGAGGATCGTCTTGGTGTAAAGGTCAATGCGCATGTGAGCGCCTCCTTGATTTGTTCTTTGCCAGCCGGAACGTCCCGAATTGAGCATTTTCGAGGCCAACGGCACGGAAACATTGTGTTTACGGAGTTTGAGCGCTTCGGCGGGATCGGCGGCAGAAGTAATTTAGTCGCTCTGCGCGCGACCGGCGGCGCAATGTGGCACGCCAGATGCTCCGGATAATTGCGTAGCAGATCGAACCAGAAGAAGGAGTCTTATTCATGAGTACACTAACAGCGCAATTAGACGATTTGGGCCATGAGACGGCCGAGAGCCTGCATGGGGCTGCTTCCTCGATTCGCAGGGGCTCGAAAACCATCGACGACCTGGCGGAAAGCGCAGCCGGCAAACTCGACGGGGCCGGAACGTATGTCGAGAAGCACAACGTGAAACGAACCCTCGCCGAATCCCGGCAGCTGGTTCGGCGGTATCCGGCCGAATCTCTTTTTGTCGCTGCCGGACTGGGCTTTCTGACCGGTTTCGCCGTGCGCCGGATGACGCACGCCTGCCATAAATCCGCCGCGTAGCGCGCTCGAAATGCGCCGGCTGGCACGTACTTGCAGAAGTCAGCGTCTACCGCTCCCTCACGGTCACGGCTCAATAAGCCCTTGCCGAGCCGCGCGCGTGAGCAAGCGGTACGATACGCCAACTTATACAACTTGGTACTAGGCGACGATCCCGTGGCGGGCCGCATACCTGCCGAGCTCGGCCACGGTGCGCAGTCCCAACTCGTCCATAATGCGGTACTTGTGAAACTCCACGGTTCGCGGAGATACGTGTAGTTTGACGGCGATTTCCTTGACCTGAAGTCCCTCCGCCAGCAACTGCAGCACCTC
>JBEKAQ010000157.1:0-7993 GCA_050015835.1 Bryobacteraceae bacterium | reverse complement strand
TTCCATGCTGGGCGTGATGCTCTCGGTGGGCGATAAGGTCAATCGCGAGTTGCGCGCGGTGGGCGCGAATATCGTCGTGACGGAACGCGCTGCGTCCGTGACGGGCGGGGTGGGCGGGGTCACCACGGTTACGGCGGCGGGGAGCGCCAACTACATTCCGGAAGCGCAGGCGCCGGCGATTAAATCGATCTTCTGGCATCTGAATATTACCGGATTTGCGCCTTCGCTTTTCGCGCAGGAGAACGGAACCCAGGTGCAGGGCGTTTGGTTCGCGCATCCTTATAGGGGCCTGGACGGGGATACGCAGATTACGGGAATTCATGCGGTGAATCCTTCCTGGAGCGTGAAGGGACGGTGGGCGGAGGATCTGGCGAACGATTGCATGATTGGCGAAGGCGTGGCGCGGCGCACGGGATGGAAATTGGGCGATACGGTCACGGTGCTGGGCGCGCCATTCAAGGTGGCGGGGATTATTTCTTCGGGCGAGGAAGCCGACGATCGGGTGTTCTTGCCGCTGCGGCGCGTACAGGAGTTGACGAATCGTACGGGCATGGTGGAACGGATCGACGTCGCCGCGTTGACCAAACCGGAGGACGATTTCGCGCGCAAGGATCCGAAGACGATGACGTCGGCGGAACGCGAAACCCTGATGTGCACCAATTACGTGGTGACGATTACGCATGAGATCGAAGAGGCGCTGCCGGGCACGCAGGCGCGCGCGGTACATCGCGTGGCGGATTCGGAAGGCAAGGTTCTGGACAAGATCGGCGGGCTGATGGGGCTGATCACGCTGGCCGCATTGATTTCCGCTGGGTTGACGGTGTGGAGTCTGACGGCGACTACCATGATGGAGCGGCGCGGCGAGATCGCTATCATGCAGGCTATCGGCGGGGCGCGCTGGCTGGTGGCGGCGATGCTGAGCGTGGAAGTGGCGTTGATCGGCGTGGCGGGCGGGCTGATCGGCGCATTCACCGGCGTCTGGCTGGCGAAGCTGGTGGGTGAATCGGTTTTCCATGACGCCATTGAGGTGTCGCCGGTTCTGCCTTTCGTAATCACGGCGGCGGCGGTGCTGGTGGCCCTGGCGGGCGCGGCGCAGCCCTTGCGCAGCACGCTGCGTCTGGAGCCGGCGGTCATCCTGCGCGAGGGCGTCTGATGTTTCTGCGGTTCCTCCTGCGCGCGCTCGAATACCGGAAGCGGCGTTTGTTGCTTGCCTTTGCGGCGCTGGCGGTGGCGGCTACGCTGGCTACGGTGCTGTTCGGGATCTACGAGAGCGTGGAGAGGCGCATTCGCGGGGAGTTCTCGAGCTATGGCGCCAATATCGTGGCCGCGCCGGTTAACGGAAGCACGGTACCGGTTTCCATTCGCGACGCGGCGGCGAAGCTGGGCGCGGAAGCGACCGTGTTTCTGGTGACTACGGGCCGCGAGGGTGAAGAGACCGTTCCGGTGGTGGGGTTCGAGCCGGGACCGGCGGCTGCGCGCATGACTTCGTACTGGCATGTCACGGGCACGCGCGATATTCGGGCGGGCGAATGCATGGCCGGGGAATTGCTGGCGGGCCGATTGAATCTGAAGATGGGCGAGCGGGTGACGATGGGACGCGTGCCGTGCGTGGTGAAAGGGATCGTTTCGACGGGCGGCGCGGAAGATCAGGAATTGCTGGTGCCGTTGGGGGATGCGGCTTCTCAGGACACGACGGATCTCGCCAGCTTTATTGAGATCCGCGCGCCGGGCGATCGGGTGGAGGCGATTCGATCGGCTCTGGCGGCGCAGTTTCCCGCAGCCGATTTTCGGACGGTGCGTTCGGTGGCCGACACGGAATCGAACGTGGTGCTCAAGATTCGCGCGGCGCTGTTTCTTCTGACGCTGCTGCTGCTCGGGATTACGACGCTTTGCGTGAGCAGCAGTTTCACCGAGATGGTGATCGAGCGCTCGAAAGAAATCGGCATCATGAAAGCGCTGGGCGCGGCGGAACGCAGGATTGCGGCCTTCTTCGTATCGGAATCGGCGGCTCTGGCGTTGGCGGCGGCGGTAGCCGGGTACCTGGTGGGCATTCTGGCGGCGGCGGCTATCGGGCGACAAATTTTCGGCGGCGCGTTACAGATTCAGGCGAGTTGGCTGGTGTTTCTGATGGTGACCGCGGTGATGCTGGGTGTGGCGGCGGTAGCGACGGCGATTGCAGCCTCGCGGATCTGGAGCATCCAGCCTGCGATTATCTTAAGAGGCGAGTAAGCGTGAGTACATTCATCGAACTGATCGATGTGACGAAGGTTTATGGCGACGGCCCGGGCGCGGTGAACGCGATCGACGGGATCGGCCTTGAAGCCAAACGCGGGGAGTGGATTGCGATTATGGGGCCGTCGGGCTCCGGCAAGACGACGCTGCTGAATCTGATCGGATGTCTGGACCAGGCGACGCGCGGGGCGGTGCTGATCGGCGGCACCGACACGTCGAAACTGCGCCACAGCGAACTGGCGCGCTTTCGCAGCGAGACGGTGGGGTTCATCTTCCAGCAGTTCCATCTGGTTCCGCATTTAAACGCGCTGGAGAACATAATGCTGGCGCAATACTTTCACAGCATGGTGGACGAAGCAGAAGCCATGGGGGCGCTGAAGCAGGTGGGGATGGAGGAGCGCGCATCGCATCTGCCGTCGCAACTTTCGGGCGGCGAGCAGCAGCGGGTGGCGATTGCGCGGGCTCTGGTGAACGATCCGAAGATCATTCTGGCGGACGAGCCGACGGGGAACCTCGATGCCGAGAATCAGCGCATCGTGTTTGGGCTGCTGAACGATCTGCATGCGCAGGGCAGGACTATCGTGATGGTCACGCACGATGAAAACGCCGGCAAGCTGGCCGATCGCCGTTTGAATCTCGACCATGGGCGGATTAAAGAAACGCTGGTTTTTTCGGCCGAGGAGAATCAGGATTTCGACGAGGTGCTGGAGCAGTTGTGGACGCGCGGGGAAACCTCCGGCCACATCGATTCGCACGAATACACGGACGCGCAGTGGAGGAAGCTGATTGTGACCATGGCGCACATCGGGCTCGTAACCGAGGAGGGCGAATTTACGCGCAAGGGTGAGGCGCGGGCGAGGGACGTGATCCGGCGCCATCGCCTGGCGGAGCGGTTGTTCATGGACGTGCTTTCGATTCACGACGAAGACGAAATCGAATCGAGCGCGTGCAAGTTCGAGCACATTTTGAGTCCCGAAGTGACGGACCGCATGTGTACGCTGCTGGGGCATCCGAAGGCGTGTCCGCATGGCAGTCCGATCCCGCGGGGGGAATGCTGCGCGGAGCATCGGGTGCTCGATGCGGCGGAGATTCGGAGCGTCCTTAACAGTGTGAAAGCCATCTGATAGGCTCAGAAATTACACCTTCATGCACAACGTGGTAATCATTGGATCCGGGTGCGCCGGAAACACGGCCGCCGTTTATACTGCGCGCGCCGGGCTGAAACCGCTGGTAATCAAGGGGCATCACGCGGGCGGGCAGCTTTCGCTCACGACCGAAGTGGAGAATTTTCCTGGTTTCCCGGAAGGCATCAACGGCCCCGATCTGGTCGAGAACATCAAGAAACAGGCCGAGCGATTCGGCGCTGTTTACGTTGACGGCGAGGTGGTGGAGGCCGATCTTTCGATGCGTCCGTTCCGGTTGAATGTCAATGGCGACTGGATGGAGACGCGAACGGTGATTGTGGCTTCGGGGGCGCAGGCGCGCTGGCTGGGCCTGCCTTCGGAACAGCGGCTGATCGGGCATGGGGTCAGTTCGTGCGCGACGTGCGACGGCTTTTTTTATCGCGACAAGGAGATTATGGTGGTTGGGGGCGGGGATTCCGCCATGGAAGAAGCGACGTTTCTCACGCGCTTCGGGCGCAGGGTGGCGCTGGTACATCGCCGCGAAAGCTTTCGCGCGTCGAAGATCATGCTGGAGCGGGCGCGCTCGAATCACAAGATCGATTTCATTATGAACACAGCGGTCGAGGAGGTTTTCGACATTCACAAGAATATTGTGACTGGCGTCCGGCTGCGCAACCTCGTGACGGGAGAGGCCTGGGAGCGCGAGGTGGATGGATTATTCGTGGCTATCGGGCATATTCCGAATACGCGGGTATTCAAGGGGCAATTGGATCTCGATCCGGAGGGATATCTGCTGTCGCACGGCGGGGCGCGGACGAATATTCCGGGGGTGTTTCATGCCGGCGATGTCCAGGATCGGGTGTATCGGCAGGCGATCACGGCGGCCGGGGCGGGCTGTATGGCGGCCATTGAGGTGGAACGGCTGCTCGAAGCGGAGGGACATTAGACATCATGATCGAACGGCTAACGCCCGCGGGCGTGCCGACGCCGCGCGGACCTTATTCCCCTGCAGTGCGGGCGGGCGATTTCATTTTTGTGGCGGGGCAGGTGCCGGTGGATCCGGCGACCGATAAGATCTCGACGGGCGATATCCGGCACGAGACGCGGCTGGTTTTGAACAACCTCAAATGGATTCTTGAAGGCGTGGGTGCCTCGCTGGCCGATGTGGTTCGGGTTGGAGTGTATCTGGCGGAGGGGTCGGAGTTCGCCGCGATGAACGAGGTATACGCGGAGTTCTTTGGAGAGCACAAACCGGCCCGCACTACGATTGTTTGCCGGTTTGTGGCGGATATTAAGGTCGAGGTGGATTGCGTGGCTTATAGTCCGGCGGAGTAAGAAGGGACAGATTTGACCCGGGGCAACGAGGCATAGACCAGTCTTATCCAGGATAAGGTCGTCTATTCGTCGATGCCGGTGGTCGGATCTGTCCCCGCCTTTAGTTGCTGAGGGGCTTGTAGTAGCGGCTGTAGTGTTTGCCGTAGTACCCGTAATAGTAATAGCGTTCGCTCATATCGGCGCGCACTTCGTTCAGAACGAGGCCGATCACGTTGGCTTTCAGACGCTTCAGGTTGGTGAGGACGCTGGCCACCGCATTACGCTCGGTCTGACCGGCTAACGCCACTACGACCACGCCATCGACCAGGGCGGCAATCTGCAGGGATTCGGCGAACCCGAGCAGAGGCGGCGCGTCGCAGATCACCAGATCGTACTCGCCCTGGGCTTCCTGAAGGACACGCCGGAGGGTCTCGCCGAGGCCGTCGGCGGCGCGCCTCGAGGGCGAACCGGCGGGCAGCACCTTCAGATGAGGCAGTCCGTCGGAATCCTGTAGTGCGTCGCGCCAGGCCATATCGCCGTTGACGACGTTCGACATGCCTTTATCGTTGGTCACGCCGACGTGATGATACACGCCGGGGCGCCGCAGGTCGGCGTCGATGAGCAGCGTTCTGCGCTTTTGCTGGCTGTGCACTACGGCAAGGTGGACGGCCGTGGTGGTCTTCCCCTCGCGCGGAGTCGCGGAGGTAACAAGGAGGCTGCGCGGGCGGCTATCGGCGTTGGGCAGCAGGATCGAATCGCGCAGGGTTCGAATGGCTTCCTCATAGGAATTGGCGGCGCCGCGCGTATCGCCGAAGAAATTCCGGTGCTTCCCTCCCTCGGAATCCGGGCGTGGCAAATGGCCGCGCCATGCCTTCACGACAGGCAGGGAACCGAGCACTTCGGTCTGCAGGTGTTTCTGGATATGTTCCGGATCCCGCAGGCTATGGTCGAGACTATCCGAAAGGAAGACTACCATGATGCCGAGGAATGAAGAGGCGAAGAAGGCCACCGCGGCCATGGTCCAGATTCTCGGGAAAGCCGGCGTCATCGAGGGTCTGGCTTCATCGGCAAGGCGAATGGAACTGTTCTGGAATCCGGCGTTGATGCCCGCTTCCTTGATCTTGCGCGAGAGGTCCTCATAGAGGGTCCGGTCGGCATCGGCCTGTCGCTTCAGGTTGGTATACTCGAAGGTCTTCAGGTTCAGACTCTCAAAGTCCGTCTTGGTCTGCTCGACGGCCTTCTTCAGCATCTCCTCGCGATTGACGGATTCCTGATACTCCACCTGAACGCGCTGCGCGACATCGGCTTTCAGGCGCACGAACTGGGCCTGGAGTTCGGCTTGCTCGTTGGCGGCTTTCTTATACTCCGGGTGATTGACGCCGAAGTTAGTTTTTATGGTGGCGAACTTCTGATTCGCTTCAGCGATCCGATCGACCAGGTGACGAATCTGTTCCCCTTGCTCCGAGGCTTCCAAAGATTCGAGGGATCCATTGGCCACGGATTTTGCGGCCGCCTCTTTCTTGAACCGATCGGCTTCGCTGTTGGTGTATTCGGTATTGAGCTGCAAAAGGTTGGCGGCAAGTACGTTGGTTTTCTCGTCGGGACTGATTATGTTCAGCTCTTTTTGAAATTCGGACAGCTTTTCGGCGGACTTCTCCATCTTGGCCTCCAGGTCTTCCATCTGCTTCTGCATGAAAGTGGAAAGTCCCGCGGTGGCCTGGTAGCGAATGAGGTAACTGTAATCCCGGTAACTGCGCGCGACGGCATTGGCGACTTCAGCGGCGAATTGGGGATCGGGGTCGCGGTAGCTGATGGTCAGAAGGTACGTTTTCGGAGGCCGCGCCACCGTGAGGTAGCGGAGAACTATGGGCGCATCCGCCCTCCTGGGCAGAGGGAGTTTGAGCCGCTGCGCCACCGGGCGAAGCACGGAGTCCGACTTGATCAACTGCATTTGCGTGGTGAGATAAAAGTCGGAATCGTTCATCGACGAGGCTCTCGACGACGTGGCATCCTGGCCGATGACGCCCGTAGGCACCATGCGATCGACATCGATGGTGGCAGTGGACTGATAGTAGGGGGTCAAGCGGGACGACACAATCACCGTGGCAGCGACGGCGACGGTGACGAAAGCGAGCAACTGCCACTTGTGACGCCGTAATATCCACAGGTAGTGGGCAAAAGGAACGACGGACGACGACGGCTCCGGGTCCTCCGGCAGCGCCGGATAATAGGACACGCGCTCCACCGGGGTGCGCATAACCGCCGGAGTGGCCGATAACGGACGATCAAGGCTATTCTCTTCGTTGGGCATGAAAGGGCGACCTTAGCGGACGCATCGGCCGGACGCTCGCCGATTGACAACTCTTCGCCTGAAACGAGACCGGAATCATGTATAGAGTGGTGTCGCTGGGTCTTTAACAATTACAGTTCGGATCGGTGCCGATGTCAAGGTTAAACCTCGGGTACGAAAGAGCACCCTTACGTTTGCGAGACCAGCAAAGCGCGACTGAAATCGTCGATTATATCGGCAATGTCCTCAATGCCGACCGAGACCCTGACGTACTCCGGCCGAACGCCCGCGGCGGCCTGCTCGTCTTCCGTAAGTTGCTGATGGGTGGTGGAAGCGGGATGGATCACCAGCGTTTTGGCGTCTCCCAGATTGGCGAGATGGCTCGCGAGCCTGAGGTTATTTATTAGTTTGATGCCGGCGTCCTTACCGCCCCTGATGCCGAATCCGACCACGGCGCCAGGACCACCGGGGATGTACTTCTTCGCGTTGGCGTGGTGCGGGTGGCCGGGCAGCCCGGGATAATTCACCCATTCGACGGCGGGATGGGCCGACAGCCACTCCGCGAAAGCCTGGGCGTTAGCGGTATGGCGCTCCATGCGCAGATGAAGGGTTTCGATGCCGAGCAGAAACAGGAACGCGGCGAACGGGCTCATGGCCGCGCCGGTATCCCTCAGCCAGTGAGTGCGCATAAAGATGATATAGGCAATGTTGCCGATGGGCTTGAGGGCCTCGGTGAAGACCACACCGTGATAGGAGGGATCGGGCTGGGTAAACTCGGGCCATTTTTTTGGATTGTCCGCCCAGGGAAATTTGCCGCTGTCGACCACGATGCCGCCGACGTGCACGCCGTGGCCGCCGAGGAATTTCGTGGTGGAGTAGATGGAGATGTCCACTCCATGGTCGAAGGGACGGAACAGGACCGGGGTCAGCACGGTGTTGTCCATCAGGACGGGGAGCCCGTGGGCGTGGGCGATATTGGAAATGGCCTGAAAGTCGGGAACGTCGTTGCGGGGATTGCCGATCGATTCGAGAT
>JBEKAQ010000156.1:0-8054 GCA_050015835.1 Bryobacteraceae bacterium | reverse complement strand
CATCGAACAGGCGCGCACCGTCGAGCAGCTGACGGCTCTCGCCGCCGAAGATCGTCTGGAGAGCGCGCTGATTCCCGCCGCGGATCTGCTGCCCGAATTTCCCTCCGAGCCGGTCGATCTGGTCACCGCCGGGCAGATTCGCAACGGGCGCGATTTCCGTCTCTCGCCCTTTCATCCCGCGGGGCGGGAGGCACGGTACGTGAAGGCGATTTCCGCTCACGGCGAACTCATTGCGATCGGCGAGGCGCGGCTGCCGCTGGTGTATCATCCCGTGCTGGTGCTGTAGCGGACGGCCTTTTTCGACGCCCGCCGGCAAGCAAGCAGTCCGTCCCAAAAAACATGCACTTGCGCTGGACCCTGCTTTTGCGAGACACTAGCAAGTTTTCCACTCCTCATGCGGGTTCGAATCCTTTATCACGATCATTGCTTCGACGGCGCGGCGTCCGCGGCCTATTTCAGCCGCCTGGCCGACGATAAATTCTATCCCGGCGCGGACTTCTGCTTCACGGGGATGGCGCATAAAGCGTCGCAACTGTTCGAGCCCGAACTGTTCGACGGCGACGTCAACGCCATCGTGGATTTCAAATACTCCACCGACCCGCGCCTCACCTGGTGGTTCGATCATCACCAGAGCGCGTTTCTTTCTCCCGAAGACGCCGCTCATTTTCGCCAGGACACCAGCGGCCGGAAAATGTTCGATCCCACGTTCCGCTCCTGCACGATGTACATCGCCACGGTCGCCCGGGAAAAATTCGGATACGATCCCGAGGACCTGAGGGAACTGGTGCAGTGGGCCGATATCATCGACGGGGCGCAGTATAGCGACCCGCAGGAAGCCGTGGAGCTGCGTTCCCCCGCAACCCAGATCACGCTGGTGATCGAAGGCAGCAAGGGCTCGGAAACCGTGCAGAGGATCATCCGCATGATGCGGCATCGGAAGCTGGACGAGATCGCCGCCGACCCCGGCATTCAGATGGTCTACCGGCCGCTTTACGAGCGCCATCTGCGCTCCATCGACATCATCCGCCAGCAGGCTCGGTTCGAAGGCGGGGTGGTCTATTTCGACCTGGTGGACTTCGATCTGGAAGGTCACAACAAGTTCATTCCGTATTACCTGTATCCCGAATCCACCTACACGGTTTCGGTGAGCACCTCGAGTTTCCGCACCAAGGTGTCCGTGGGTTCGAATCCCTGGGTGAAGGGCCCTCTGAAGTACAATCTCGCCACCATTTGCGAGCGCTACGGCGGCGGCGGACATCCGCGCGTGGGCGCGATCAGCTTCCCCATCGGCGCCGTCGAGGAAGCGCGCCGGGCGGCGCTCGAGATCGCTGCCGAGTTACGCCGGTAACCTCAATATTTCCCGCCCTATATCAAGCACATAAAGATTCTCGATTGGACGCCGAAGAGGTCTTCAGGTATTCTGGGCGTGCCAAGTAGTTTTCCCGCGCTGGTCAGACTGAGTCGTCAACAGTTCACGCCCCGTTCACCGCGAGGTGAATTCAAAGTAAGTCACCGCGTCAAAGAAGCAGGTTCCGGAGCAGGTTCCACGACGCATTAAAACGAGGCTCGCTTCCACGCAGGAGTGCGCCCGCCTAAAACAGACAACTGAGAGAGTTCCGAAGGATAGGCGGACATACGCCTATCGGACTGGATTTCATTTCGAGCGGAGGAAAAATGTGTAATCACAGCTATATCGGCAGGGTCTCTTGTACCGGAAGGCAGGTTGCGGCTTCGTCGCTGGCCGCGCGATCGCGCATATTCTTTTGGCAGGCGCTGGTCTTGTTCATCGCCTTCCGCTGGCCGCTGGCGGCACAGTTTCCAAACGCCCCGTCCTTCGGCTGGCACGTGGACGAATTCGAGGCCATGGCCAACCATCTCGATGCAGGGGAAACAGAAATAGGGTACCTCAAACGGGCTTCTCGGCGGCCCCCGGCCGAGGCGAAAGTATCGGCCGACGAATTGCGGCATCCCCTGACGGAGAAGGCGCGCCGCGTGTTGGCTAAAGCGTGGGGCTATGCGAAAAAGGGCGACCATTCAAGGGCAATCACAACGCTGCAGGAGGGCATGTCCAAGGTGCGGGCCGTCGTCCCCTACGCTCACGAGATGCTCGGCATAGAGTACATGCGCACCGACCGGGACGCGGAAGCAGTTCCAGAGTTCGCCGAGGCGGCCAGCTTTTTCCCGCGCGACGCTTCGGTGCACTCGAACTTGGCCCTGGCGCTGTGCGTCGTCGGCCGGTTCGATAGCGCTGAGCAGGAGGCTCGCATGGCCTTATACCTGGATCCGACATTGCAGCCCGCCCAGGAAATCGCGCGCTTGATAGAGCGGAGCAAGGCGCGGCTCACGCGCAGCGATTAGGGTCCTCTGGCCCTCAGTCCTCGGGGACGAGGATTCTGCAAGCGGCATTCTGCAAGCACGCTTGACACCGACCTCCCGGTGGAGTATTTAAACATGGACGGAAGTCGTGTTCCAAGGAGGGCGTCCATGTCCGCGTATTCTCCGCTTCAAGTCACGATCGTACTCTGGGCAGCAGTCACGATCGTCTATATCGCGTTGTTCCTGTACCGCGCCATCGTCGGGGCCAAAGAGGAAGATACCCTCTTTCTCAGCGCCGGCGAATCCCACATGGCCACAGAACAGCGCCAGATCATGCAACGCGTCAATAAGGTACAACCCGCAACCAGGGCCTTTGGGATTGCCACGCTGGTGATGACCATCGTGGTGGCCGGAGTGTGGAGCTATTCGGTATTTCGCCAACTTTTCTGAGCGTTGGATGGGGACCGGTCCGGATGTTTGGAAGGCGGCTCGATCGTTTTCCCGATAGCCTGGACCGGTTTTCTTTCCGAATCGGTTTTTTTCTGAAGCGCGGAGCTGTCGAACTCTTTCGACGGGCGGTGGACCATCGGCCGCCGCCGGTGCGGTTGTCTAGACGACTGGCTCCATGCCGAACCGGCGTAGCATGAGGAACTCCGACAGGTTTTCGGTTGTGAGAAGCCCCAGCAATCTGTCCTTATCCATCACCAGGGCGCAGCGGCCCGCGCGAGCCATCAGCGGCAGGATCTCGGCCAGGTCATCGTCCGAGCTCAGCACCAGGAAGTCGCGCTCCATCACGCCGGCAACGTAGGCATCCGGCCCGTCGTGCGCGATCGCGCGCAAGAGCAGAGTCCTGCCGAGCAACCCCACCACCTGGCCGCTGTGCATCACCGGAAAGTCCTGCTGCGAGGTGGAAAGCAAAAGGTTCGCGGCGTCTCGGATGGTGTTGCCGTGCTCCAGCGTATGGAACTCCGTGATCATCGCCGCGCGCGCCGGGATTCCGCTCGTCAGCGTCCGGCCGAGGGCCGCCACGCTCTCTTGGGCCGCGCCGAGATAGATGAAGAGCGCGAAGAAAACCAGCAGGAATTGCTTATCGATCAGACCATACAATCCCAGGCCCATGGCCAGCATACGTCCCATCCAGGCGGCGATCCGGGTGGCCTCGTCGGCGGGGCGCACGTAGGAAAGCAGGGCGCGTAGGAGGCGTCCGCCATCCATCGGAAACGCCGGCAGCAGATTAAAGACCGCCAGCAGCACGTTCCCGTAGAGCAAGAGGGAGAGCACGCTCTTATCGCTGGGGCTCATGAAGTCCGCCACGCTCACCGGGGACGCCTGATGCGAGGCGACTAGGTAGCCGAAGATCAGGCCTGCCAGGATCAGGTTCACCAGGGGTCCGGCGACGGAAACCCATACTTCGGCCGTCGGCCCCAGCGGCCGCTCCATGCGCGACAACCCCCCGATGGGAAACATCACGATTTCCACGGTCCGCACGCCGAAGCGCGCCGCCACCAGCGCGTGCCCCATCTCATGCAGCAGCACACTCAGCAGACTGCCCAGTAGGAAGATCGCGTAGTTCCCTCCGGAACGCGCGCTGCCCAGCAGAGTGACCAGGAGAAACAACACCAGCAGGATGAACGTGAAATGCAACCGCACCGGAACGCCAAATAAACGAACGCCAGGTACAGTGCCCGCCGTCTTCCCTCGGTCCATGGACGTTATAGTGCTAGCCACAGGTGTCACGATATCAGCCCGTAACTTACAGTTCGGTCATAACCGCTCCGAACTTTAGTGGGCTAGTGGACTTTTATAATCTTGAGCTTACAGAGGGAAGTGGTGGATCGACGCGGGTTGGTTTTGTTTACTGGGCAGCGGACCGCCGCTGTCGCTCGCGGTGGAACGCCGCGGCATGGCGTTGGAGAAATCCAATTCGTCCTCGGCAAAGCGCACCTGCCGGTCTAGAATCATCTCGATGGTGGTGCCTTTTGCCAGCACCGCGTCGGGACCGCGCGTGAACATCACGCCCACCAGCCCAGCCACAGCGCCGGCGCCGGCGCCGATGGCCGCACCCATGCCCAGCGAACCATTGATGCTACCCGCCAAGGCTCCGATGCTGGCTCCCGCGGCCGTGGTCTCGGCGATGGTTCGCGCGTCGCCGGTCACATTTCCTTCGCTGCGAATCGTGCCTTCCTTGTGGTCCAGTTCTTCGCTCGCGCGCCCATCGAGGCCGGTGACGTGCGCCCGGAAGTCGCGCGTCGTGCCGTTGGGAAGCGTCAGGGATTCGAAGCGCAGATGAAACTCGCCGCGGCCTTTTACGCGTCCCGGACGCTTGATGTCGGTAATCGTGCCGGCCACGTAGCTGCCGGGCGGAATCACGATGCGTCCATCGACGAGCACGGGGAATACAGTTTCGAGATAAATGCGGTCGCCGACGATCGCGTTCTTGGTGCTGACGCTGTTGATCAGGCTCAGAGGAACATGCGTGCCGGTGTCGACCAGGAACGTCTTGCCCGCCGGGAGCGCCGGCTCCGGCGATGACTGAGTTTGATTCGGCGCTTGATTGGGCGACTGATTCGTTGTTTGATTCGGGGCGGGCTCCTGCGCTGCAGCGACCAGCGCCACGGCAAATACGAGGAGAAGCACGCATCTCATAATACGAGTCTAGCGTACTTCAAATTGTTCGACTAAGCCACCGACCGTTCGTTTGCCGAAACCATAGGACCGGGCGGCAGCTCACTGTGTGTCCAAGAACCTCTGAGCCGGGCTTGAGGAGCCGCCCACCGCGACCCGGATTTCAGGGTCGTGCGGCAGCGGATTGGGCAGCGTGACGATTACGCCATAGCAGCCTGCATCGCCCGGCAGGATGCCCACGTAGCTCACTAATCTGGGGTCCAGCGGCGTGCCATTCATCAGCACGGAAAATCCGCTGAGGTTTGCGATCTGAGCCGGATAGAGAGGATTTTGCGCTTCAATCTGTGGTGGATTCGTCTGTCCCAATCCGGTGGCAAATATATAGATGGTTTCGCCGGGCATGGCTGGCGCCGTCGTTGTGACCGGCGATCCATTGGGGCGCACGGCGAAGACGGTGGTTTCCCCCAGGGGCGTGACCTCGTCTTGCGTTACCACGACGGGCGCCACGCCACTGAGGTTGATCGTCACAGCGGGCCCGGCTATGCCGTTAACCTCCAATTGCAGCGTGGCCGGGCCGGGGCTCAAACCTACCGGCAGAAGGGCGTTCACAAACGTTGGCGACACATAGTAGGGATAGGCGGCCAATCCGTTGACCAGGACGCGTACGTTCGTGCCGGGTAAGATCGTCGGCAAGACGCCGGTGGCGATGTCCGAGCCGGTGAGGCCAACCGATGTGTAAGCCAGATTGGTTCCGAAGATCGCGACAAACGTGTTGGGCGAAAACCAGTTGGGAATGTCCGCCGCGCTGTTCACGATGCTGTCGGCGGTGTAAAAGGGGGCGTTCGCCGGCGGCGCGGCAGTCTGAGCCCAGGCGGGCATCAGCAGCCCGGCCAGGAGCAAAAGCAAAATACTCATTCACTGGGGATAGTGGCTTAAGTCAAGCCCGGCTCTACATCAGATTGGACCGAGCAGGAATAGAGACCAGACTAGAACGTCGGGGACATAGGATCAGGATCTCCGACGCTGGCAGCTAGTCCTTCTTCCCGCCCGCGGGATCGCGGACCAGGCGGTTGAACTTGTACTCCTCAGAGGGCACGCAGTAAACCTGCTCGTCCCATGGCTTGGCGATGGTCCCGGCGTTGAGCTTGAACACTTTCTTGTCGCTGTCCCACGGGCGGGTGTAGAACTCGGGATCGGTCAGCGTCATGGTCAGCTCGAGGGTGTCATGATCCACGCGGCGATAGCGTTCCTGCAGGCGCATCCGATCGGTGTGCGGATAGCCGAACTTATCGAGCCAGGTGCGATCGTCAAAGCCCAGCGAATCCACGATAAATATGTTTCCGTCCCAATGGCCGACCGAGTAGCCGTTCCACTTGGGCTCCGCTTCGTCGATCTTGGGGAGCCGCCGGCCGTCGGTGTAAACGATGCGGTAGTCGTGGTGCCACTCGATGTACTGGAAAAAGCGCTTGGGCGTCTGCACGACCTGCCACCAATTGTGGGACGAGCCGACTTCGGCATTCAGCAGGCGGGGAATGCCCAGTGGGTCGCAAGTGCCCATGGGATCGTTGCCATAGGCAGGCTCGGTGGCGCGCGGGCCATAGCCGGGCTTGCTCAATTCGAACTTCGCGCGGCCTTTTTCGGTAAACGGAGCTTCCTGGGTCCCGGCGCTCTGGTCGCGCGGCCGCTCGCCGCCGACGATGAAGCGATTGGTCGGGTTCACGTTACTGAACGTCTGATAGCGGCTGGTGCGATACCAGTTGCCGTTAAGATCGCGCGGATCGAAAGCGGCTGGAGCGCCTGCTTTCGTGGAGGCTTTGGCCGCGCTACCTTTTACTGCCGGCGTCGCTGGGCCGCCGGATTGCGCCCACGCCACAGGAACACACACGGCCAGCGCGGCCAACGCAGCTGAGGCCATCGTGGCGAACATCGAACTGCCCGTGCGCATGGGTTGCCCCTCGTGGGAACTATTTTTTGCCGACGTTGCCGTCGCGGATCAAGTTATTGAACTTGAATTCTTCCGACGGCACGCAGTAAATCTGCTCGTCCCACGCCTTATCCCAATCCTTGATGAACTTCCACACCTTGTGGTCGCTTTTGAACGGCTTCGAATAATACATCGGATCGGTGATGGTTTCGTCCATTTCGAGCGTGACGGCGTCCTTTTTGTGATAGCGCTCCTCGAGCTGCATCTGATCGGTGTGCGGATAGCCGTTATGGTCGAGCCACGTGCGGTCGTCGAAACCGATGGATTTCACGACGAAAGTGTCGCCTTCCCAAGCCCCCACCGAATAGCCGTTCCATTTGGGCTCGGCATCTTCCGCCTTCGGAAGCTTGCGGCCGTCGGTATACACGATGCGATAGTCGTGGTGCCACGCCGAAAACATGAACGTGCGGCCCGGCGTGACCAGAATCTCGAGGGTCGAATGCGGGCCGGCCACCTGGCCGTTCAGCATGCGCGGCACGCCCCACGGATCGCACATGCCCTGCGGATCGTTGCCGATGCGCGGAGCCGCGATGCGTCTTCCATAAGACGGTATGTTCTTGTCGAAGGCGGCCTCGCCCGCCGCGGTGAAAGGCGCTTCCTCGGTGGGAACGTCCAGCTTGCGCGGCGCGGAGGCCTGTCCCAGGATGAACGCCTGCAGCTCGTTGGCGCCGCCGGGGACGTTGCTGTAGGTCTGGAAGGGAGTTTCGCGATGATAGTTGCCAGTCAGATCCTTGGGATCGAAGGCTTTCGCGGGTGCTGTTTTGGCGGGCGCGGCTTGAGCCTTGGGCGCGGGCGTCTGAGCCGGCGCAAGCAGCGCGAACGCGTAGGAGAGTACGAAAATTCCAATCAGGCGCATGTCATGCCTTTCTGTGTGGCCGTCGTATATTGTAGGCCGTATTTTACCGACCGTCCATGAATCCTGTGGCGGGCCGTGATCCGCCCGCCGAATTCTACTTCTTCCCGGGATTGCCGTCGCGAATCAAATTGTTGAACTTGAATGCGGCCGGACACGTCCAGGCAAGCCAAACATCGGAAAGCGCGCTTCAGGAAAGCGGCGCGCTATTCCTCTTTCTTGTTGTTCCCGCCGCCGCCGAGCTTCATCTTTGTGCCGTTGACGGTCAGTTCCTTC
>JBEKAQ010000155.1:0-8153 GCA_050015835.1 Bryobacteraceae bacterium | reverse complement strand
CTCCCGTCACATCCGCAGCGGGCCGAGCAGAACCGTTCATCGTCACCATGCTGATTCTCTTTCCCGCCCTGCTCACTAATTGCGGTCACACAAGATGTCTCAGTCATGTTGGCACAGAGGGTTCTGGCCGGCTATCGTCTCTATTTCAACCGCTACAACGGTGTCGAGCTGAACTACGGTTATACACAAAATACGGAAAAATACGGCTCGTCAGGCGTCAAGACCAACTCGAACGAAATCTCCGGGGCTTACGTGTTTCGCTTCCCGATGAAACGCTGGTCACCGTTTGCTCTGGCCGGAGTGAGCGGGATGATCTTCGATCCGAAGAACTTTACCGGAGCTAGCACCCAGACGCGCCCGGCGTTTCTTTACGGCGGCGGCATGGATTTCAATGTGTCGAGCCATCTTTTTGTTCGCGCCGAATATCAGGGGTTCGTGTATAACTCGCCAACGTACGACGTTTCCTCCCTGAATGGTCTCGACCGGGTGACACACCGCGCGGAGCCGTCCATCGGGTTCGGCTGGAGGTTCTGAAGTCCCGCCACAGCAACTCGGGCGGCGGCCATTTCTGAGATACGAAACGGCCACCTCCCGAGTTGCTGGACTGCCTTTCGCTTTTCCACTCTCCGGAACAGCTTGGCTAAGCCTTTGGCTAAGCCCTCATCGTTGCGGGTTCTAATGCCGCATTCGGGCGCCCGGCGACAATCTCGAATCGTGAAACTCCGCGGGAAAATACGGCATTACCGTGGAATTCAGTGCCTGATCGGATCGCCATATTGGCTATGGCGCTCAGACCAGTTGGATGCGAAAGTGGCGACCGATCGCCCTGGCGGCGTCAAAGTCTGAAGAGCAACGGAAGTATTGCCAGTGAAGCGGCCGAGCACAGCCCGGCTGGTCTTCATCCGCCGGGCCATCTCGATTTTATTGATCCGGTCCTTCTTGATTGCTGTCTCTTTGATCGCGACAGCGTGCGCCTCTTCAAGGATGCCTTCCCCGCGGAGGAAATCATCGAGAGTTGATCCGACCTCGGCTGCCGGCAGCTTTGCGAGCTGTTACTTCAGCTCGAAATCCGCCGTGATCCTCAGTCGGACCCACTTTCATCCGCTACTCCCTCAGTCTCGGCCTTGATGCCGCAAGATCTGACTTTTTGCCGCGGCCACTGCCGTTTCGACGTTGAAACCGAACTTCTTCAACAGTTGCTTCAGCGGCGCCGAGGCCCCGAAGCTTTCGATGCAGATATGGTGGCCTTCCGAGCCGGTGTATTTGCTCCAGCCGAAGTCCGATGCCTGTTCCACCGAGACACGAGCCTTCACTGTGGGGGGCAGAACAGCCTCCCGGTAGGTTCTGTCCTGATCGTCAAACAACTCCCAGGACGGCATAGTGACCACCCTCGCCCGGATACCGTCTTTGGCCAATTGTTCATAAGCTTCGAGGCAGAGAGCAACCTCGCTGCCGGTCCCGATCAGAATTACCTCGGGCGGACCGTCCTGGGCATCTGCGAGAACATAAGCCCCGCGTGCCAGGCCGGACGCGGCGGCGTATCTGGTGCGATCGACTGTCGGCACGGCTTGACGAGTGAGTACGAGCACAGCGGGCCCATGATGGAGCTGCATGATCACCCTCCAGGCTTCTCTCACTTCGTTCGCATCCGCCGGCCGGATCACAATCACCCCGGGCATGGATCGCATGTGGGCCAGTTGCTCGATCGGCTGGTGGGTTGGGCCATCCTCACCAACTCCGATTGAGTCATGAGTGAACACGTAAACGACAGGCAACTCCATCAGGGCGCTCAAACGGAGAGCGCCCCTCATGTAGTCCACGAAAATGAAAAAGCCGGAGCCGAACGGCCGGAGTTTCACCAGACTCATCCCGTTCAGAATCGCGCCCATAGCATGTTCGCGGATGCCGAAATGAAAATTGCGCCCGGCATAGTTCTGCACTGAAAAATCGCCGGCCCCATCCTGCGTAATCCGGGTTTTCGTGGATGGCGCAAGATCCGCGGAGCCACCGACTAACCACGGCATGTGCCGCGCGATTGCGTTCAGCACCTCGCCGGACGATTCGCGAGTAGCCAGGCCCTTCGGGTTTGGGGGGAATTCGGGAAGATCGCGGTCCCAGTCCGGCGGCAGCAGGCGGTGTTGCATGCGCACCAGTTCATCGGCGAGTTCCGGGTAATGCCCGCGATACTCCTCGATTCGCTCGAACCAGGCGTCTCGCAACTCCTTACCCCGCTTTCCGATGCCTTCGCGGAAATGTTGGTAGACGCCTTCCGGCACGTAGAACTTCTCGTCTTCGGGCCAGCCGTAACTGCGTTTCGCAAGGCGCACCTCCTCCTCCCCCAGAGGTTCGCCATGGGCGCCGCTGGTGTCCTGCTTGTGCGGCGCTCCGTATCCGATGTGACTGTCGACGATAATCAACGTCGGCCGATCCTTGCAGTTCTGGAAGGTTCGTAACGCCCGTGCAAGCGTCTCAAGATCGTTGGCGTCGCCGACACGCGTCACATTCCAGCCGTAGGCAATGAACCGCGTAGCCACGTCTTCGGTAAAGGTCAAAGCAGTGTTGCCTTCGATCGTAATGTGGTTGTTGTCGTAGATCCAGCAAAGATTCGATAGTCGAAGATGTCCCGCCAGAGAAGCGGCCTCGCCGGAAATGCCCTCCATCATGCAGCCGTCGCCGCACAAGGCATAGACGTTGAAATCGAACAGGTTTTCGAATCCCGGACGGTTGTACCGTGAAGCCAGCCACTGCCGGGCTATTGCCATGCCGACGCTGGTAGCCACTCCCTGGCCGAGCGGCCCTGTGGTGGTCTCGACCCCGGATGTCCAGCGGTACTCCGGGTGACCGGGACAGCGGCTGTTAAGCTGCCGGAACGTTTTGAGGGCGTCCAGCGGCACCGCCGGCTCACCGAGGGTCTCATAGTCCTTGCTCACCGCACGGACTCCGGTCAAATGGAGGAGCGAATAGAGCAGCATGGATGCGTGACCGATCGACAGTACGAAGCGGTCGCGGTTCGGCCACACCGGATCCTGAGGATCGAATCGAAGGAACTGCTGCCAGAGGCAATACGCCACCGGCGCCAGGGCCATCGGTGTTCCGGGATGCCCCGAGTTGGCCGCCTGCACGCCGTCTATCGAAAGCGTGCGAATGGTGTTGATGCTGGTCAGATCGAGATTTTGCGCAACCGGAGGCGCCGGGAAAAGAGTTGCTGTGCCCATTGGAAAATCCTTTCAGGCCGATTTCGGCTCGCACACGGGAGTCTGCGGCCATCTCCATCCGGTGATCTCCGGCATGTCGATTCCGTGCTGGTATGCGTATGCCCGGCAAGCGATCTGATGGTTGCGGAATTTCTCCTTCGCGTGCCCTCCAATTCCTTGCAGTTTGGGGACCCGGTCGATGGCATCGATCGCGATGCTGAAGCGATCGATTTCGTTGTTGATCGCCAGTTCCATGGGCGTGTTGATATTGCCTTTTTCCTTGTACCCGCGAACATGAACGGTTTTGTTCGTTCGCCCGTAGGTCAAGCGGTGGATGAGCCAGGGATAGCCGTGGAAATTGAAGATGCTTGGCTTGCCGGTGGTGAACAGGGAATCAAAGTCGCGGTCGGTGAGGCCGTGAGGGTGTTCGGTCGCCGGCTGAAGCTTGAACAGGTCTATGACGTTAATGAATCGGATTCTCAGATCGGGGAACTCCTCTCGCAGAAGAACAGTTGCGGCCAGCGCCTCCTGCGTCGGTATGTCCCCGGCGCAAGCCATAACGAGATCTGGCTCAGCACCCTTATCGTTGCTCGCCCATTCCCAAATGCCGATGCCCTTGGTGCAATGCGTGACCGCGGCATCCATATCCAGATACTGAAGATGGAGTTGCTTGTCGGACACGATAACGTTGATATAGTTTTCGCTTCTGAGGCAGTGGTCGGCCACCGAGAGCAGGCAGTTCGCATCGGGCGGAAGATAAATGCGGGTCACGGCCGCGCTCTTGTTCAGAACGACGTCGAGGAAGCCCGGATCCTGATGCGTGAATCCGTTATGGTCCTGCCGCCAAACCGTAGAGGTGATCAAGAGGTTCAGAGAGGCGATCTTCCGGCGCCATGAAAGATGGTTACAGATAGACAGCCACTTGGCGTGTTGATTGAACATGGAGTCGATGACGTGGACAAACGCCTCATACGTTGAGAAGAGGCCATTTCGCCCGGTGAGCAGATAGCCTTCGAGCATGCCCTCCATCGTGTGTTCGCTGAGCATCTCGATCACGCGTCCATCGGTCGCAAGCTCGCCGCCGTCGGCGTCTTCCGGAAAGTACTCCTCAATCCAGAATTTCTTCGCGGCCTCATAGACTGCCGGCAGCTTGTTCGAAGTGGTTTCGTCAGGCCCGAACAGGCGGAAGTTATCCATGTTCACCTTCATCACGTCGCGCAGGAAGTTGCCGAGAGGTGGAACGTTCTCGACCTCGATCGCTCCAGGCCGATCCACCTTGACGGCGTAATCGCGGAAATCCGGCAAGCGCAGAGCCTTTCGAAGAGCGCCCCCGTTTGTATGCGGATTAGCGCTCATGCGCCGCGTCCCCTGTGGCGCCAGTCCTTTGAGTTGTGGAACCAGGCTGCCGTTGGTGTCGAACAACTCCTCCGGCCGCAGCTCCTGCATCCATTTTTCGAGGATACGTAACTGCTCGGGGTTCTTTTTGACATCGGGCAGTGGAACCTGGTGGGCGCGCCAAGAGCCCTCCAGCCTGTGACCACCCACTTCTTTGGGTGCGCCCCATCCCTTTGGAGAACGCAGCACGATCATGGGCCAATGGGGCCGGTGCGCCACGCCGGTCTTTCTGCATTCCCCCTGAATTTCCCGGGTTCGCCGCACGCAATGTTCAACCGTGGCAGCCATAGCCTGGTGCATGGTGTCGGGATCCGATCCCTCCACAAAGCAGGGCTCCCAGCCGTAACCCCGGAAAAGGCTTTGCAATTCTTCGTGGCCGACACGCGCGAGAAGGGTCGGATTGTTGATCTTGTACCCGTTGAGGTGCAGGATCGGAAGAACCGCCCCGTCACGAATGGGATTCAGGAACTTGCTGATGTGCCATGAAGTCGCCAGCGGCCCGGTCTCGGATTCGCCGTCGCCGACCACGGCCGCAACGATCAGGTCGGGGTTGTCGAAGGCAGCTCCACAAGCGTGAGAGAGGACGTACCCCAATTCACCGCCCTCGTGAATCGAACCGGGTGTTTCCGGAGTACAGTGGCTGCCTACGCCGCCCGGAAACGAGAACTGCCTGAAGAACTCGCGGAGTCCGCGTTCGTCCTCGCTCTTTTCCGGATAGATCTCGGAGTATGTCCCTTCGAGATAGCCGGGACCGAGAACTCCAGGCGCTCCGTGTCCTGGCCCCGCCATGAAAATCATGTCCAGGTTGAATTTTCCGATTAGACGATTCAGGTGGATGTAAATGAACGCCAGACCGGGGCTCGTTCCCCAATGTCCGAGCAGCCGGTTCTTGATGTGCTCCGGCTTAAGCGGTTCTTTGAGCAGCGGGTTCTCCTGGAGATAGATCATCCCGAGTGCCAGATACTTGCACGCTCGCCAGTACGCATCGGTTTTGCGCAGTTGGTCGGCGCTCAGGGGCGATCCCTCAATGGTGGACCTCGCCTGGCCATAAGCGCTCAGCGAGATGTTTGCGGGCTTTACTGCGTCTAAAACAAGTGGCATTATTCAGCTCCTTATGTCGGCGGTCGAGACGGCCGCGGGTTCATCTTTGCCAGACGATCCGCCGAATTTCCGTGGGCAGCGCCATCGGATGAAACGGCAGAACGCGCGGCGTGAAATCACTTGCGGGGCGAGCCGCCAGAGCTCGCGTCCCGTACAAATATGCTCCGGACTCGCTTGCGCGGCCCTCGATCGGATGCATCTCCTTTATGAAAGCCGGCTGCCCATCCTGTGGCGCCGCGTATAGTTCGACCTGTACCGAACGGGGATCGAGAGCGCCCAGTTGAACCTCGGCTTCAAAGACGAAGTCCCCGCTATCTTCGGTGACGGCCATTCCGCCGAAATGAACACCGTTCCAGTTGCGAGCGATATCCTCTTGCCAGGCCAGAAAGGAGGCCGTAATCTCCGGGTTGCCGCATGCACGCCGTGCGTATGCGGTAGCCGCCGGGATGTATTGTTCCCCGGCGTATTGGCGGACTGTCCGGTTCGCGGAATAGGCCGGCGTAAGCGTCGCCATGCTTTCGCGAATCTTCGCCACCCACGACCGCGGAATCCCGTGCTCGTCCCGCTTGTAAAAATCCGGAATAATCTCGTTCTCAAGAGCGGCGTAGACCGCTTCCGCGTCCGCGCGATCCCATTCGGGATCGTCGCCATGTTCCTGTCCATCGCCAATTGCCCATCCCACATTGGGCGAGTAGGCTTCGGCCCACCATCCGTCCAACACGGACAAATTTAGGCCACCGTTCACCAGCACCTTCATCCCGCTCGTGCCGCTGGCTTCCCAGGGACGCTTCGGCGTATTAATCCAGACGTCTACACCCTGGACCAGTTGCTGTCCGAGAGTCATGTCGTAATCGCTTAGAAAAACCACGTGCGGACGAATATCCGGCCGCCGTGCGAAGCTCGTCCATTCGCGAATGAGTGCCTGTCCCGCGAGGTCCCTCGGGTGGGCCTTGCCCGCCAGAACCAGTTGAACCGGCCGCTGCGGGTTGGTCAGAATGCGGGCCAGCCGTTCGCGATCGTATGGCAGGAGCGCCGGCCGCTTGTAAGTGGCGAAACGCCGGGCAAGTCCCAAAGTCAGTGTCTGCGGATTCAGCACCGCCTGCGCCTGCTGAAGTTGCACCAGCGATGCTCCGTAGCCGGCTTCCTGCCGCTGCAGCCTCTGACGGGCGTATTCGACCAAAGCGGCACGTTGAGCACATCGCATCTGCCAGATACTTTGATCGTCCGCGGACCGCGCGCGCCCTTCGATGCCGTCCAGATCTCCCAGCCAGGGCCCTTTTCCGCAGAGCCTGGTCCATAAGCCGTCCGCCTCCGCGCCATCCCATGTCGGGACATGAATGCCATTGGTCACATGGCCGACTGGCACCTCATTTTCGGGGAAACGCGGGAACAGCGGTTGAAAGAGGCGCCGGCTGACCTGGCCGTGAAGCCGGCTTACGCCATTCACCGAACCGCTGCCGCGGATGGCAAGGTACGCCATATTGAAGGGTTCGGAAGGATCGTCGGAATTGTTCCGGCCGAACGCCAACAGATCGTTTACGGATATGTCCAGATGGTCCTGCGCGTAGCTCGAAAGATACTGCCGTATCAGTTCCGGGGAGAACCGGTCAAATCCGGCCTCGACCGCGGTATGCGTGGTAAAGACGTTTCCGGCGCGTGTGACGGCGAGCGCTTCATGGAAAGGGCAGCGCCTTTCTTCCATATACTCGCGCGCCCTTTCGAGCACAGCGAACGCGGCGTGACCTTCGTTCAGATGGCAGACATCGACACGGATGCCGAGCGCGCGAAGGAAGCGCCATCCGGCAATCCCCAGCAGCATTTCCTGCTGCAGTCGCAGCTCGGGCCCGCCGCCATACAATTCACTGGTCACGGCTCTGATATTCGGCGGATTGGCCGGATCGTTGGTATCCAGCAAATAGAGCCGGGTTCGTCCTACCTGCACCTCCCAGGTGCGAAGCCAAACCTTTCCCCCAGGTAATGTCAATGCCATTCTGAGTAACTCGCCATCGGGTGTCCGCACCCTCCGGATGGGAAGCTGCGCCGGCTCATTCACCGGATACAGAACCTGCTGGTCGCCGCGGGTATCGAGCTCCTGCCGAAAATATCCCTGCTGGTAAAGAAGCCCGACCCCAACCACGGGGACGCCGAGGTCGCTTGCAGCTTTCAACTGATCGCCTGCGACATTCCCAAGACCACCGGAGTAGATAGGCAGGCCTTCGCTCAACATGAATTCCATGCTGAAGTACGCTACGGTGCGCAGGGGAGAGTCTGCATGCGCCGTCTGGAACCAGGCCGGCGCCGCATTCTTTTCACTCAACTCAGCGAGCAGTTGTTCGACGCGTGCCCTCTGTGCCAACATGACTGAGACATCTTGTGTGACCGCAATTAGTGAGCAGGGCGGGAAAGAGAATCAGCATGGTGACGATGAACGGTTCTGCTCGGCCCGCTGCGGATGTGACGGGA
>JBEKAQ010000154.1:0-8155 GCA_050015835.1 Bryobacteraceae bacterium | reverse complement strand
AGCGTCTTCGATTACGACGTCCACAGCGGCCAGTCCGCGCTGCTGAAGCGCCAGGAGGTGCTGGGCGGTTACGATCCCGCGCAATACGCTTGCGAGCGCTTGTGGGCCACCGCGCGCGACGGCGTGAAGGTGCCGGTTTCGATCGTCTACCGCAAGGGCTTCGTGCGCGACGGCCGCGCGCCGCTGTTTCTCTACGGCTACGGCTCCTACGGGTTCGGCACGCCCGCGACCTTTTCCAGCAATCGCCTGAGCCTGCTCGACCGCGGGATGGCCTACGCCATCGCCCACATTCGCGGCGGCAACGAGATGGGCGAGAAGTGGCGCGAGGACGGCATGCTGATGAAGAAGAAGAACACGTTCTGGGATTTCATCGACTGCGCCGAGTATCTGATCGCGGAGAAGTGGACCTCGAAAGAGCGGCTGGTGATCGAGGGCGGCAGCGCCGGCGGATTGCTGATGGGCGCGGTGGTCAACATGCGTCCGGACCTGTTCCACGCGGTACACGCCGCTGTGCCCTTTGTGGATGTGATGAATACCATGCTGGACGCGTCGCTGCCGCTGACTGTCGGCGAGTATTTGGAATGGGGCAACCCGAACGAGAAAGAGGCGTACGATTACATGAAGACGTACAGCCCTTACGACAACCTCGAGAAGCGCGCCTATCCGGCGATTTTGGTCACGACGAGTTTCAACGACAGCCAGGTGATGTATTGGGAGCCGGCGAAATATGTGGCCCGATTGCGGACGCTGAAGACCAACGACACGCCGCTGCTGCTGAAGATCAAGATGGAGCCCGCGGGCCATGGCGGCGCTTCCGGCCGCTACGACCGGATGAAGGACCAGGCGTTCGAATATGCGTGGCTGCTGACGCAGGTGGGGATTACAAAATAGCAGCGGGTTCTGGAGAACCCGCGCAGGACTGGAGTCCCGCCCTACATGATGGCGATCACCGCGCTGCTGCTGGCCGCGGCACCGCCCTGCGCTGCAGTCACCTTGATCTCGTAGGTGCCGCTATCGAGGCCGCCGAGGCCAATCTGACTCAACACCCTGATGGAGCCGTCCGGCCCGGCTGCGGGCAGGCTTTGCTGCGCCGCGGTAACGACCAGCATCCCATTATGTGAAACCGATATCCGCACGTCCGGCTTCGCGCCGATGGCGGGACTTGGGTAGATGACGAAATAGACGCCTTCCGAGGCTGTAGCCGATTTCGGAATCGCCGCGTTCAGCTCGGGGGTAACTTGGCCACCCTGAAAGTCGAGCGGGTCCAGCGCATCGTAGCCGCCGGTATCGGGTTGGACGCTGCGTACGAACACCAGATCGCTCAGCCCGATCTGCCCCGCAGAAGGCACAAACAACGCAATCTTGCGGGTACTCGCGGTCTGCCCCTCCGGTTCGATCGCCACTGCCTCCATGCGGTACCGGCCCGCGGGGAGAGTGAAGGGGAGCGTAACAGCCGTTTGGCCGCGTTCGAATTCGGGGCGTTTGCCGCTAGGGGCCTGAAACTGCAGGTCGCGCGAAATCTTGCGCACGATCTGATCCTGCTCATCCTTGACGAAGGCCACAAACGACACATGCATGCGAAAGAGCTTGTTCTTGGGGTCGTCCGTGAAAGAGAGGACGCGGCTGGGAACCGAGAACACGGCCAGGCACTCCGTTTCTTCGCGGGCACTGCGAAAGCGCAGCGCCCCCGCATGAAACTCGAAGGCATGCGGAGCAGGGTCGCTATTCAGCGCCGCCAGCGCGGCGAGTTCGAACGGCGCAACCGGTTCACCATTTAGCATCGGTAGCGCGAAGTAGCCCTTCCTGCTTTGTATCCCGAGTCCCGGCCTTGTGGTTCGGACTTCAATCGTCCGGAAGTGACCGTCGTAGTTCGTGGACGCCGGCGCGTACGCCAACTCGTAATGCGACCGAACCTCTTCCATCACGCGGTGCAGAGGCAACCGCATGTCGTTGGAGTTCTCAATGGCAAAGCCGCCGGTACCCTCGGCGAGCGAGTGCAGGTTCTCCTGGTAGTTTGTAGGGAGATCGGCCCCGCCGGGCCCGCCCTCCTCCTCGCTGGCGAGCGCCTCATGGATCGTGCGTGCCTCGCTGATCCGGGATACCGTATCCAGCCCGCTGGCATCCACGGTGTAAAAGGCGATGTTGGCGCGATTCGCGTCGCTGATCAAGGTGCGAAAGCGCTCCGGCTGCTCGGGCGGCAGAATCAGTCCTTCGGAGAAGTAGACGACGGTCTTGCGTCCCGGAAGGTGCGCCTGCCCGCGAATCAACTGGTGCAAGCCATCGATGGATAGATTGCCAACCTGGCTGGAGAGGATCGCGAGGGTGAGGGATGCCATCTTGCGTTGAAGCTCCGCAGCCGCCGCGTCGGAATGGGACGATGTGCTGACGGCTCCTTTCTCGTCGGCGGAGCCTGGCTGCATGGCGTTGAAGCCGCCGCCGGATGCCAGGCTGTTGAGGATTCCCACCTGGGTCTGCATGTCCTTCATGAACGCCTGGGAAGCCGCGCCCGCCTCGCGATCCACGGCCTGGTTGAGCAGGTTGAGGTCGTGCGTGTACTGTTGCAGAAGCGCCAGCCGGTGGTTCAGGGTGAACACTCCGATGTAGGTGTTTGGGCGCAGTTCGCTGCCCAGAAAAGCCTTTGCGGCGAGCGTTGCCCGCCTTCGGCTTTGCGCGCTCATCCCTTCGAAAACCAGCGACACCACGTTGATATCGCGCAGCGGGCTGTAGGTCGACGCGGCGCCGGCGGCTGGCGTCGCCGGACTTGTTTCCGCAGGCTGGTCCTGTCCGCCGCGGTACTGGAAACTGCGCACATTTTGACGAACGCCGTCCTCCAGGATTTCAACTTCATTGGGGCGCAGATTCGTAACCAATCGATGGTGCTTGTCGCGGGCGATGAAATCCAGCAGCACTTCCTGGGTGGTCGAACGCAGGACGATCCCGGTGCCGGGTGGGGGCTGGTTCGTTTGAGCGCGCCCGATCAGCGTGAGCACCGCGGCAAGCACAAGCCGGCTAAAAGCCGGCTGCGGGCAGGATTGCCCGCCCTCCAATTGCCGCCTTACCATACGCGCACCCGGCTGCCCGGCGCCAGAAACAGTTTCTGCGATGGTTGCACCGAGAATGCCGCATACCACGCGTCCAGATTTCGGACCGTCTGGGCGCGGTACTGCTCCGGAGCATGCCCATCGGTGACGATCCCGCGGCGAAGCGCCGCATCGCGCACCTTCGATCTCCAGCTCTGAGCGAAGCTGATGAAGAAACGCTGGTCGCCGGTGAATCCATCTTTGACCGCGTCCGGTTTGCCATTGAGAGACAGCACGTAAGCATCGTAGGCAACCATCAGCCCCGCCAGGTCGGCGATATTTTCGCTGAGCGTCTGCTGTCCATTCACCGCCAGATCGGGAAACGGCCGGTAGGTATCGAATTGCGCGGCGAGCGCCTGGCCGGCTGCCCGGAAATGGTCGAAATCCGCCTTGGTCCACCAGTTGGCCATGCGCCCTTGGGCATCGAACTGGCTGCCTTGATCGTCGAAGCTGTGGCTGATCTCATGGCCGATAGTCGCGCCCATCGCTCCGTAATTGTGGGCCGCATCGGCATTACCGTCAAAGTAGGGAGGCTGCAGAATCGCCGCCGGGAAATTCAATGCGTTCTGCAAGGGAAGATTGACCGCGTTCACGGTTTGGGGAGTCATCCACCACTCGCCCCGGTCGATCGCCTGGTGCAGCTTGCCCAGTTGGTGCCGATATTCGAATAATTCGGCGCGCCGCGCGTTGCCGAGGGCGTCTCCTTTGACGATTTCAAGACCGGAGTAATCGCGCCAACGGTCGGGATAGCCCACGCCCACCTTCAACGTATCCAGCTTTGCTTTCGCCTTGACCTTGGTTTCGGGCGACATCCAGGCGAGCGAGTCGATGCGCTTGGCAAACGCCTTCACCAGATCGCGGGCCATGGCTTCCGCCTTCGCCTTGGTTTCCGCGGGGAAATAGCGCTCCACATACATCCTGCCGACCGCGTCCCCCAGCGCGAAGTTGGTCAAATCGATTCCCCGTTGCCACCGCGGACGGATTTGCGGGATTCCGCTGAGCGCCTTGCCGTAAAAGCTGAAGCGCTCGTCGCCGAACGCTTTGGGAAGAAATGCCGCGGCGCTTTCAACGGCGTGCAGCGCGAGCCAGTCCTTCCACCGATCGAGCGGCTGCTTGGAAACCAGCGCGGCGAGGCCCGTGACCGCTTTGGGGTGCCACACGATGATCACCGGGGGCTCGCTCAATCCGGCGGCTTCCAGCAGCGCCGGCCAATCGAGCCCGGGCGCTTTCAACGGCAGGTCCGTCCGTTTCCATGCGACCGCGGAGTGCACGTCCTCCGATTCGACGCGCGTGGCGTGCACCCCTGCCATGGCAGTCTCCAGAGCGAATACTCGCGTGGCGCGGAGGGCCGCATCGCTGAAGCCCGCGAGCCGGAACATGCGCTCGATGTGCTCCAGGTATTGCTTCCGCAACTGTGCCATTTGCGGCGACTGCGAAAGATAGTATTCGCGGTCGGGCATCCCCAGACCGCCTTGCAGCAGATAGGGGTACGTGTGCGATGGATCTTCGAGGCCCTGCGTGATCCAGATTCCAAACAGATTCCCGGTCTCGAAATTGGTGCTGTTCAGCGCGTCCACATCCGCGCGCAGTTGTCCGCCGATGACGCGCGCCAGCGCATGAACGTCCGCGATGGCCGCGAAGGCGTCCAGTTGCGGTTTGAGCGGCGCGATTCCTTTGGATTCGATGGCCGCTTCGTCCATGAAGGTGGCGTAGAAATCGCCCACCTTGCCGGCATCCGCGCCGGCCGAGGCGCCGGCTTTCGCCGCATCCTGGATCAGGGACAACGTGCGTTTCCGGGTTTCGTCGGTCAGGATGGTGTCGATGCCGTAACCGGCCTTGTCGGCGGGGATCGGCGTCGATTTGATCCATCCGCCGTTGGCGTACGCGTTGAAATCGTCGCCAGGCGCCACAGACTTGTCCATTCCAGCCAGATCGATGTCCGCGCTTTGCGCCGGTTTCTTGGTGCTGCACGCCGAAGCTGCGGCAAGTATCGCGGCGAGCAGCAAGGCGGTTTTTTTCGGATGCCTCATTCCCTGAGCTTAGCGTAACGACGACATAATGGAGTAGATGATCGATATCTCCCCTTTGCTCTTCCGGATATCGGCAGCCGCCCTCTTCGCCGCGCCCGCCGCGGCGCCGGCCACCACTCCCGTAAACGTACCTCTCGTCAATCACGGCTTCGAAAGCCCTTACGTCGCCGTCTCCGGCAACAACGGCACCATAACCGGGAACATCGCCAACGGCTGGTCGGACAACTCCGCGTGGTCCGGTTCCACCGTTCAGTACTCGCAGGAGTTCAATAACCCGCATAGTGGCGCATCCTGCCAGAAGATGGCCGTCGCATCCATCGGCAGCGGCGAGGCGCAATTCCTGCAAGGCATGCCCGTGGTGGCGGGGTCTCTCTACACGGCCTCGGTTTGGGTGCGCGGCGATCCCGGAACGCAGGTCATTTTCCGCATTCAAGACGGCTCCGCGCCCTACGAATCCTACCTGGATACCTACGCCGCGCTCACCGCAGACTGGCAGCAGATCACCATTCACGGCTACATCGTCGTCACGACGGGCACATATTTTATGATCGCCCTCAGCGCGCCCGGCACTGTCTGGATCGACGACGCCAGCGTTTCGTACACCGCCGGAGCCGCGCCGCCCACGCCGAACCTTGGTCCCATCCCGCCTTCTTTCTTCGGCATCCATGTCGGGAACTTTCTTCAAAGCATTCTCTCGAATCCCGGCTTCGAGCCGCCTTTCGTTTCCGTCGGGCAGAACAATCCGATTTCCGGCAACGTCGCGATCGGCTGGAACGACAACTCGTCGTGGGCGGATGTCACCGTCGCCTACTCCGAGGACACCACCAACCCGCACGGCGGAACCGCGGCGCAGATGGTCGCCGTGCAGGCCGTCACCAGCGGCGCGGTGCAGTTGGTCGAGCCAATCACGGTGATTCCAGGCGCGACCTACACGTTCACCGTCTGGCTGCGCGGCCAGCCGGGGATGACGGTCAACGTCATCCTGCAAAACCAGAACACGCCTTACAATTACTACGCCAGCACGCCCGCGCAACTCAGCGCCGATTGGCAACAGTTCTCCGCCGCGGGCCAAATCAACGATACCGGTTCCGTGCTGCTGATGATTCAAGCCACCGCGCCCGGAACATTTTCCGTGGATGATGCTTCATTCACGGACGCGAACGGACAGCAGGTCTCCGGCGGCGTCCCGTGGCCGGCCGCGCGTTTCGGAACCCTGCGCCTCTGGGATTCCGGCACCACCTGGACGGCCCTCGAACCGCTCCGCGGCGTCTGGAACTTCGCGCCCCTGGATACGTGGGTGGCGGCCGCGCAGGCCAACGGCATACCGGACATCATCCTGACGCTGGGCCAGACTCCCGCCTGGGCTTCGTCCAATCCCGATGACGTGAACTATGTCGGTGCGGGCGCGCCGGCGCCGCCCACGAACATTCAGGACTGGAACGACTATGTCACCGCCGTCGCCCAACGCTATAAGGGCCGCATCCGCATCTACGAAATCTGGAACGAGCCGAATGACAACACTTACTTTACAGGCACAGTCGCGCAACTGGCGCAACTGACTCAGAACGCCTACCAGATTCTGAAAGCCGTGGACCCGCAAAACACAGTCAGTTCGCCCGCCGCTTATTCGGCCGGTTACCTCGATACATTGCTTGCCGCCGGCGCAGGGCAGTATGTGGACGTCATCGGCCATCACTTCTACACCACGCCTCCGGAAACGACCGGCCCGCTGATCGCCAATGTCCGCCTGGTGATGAATAAGTACGGGCTGGGCGCTATGCCCCTGTGGGACACCGAAGGCGCATCCGGCGACACCACAACGCCGCCGGACCAAGCCGCCGCTTACATGGTGCGGAAATATCTCACCGATCTGGCTTACGGATCGGGACGCTACGACTGGTACACCTGGGGCAGAGCCACTTCCTTCTGCGTGGGAACCGAGCAGGCCGATCCGCGCGCGCTCACTGAGGCGGGGCGCGCGTATCGTTACCTGTTCGACTGGCTGTTGGGCGCATCGCTGACGCAGGCCATTATCGACCAGTCCGGCACGTGGCAGATTTGGCTCACGCTGGCCACCGGCGACCCTGCCATGATCGTCTGGAATCCTTCCCAGACCGTGCAGTTCACCATCCCCGCCGCGATCCAGGCGCGCACGGTGCGCGACATCTTCGGAGGCGCCACGGCCGTGCAGGGAACGACAATCACGGTTACGGACTCGCCCGTCCTGCTCACTGCGTGTTGCCAGACAACGCCCGTCATCGGCGCGGTCACTAACGCCGCTAGCTACACGGACGCTGTCTCGCCCGGCAGTCTGGCTACCATCTTCGGTACCGGATTCGCATCGCAGCCAGCCGCGGCCGCGAGCCTGCCCCTGCTCGGCGACCTGGGCGGCGTGAGCGCTTCCATTAACGGCTTCTACAGCCCGATGCTCTACGCGGATTCCGGCCAGATCAACTTCCAGGTGCCATTCGAGGCGCAGGCCGGCAGCGCCACGCTATTGGTTCGCTCGCCGCTGGGAATGAGCGTCGAATACCCGTTGACCATCGACGCCGCAGCGCCTGGCATCTTCCAATGGGACGGAAACCTGGCCGTGGCCACCGACGCTGCCGGTGCGCTCCTCACGACCGGCCATCCGGCTCTCGCGGGTTCCGTGATCGTTGCGTATCTGACCGGAATCGGCAGCCTGACCAACACGCCGCTCGATGGCGCCGGGGCTCCGCTGGCTCCACTGGCGTGGGCCACGTTCTCCGCGACTGCGACCATCGGCGGCGCCAACGCCCCTATCCAGTTTCTGGGACTGACGCCCTATTTCGCGGGCCTCGCCCAAGCCAATCTCCAGGTGCCCCAGCTTGCGCCCGGGGACTATCCGGTGGTCATCACCGTCAACGGAGTGGCCAGCGCTCCCGCCATGCTGTCCGTGGGGCAGTAGCCCTGCCCCAGTTGCTCACGCGATAGCCCGGGATCGCTGTGGCTCGATCGCTACCTTGGTATGCAGCCGCGCGCTGAGTGCATCGAGGATTTTGGCGGCCCGCTCGATGGTAATGC
>JBEKAQ010000153.1:0-8290 GCA_050015835.1 Bryobacteraceae bacterium | reverse complement strand
GCCCGTCTCCGCTTCACCGGCATCATCAGCTTAAACCTATTGCCGCTTCGAACGGAATCATTTATCATCGAACGGTAAACAGTCTCTTAACTGTTTGTCTCACTCACCGCGACAACCCCATTGCACGGACAGTGACCCCACACTCGGCGCTATCATCGCGTGGCGTGAGTTTGAGGTTAGGGTGCGCGCCCTGGCTGGCAATCGCGGGACCGGGAAGAAGATGCCCGATCTTATAGCTCAGTTCCCTCCGAGTCAAAAGGCAGCTTACGAGGGACTCTGGGAAAAGAGGAATAACGTTATGCACAACGATCTGGAGATCTCAGAGTTGGAGGCTGTCAAACTCGTGCGGACGGTTGCAGAGTTTCTCGACCGGCACAGGCCGAAGGGGACTCTCAGCTGACGGAATGCATGCAAATCGTTCCAAAAATTACTTCCGGCCCAGAAAACGCAGCCGCATATTCACGGCGCGCGCCTGGCCTCCACCGTACAACAGGTATTGCGGCGAATTGAAGTCGCTGTTCACCACATTAGGATTGGACCGCCCCAGAGCGTTAATCAGGCTTACCCGCCCCGCCCAAAGATAACCGTGGAAGCGGAAGCGCCGTTCGAGCGCCACATTCACCGTCAGGTAATCGGGAAACCTCAAGTCGTTGGGCTGGCCCACCAGATAACCCTGCTCATTGGTGACGCTGAAGGGAAAGCCGGTGCGAAAATCCGTCATGAGCTGAAAATCGGTGTCGCCCACCACGGGCTGCAGCAGTTGGGGAAACCATTTCTTCTCGACCGGCGCCCAGCCCCACATCAGAAAGCGATTGGGCGCATCCCAGCTCAACGGCCCACCCGCCTGGGGCGAGAGAATCGGGTTCTCGATGGAATAGGCAACCACGGCGTTGGAGCGTGCCTCGGACCGCGTGTAGCTGGCAAACCACTGGTAGCGGGCGAGAAAGGTGCGCCGGACCGCAAACTCGGCGGCGCGGTAGCGCACCCGCTGGATATTCTCCAGCACATATAAATTAGTCGCGGGATCCACGGTTTCCTGTTCAAAGGCGAACCCGCGGCTGCCTTCGCGCGAGATGAGGTTCATTCTGCCCGAGAAATTCCACGGCAGTTTGCGCTCCGCGGTGAAACTCGAAATCGCGTAGCGCGGCAGCTTCAGATCGCTCGGATTGAGCACGAAGCTGCTGAGCACCGGAACGCCCACTTGGGTACCGTTGGGCGCGTAGAAAGTGCTCAGACTGCTCTGCTCCTGGCTGAGCGCGAGCAAACCCAGGGTTACCGCGTCGTAGAAAATGCCCCAGCCGGCGGAAACTTTGGTCCCACGCATCCACTGGGGGGCCCAGGCCGCGGCCAGCCGGGGAGCCGGCGGCGCTCCGCCCGTGTATTCGTCCCACTGCGTGCGCAGACCCGCTTCGAACGTCAGATCGGGAGACGGGCTCCAGCGATCTACGGCATAACTGTACATCTCGACGTTGGTGCGGAACTGGCGCGGGCTGCCGAGAAACTGCACGTCCCGCACCACCGAGCCATCCACCCGGACCACGCTGAGGTCGTGGCGGAGAATGCTCTGATCGAGATCGCTGCGCTCCACGTTGGCGCCGATTTCAATCTGATGCGAGCCAAACCAGCGGACCGGCTTGACAAATCCGTTGATCAGCCATTCCTGGCGGCCGCTGCGCGTGTCCTCGTCGCGGAAGAAATTGCCGCTGGCTCCATAGGGAGTGATGATGTACGGCGCGGCGCCCTGCGGTGAGGTACGTTGATACGAAGCGGTGTTCGCGAAGCCGATTTCGAGAAGCCCGCCGCCGAAGATGAATTGATCCTTGATGGTGCCGAGGAACAGAGACTGACGCCCGTTGGTAGTGGTCTCGATGGGATTGAGAAACGAGAGGCCCTGGTTCCGGTTATCGATGTAATTCACCAGAAAGCTGCCGGTGAGGATCTGCCAATCGCGAATATTCCACTGGAAGCGGGTCAGATTGCTGGCGGTGAGACTGCTCTCCCGGTTCTGGCCGCGGGGCAATCCGGAAATGGTATCGACGGTGTAGTAAGTATCGAATGCGTTACTGAACCAGGCGCGTCCTTTTTTGAGAGGGCCGGAGACGCGCAGGCGAGGCGACAAATGGTTGATATACACGCCATCCTGCACCCCGATGCCCGGCAGGAAATTGGTGGCCCCGAAGCGCCAGTGGTCGTCTCCGGTTTCGGTGCGGATATCGAGAGTTCCGGCGGAACCTTTGCCCTTTTCCGGGGAAAAACGGCTCGCTTCCCATTCAATGGTCTGCACGGTATCCACGTTGAGACGTGTGGTGAGGGTGCCTGTGGCGGGGTCGGACACGTCGAATCCGTTGAGCCGGTAATTGGTTTCGCCGGCGGCGCCGCCGTTGAAATGCACCACGCCGGCGTTGTCCTGCACGGCTCCGGACATGAGGGGTAACGCGCTCCGGTAATCCTGCGTGGAAGGATACGGGATATTCAGAATCTCCGGACTGTGCAGGTGCTTCGTGTCGGCGGTCTGCTCGGGATCGATGACGGGCGGAGAATAATTCACATCCACCGATTCGGCGAGCTCCTTGAGGCGGCTCATGTGAATCTCGATCGGCGCATCGGCGTTGAGATCCGCCGCCACGTTGGAAAAAACGAAGAAGCCTTCGTGTTCGGCGTGAACCTGATATTCGCCCTCGGCCGGAACATCGAGACGAAACAGGCCCGCGGCGTCGGACGTGGCGCTTTCCGTGGCCTTCTGCGCGCCCGGTTGCGGGATTGCGGCGGGAGACGCACTGATACGAACTCCCTGCACGGGGGCGCCGTTTTCGTCGACCACCTTGCCTTCGATGGTGATCGCCAACCCCAATGCCGGGACGGCAAGGAGGGTAAGCAGCGCTCCGAGCGAAACCGGGGAGACCGAAGCCACGCGTACTATTGATTTTATCCGGTTCCAGGCCCCAGGAGTAAGCTGGTGGTGCATGAATATTGAGGTTTTGCTCACCGAAGCGGAGATCGCCGACGAATTTGCCGAGTCGATCGAGGCTCGCGATTTGCCCGAAAAGTTCTTCTATTGGACGCCGCCGTCGGTGAAAGCATGGCAGGCGCTGGCCGCACGCTCGGAGGAATCGCTGCGCGGAACCTGGGAGGGTCTGGCTGACAAGGTGGCCGATCTCACCAAGCCGTTCGGCCCAAAAGTTCCTGTAATCAGTTTCGGCGCGGGCGACGGGCTGAAGGATCGCGGGCTGTTGAAGGCGCTGCGCACGGCGGGGCGTGAGCTGAAGTATCATCCGGTGGACGCGAGCCAGATCCTCCTCGAGATGGCGTGCGCGGGTGCGGAGGACGACGACTCCGAGGCGCTCGGCATCAAGGCGGACATTTCGAGTCCGATGCATCTCGTGCTGGCGGCGGATGTCAGTGAAGCTCCGCGATTGTTTCTGATGGTAGGGAACACGCTGGGCGGATTCGATCCACTCGACCAGATCCGGCACGTGGCGCAGTGTATTCACAAGGGCGATCTGCTGATTGTCGATGCGCATCTTCATGCGGGTCCGATTACCCCGACGGACGAGCAGAAACGTTTCGTCTTCGCGCCGTTGGCGTCCCTGGGCGTAATCGCCGATGACGGCGAACTGGAGTTCATGGAAAAGCCGGACGACCGGCTGGATGGCTTGTTCATGGTGACGCGCCGCTTCCAGGCTTCGCGCGATTTGCGCATGCTGGCCGCCGGACATGAAATCCACATGGCGCGCGGGGAAAGGATACTCCTCAATTTCCGTTACCTCTTCTCTAAGCCCGCGTTCCGGTGGCTGCTCACCGGGCATGCGGGCTTGCGGATTGTGGGGGAAATCCCCAGCGCCGATGGACGGTTCCTGACCGCGGTCTGCATTAAGGCATAACGGTTCTTGCGCATCGGCATTCACACATCGCGCGCGGGGTCGCTCGAGAATGCGGCTCTGAAGGCACAGGAGTTGGGCGCGAATACCTTTCAGATTTTTTCGTCAAGCCCGCGCATGTGGCGCGCCTCGACGCCGGACCCTGCCGACGTGAAACGTTTCCGCGCGGCGCGGGAGCGTTTCGACCTGCGGCCGCTGGCGATTCACGTTAACTATCTGGTGAATCTGGCCACGCTCGATCCGGTAGTGCGGGAACGATCCGTGGCCTCATTTCGGGGCGAACTGGATCGCGCGCAGGCGATCGGCGCGGAGTATCTCGTTCTGCATCCGGGGAATTACAAGGGGCAATCCATTGAACAGGGCATGGCGGCTTTCGTCCTCGGGCTGGCGGAAGCAGCCCACGGCTTCAAAGCGCCGGGATTGACGGTGCTGCTCGAGAACACGGTGGGCAGCGGATGCCAGATCGGTTCGCGATTCGAGGAACTTCGCACCATTCGCGATCTGGCCGCCCGCGAGACGGATCTCCCCGTGGCGTATTGCCTCGATACGTGTCATTTACTCGCCGCTGGTTTCGACGTGGCGAATCCGGCCGGGCTGAAGAAAACGGTCGCATCGGCGGAGCGGATTCTGGGGATGGATCTGGTGCGGGTGATTCATGCCAACGACTCGAAGGGCGCGCTGGGATCCCATCTGGATCGCCATGAGAACATCGGGCAGGGGAAGATTGGCGAAGCAGGTTTTCGGGGCCTCCTGACGCATCCGGCGCTGCGGGAGAAGCCGTTTATCCTGGAAACGCCGGTGGATGAGGAGGGCGACGACCAGAGGAATGTCGATGCGTTGAAGAGACTGGCGGCGAAGAAGCGGACGGGTATCATAACGGAAAGGGCTGACCGTGTCTATCGAACTGAGCGGCGAAATGGAGAATCGAATTAAAGAGGCCGGGCAGTCGGGCTATTTTGCGACTCCCAGCGAGCTGATTGAAACGGCCGTCCGCCGCCTTCTTGAACAGCCTCATGCTAACCCGACGACCGCACTTGTAGGGGGATTTCGATTAGATTGCGGCTTCCGGCGGGATTAAGCAGTTCTGAATCAACAGAACATTCTCAGAATGGCTTGTAGTGCAGACCTACCCTCTGTGAAAGCGCGGGGATTTCTGGCATGCTGCTGCCATAGAGCATGTTTCTGCGCTGCCACAGACGTTTCAAGGATGGCAAGGAGCACCGGTATTACAGCGTGGATGAAAGCCGGCGCCTGCAATCGGGCAAGGTAGTGCAGCGGCGGGTTCTGTATCTGGGCGAGATCAATGGCAGCCAGCAGGCAGCGTGGCGCAGGACACTGGAGGTGTTCGACGAGCAGCGGCACACGACGCTGATGCTCGCCCACCGGTTGTTCATCTGGCCCGGGAGCGCGGCTCATGTCCGTCTTGACCGCCAGATCGCGAACCGTGGCTTCCACACTGGGTGAACCAGAAATCAAATGGTCTTCGCGGGCGCCCGGTAGCTGCGCTGGTGTTTTCTGAGGCGGCCGTTCGCTCGGGATTCCGTCCGGGTACGCTTCTGATTCCCCAATCGCGGCAATGGCATCGAGCGGCTGGCGTGGAACAGAACTTTAAAGGCCATGCATGCAACCCTGCCACGCGGCGAGCGGGAGGAGGGCTTGGGAGGGGGAACGCCCTCCCAAAGGGGACCCACCGTGCCCCACGAAGTCGCCGAAACGCTCACACTAAAATCCCGGAATGCCCGCGCATCGCTAGTGCGGCATGGCTTGCCGCAGGCGCTGCTCGGCTTCGTCGCTCCAATAGGCGGCGCGGAGTTCGAAAAAGACCGAGGTGTAAGGGAGCGTCATGTTGCTCTTGATAATCAGGACATGAAAGCTTTTCGCCGCGTCTTCCAGCTTGTGGATGATCTCTTCATGCGGAAGTGTGGCGACTTTTTGCTGCGCGAAAAGGCCGGTGAGCAGGTGCCTATAGGTGGAGATGCCAAAGGCCTCGGATTCGGGGACGAAGCTCAGTTCCTGGTCGGTGTAGACAACGGGCCGGACATGTTTCGCCCTCGAAAGTACGTTCAGGACGTGCTGGACGGTTTCGAGCTGGTCCTCATTCGAGAGGATGGTTTCGATGCCGATGCCGGATTGGAGTGGATAGGCGGAATCGGCGACTACGATCCAGTTGCGATGTCCGTAGTAAGGCAGGCGGTCTTCGAGCGTCTGACGCCAGGAGGGCGCGGGCCTTTGCTGCGCGGTTGCGGTAATTGAGGACATAAGCGAGAGGCCGATTGCCAATCGGCCGCAGATTGACAATCTGCCCCACAAGGTCATGACGCGGTCTCCAGTTCTTTATGATGAATCTCCTGCAGGCTCCAGACGCGAATGGGATCGCGCAGGCGCGAGGCGACGGCTTCGACGGCGGCGCGGGCGCCACTCAGAGTGGTGATACAGGGCACCCGCCAGGTGACGGCGCTGCGGCGAATGGATTTTTCGTCTTCGAAAGAAATGGCGCCGGTAGTGGTGTAGACGATGAGCTGGATGGCGCCGGCTTTCAGTAAATCGACGGCGTTGGGGCGGCCTTCATTGACTTTGAAGACGGTTCGGCATTTGAGCCCGGCGCTCTGCAGCATGGCGGCGGTGCCGCGTGTGGCGACCAGATCGAAGCCCAGTTCGGCGAAGCGGCGGGCGATGGGCACGGCTTCGGGTTTGTATTTATCGTTGACACTGATGAAGATGGTTCCCTTTTCGGGCAGCGGGGTTCCGGCGCTCAACTGGGCTTTGGCGAAGGCCTCACCGAAGTTGTCGCCGACTCCCATGACTTCGCCGGTGGAGCGCATTTCGGGACCGAGCGCGGGGTCGACACCGGGGAATTTATTGAAGGGAAATACCGGCGATTTCACGAACTTGAGGGGAACGGGAAGACATCCGCGGTGCTCGGTCACTTCGCGTAGTTTCTTGCCCAGCATCAACTGGACGGCCAGTTTGGGCAGCGGCACCCCTGTGGCCTTGCTGACGTAGGGGACGGTTCGCGAAGCGCGCGGATTCACTTCGAGCACATAGACGACGCCGTCTTTGATAGCGTACTGGACGTTCATCAGACCGATGACATTCAAGGCGCGCGCCAGCTTGATGGTGTAGTCTTCGATGGTCCTGATGTCGGCGTCCGTGAGCGAGATCGGCGGCAGGACGCAGGAGCTGTCTCCGGAGTGGATGCCGGCTTCTTCGATGTGTTCCATGATGCCGGCGATCAGTACGTCGTGGCCATCACAGAGCGCGTCGACATCCACTTCGACGGCGTCTTCGAGAAAGCGATCGATGAGCACGGGGCGCTCCTGGGAGAATGTGACTGCCTCGCGCATGTAACGGCGCACGCTGTCTTCGTCGTACACGATCACCATGGCGCGGCCACCGAGTACGTAGCTGGGCCGCAAGAGAACGGGATAGCCTATTCGCCTTGCGATGGCTACCGCTTCGTCAACGCTTGTGGCAGTGCCGTTTTCGGGCGCGGGGATGCGCACGTCTTCGAGCACCTTGCCGAAGAGCTTGCGATCTTCCGCGAGATCGATGCTTTCGGGGTCGGTGCCGATGATGGGGACTCCGAGGCGCTTGAGGGGGAGCGCGAGCGTGAGCGGCGTTTGTCCTCCGAACTGGACAATTACTCCGTCCGGGCGCTCTGTATCCACTAGGTTCAGGACATTTTCGAGCGTCAGGGGCTCGAAGTAGAGACGATCGCTGGTGTCGTAGTCGGTCGAGACGGTTTCGGGATTGCAGTTGACCATGATCGACTCGATGTTCTCTTCCTGAAGCGCGAAGGAGGCGTGGCAGCAGCAGTAATCGAATTCGATGCCCTGGCCGATTCGGTTGGGTCCGCTGCCGAGGATCATCACCTTTTTGCGAGTGCCTGGGTTGGCTTCGCAGGAGGTTTCGTAGGTGGAGTAGAGGTAGGGGGTGAAGCTTTCGAATTCGGCCGCACAGGTATCTACTCGGTTGAACACCGCGGTAACACCTAATTCTTTACGATAGTTTCGGATTTCGATTTCGGTTAGATTCGCGGACTGAGCTATTTGGGCGTCGGAGATTCCCAGACGCTTAGCTTTTTTAAGAAGAGAAGCGGGCAGATCGGAAATCTGCCCCACCGGGCCGAGGGATTGTTCGAATTCCACGGTCTGGCGCAGTTGTTCGAGGAACCAGGGGTCGATCTGCGTCATTTCGTGGATTCGCTCCACTGTGTACCCCGAGGCCAGCGCGAATCTTAGATAACTCAAGCGGTCTGGCGTCGGGGTGATCAGCTTTTGCGGGATCAGGCTTGCGTCGAGGGTTTCGGACCCGAATTTTTTGCCGGTTTCGAGGCTTCGAATACCCTTGCTAAGAGCTTCTTTGAAGGTTCGGCCTATGGCCATCGCCTCGCCTACAGACTTCATCTGCGT